>CAXTAY010000040.1:0-30451 GCA_964242335.1 uncultured Acetobacteraceae bacterium | reverse complement strand
TCAGGTCGGTGACGCCGCGCACGCCCATGTACAGGACATGGTCGGCCATCTTGAAGGCCTCCTTCCAGCCGGTGCGCTCGTTGGCCAATCGGAACAGGTTCTGGTTCGGGATCACGATCAGCGTGTCGACGAACTGCTGCAGCTCGGCGATGCCGGTCTCGGCCGCCTTGCTGCGGCGAATGCCCTCGAAGGTGAACGGCTTGGTGACCACGCCCACGGTCAGGATGCCGCGCTCGCGCGCCATCCGGGCGATCACCGGTGCCGCTCCGGTGCCGGTGCCGCCGCCCATGCCGGCGGTGATGAACACCATGTGCGC
Source organism: uncultured Acetobacteraceae bacterium (assembly GCA_964242335.1). Classification (GTDB taxonomy): domain Bacteria; phylum Pseudomonadota; class Alphaproteobacteria; order Acetobacterales; family Acetobacteraceae; genus Lichenicoccus. The sequence continues at coordinate 30,135 of CAXTAY010000040.1, read as the reverse complement.
GCCGTCGAGGTGGCGGGCGAGCTCGTCGGCGGCCTCCTCGGCGGCGGCACGGCCGATCTCCGGCTTGGCGCCGGCGCCGAGTCCCTGGGTCAGGTGCGGGCCGAGCTGGATGCGCCGGTCGGCGCGGCTGTGGGTGAGCTGCTGCGCGTCGGTGTTGGCGACGACGAACTCGACCCCCTGCAGCTGCAGCTGGATCATGTTGTCGACGGCGTTGGTGCCGCCGCCGCCGACGCCGATCACGGTGATGCGCGGCGTGAAGTCGGAATAGGTCTGCTGCGGCAGGGTGAGATTGAGGGTCATGGAAGGCGTCTCTCCGGCTTGAGGCCCCCTGGAAGGGGCAGTGTAAGAAGGGGTCCGTGTCCGGTCACCCGATTCCGACCGTTTCGTTGTAACAAGCTGTTTCAGGCCTGCGCATCAGACGCGCTCGCGCAGGAAGTGGATCATCCGCCGCAGCAGGCCGGCCGGCCTGGGCTCGGTCAGGTCGAGGTCGTGCAGCGTGTGTCCGGCACCCGCGGCCCAGGCGAGCAGCCCGCTGGCGGTGGCGAAGCCGGGCCCCGCGGCATCCGCCGGCAGGCCGCGCAGCCCGGTCGGGCGGCCGAGGCGCACCTGCCGGTTGAGCACCCGGGCGGCCATTCGCTGCACCCCGTCGAGCTGGCTGGCACCGCCGGTGAGCACGATGCGTCCGCCGCTGCGTCCGTCGCCCGCCCGGCTGCCCGCCGGCGTGACGCCGACGCTGCCGAGGCCGGCGGACTCCAGCCGGTCGCGCACCAGCTCGAAGGTCTCCTCCAGCCGCGGGCGTATCACCGCCACCACCTTCGCCCGCGACATGCGGGCGAAACGATGCTCCTCCTCGCCGATCAGCTGCACCTGCAGCATCTCGCGCTCGTCCTCCGACGTGATCTCGGTGTTGCCGTGCATCACCTTGAGCCGCTCGGCACTGCCCAGCGGCGTCGACAGCACGCCGGCGATGTCCTTGGTGACGTGCAGGCCGCCGACCGGCAGCTGCCCGGTATAGAGCAGCTGGTTCTCGGCGAAGACGGCGAGCTGCGTGGTGCCGCCGCCCATGTCGATCACCGTGGCGCCGAGCTCGCGCTCGTCCTCGACCAGCACCGACAGGCCCGAGGCGAAGGGGGCGGCGACCATCTCGGTGACGCTGAGGTCGCAGCGCGAGATCACCGCGGTGAGGTTGCGCAGCGCCATCGAGGTGGCGTCGATGACGTGCAGTCTCGCCGAGAGCTGCTCGCAGTGATGGCCGCGCGGATCCTCGACGCCGCCCACCTCGTCGACCGAGAAGTTGAGCGGCAGCGCGTGGATCACGTCGCGGCCGTCGCTGGCGGCGCGGGCGCGTCCCTCGTTGACCAGGCGCCTTATGTCCGCGTCGTCCACCATGCGGCCGCCGACCGGCCAGCGCACGTTGAACAGCCGGCTCTCTGGCTGGCCGCAGGTCAGGCTGACGGTGACCGCGTGCAGATGATGGTCCGCCGCCTCCTCGGCCTGTCCCACCGCGGCGCGTATCGCGCGCTCGGCCTCGCGCAGGTCGGTGATGCCGCCCAGCCGCACCCCGCGCGAGCGCTGCCAGCCGCATCCCATCACCCGCAAGGTGCCGTCAGGCTCGCCGCGGCCGATCAGGCAGGTGATCTTGCTGGTGCCGATATCGAGGACGCCGAATACGCCCGGCCGCCAGCTGCGCCGCGGCACCTGGCCTTCCGGCGGCGGCAGCGCCAGGGCACGCTGCGCCGAACCGGTCAACGCCAGCGCACCGCCGGCGCCCTGCTCGCTCAGCGCCGCCGGTGCGGCACCCTTGCGCGATCGCCGGATCACCCGCTTGCGTGCCACAGGCGGCTCCTGCTCGCGGCGTGCGACCTCGGTCAGCGCCTGCGAACCCTGCGGCGGGGAGCTGCGGAACAGCTCGTTCATGCCGATCCTTTCATGCCGGTTCTTTCATGCCGGACCGCCGCGCGGCGCCGCCGGTGCTGCGGCCGCCGGATCCTGGTCGTGTCCAAACGCCGGGACCGCGGCCGGATCGGTCGGCGGCGGCGCCGCGAGCGGCCGCGGCCGCACCACCAGCCGGTCGGGCAGGCGCATGTCGATATCGACCAGCGGCCGTTCCAGCAGGTGCATGTCGGCCTCGAGCTCGGCCAGCCGGTGCAGCGCCGGCAGCTCCGCACCTTCCGGCAGCAGCACGTCGGCACCGCTGCGCAGCGTCAGGTTCCAGCGGCGCTGGCCCACCCGCACGGAGGCGGCGACCTGCCTGCGCACCTCCGGCTCGGTCTGCAGCGCGTCGATCAGCGCCGTCGCCGCACCCGGTGCGCCACGGCCGACCACCAGCGGCAGCTGCGCGAAGGCCTCGGCGTCCTTGCCGCTCAGCTTGCGCACATCCTCGCCGCGGCCGACGCCAGGGCTCTCGACCACCTGGCCGTCGCGGTCGATCAGCACGAAGCGCCCGGCATTCTGCCAGACCGCGAACGGTCGCCGCTCGCTGATCCGCACCAGCACCGTGCCCGGCAGCCGGCGCTCGACCACCGAATGCTCGACGAAGGCGAGCCGGTCGATGCGCAGCCGCGCGGCCTCGAGCGAGAAGCCGAGCAGCGGGTCGCCGCGCGAGATCCCGAGCGCTGCCGTCACCTGGCTCTCCGGCGTCATGTTGCGCCCCTCGACGACGATGTCGTCGACGCGCAGGCCGGCGGCGCGGGCGATCTCGGCGCGTATCGGTGCCGAGCCGCGCTCGGTCCGCATCGCGCGCGCGAAGTGCAGCCCGAACCCCGCCACCACCAGCAGCGCCAGTCCGGCCAGCACCGGACGCACACGATGCCGCTGCCGGCGCGCGAAGATGTGCAGCCGAGACGGGCGGTCCATCGGCGTGGTGCGTCGGATCGGCCGGTTCAGACGCGGCATGCGGCGTTCTCCACCATCCAGGCGCAGAGCGACGGGAAGTCCATGCCCGAGGCCGCGGCCTGCTCGGGGAGCAGCGAGGTCGGCGTCAGGCCCGGCTGGGTGTTGACCTCCAGGATCACCAGCCGGCCAGGCCCGGTGCCGCCCGCGGTGTCGTCGTAGCGGAAGTCGGTGCGGGTGGCGCCGCGGCAGCCCAGCGCCCGGTGTGCGGCGAGTGCGATGTCGAGCGCCTCGTCGAACGCCTGGCGGTGGATCTGCGCCGGCAGCACGTGCCGCGAGCCGCCCGCCGCGTACTTGGCGTCGTAGTCGTAGAAGCCGTGGCTCAGCTCCGGGTTAGGCGTGATGTCGGTGACGGTCAGGGCGCGCTCGCCGAGCACGCCCACGGTCAGCTCGCGGCCGGGGACGAACTCCTCGACCAGGGCCTGTGGCCCGAAGCGCCAGCCGGCGGCGACCGCGGCACGGTGGTTGGAGCCGGCGCGTATGATGGTCACGCCGACCGAGGAGCCCTCGTTGACCGGCTTGACGACGTAGGGGAGCGGCAGCGGGTCACGCTCGGCGAGTTCGGCGATCGCGACCAGGCCGCCCCTCGCCACCGGCAGCCCGGCGGCGGCGAACGCGCCGCGCGCGGCGTGCTTGTCCATCGCCATCGCCGACGCCCGTATGCCGCTGTGCGTGTAGGGAATGCCGAGCCAGTCCAGCACGCCCTGGATCGCGCCGTCCTCGCCGAAGCGGCCGTGCAGGGCGTTGAACACCACGTCGGGCCTGTCCGTGTGCAGCGCATCGAGCGTCGCGCGCAGGTCGGGCCCGGCATCGTGGCCGTAGGCCTCGTAGCCGATCTGACGCAGCGCCTGCAGCACCTGGCTGCCGCTCGACAGGCTGACCTCGCGCTCCGCCGAGAGGCCGCCCATCAGCACCGCCACCTTGCGCCGGTGCAGGCTCATGCGATCGATGCTCCAGCGTCGCGATGCGGCCGGCCGATCCGCTTGATCTCCCAGGCGAGCTCGATCCCGCACTCGGCCCGCACCCGCGCGCGCACCTGCTCGCCGAGCGCTTCCAGCTCGGCCGCCGTGGCGTCGCCGGTATTGAGCAGGAAGTTGCAGTGCTTCTCGCTGACCTGGGCGCCGCCGAGGCGCAGGCCGCGGCAGCCGGCGGCGTCGATCAGTTCCCAGGCGCGTCGGTCGCTCTGATGCGGGTCGGGATTGCGGAAGGTCGAGCCGCCGGTGCGCGCGCGGGTCGGCTGCGCCGCCTCGCGCGCCGCACGGATGGCGGCGATGCGGCCGGCGATCAGGCCCGGCTCCCCCGCGGCGGCGCGCAGCCGGGCTCGCACCACCACCGCGCCGTCCGGCAGCGCACTGCGCCGGTAGCCGAGGTTGAGCCTGGCGGCGGGCAGGCGGAGCAGCGCGCCGTCGCGGGTGACGATCTCCGCCCAGTCCAGCACGTCGGCGATCTCGACCCCGTAGGCGCCCGCGTTCATCGCCACCGCCCCGCCGATCGAGCCGGGGATGCCGGCCAGGAACTCGAGGCCGCCGAGCCCGGCAGCGGCGGCGTGCTCGGCGACCGTCATGTCGAGGCAGGCGGCGCCGGCGACGATGCCGTCCCCCTCCAGCGCCACCGCGGCGAAGCCGCGCGACAGCCGCACCACGATGCCGGGCAGTCCGCCGTCGCGTATGATCAGGTTCGAGCTCGCGCCGATGGTGACGACCGGCAGCTCCGGCGGCAGGGCGGCGAGGAACGAGGCCAGGTCCTCGGCATCCTCCGGCCGCACCAGCAGCTCGGCGGCGCCGCCGACGCGAAACCAGCTCTGCGCGCCGAGTGGCGCCTCGCGCACCACGCGGCCGCGCAGACCCGGCAGCATCGCCGCGAGGCCGGCCGCGGCAGCGTCCGGACGACGCGGCGAGGAGGCGGCCGCACGCGTCATGCGGCGTGGCCGCCGCGCTGCCGCTGCAGCACCGCCAGCTGCTCGGGCAGCGCCTGCGCCCAGGCGGTGATGTTGCCGGCGCCGAGGCAGATCACGAAGTCGCCGGGGCGGGCGATGGCGTGCACCATCTCGGCCAGGTGCTCCGGCCCGGGCAGCGGCACCACGCTGCGGTGGCCGCGCGCGCGCAGCCCGTCGACCAGGGCGTCGCGATCGATCCCCTCGAGCGGCGCCTCGCCGGCCGCGTAGACGTCGGCGATGATGACGGTGCCGGCGTCGTTCATGCAGGTGCAGAACTCGGCGAACAGTGCGGCCAGCCGCGAGTAGCGGTGCGGCTGCACCACCGCCACCACGTCGCGCGCCCCGGCCTGCCGCGCCGCCTTGAGCACGGCCGCGATCTCCACCGGATGGTGGCCGTAATCGTCGACGATGCTGATGCCGCCGGCCTCGCCGACGCGGGTGAAGCGGCGCTTGACCCCACGGAAACCGGCGAAGGCGGAGCGCAGCGTCGCGTCGTCGATCTCCATCTCGACCGCCACCGCGACCGCGGCGAGCGCGTTCGACACGTTGTGGCTGCCCAGCATCGGCAGCCGGAACGGGCCCAGCCTGCGGCTGCGGTTGCGCGCCCGATCGGTGAAGGCGACCTCGAAGGTCGCACCCCGCTTGTCGGCGACCAGCCGCTCGGCGCGCACGTCGGCCTGCGGGCTGAAGCCGTAGGTGATGACGCGGTGGTCCGACAGGCGCGGGATCATCTGCTGCACCACCGGGTGGTCCACGCACAGCACCGCGAAGCCGTAGAACGGCACGTTGGCGACGAACTGGTCGTAGGCGGCCTGCATCGCCTCCGCCGTGCCCCAGTGGTCGAGATGCTCGGGATCCATGTTGGTGACCACCGCGATGGTCGCCGGCAGGCGCAGGAACGAGCCGTCGCTCTCGTCCGCCTCCACCACCATCCAGTCGCCCGAGCCCATGCGGGTGTTGGTGCCGTAGGCCTCGATGATGCCGCCGTTGATGACGGTGGGATCGAGCCGCGCCGCCTCCAGCACCGCGGCGATCAGGCTGGTGGTGGTGGTCTTGCCGTGGGTGCCGCCGACCGCGATCGACCAGCGCAGACGCATCAGCTCGGCCAGCATCTCGGCGCGTCGCACCACCGGGATCAGCCGGGCGCGGGCGGCTGCGACCTCGGGATTGTCGCGCTTCACCGCGGTCGACACCACCACCACCTGGGCGCCGCCGAGGTTGCCGGCGTCGTGGCCGATCAGCACCGGGATGCCGGCGGCGCGCAGCCGCTGCACGTTGCCGCCCTCGGCGATGTCGCTGCCCTGCACCGAGTAGCCCAGCGTATGAAGCACCTCGGCGATGCCCGACATGCCGATGCCGCCGATGCCCACGAAGTGGATGGTGCCGATGTTGAGCGGCAGGGCCCTCATGCTGAGACCTTCCGGCGGGGGACTTCGTTCATGCGGGTAACTCCGTCGTCGCAACCGTTTCGATGGACGACGCGGCGCGGCGGCGCAACCCCGCCTCGACCAAGTCGGCGAGATGCGCCGCGGCATCGCGACGTCCGAGCGAAGCGGCCGCCGCCGCCGCCTGCTCCAGGCGCTGCGGCGAGGCGAGCAGGGTGCCGAGCAGCGCGCCGAGCGCTGCCGGCGTGAACTCGGGCTGGCGCAGCATCCACGCACCCCCGGCGGTCACCAGGGCGCGCGCGTTGGCCGACTGCTCGTCCGACGCCGCGATCGGCAGCGGCACCAGGATGGCGGGCCGGCCGATCGTGGTCAGCTCGGCGATGCTGGAACCCCCGGCGCGGCCGATCACCAGCTGCGCGCGCTCGAGCCGCGCCGCCACCTGGTCGAAGAAGGCGGCGACCTCGGCCGCGATCCCCGCGGCGTCATAGGCGCCGCGCACCCGCTCGACATCCTCCGGGCGCGCCTGCTGGACCACCCGCAGGCGGCGGCGCAGCGCCGGATCGAGCCCGGCCAGCACCGCCGGCACGACGTCGCTGAACACCCGCGCGCCGAGCGAGCCGCCCCAGACCAGCAGCTCGATCGACGCACCCGGCGGCACGTAGCGGCTCGCGGCCAGGGCGGCGATCTCCGGGCGCACCGGCATGCCGGTGAGCGAGGCGCGGTCGGCGGCGCCGGGGGGCAGCCGCTCGGTCTCCGGGAAGCTGGTGGCGATCAGGTCGGCGAAGCGGGCCAGCCGCGCGTTGGCCTGCCCCAGCACCGCGTTGCCCTCGTGCAGCAGGATCGCCGGCCGGCGCGCGCCGAGCAGCCGCGCCCCGAGCAGCGGCGCCACCGACGGATAGCCGCCGAACCCGACCACCGCCGCCGCGTCGAGCCCGGAGAGGATCGTCCTGGCCGACAGCGTGCCGCGGACTAGTGCCGCGAGCCCGGCGAGCTTGCCGGCGATACCGCGCCCGGCGACGCCGGCACCGGCGAGCACGTGCTGCGGGCCGTGCGCGAACACGCCGGTCTCGCGACGGCCGCCGCGCCGGTCCGTCATCAGCACCAGGGGGTGGCCGCGCGCGGCCAGCTGCGCCCCAAGCGCCTCGGCGGGAAAGAAGTGTCCGCCGGTGCCGCCGGCGGCGATGACGATCGGGCGGCTCATGCGTCGAGCCCCCGCGGCAGGGCGCGCGGCGCGGCGGCGGCACGCAGGCGCGGCCGCCGCCGGGTCAGGGCGAGGATCATGCCGATGGTCAGCGCCACCGACATCGCCGAGGAGCCGCCATAGGAGATGAACGGCAGCGTCATCCCCTTGGTCGGGATCAGGTGCAGGGTCGATGCCATATTAACAAAGGCCTGCAGACCGAAACCTGTCACCAGGCCGCAGGTCGCCAGCATCACGAACGCGTTGTCCTCGGCGAGCAGCTTGAGCAGCGTGCGCACCACGATCAGGCAGAACACGCCGACGATGAACAGGCAGACCAGCAGCCCGAACTCCTCGCCGGCGACGGCGAACACGAAATCGGCATGCGCGTCCGGCAGCAGGTCCTTGACCCGGCCTTCGCCCGGCCCGCGTCCGAGCAGGCCGCCATTGCCGAAGGCCTGCAGGGCGGTGTCGATCTGGTAGTGGTCGCCAACGCCGGGATGCAGGAAGCGCTCGACCCGCGAGCGCACGTGCGGGAACGCCAGGAAGGCGCCGACGAAGGCCGCGGCCATGCCGCTGACGCCCATCCCCACCAGGAACAGGTTCATGCCGTCGACGAACAGCTGCGCCATCAGCACGGTGGTGATCACGGTCAGCATGCCGATATCGGGCTGCGCCTTCAGCAGCATCAGGATCACGCCGAACACCGCGAAGGTCAGCAGCATGCCGGGGAAGTGCCGGGTGCGCCGGCGCTCGGCGAGCAGCCAGGCGGTGACCACGGCGAAGCAGGGCTTGAGGAACTCGCTCGGCTGCACCGACATCATCGGCAGCGCGATCCAGCGCCGCGCACCCTTGATCTCGAGGCCGTGCACCAGGGTCAGCGCGGTGGCGGCCAGGGCCAGGACGCAGCCGACCAGCGCCACCCGGCGCACGCCCTTCGGCGGCAGCAGCGAGACCCCGACGACGATCGCGCCGGCGACCGCGAGGAAGATCACCTGCTTGAGGATGAACATGTCGCGTGAGGCGCCGATGCGCGCCGCCACCGCCGGGCTCGCCGCCAGCATCAGCACGTAGCCGAAGCCGATCAGCAGGCCGACGCAGCCCAGCGTCCAGCGATCGACCGTCCACCACCAGCGGCCGAGCAGCGAGTTGTCGATCCGCGAGGCGCTACGCATCGACCAGGGCTCCACCCTGCACCAGCTGCGGACGCAGGCCGGCGACCAGACCGGCGAAATGGACGCCGCGCGCCTCGAAGTCGGGGAACTGGTCGAAGCTGGCGCAGGCCGGGGAGAGCAGCACCACCGGTGCGTCGTGCTGGCGCGCCGCGGCCAGTGCGGCCGGCACGGCGTGGTCGAGGTCGCCCATGATGCGGTGCGGCACCTCGTGCCGGCTCAGGCTGCCGGCCAGCATCGGCGCGTCGCGGCCGATCAGCAGCGCCTCCGCGACGCGCGGGAACAGCGGCGCCAGCGTCTCGATGCCGCCCGCCTTGGCCTGTCCGCCGGCGATCCAGATCAGCCGGTCGTAGCAGCCGAGCGCGCGTGCGGCGGCGTCGGCGTTGGTCGCCTTGCTGTCGTCGACGAAATCGATGCCGTCGATGCTGCCGATGCGTCGCTGCCGGTGCGCGAGCCCGGGGAAGCTGGCGAGACCCGCCGCGATCGCCGTCGGCGCCGCACCCAGATGGCGTGCCATCGCCGCCGCCGCGGCGGCGTTCTGCGCGTTGTGCGCGCCGGGCAGCGCCGGTGCCGACCGTGGCCCTGGTCCTGGCAGGCCCCGGCTGCCGGAGACCGTCACCAGCCGCGCCGGTGCCGCTGCCAGCACTGCCTCCTGCGCCCGCGACCAGGGGTCGTCCAGGCCGAGCACCGCGAGGTCCGACGCGGTCTGGCGGGCGAAGATCGCGAGCTTGGCCGCACCGTAGCCGGCGAGGTCGCCGTGCCGGTCGAGGTGGTCGGGCGAGAGGTTGAGCAGGCAGGCGGCGTCGAAGCGCAGGCGGTGCAGGCGCTCGAGCATGTAGGACGACATCTCCAGCACGTAGACACCGTCATCGTCGAGCAGCGGCAGCGACAGCGCCGCCGGGCCGAGGTTGCCGCCGGCGCGGTTGTCGATGCCGGCTTGGCTCAGCAGGTGCGCCAGCAGCGCCGTCGTGGTGGATTTGCCGTTGGTGCCGGTGATGCCGGCGAAGCGCGCCTTCGAGCCGGCGCGGCGCACCGCCTCGAACAGCAGCTCGGCGTCCGACAGCACCGGCAGCCCCACTGCCAGCGCGCGCGCCGCGAACGGGTGCGGCACCGGCAGCCGGTGCGGGATGCCCGGCGAGAGCACCAGGGCGTCGAAGCCGGCGGGATCGTCGAGCGGCGCGAGCCTGATCCCGGCCGGCGCGTCCGCGAGTGACCGGCGCCCGGCCTCGCCGTCGTCCCAGGCGACCACCTCCGCACCCATCGCCGCCAGCGCCAGGGCCGCCGGGGCGCCGTTGCGTCCGAGCCCGAGCACGGCGTAGCGCCGGCCGGCAAACAGCTGGTCTGGGAACAGCCGGTCGGGGAAGGGTGCGGTCATCGTATCTTCAGCGTCGCCAGGCCGATCAGGCCGAGCACCATCGAGACGATCCAGAAGCGGATCACGATCTTGGGCTCTTCCCAGCCCTTCTTCTCGAAATGATGGTGCAGCGGCGCCATCAGGAACACGCGCCGGCGGGTGCGCTTGTACCAGAACACCTGGATGATCACCGAAAGCGTCTCGACCACGAAGATGCCGCCGACGATGCACAGCACGACCTCGTGCTTCACCGCCACCGCCACCGCGCCCAGCGCGCCGCCCAGCGCGAGGCTGCCGGTGTCGCCCATGAATACCGCCGCCGGCGGCGCGTTGAACCACAGGAAGCCGAGCCCGGCGCCGATCAGGGCGGCGCAGAACACGCCGAGCTCGCCGGTGCGCGGCACGTGGTGCAGCTGCAGGTAGTCGGCGAACAGGTGGTTGCCGACCAGGTAGGAGATCAGCGCGAACACCAGGGCGGCGATGATCACCGGCACGATTGCCAGCCCGTCCAGCCCGTCGGTGAAGTTGACCGCGTTGCCGAACCCGGTGATCACCAGCATCGCGAACACCGGGAACGCGTAGCCGAGCGGCAGCAGCGCCTCCTTGACGAACGGGAACGCGACCGTGCCGGCGAGCGGCCCCGGCATCAGCGCGTCCAGCCAGTAGCCGCCGAGCAGCGAGGCGGCGAACTCGCAGCCCAGGCGGGTGCGCTTGGACACCCCGGCACTGTTGCGCCGCGAGAGCTTGAGGTAGTCGTCGGCGAAGCCCACCGCGCCGAAGGCGGCGGTGATCGCCAGCACCGCCCAGACGAAGCCGTTCGACAGGTCGGCCCACAGCAGCGTCGAGATGAACAGCGACAGCAGGATCAGCACGCCGCCCATCGTCGGCGTGCCGGCCTTCTCGATCAGGTGCCGCTGCGGCCCCAGCACCCGGATCGGCTGGCCCTCGCGCTGCACCTGCCGCAGCCGCGCGATCACCGCCGGGCCCAGCAGCAGGCTGACCGCGAGTGCCGTCAGGCAGGCGGCACCCGAGCGGAAGGTGATGTAGCGGAACAGGTTGAACAGCGCGAAATGTTCCGCATACGGGCGGGCGAGGTCGTAGAGCATTCAGGCGGCCCGCGCCGACAGCGCGGCCACCACGTCGCGCATGCGGCTGCCGTAGCTGCCCTTGACCAGCACCACGTCGCCCGCACGCACTCCGGCCGCGACCGCGGGGGCGAGGGCGGCGGCGGACGGCGCGCAGCCACCCTGCATCCCGCGCGGCAACATCTCGTACAGCCTGCTCATCATGTCGCCACAGCAATAAACCAGCTCCGCCGATTCGCGCAGCGGCGCGGCCAGCATTTCGTGTTCGCCGGCGGCGAAATCGCCGAGCTCCAGCATGTCGCCGAGCACCGCGACGTGCCGTCGCGCCGGCGTCAGCCGCAGCACCTCGAGGGCTGCCCGCACCGAGGCGCCGGACGCATTGTAGCTCTCGTCGAGCAGCCACGCGGCACCGCCGAGCAGCGGCCGCCGCGCGCCGCGGCCGTGGTCCGGACGGAACGCGGACAGCGCCTCCGCCGCACGCCGCACGTCGCCCTGCAGCGCATGCACGGTGCCTAGGCAGGCCAGCGCGTTCATCGCCATGTGCCGCCCCGGGGCGGCGAGGCGCAGGGTCACGCTCTCGCCCGGCAGCGCGATCGTGCACCGGGTCTCGTGCGCCTCGAGCGACAGCGCGGTGAGCCGGGCCTCCGCCGCGTCGTCCGGGCCGCCGAAGCGGATCACGCGGGCGCCGGCGGCGCGGGCGCGCTGGACGATCTCGGCGATGCCGGGGGCCCCGGCCGGAAGTATCGCGACACCCCCGGGGCGCAGCGCCTCGACCAGCGCGCCCTTCTCGCGGGCGATCGCCTCGAGGCTGCCCAGGTGGCCGATATGGGCGGCGGCGATGCTGGTGATGACGGCGATGTCGGGCCGGCTCAGCGTGGCCAGCGGGGCGATCTCGCCCGCGTGGTTCATGCCGATCTCGCAGACGCAGTATGCGGCGTCCGGCGGCAGCCGCGACAGCGTCAGAGGCACGCCCCAGTGGTTGTTGTGCGAGGCGCTCGAGGCGTGGGTCGCACCGAGGGCGGACAGCGCCAGGCGCAGCATCTCCTTGGTGGTGGTCTTGCCGACGCTGCCGGTCACCGCGATGACCCTGCCGGTGAAGCGCTGTCGTGCGAAGCGGCCGAGGTCGCCCAGCGCCGCCCGGGTGTCGGCCACCCGGAGCAGCCGCGGGTCGTCGGCGGTGCATCCGGGGGGCAGGCACGCGGGATCGTCGATGACGGCGCCGGCAGCGCCCTGCTGCAGCGCCCGGGCGACGTGGGCGTGACCGTCGCGCTCGCCGCGCAGTGCCACGAACAGCTCGCCCGCGACCAGGCTGCGGGTGTCGATCGACACCCCCTGCGCCTCGATGTCGGCGGCGATGCGGCCGCCGGTCGCGGCGCGCAGCGCCGCACTGTCCCACAGCGCGCTCATGCCGCCTCGCTGCGGCCCGCGGCCAGCTGACGGATCGCCGAGCGGTCGTCGAACGGCACGGTGACACCCGCCGCCGTCTGTCCCTGCTCGTGCCCCTTGCCGGCCACCACCAGCACGTCGCCCGGACGCAGCGCCTCCAGCCCGGCGGCGATGGCCTGCCGCCGGTCGGCGATCTCGATGCCGCCCGGGCACCCGGCCAGGATCTCGGCGCGGATCGCCTCCGGCGCCTCGTTGCGCGGATTGTCGTCGGTGACGATGGCGAGGTCGGCACCCGCCGACGCCGCAGCACCCATCAGCGCGCGCTTGCCGCGGTCGCGGTCGCCGCCGGCGCCGAACACCAGCACCAGCCGCCCGGCGCGCGGCGCGCCTCCGACGTGCGGGCGCAGGCTCTCGAGCAGCCGTGCCAGCGCGTCCGGCGTGTGGGCGTAGTCGACATAGGCGGCGGCCCCGTCATCGAGCCGCACCGCGCGCTCCATCCGCCCGCGCACCCCGGTGAGCGAGCAGGCGGCAGCCAGGGTGCGCTCCAGCGCCTCCGGCTCGGGGTCGGCGAGCACCGCGGCGAGCAGCACGTTGTCGGCCTGGTAGCGGCCGGGCAGTGCGAGCTCGAGCTCCCGCCTGCGGCCGAGCGCCTCGATCTCCAGCACCTGGCCGTCCGGCAGCGGCCGGGTCCGCAGCAGGCGGATCGCGTCGCCGCGCTCGCCGACCAGGCGCAGCGTCAGCCGTCGCGTGGCCGCGATGTCGCGCAGCCGCGACAGCGTCTCCGGGTCCATGTCGGCGTTGGCGCAGGCGAGGCCGCCCTCGGGCAGCAGCGTCTCGAACAGGCGCAGCTTGGCGCGGCGGTATGCCTCCAGGGTGCCGTGATAATCGAGATGGTCGCGCGTCAGGTTGGAGCATCCGGCGGCCTGGATGCGCACGCCGTCGAGGCGGAACTGCGACAGGCCGTGCGAGGACGCCTCCAGTGCGGCGGCGTGCACGCCGGCGGCGGCGAGCTCGGCCAGGATCCGGCTCAGCGCCACGCTGTCCGGCGTGGTCAGGGCGGGCGCCTGCTCGCGCGGCGTCGAGGGCGCGATCACGCCGAGCGTGCCGAGGCTGGCGGCCGCGATCCCGGCATGTTGCCAGAACTGGCGCAGGAACTCGACGGTGCTGGTCTTGCCGTTGGTGCCGGTGACGGCGACGATACGCGCCGGCTGCGGCCCTGCGAGCCGCGCCGCCAGCTGCGCCAGCGCCTGCCTCGGCTCGCGGTGCAGCAGCAGCGGGCGCTGCGGCAGCTGCTGCGGCCATACCGTGCCCGGCTCGGCCAGCACCGCTACGGCTCCCGCCGCCACCGCGTCGGCGATGAAGCAGCGGCCGTCGATGCGGCTGCCGGGGAGGGCCGCGAACAGCCAGCCCGGCCGCACCGCGCGGCTGTCGAACGCGATGCCTTCGATGCGGATATTGGCCGCCTTCGGCGGCGGCGTCAGTCCGATGCTGCCCGCGAGCTCATCGAGACGCATCTCGATGCTCCGCGTTCGCGTCCCGATGCTCCGCATCGGAAATAGCGCCAGCCACCGGATAGCTGACATCCTGGCGCAGCCTTTCCTCGGGGCGGATCGGGGTGCGGCGCGGGCTCCTCGGCGTATGCGGCTCCGCCGCGGCGCCGGGTGCGGCCGGCTGCATCGGGATCTCGAGTGCCGCGTCGATCGCGGCGGCACCAGTCGAGGTGTTCGGGAACAGCTCCATCATCGGGCCGATGCGGGCCACGATCTTGGCGACCGTCGGTGCGGCGTTCCACGCCGAGGTGGTCCAGCCGTGGGTCTCCCGGGTCGCCTGCGGGCTGTCGAGCATGACGTAGACCGCGTAGCGCGGCTGGTTCATCGGGAAGATGCCGGTGAAGGCGGTGACGTTGACGTGCTTGAGGTAGCCGCCGCGGGGCCCGACCTTTTCGGCGGTGCCGGTCTTGCCGCCGATGAAGTAGCCCGGCACCTCGGCCGGCTTGCCGATGCCCCTTGTGACCACGAGCCGCAGCATCTTGCGAAGCAGCATCGAGTTGCGGTCGGACAGCAGCTTGGGCCCCTGCGGCACGATCACCGCCTGCCCGTCCGGATCGATGTCGGCGGCCCCGAGCGGTGGCATCGTCGGCAGTGCCGCGGCACCGTCCGTGGCGCCCGGGCCGGCGGGCGGCTGGCCGTCGGCCGGGCGTGGGCGCGCCAGTAGCGTCGGCGTGACCAGGACGCCGCCGTTCGCGGCGGCGGCGGTGCCGCGCACGATCGCCAGCGGCGGCTCGGCGACGCCGTGCCCGAACGCCACCGTCATCACCGTCGACAGGCCCCAGTTGCGCAGCGAGGGCACGATCGGGTGACCCGCTTCCGGCAGCTCCACCGGCACCTTGGAGAAGAACCCCATTCCCCGCAGCCAGTCCTGCTGCCGTCTGGCTCCGGCCTGCATCGCCATGTGCGCCGCCGCCGGGTTGGAGGAGTACGCCATCACCTCCGGCATCGACAGCAGCGGCGCGAAATGATCGGTCTTCATGTCGGAGATGGTGAAGCGCCCGACATGGATCGGGATCGTCGAGAAGCGGTCCCAGACATGCGCCACCTCGTCCTGCAGCACCATCGCGGCGGTCTGCAGCTTGAAGGTGGATCCCGGCTCGTACATGCCGGTGACCGCGCGGTTGAAGCGCTGATCGTCGGTGGCGCGGTTGAACAGGTTGGCATCGTAGTCGGGCAGGCTGACCATGGCGACGATCTCGCCCGAGCGCACGTCCATCACGATGGCGCAGGCGCCGATCGCGCGGAACTCCTCCTTTGCGTCCTCCAGCTCGTCGCGCACCACCGCCTGCACCCGCACGTCGAGCGACAGCCGCAGCGGCCGCGGATCGCTGTTCAGGCGTCGGTCGAAGAAGCGCTCGACGCCGGCGACGCCGTGATCGTCGATGTCCACCGCACCCATGATCTGTGCGGCCACCCGGCCGAGCGGATAGCGGCGCTTCTCGCCGGGCTCGAAATAGATGCCGGGGATGCCGAGGTCGTTGATCGCGAGCTCCTTGTCCGGCGGGATGTCGCGGGCGATGTAGACGAACTGCTTCTTCAACGATAGCCGTGCCACGACGTCCTTGACGTCGATGCCGGGAAGCACCGTCTTCAGCCGGCGCGCGACATCGGCCGCATCCATCAGTTCCAGCGGGTTCGCGTAGACCGCCGCCAGCGGCAGCGAGATCGCCAGGATTTGCCCGTTGCGGTCGGTGATGCTGGCGCGACGCACGTGGGCGAGATCGAGATCATCGACCAGCAGCCCCTTGGGATCGGCATCGTGGCTGGGCAGGCGCGGCACCTGCGGCGCGATCTGGCGCGGCGCCGGCGCCATCGGCCGGAACACCGTCGCCAGCGCCAGCTTGACCGACACCGCGCCGAACAGCACGGCGAAGCCGCCCGCGACGCACAGCACCCGAACCCGCATCCGCTCCATCAGCGCGCGCCGCTCGAGGTCGCGGCGGGTCACGCTGACGACGGTCTCGCCGCCGAGCGCTGGTTCGCCGGAACTCAAGCAGGGACCCGGGTCATGCCGCGATCGGTGACGGAGTGCGGCGCTTCATCGGCACGGCGTCAACCGCCATCCTGCATCGGCACCGGCGCCGGCAGCACCGCGTGCGAGAAGCCGAGCGACGAGCCGACACCGCCGAAGCGCGTCGAGGCGGCGGCGGGCGCGCGCATCGCCGGGCGCCAGGCGGCTTCCGCCGACGCCGGACGGACATAGGCGCCGGCGGTCCGGAGCAGGCTGCGCGCCGGTGCGCCGTCGTACGACGCGAGCCGGCTCGCCGGCGCCAGGTGCGCGGGCAGCGGCCTGAGCTGCGCCAGGTGCAGCGCCGAGCGTTCGGCAGGAGACAGGCCCGGGACCGTGCGCGGACGCGCGACATGGTGCGGGCTCGCCGCCGGAACTGCGGTGGCGAGCTGCGTCGGCCGGGCGGCGCGCGCCGCCGAACTGGCGCGAGCCGCGGCCGCCTCGTCCGCCGGCGTCTCGACCTGCCTGTCGGCCGGATCGGCGGCGGCGGGTGCGAGGACGCGCGCCATCACCTGCACCGGCGCCAGGGTCGATGCGAAGGTCGGCGCCGCGGGTGCCAGGATCGGCGTGTCGACCATCAGTGGCGGCGAGGTCGGCGCCGGGACGCCAGGCAGATGCTGTGCGAGCGCTGCCATCTGCACGAACTGGACCGGCGCCATCGGGTGCAGCTCCGGCAGGTACCGCCTGGCGAGCGTCTTCAGGCGGTCCGGCTGGTTCAGCAGCTCCCACTCGCCGCGCAGCATCGCGGTGTGCTCGCGGATGTGCTGGGTGTCCTGGACGATCCTGGAGATACGCTGATCCAGCACCGTGGTGCGGTGCTTCTCCGAGTAGAGGTAGAGGCCGGACGCGCCGGCGAGCAGCACGCACAGGGCGGTGAAGGGGCGGATCATGCGAGGCTTCCTGCCGTCGGGTTCACGTCGAGGGGATCGGATAGACGTTCCAGGCTGCGAAGCCTGGCGCTGCGCGCGCGCGGGTTGACGCTGCTCTCGCCCGAACTGGGGCGCAGCGCCCTGTTGTCGAGGAGCCGGAAGCGCGCGCTCGGCGAACGCGCGTGCCGGCCGCTGGAGACCTCTAGGCCGCGCGGATCATGTCGCGACGGCGACGGCAGCCGCCCCGCCGCCTCGATCATGAAGCGCTTGACGATGCGATCCTCGAGCGAGTGGAACGACACCACCACCAGCCGGCCGCCGGGACCCAGCAGCGAGGCGGCTGCGGCGAGACCGCGCTCGATTTCGCCCAGCTCGTCGTTGACGCGGATGCGCAGCGCCTGGAACGAGCGCGTCGCCGGATCGAGGCGCCCCGAGCGATCCGCCGGCACCACCGCGCGTATGATGCCGGCGAGCTGCAGGGTGGTCTCGATCGGACG
Organism: uncultured Acetobacteraceae bacterium; assembly: GCA_964242335.1. Taxonomy (GTDB): domain Bacteria; phylum Pseudomonadota; class Alphaproteobacteria; order Acetobacterales; family Acetobacteraceae; genus Lichenicoccus. The sequence goes on along the minus strand of CAXTAY010000040.1, from coordinate 12,821 downwards.
CGATGCCCTCGCGGCCACGATGCTGCGCGCGATCCGGCGCGACAGCCGCTCCTCGCCGAACTCGTAGAGGATATCGGCGAGCTCCGCTTCCGGCAGCGTATTGACCAGATCCGCCGCACTGCTGCCGCGTCCGCTCATGCGCATGTCGAGCGGACCGTCATGGCGGAACGAGAAGCCGCGCTCCGGCTGATCGATCTGGAACGACGAGACGCCCAGATCGAGCACCACGCCGTCGAGCCTGTCGACCCCGCGCGCGGCGAGCAGGGCCAGCATGTCGCCGAAGCTGCCCTCGATCAGGTTCAGCCGCATCGGGCTGTGCTGCGGCTCCGTTGCCGGCGCTCCGGCCAGCTCCTGCACCAGAGCGCGGCCGCGCTCGATCGCCTGCGGATCGCGATCGATCGCCCACAGCGTGCACGGCGCGTGCGTCAGGATGGCGCGCGCATAGCCGCCGCCGCCGAAGGTGCCGTCGAGGTAGACTCCGTCCGGTTGCGGATCGAGCTTGTCGAGGACCTCGTCGAGCATCACCGGAAGGTGCCGGTCCTCGAGCCGAGCGGCCGCGCGAGTGGCCTGCGCGCTCACCGGTCGGCGCCTGTCGCGGACGTCAGGCGCGTGCCCGGCAGGCTCACGTCTCGTGCGCGCTCACGTGCCTCGACACGGCGGCGCTCGGCGGCTTTCGGTTCCCAGATCTGAAAAATATGCCCAAGTCCCATGAATGCGACCGAATCGGAAAGTCCGGCGTGATGCGCTAGGATCTCTGGAAGCATAATTCGACCTTCCTTGTCCGCATCGATAGGATATGCATCCGCATAAAGTGCAGCAGAAAGGTCGTCGTGGTCTTCAGAAAACATGTCGAGGCGGTCAAGCGGCTTGGCAAGTGCGGCGAACGCGTCGACAGGCCACGCCTCGATGCATGCATGCTTGTGCGAAGGGCGCAACACGATCTGCACCGAGCCGGCCGCGTCCGCGGTGGTCTCTGCGTTCTGCGTGCGCGCTCGCAGTGCGGCGCGGAAACCGGCGGGGATGGAGACGCGACCCTTGGCATCGAGACGGTTCTGATGCGTGCCAAGGAAGACGCTCATCGGAGGCGAGGCTCCCTGACTCTCGTGCGCAGCCCCGAGTTTTGGCTTGCGCCGAATGATCCGACTGACCGGCCCGTGGGTGACCTTGGGATATCATGGGCAAACATGGGCGGTCAAACGAGAAAGCATGATTCTCCCGGCACTTGAGCTGAATTGACGCGGTTTTGCCGCGAGCTCCGCCAGTGCATTCAGGGCGTTGGGCAATTGCTCTAAATAAAGACTACATCGAAACGCTAGTTCTTGCTTTGTTCTTGTTGGACTATAGTTGCGGGCGGCGGTTGATCGGCTCTCCGCCGACCTCACGCCCACTTCACACTGACCTCGCCGCAGCCTCCCGCTGATCGACAGGAGACGCCGCGACGGACGCTGCCGATTACGTTACGGTTTCAACACGACTAAACGGCGCCGTGGCGATCGTGGCAGTGCGCTGCGTGAAGGTGCCAGACGGCCTGTAAGCCGGGTTCTGTCCGCACCGGCCGCGAAACCGCGATCGGCACGGGACGGTCATTCCTCTGGGACACGCATCGCTGCGTGCCTCGCGCGACCAACCCGGGCGGCGGGGCGAAGAACCCCTGGCCGATCCTCCAGCATGCGCTGGCGGAGCGAACCGGCCGCCCCTATTCGGTCTTGCTCCCGGTGGGGTTTGCCCTGCCGCCGCCGTTGCCGGAAGCGCGGTGCGCTCTTACCGCACCGTTTCACCCTTGCCCGCAGGCACGCGAGCTTGACCAGGCATGCGTGCGGGCGGTTTGTTTTCTGTGGCACTTTCCCTGGGGTCGCCCCCGCCGGCCGTTAACCGGCACCGTTCCCTCGTGGAGCCCGGACTTTCCTCCACCGCGGCGTGCGGCAGCGACCGTCCGGCCGTCTGGCAGCCGGACCGTGGTCCCTCAACTCGCCTGCGTCAAGGCATCGCGCCGGGCGTCAGCCGGCGGGCGGCGTCTCGAGCGCGAAGCAGGCCGTGCCGAGCAGCTCGATCTCCAGCACCGTGGCCTGCGCCAGCGCCGGCAGGGCGAACTCGCCGGCGCCGTCGGTCCAACACCCGCCGCCCGGCCGCTCCGCCTGGTGCCAGCCCTGCAGGCCCTCGGCGGCCAGCGGCAGGGCGGCGCCGCGTCCGGTCCACAGCGTGGCGCTGCGCACGCAGACCCCGAGCCGGCGCCTGTCATCGACAAACGGACCCTCGATCTCGGCCGGAACGGCGCTGCGCGAGCGCAGGATCGCCCGCCTGCTGCCGGCGGGCAGCACGAACAGATGCCGTCCGCCGCGGCTGCGTCGGGCGCGCAGCAGCCTGCCGTCATCGGTCTGCAGCCGCAGCGCCGGATCCCGCGTGATGCGGCCGACGCGGCCCGGATGCGCGACACCCATGCCGAGCGCCTCGGCGCGCGCCGCGAGACGGCGCCAGATCGGCTCGACCGCCTCGCGCGAGGTCATCAGCGGCGCCGCGGCATCCTCCGCCCAGCTGGCGCCGCCGCGGCTCTCGCGCAGGCGTGCCTCAGCACCCGGCGAGCCGAAACCGTCTCGGTCGCCGGTATCGAGGTAGCTCTCGGTGGTCAGGCCTTCCGCCAGCAGGATCGAGTGCCGGTCGCACTCGACATGGTGCACGCTGTAGTGGGTGAGGTCGCTCTCGTGCACGATGCTGGCGCCGTTGACCAGCATGCGCGCCGGGATCAGGCAGCCGGCCTCGAGGATGCAGTGCTCGGCGGTGATCAGCAGGTCGCGGCAGGGCACATCGTCGGCGAAGGCGTGCGCGCGTATGCGCACCGGGACGGCATCGAGCGAGCCGTCCTGGTCGAGCGTCGCACGTTCGACGCGGCGGGCGCCGACCCAGCGGACCCTGCCGGTCACGCACCTGCCGTGCTCGACGGTCAGCACCGGGTCGCCTGCCGCCAGCGTCTCGATCGCCCTCGGCCCGGACGGGGTGTCGATCCGGGTGCCGGCGAGGAAGCAGTTCAGCGTCACGATCGTGCCGCCGTTCGTGGCCGTGCTCAGGCTGAAGCTCGGCGTGATGCCGGCGGCCAGGGTGACGTTGCTCAGCGTCTCGCTCGCGGTCCCGCCGCTGCCGGTCAAGGCGATGCTGTGGCTGGCGCTGCTGTAGCTGGCGGCGGAGAACTGCGCGGTGCCGAACTGCAGGCTGTCGCCGACGTCGAGGGACATGATCGCGTCGGTGAACTTGCCGGCGCTGAAGTCGGCGGGATCGGCGATGTCGAGCCTGCTGCTGCCGGTGCTCGCGGTGGCGCCGAACAGGAAGCTGGTGCCGGCGATCAGCGTGACGCTCGCGTCCAGCGTCAGGCTGCCGCCGTCCAGGGTGAAGGCGTCGCCGCCGCTCGACAGCAGGCTGTTGGTCGAGGACGTGACCTCGAGCGCGCCGCCGCGATCGATGGTGACGTTGCCGCCGCCGAGCTGGCCGACGCTGGCGCTGCCCTCGATGGTGAGGCCCGTGCCCTTCAGGGCGAGGCCGCTGATGGTCGCGGTGCCGGCGAGATCGAGGGTGCCGTTGCTCATGGTCAGGTTGCCGACATGCATCGTCGCACCGGCGGCGAGGTTGGCGCTGCCGACGCCGGTCAGGTCGAGCTTGCCGCTCACGGCGAGGTTGCCCGCGGTGATGTTGAGCCGCGAGCTCAGGTCGGTGGTGCCGCTCGGCGTGAAGGCCAGCGTGGTGGCGTTGAGGCTTCCGGCGACGTCGACCTCGCTGTTGTAGCCCAGTGCCAGGTTGCCGTTGAGCTGCAGGCTGCCGCCGGACAGCACCGAGACGGTGTCCGCCGACAGGCCGGTGGCGATGCTCAGCGACGCGGTGGTCAGGGCACCGCCGACCAGCAGGGTGCCGGCGGTGCTGAAGGTGACGGAGGCCACGGTGATCGTGCCGTCGACGACCGAGGCACCGCTCTTGGTCAGGTTGAGCGCCACGCTGTCGGAAGCACCGGGAACGACGCCGGTGGACCAGTTCGTCGCCGTCGACCACAGGTAGTCGTTGGCGTAGACGCCGGTGGTCTGCTTCGTGGTCTGGTTGAACGTGCTGGCCATGCGCGCGCCTCGTGTCGGGATTGGATCGTGACGGATCGCCGAGAGGCTGCGCGCGTGAACGGCGGCCGGGGCATGATCCGATCGGATCATGCGCCGGGCCCGACACACGGGCACTGGAACGACCGGTTATGACCGTGAGCGTAACGTCTAGATCATTCCGGTTCTGCGATCAATCCGCTGCCGCTCACGCCGCGAGATCGATGACCGGCTCCGGCGCCAGCGGGTAGCGCATCCGTGCTGCGAGCCGCACCTCGAGGAAGCTGTCGGTGCCGTCCGGTCGCGGCAGCGACAGGCTGGCCCGGCCGTCGGTCCAGCGATGTCCGTCCTCGCCGGCGTGCCAGCCGCTGCCGGCGAGCGCCTGCTCGTGCAGCACGCTGTCGCTCAGGCCGCTCCACAGCGTGATCCGGCTGACCGCGACGCCGAGCATCCGGCGGTCGTCCACGAACGGACCGATCACCTCCGACGGCCGTGCCGCGCGCGACAGCAGGTGCGAGGCGCGCATGCCTGCGGGCAGCTGGAACAGATGCCGCTCGTCGCTGCGCCAGCGCGCCCGCAGCACCCGCCCGTCCTCGAGCTGCAGGCAGAGATCCGCATCGTCCGACAGCACCGGCGCGGCGGCGGGGGCGTAGCCGAGCCGGTCGGCGCGGCGCTGCAACGCCCGCCAGATCGGCTCGACCGCCTCGCGCTCGACGCGCAGCGGTGCGGCCGCATCGACCGGCCAGTGCCGCGCGCGGTCCGCGCCGACGGCCGGCTCGCCGAAGCTGTCCCGGTTGCCGGTGTCCAGGTAGCTCTCGGTCGGCAGCCCCTCGGCCAGCATGATCGCGTGGCTGTCGAACTCGACGTGGTGGACGGTGTAGTCCGCGATCGTGGTGTCGCGAACGATGCTGCGTCCGTTCACCAGCATGCGTGCCGGGATCAGGCCGCCGGCGACATGGATGCAGTGCTCGCCGGTCACCAGCAGGTCTCGCTGCGGCAGGTCGGCGGCGAACGCGCCGGCACGTATGCGTATCGGATGGGCGTCCTCGTGGCCGGCGAAACGGGCCGCCCGGATGCGCCGGCGGCCGATCCAGCGCGCGCGCCGCGTCATCCGCTGCTCGCCGCACAGCGTCACCACGCTGTCGCCGGCTCGCAGCCGCTCCACCGGCACCGCGCCGGCCGCCGTCTCGATCAGCGTGCCCGACAGGAAGCAGGCGAGCTGGATCGTGTTGCCGCTGAGCAGGAAGCTGTGCGAGGCCGTGGCATCGGACGCGAGCGACAGGCTGGAGACGGTCAGCACGACCGTGCTGCCGCTCTTGATGGTCAGCGTCGTGCCGCTGTAGGTACAGGTGTCACCGCTCAGGCTGAGGCTGCCGAACTGCAGCTTGTCGCCGTAGTCGAAGCCGCTGACGACGTAGCCGAAGCCGTTCTGGAAGTTGTTGCCGGAGAGGACGTCGAGCGTCGATGCGGTGCTGCCGGAGAAGGCGAACTTGTCGCCGGTCTGCAGGTTGACGTTGCCGTCCAGCTGCACGAGGCCGCCGGCCAGATCCATGGTGGCGCCGCTGCCGAGGCTGCCGGTGAGTTCGATCACGCCGCCGCCGTTGACGAGGTAGGTGCCGCCGCCGCCGGAGCCGAGCTGCAGGTCGCCGCCGGACACGGTCAGGGTGGACGACCCGCTGCCGTCATTGACGTTCGCGATGACGTGCGGCGCGCTCTTGCTGCCGACATCCAGCGTCAGGTTCGAGCTGCCGCTCAGGTTCAGCGTGTTGACGTTCAGCGTGACGCCGGTGCCGAACAGCGCCGTTGCGTTGTTGTCGAGGGTCAGGCCGGCGCTGATGGCGGAGAAGGTGCCGCCGAGCACGTCCAGCACCGCACCGCTATCAACCTCAAAGCCGTTGGTGACGAAGCTGCCGACGCTGGCCGCGTTGATCGTCAGGGTGCTGCCCGAGGCGACGCTGCCGCCGTTGCCGGCGGTCAGCACGTCGCCGCTCGCGATGGTCATGTTGACGCTGCCGAAGCCGCTGCCGAACACCAGCTGATTGACCGTGTACGTTCCGCCGACGAGCAGCGTGTAGCCGAGCGTGGTCGAGCTGATCGTGGCCGTCGCGTTCTGGTCGGGAAGCCCCGACGACCAGTTGCCGGCGTTCGACCAGGCAAAGCCGCTCGTGCCGCTGGCGACGGTCGGCGTGAAGCTGTCGTTCGCCATGTCGGCTCCTTGCCGCGATATCCGCGCGGCGCTGCATGAGGCCGCGCGGAGCCGTCGGACGGCCCGGTGCGCGCACAGGCAGCCGCGGCCGAACGACCCGGTGCCGAGCAGTACATAACGATTTCGTTATGATTTAGTCAAGCCGCAAACACCTCGGTGGGGCGTCGCGCAGGGGCGCCGCGCTCGCGCGTCGCGCACCGGCCGGAGGCGGGGCCTCAGAGTTGGCGGATGCTCTCGAAGTCGAAGTCGAGGTCGTCGGGACTGGTGCCGATCCTCAGGCTGGTCTTGCTGGGCATCGAGTACGGCGGCACCGGCAGGTTGTAGCCCGCCGGCGAGCCGGTGAACACGCGTCCGGCGAGGTCGAACTTGGAGCCGTGGCAGGGGCAGGCATAGCCGCCCGGCCAGTTCGCGACCGGCTCGGTCGGCGACGGGTTCGGCACGTAGCCGGGGACGCAGCCGAGATGGGTGCAGATCCCGACCATCACCCCGTATTCGGGCGCGATCGAGCGGTGCCAGTTCACCACGTAGTCGGGCTGCTGGCGCTCCTTGGAGGTCCAGTCGCGCAGCCGGTTGGTCAGGTTGGTATCCTGCAGCTTGATCAGCGCCTCGGGGCTGCGATGCACCACGAACACCGGCTTGCCGCGCCAGACAACGACCACCTGCTGGCCGGGCGCGAGCTTTGAGAGGTCGACGTCCACGTTGGCGTCGGCACTGTCGCTGCTGCCCGCCGGCGACAGGCTGTCGAGGAACGGCCAGACGAAGCCGCCGACGCCGACCAGCGCCGCCGCACCGGTCAGCAGGGTCAGGAAGTCGCGGCGGGTGCCGACCGCGCCGTCATGACCGTGCCCGTCGCCGCTGCCGGATGCGGGTTCTGTCTGCGCCATGGGGTCTCCCGAATATCGCCGCCGGGCTGCCGGTGTGCCCCGGCGCACGGCCGCGGGCAAGCCCCCGGGCCAGGCCGGGGTGGGTTAGGACCCCGACGGCGATCGATCACCGGCCGGTCACGGGGTCGCGCGGAACTGGCCCGGACTGTCCCGGTCGTCCTCGACCAGGCCGCGGGACCGGTCGATCCGCAGCGTGAACAGCCGCGGCAGCACCCCGGGCGGTCCCGGGCAGTGCGCGTTGTGCTTCTCCATGACGCGGATGCGCTGCGCCTCCGGCGGATCGTTGCCGTTGATGATGAACAGCAGGCAGTCCGGCGCGTCGCGGGTCAGCTTGTCCCGCACCACGCGGTCGCGCAGGTGCTCGACCACCGAATAGTCGTCGCGCCAGTGCACCGGTTCGGGAAAGATGCGCCGCTGCAGGGCGTCGAGCGTGCCGGTGAAGTGCAGCACCACGATCAGCACGCCGCTCAGCGCGATCACGCCGATCCGCGCGGCGAGCTGGCGCGGCGTCCAGGGCCGCGGCGGCGGCGCCACCGGGCGCGGCACCTGCCTGGTCGCGGGCGGGGCGGCGCGCGTGCCGCCCCTGGGTCGTGCCACCTAGCGCATCTCCTCGTGCCAGACATGGCCGTCCGCCTCGATCAGCCGGCGCGCGGCGTCGGGTCCCCAGCTTCCCGCGCCGTAATGGTGCAGCGTGCCCGGCTGACGGCCCCAGGCCTCCAGGATCGGCTCCACCCAGCTCCACGCGGTCTCGACCTCGTCGCGTCGCATGAACAGCACCGGGTCGCCGCGCACCGTGTCCATCAGCAGCCGCTCGTAGGCGTCGGGGTAGCGGGTCGCGAACGCCTTCTCGAACGAGATATCGATGTTGGCCGGACGCAGCACCATGCCGTCGGGCCCGGGATCCTTGCTCATGATCGAGAGCTGTATCCCCTCCTCGGGCTGCAGCCGGATGGTCAGCCGGTTGGCCTGCAGCTTGGAGGGGAAGATCGACCAGGGCGTCTCCTTGAACTGCACCACGATCTCGCTGAGCTTCGAGGGCAGCCGCTTGCCCGAGCGCAGGTAGAACGGCACCTTGCCCCAGCGCCAGCTATGCACCTCGGCCTTGAGTGCGACGAAGGTCTCGGTCTGGCTCTGCCGGCCCTCGCCGAGTTCCTCGAGGTAGCCGGGCACGATCGCGTCCCCGATCCGGCCGCGTCCGTACTGGCCGCGGATCGCCACCTGCTCCACGTCCTCGACCCGGATCGGCTTCAGGGCGCGCAGCACCTTGAGCTTCTCGTTGCGCAGGCTGTCCGCTTCCAGCGAGCCCGGCGGCTCCATCGCGACCAGGCACATCACCTGCAGCAGGTGGTTCTGGATCATGTCGCGCAGCGCGCCGGAATGATCGTAATAGTCGCCGCGGCCCTCGACGCCCACGGTCTCGGCGGCGGTGATCTGCACGTGGTCGATCGCATCCGCCGACCATAATCGCTCGAACACCGGGTTGGCGAAGCGCAGCGCGATCAGGTTCTGCACCGTCTCCTTGCCGAGATAGTGGTCGATGCGGAACACCTGCTTCTCGGCGAACACCTCGCCGACCTCGTCGTTGATCCGCCGTGCGGAGGCGAGGTCGTGGCCGATCGGCTTCTCCAGCACGACACGCGAGCGCGGCGTGACCAGGCCGCGCGTCGCGAGGTTCTGGCAGATCTTGCCGTACAGGCCGGGCGAGGTGGCGAGGTAGAACACGCGGACACGCTCGGCGTCGGCGGGCTCGAACAGGCGGGTGAGGTTGTCCCAGCTGCTCTCGCTCTCCGCACCGTTGACGCTGGCGTAGTGGATCCGCCCGAGGAACTCCCGCATGACGTCCGGCTTGCGGTCCGCCTCCTTGACGAAGCGGATGAGCGCCTTCTCGGCGCGCTCGCGGAAGTCGTCATCCGACAGGTTCGAGCGCGCGGCACCGATGATCCGTGCCTGCCCCGGCATCTGCCCCTCGCAGAAGCGGTAGTACAGCGACGGCAGCAGCTTGCGCATGGTCAGGTCGCCGGTGGCCCCGAAGACGACGTAGTCGAAGGGCTGCACCGGGCTGTTGGTGGCGGACATGGGCGGCTCTCCAGGAGTTCGGCGGTCGGACAGCAGGATTGGGCTTCGCACCTGGCACCGCAAGGGGCCTCGCCGACGCGACAGCGTCGGCGGCGAGGCTGCGGCGCCGCGCCCCGCGACATTGACCCACGGCGATGGGACTTGGTAAGCCCGCGACCGATGGCGGCGAGGAAGGGCGGGACGATGACGCTGGATACCACCGAGCGGCCGAACACCCGCGCCACCGCGAGTGCTTCGGGGCATCCGGCCGCAGAGGATCGCGCCGCCACCGGCGGCATCGCCGCCGACCGGCTGCGCAGCATCATCGAGCGGGTCGAGCGGCTCGAGGAAGAGCGCAAGGCGCTGGGCAGCGACATCAAGGACATCTTCGCCGAGGCGAAGTCGGCCGGGTTCGACGTCAAGGTGGTGCGTCAGATCATCCGCATCCGGCGCCAGGAGCCGGCCGACGTGGAGGAGCAGGAGGCGCTGCTCGACGTCTATCGCCGCGCGCTGGGCATGTAGGATGCCGCCGGGCGGATCCGCATGACCCTTCCCGCGATCCTGCCGGGCTGGGCGCCGGCCTGGATGCCGCCCTGGATGTCCCCCTGGGCGCAGCTGGCGCTGCTGGCACTGGCCCTGCTGCTCGGCTTCGCCCTGCTGATGATGCCGTTCACCCTGCTCGGGCAGCGCGGGCGGTTCGACCTGCTGGAAGCGCAGCTCGACGACATCCACGCCGAGTTGCGCATGCTGGCGCTGCGCCTGCCGGACGCGGAGCCGCAGCGCCTCGGCCGGGCGGCGGCCGACGAGCTGTCCGAGCCGGCGGCGGCGCGACGGGTGACGCCGCGCCGCGACGATCCGGAGCAGGGTTCGCGCGACCGGAGCGAGCCGCGGCTGCGCTGGCCGCCGGCATCGGGAGGCCGATAGGTTCGAGGCGGCTGGAGCTGCGCCAGGTCTGGAAGCCAGAGCAAGGGGCTTTGCCCCTCGACCCCATCAAAGGCGAGCCTTCGAAAACCTCCTCCTAAGGATCGGGGTCTGGGGCCTGCGGCCCCAGCGGGTCAAGGGCGGAGCCCTGGCTTGCTTCCTCCGCAGCCCGCTAGAGCTGCGCCAGGTCGTCGCGGTGCACCATCTCGTCGCGGCCGCGCCAGCCCAGCAGCGCCTCGATCGCCCCGGACCGGTGTCCCGCGATCCTGCGCGCGTCGGCGCTGCCGTAGGCCGAGAGCCCGCGTGCCAGCAGCCGGTCGTCGGGACCGACGATCTCCACCGGATCGCCGCGCTCGAACTCGCCCTCGACCGAGCATATGCCGGCCGGCAGCAGCGAGCTGCCGCCGGCAAGGGCGCGCGCGGCACCGGCGTCGATGCGCAGCCGGCCGCCGGGCCGCAGGGCGCCGGCGATCCAGCGCTTGCGTGCCGAGCGTCCATCCGGGGCCGCGAGGAACCAGGTGCAGGTCGCGCCCTCCAGCAGTGCCGCCAGCGGATGCTTCGTACCACCGCGGGCGATCGCCATCGCGCAGCCGGCGCCGGTGGCGATGCGCGCCGCCAGCAGCTTGGTGCGCATGCCCCCGGAGGAATAGCCGGGCGGCGGCGCGCCACCCATCGCCTCGATCTCCGCGGTCAGCGCCGGCACCAGCGGGATGTGCCGGGCGTGGGGATGCAGACGCGGGTCCGCGGTGTAGAGCCCGTCTATGTCCGACAGCAGCACCAGCTGGTCGGCCTGGATCATCTCGGCGACCCGCGCCGCCAGCCTGTCGTTGTCGCCGAAGCGGATCTCGGCGGTGGCGACGGTGTCGTTCTCGTTGATCACCGGTACGCAGCCGAGGCCGGCGAGCGTGGTGAGGGTGGCGCGCGCATTGAGGTACCGACGCCGGTCCTCGGTGTCGTCCGGCGTGAGCAGCAGCTGTGCCGCGGTCAGGCCCTGGGTCGCGAGCGCCTCGCTCCAGGCCTGCGCGAGCCGGATCTGGCCGACGGCGGCGGCGGCCTGCTTCTCCTCCAGGCGCAGCCGGCCGGCCGGCAGGGCCAGCAGGCCGCGGGCGAGGGCGATCGCTCCGGACGACACCACGCTCACCTCGGTGCCCTGCGCGCGCAGGCGGGCGATGTCGGCCGCCACGCTGGCGAGCCAGTCGTGACGAGGTGCCGCGGCCGCCGCGTCCACGACCTGGGCGCTGCCGATCTTGACGACCAGTCGTCTGGCCCGGGCGAGGTCCGGAGCCTGGCCGCTCACGGACCGGCGGTGTGGCTCGCGGCCAGGCGCAGCGGCAGCCCGGAGGGCGAGGCGAGATCGGCGGAGGTGCTGCGCGCGGCGCGGCCGGCGCTGACCCGCTCCTGCAGCGCCCGCAGCGCCTCGGCGACCCCGGCATGGCTGACCGCGGAGAGCGTCAGCACCGGCGCACCGGTCGCGCGCTCCAGCGCGCGGCGACGCGCGGAGATCTCGCGCGGCGTCATCGCGTCGGTCTTGTTCAGCGCCACCAGCTCCGGCTTGGCGGCGAGGCCGCCGCCATAGGCCTCGAGCTCGGCGCGTATGGTGCGCCAGGCCTGCACCACGTCGCCGGCGGCCCCATCGATCAGGTGCAGCAGCACCGCGCAGCGTTCGACATGGCCGAGGAAGCGGTCGCCGAGCCCGGCACCTTCGTGCGCGCCTTCGATCAGGCCGGGGATGTCGGCCAACACGAACTCCTCGGACACCGACAGCCGGACCACGCCGAGCTGCGGGTGCAGGGTGGTGAACGGGTAGTCGGCGATCTTGGGGCGGGCCGCCGAGGCGACCGAGAGGAAGGTCGACTTGCCGGCGTTCGGCAGGCCGATCAGGCCGGCATCGGCGATCAGCTTCAGCCGCAGCCAGACCCAACGCTCCTGGCCCGGCCAGCCCTTGTCGGCGCGACGCGGCGCCCGGTTGGTGCTGGTCTTGAACGAGGCGTTGCCGAAGCCGCCATCGCCGCCGGCGCAGAGCAGCACCCGCTTCCCCGGCCGGTCGAGGTCGGCGAGCAGGGTCTCACGATCGTCGTCGAAGATCTGCGTGCCGGTCGGCACCTTGATGACGACCGCGGAAGCGCCGGCGCCGGTGCGGTCGGAGCCGGCACCGTTGCCGCCCTTGCGGGCGCGGAAATGCTGCGTGTAGCGAAAGTCGATCAGGGTGTTGAGGTTGGACACGGCCTCGAACACGACGTCGCCGCCGCGTCCGCCGTTGCCGCCGTCCGGGCCGCCGAACTCGATGTATTTCTCGCGGCGGAAGGCGCAGACGCCGTCGCCGCCGTCACCGGACTTGACGTAGATCTTGGCTTGGTCGAGGAATTTCATGACGGCGATCGGGCCCGATGCAGGTTCCGGAGACGACGAGGGCCGGCCGCAGGCGGGTCGACCGAAGACCGGCCGACCGCAGACCGGCCGGCCCCGAGACGTCCCGGTGAAGGAGAGCGGCTATTCCGCCGCCGCGGCCGCGCGCACGTCGACGCTCACCTGGACCCGGCCTTCGGCGCGGGTCTCGAACTTCACCTGGCCGTCGACCAGGGCGAAGATCGTGTGGTCGCGGCCCAGCCCGACATTGCGACCGGGCTTCACCTTGGTGCCGCGCTGGCGGATGATGATGTTGCCGGCGATCACGCTCTCGCCGCC
>CAXTAY010000039.1:0-31853 GCA_964242335.1 uncultured Acetobacteraceae bacterium | reverse complement strand
CGATCGCGGTGCCGGTGTCCTGGCACATCGGCAGCACGCCGCCGGCGGCGATCGCCGCGTTCTTCAGCAGGTCGAGTGCGACGAAGCGGTCGTTGTCCGAGGCTTCCGGGTCGTCGAGGATGCGGCGCAGCTGCGCCAGGTGCCCCGGGCGGAGCAGGTGGCTGACGTCGCGGAAGGCGGCGGCGGCGAGCGCGCTCAGCGCCTCCGGCCGGATACGCAGCACCGTCCTGCCGTCGCACTGCAGCGTCGAGACGCCCTCGATCTCGAGCCTGCGCCACGGCGTGGCATCCGCGCCGAGCGGGAACATCGGGGTGTAGGTGAAGCCGTCGCGCGTGCTTGGCACCGCCGGCGACCGCACGGCCGGCGGGTGCCGCGGCGACGCGTCCATGTTCATCTCCTGTCGCCGCCGGCGGTCAGCTCGGGGTCGGGCCACGGCGCCGGAAGGCGTCCAGGCTGACCACCTGCCGGCTGTCGTCGGCCTCCTCGGCATCCACCGGCCCGGCTACAGGATCGACCACCGGACCGCCCAGCGGATCGCCGATTGGCCGAGTCTCCGGCGGCGCCAGGACGGCGGCGGGAACGGGCGTCGGCCGGCTCGCCTCGACCGGCACCTCGTCGATCTCCGGCACCGTGAAGCGCAGCACGATGCGCACCTGCGGGTCGGCGAAGCCGGTGATCGCCTTGAACGGGATCACCAGCGTCGAGGGCACGCTGCCGAACGACAGTCCGACACTCATCGCGGCCGCGGCGAGGTCGACCTTGAGGTCCCAGTACTGGTGCTGCAGGACGATGGTCATCTCCTGCGGATACTGCGCCAGCAGGCGGGTCGGGATCTGCACGCCGGGTGCCGTGGTGCGGAAGGTGATGTAGAAATGGTGCGCGCCCGGCAGGCCCTGCGCCTGGGCGAAGCTCAGCGCGCGGATCATGACCTCGCGGTAGGCCTGCTCGATCCAGGTCTCGTACGGCAGCAGGCTCGGCGGCAGCGCGCCGGCCTCTTCGGCCAGTCCGTCCCCGTCGGTCTCGTCGCGCATCGGCCTGTCTCCCGTCGTCCACGTCACGACCGTAAGAGTGGGGGGGCTTCTGTTGCCCGGTGCCCCCCCGAACCGCGCTTGTCACTTATGCAGCGACAGCGAGCGCCTCGAAATTATCGTTGGCACCTGTGTTTTAGCCCGATAACGGCGGTACAATGCCGGGCAAAAGATTCGTCTTTACCACGCGTGTCGAACCTGTTTCGCCCCCATGATCCGTCCCTCGCAGCCAAGGGTCCGGAGGATGGTGGAGGCGCCGGGCACTGCCCCCGGGTCCACAACGATTATTCCACGCACCGTTTATCGCCATAGTCGTGCCGGGTGGCGCGACGCACCGCATATAGTCACAAAACAGGGGCTATGGAAGGCCCCGCTCCGCTGATGCTAAACCGGCGCATGATCCTGAGCCCAGACCAGCACGCCGAGCTGCAAGCCCTCGCAGAGCACACCAGCCAGACCCGGCGCGCCACGGTGCCGGCGCTGGAGGCGCTGCTGCACGGGCCGATGCCGGTGCTGGATCACGGCTTCGTCCGGGTGGTCGACTACATGGGCGATGACGGCGCCATCGTGCAGGCGGCGCGTGTCTCGTACGGCCGCGGCACCCGCAAGGTGAGCGAGGATCGCGGCCTGATCCGCTACCTGATGCGGCACCGCCACTCCACGCCGTTCGAGATGTGCGAGATCAAGTACCACGTGAAGCTGCCGATCTTCGTCGCCCGGCAGTGGATCCGGCACCGCATGGCCAGCATCAACGAGTACTCCGCGCGCTACTCGATCCTGGACCGCGAGTTCTACATCCCCGAGCCGGCGCAGCTCGCCGCGCAGAGCGAGAGCAACCGGCAAGGACGCGGCGACGTGCTGTCCGGCGATGCCGCCGCCGCCGTGCTGGAGCTGCTGCGCGAGGACGCCTCGCGCTGCCACGACCACTACGCGCTGATGCTCGGCGAGAAGGCCGACCCGCAGGGGGAGGGCCAGAACCAAGGCTACGGCCTGGCGCGCGAGCTCGCGCGGATGAACCTGACGCTCAACACCTATACCCAGTGGTACTGGAAGGCGGACCTGCACAACCTGCTGAACTTCCTCGCCCTGCGCCTCGATCCGCACGCCCAGTACGAGATCCGGGTCTATGCCGAGGCGATGCTGCAGACGGTGCGCGCCTGGGTGCCGCAGGCCTGTGCCGCGTTCGAGGAGTACCGGCTCGGCGCGTTCAGCTTCTCCGCCTCGATGCTGGCGGCACTGCGCCGGATGCTGGCGGGCGAGCGCCTAGACCAGGCGTCGAGCGGGCTGAGCCGGCGCGAGTGGGACGAGATGATGGCGGTGCTGGCACCGCGATGACCGAGGAGCCTCCGCCGCGCAAGCTGCCGGACTTCACGCCGTTCATCGTGCTCGCGGTGCTGCTCGGGCTGATGGCGGGCGGCCTGTACGCGTTCCCCTACGTCAAGGCGATGGTCAACTACCAGGACTGCGTGGGGAGCGGTCGGACCGACTGCGCCGCGCACTGAGCAGCCTGGCGAGCCCGGGCGAGGCCGCCACCCGTTCGGCGAGGCCACCGTAGGCGAGGCCGGCGGCACTGTCGGGTGCCTCGGCCATGATCGGCGTGCCGGCGTCGGCGCTGCTGCGTATCTCGAGCAGCAGCGGGATCTCGCCGAGGAACGGCACCCCGAGCGCGTCCGCCTCGCGACGCGCGCCGCCATGGCCGAACAGCTCGCTGCGATGCCCGCAGTTCGGGCAGCAGAAGAACGACATGTTCTCGACCAGGCCCAGCACCGGCACGCCGGTCTTCTCGAACATCGCCACCCCGCGCCGCGCATCGAGCAGGGCGATGTCCTGCGGCGTGGAGACGATCACCGCGCCGGCGAGCTTCACCTTCTGCGCCAGCGTCAGCTGGGCGTCGCCGGTGCCGGGCGGCATGTCGACCACCAGCACGTCCAGCTCGCCCCACGCCACCTCGCCCAGCAGCTGGCCGAGTGCCCCCATCACCATCGGGCCGCGCCAGATCATCGGCGTGCGCTCCTCGACCAGGAAGCCGATCGACATCGTGCTCAGGCCCCAGGCCTCGATCGGCTGCATCAGCCCGTCACGCAGCACCGGCTGGCGATGCACGCCGAGCATCCGCGGCAGGCTGGGGCCGTGGATGTCGGCATCGAGCAGGCCGACCGAGAGGCCGAGACGCTGCAGCCCGATCGCGAGGTTGACTGCGGTGGTGGACTTGCCGACGCCGCCCTTGCCGGAGGCGACCGCGATCACCGCCCCCACCCCCGGCAGCAGCGGCTGCGGCGCGGCCTGGCCCGCACCGAGCTTGATCGGCGCGTGGCCGGCGGCGGGCCTCGCGGGCGGCGGCACAGCGCCGGACGGCGGCGCGGCCTGAGGCCGGTGCGCGGTCAGGCTGACGGTGGCGCGCGCCACGCCGGCGACGCGGCGGAGCGCCGCCTCGGCGCGTGCCCGCACCGGCTCCATCGCCGCCACGTCGTCGCGCGTCGCCCGGAGTGCCAGGTGCACCGCCTCGCCCTGCACCGAGAGGCTGTCGATGCGTCCGCCGGCGGCCAGGTCGCGGCCGCTCGACGGGTCCTCGACCCCGCGCAGGGCCTCGAGCAGCGCCCGCTCGTCGATCACGGCCATGATGTTTTCCTCGAGTTGATCGCGCGGCGGCCCGCATTGCCCGGGGGCGCCGGATCGTGACGGAAGGTAAGACGCACGACGCCGCACTGGAAGCGGCACCCGGGCAACGCATATGCTGGTGGCCGAGTTGAGGACGGAGCCGCACGCCGGATGACGCAGCCCACCCAAGCCGCGAGCGTGCGCGACCACCGGGTGGACGCGCTGCGCGGCGTCGCGCTGGCGATGATGTTCGTCGATCACATCCCCGACAACCTGCTCAACCGCCTGACGCTGCGCAATCTCGGCTTCTGCGATGCCGCCGAGATCTTCGTGCTGCTCGCCGGTTTCGCCTCCATGCTGGCCTATGGCCGCGCCTTCGAGCGGCTCGGCGCGCGGGTCGCGATCGGTCGGGTGCTGCGACGCTGCCGCAAGCTCTACATCTACCAGGTCGGCATGCTGCTGGTGAGCATCGCCGTGATCACGCAGTGGCGACGCTACCACGCGGTGCCGGTCGATTTCCTGGAGCCCGAGCTGGCGCACGGCTTGCAGAGCCTGTGGCGGGCGATGCTGCTGCAGGCGCTGCCCGGCAACCTCAACATCCTGCCGCTCTACATCGTGCTGCTGGCGCTGTTCCCGCTGATCTACTGGACGAGCCGGATCGGCGTGCGCTTCGCCCTCGCGCTGAGCGGGGCGCTCTGGCTGCTGGTGAATTTCGAGCCGCAGCTCAACCTGCCGAACTGGCTCGACCCGGACGGCTGGTACTTCAACCCGTTCGCCTGGCAGTTCCTGTTCACCCTGGGTGCGATGGCGGCGATCCTGACCCAGGCGCGCGGCGGCGACCTGCCGCGCCGTCGCTGGCTGGTCGCGGCCTCCTGGGCCTACCTCGCCTTCAGCGCGGTGCAGGCGTTCCCCTGGTCGGTCTGGGGATTGCCCAACCTGTCGCCGCTCGACATCGACCCACCGCTGAAGACGCCGCTGTCGCCGCTGCGGCTGATCGACGTGCTGGCGATCTTCTACCTGGTGCAGAGCAGCCCGCGCGCCGCGCGCGGCGCCGCCGGACGCACCGGCCAGGTGCTGGCGGTGCTGGGCCGGCATTCGCTGGAGGTATTCTCCGCCGGCACGCTGCTCGACCTGCTGGCCAAGCTGCTGTTCGCCACCCTGGGCAGTGGCTGGCTGCTGCAGATCGCGGTCAACGTGATCGGGCTCGGCACCCTGTTCCTGCTGGCGCGATGGCTCGACCGCAGGAAGCTGCAGCAGAAGCGCGCCGCGCGCGCCGCCGGCGACGCCGAGGCCGCCTCCCCGCGGCAGCCGATCGCCGCGGCCTGAGCGATGCGCAATACCGACTCCGACGCCACCGGCCTGGCCCTGCCGCCGCTCGCGCTGCGGCGGGGCGGCGCCGCCCTCGCCGAGGGTCGGCCGTGGCGGATCACCGCGTTCGGCTCCTCGACCACGGAGGGCGTCGGCGCCTCTTCCCCGGAAGCCGGCTTCGCCGCGGTGATGCGCCGGGAGATGCTGTCGCGCGCGGCGGCACAGCTCCGCGGCGGTGTCGTGCTGAGCAATCGCGGCATCGGCGGCAACAACGCGATCGACCTGCATGACCGCCTCGAGGCGGTGATCGCCGACCGGCCCGACCTGGTGCTGTTCCAGACCGGCAGCAACGATCCGCTGCAGCAGGTGCCGCTCGAGCGCTTCGAGAGCCTCACCCGCGACGACCTCGACCGGCTGCGGCGCGAGACCGATGCCGACATCGTGCTGATCGACCAGCAGCACTGCCGCGCACTCGAGGAATGCCCGGCGTTCCCGCCGTTCCTGAGCGGCCTGCACCGGGTGGGTCAGGAGGCCGGCGTCCCGGTGTTCCCGCGCTACCGGCTGATGCAGGGCTGGTGCGACGTGCCCGGGCAGAGCCGCGACAGCCTGTCGCCGGACGGGCTGCACATGGGCGATCGCGGCTACGCGCTGCTGGGTGCCGCCCTCGCCGGCTGGCTGCTCGGCGGCCTGCCCGCGCCACGCTGAGGCGTCGCGCCGCACGCTGCCGCCGAACGCGGTGCCGCGCCGTTGGCGGTGAGCGGTGCGCCGGGCTAAGCTGGTCCTCCACACGTCGCGATACGCCCTCGCCAGCACCGGCGGCATCACGGGCAGTCCACAGGTCGCGACGTTCAAGGATTTGCTCGGCCATGCGCGCTCCCTCCCGTTTCGCCTGCCTGATGGCGGCCTCCATGCTTCAGGCGGGCGCGCTGCAGGCCGTCGTGGCCGCGGCCCTGATCGTGCCGCCGGCCACGGCCGCGGCGCGTGCCGCCCCTGACAGCTTCGCCGACCTCGCCGCCTCGCTGCTGCCGGCGGTGGTCAACATCTCCTCGACCGAGACCGTCGCCGCGGACCAGCCGGACGGCGACGACAACGATGATGGCCCCGGTGCGGGGCCGGGCCCAGGACCGGGACCGGGCATGCCGGCCTTCCCGCCGGGCTCGCCGTTCGAGAAGTTCTTCCACGACTTCATGAACCGCGAGCATGGCGGCGGCGGCGGCGAGCCGAACGCGCCGCCGCGCAAGATGCAGGCGCTGGGATCGGGCTTCATCATCGACCCGTCCGGCATCATCGTGACCAACAACCACGTGATCAACGGCGCCGAGGAGATCACCGTCACCCTGCAGGACAACACCGTGCTCAAGGCCAGGCTGATCGGCCATGACGACCGCACCGACCTCGCGGTGCTGCAGGTGCACACCGACCGCAAGCTGCCCGCGGTGGCGTTCGGCGACAGCGACAAGTCGCGCGTCGGCGACTGGGTGCTGGCGATCGGCAACCCGTTCGGCCTGTCCGGCACCGTCACCGCCGGCATCGTGTCGTCGCGCGGGCGCGACATCCAGCAGGGTCCGTACGACGACTTCATCCAGACCGACGCGCCGATCAACAAGGGCAACTCCGGCGGTCCGCTGTTCAACATGGACGGCCAGGTGGTGGGCATCAACACCGCGATCTACTCGCCCTCGGGCGGCTCGATCGGCATCGGCTTCTCGATCCCGGCGAACGAGGCCAGCCTGGTGATCGCGCAGCTGCGCAAGTTCGGCCACGCCAAGCGCGGCTGGATCGGCGTGCGCATCCAGGACGTGACGCCGGACATCGCCGACAGCCTCGGCCTCAAGCCGGCGCACGGCGCGCTGATCGCCGGCACCGAGCCGAAGGGCCCGGCACAGAAGGCGGGGCTGCGCACCGGCGACGTGATCCTGCAGCTCGACGGCAAGGATGTCGACGGCCGCAGCCTGCCGCGCCGGGTGGCCGAGACCCCGGTCGGCGAGGCCGCGCAATTCGCGCTGTGGCGCGACGGCAAGCGGCAGACGCTGCCCATCGTCATCGGCGACTTCCCCGAGGACCAGCCGAAGCCGGACAGCCATCCCGCGGCGCGCGCGCCCGCCGCGGCGGCGCCGCTGGCACTGGCCGAGCTCGGCATGAAGGTCGCCGCCATCACCGATGCGCTGCGCCAGCGGTTCCAGCTTCCCGAGGGCCAGAAGGGCGTGGTGATCACCGAGGTCAGCCCGGACGGGCACGCCGCCGAGCGCGGGCTGCGCGCCGGCGACGTGGTGGCGGAGGTGCAGCAGTCGGAGGTCTCCACCCCGGCCGAGCTCGTCGATCGCATCGCCCAGGCCCGACACGCCAGGCGCGCCTCGGTGCTGATGCTGGTGCAGAACGGTGACGGCATGCGCTGGGTGCCGCTGCCGATCGCGGGCGAGGCGGGTCACGACACCACCGATCGCGGCAACCCGCAGAAGAACCCGAACTGAACCCCCGCAGCGGCAGCCCGCCCTGGCGACGCTGCTGTCGGGCAGGCATCGCGGCTGGCTGCGCCAGGCGGTGCGCATGCTGGTCTCGATGGGGCTGTCCGGCGCGGCCGCCTGGCTGTGCGGGCTGCAGGAGGCCGGCTGGGCGCTGATCACGGCGGCGATCGTCACCTCCAACAGCGTCACCGGCACCTGGACCGCCGGGCGCGACCAGATCGTCGGCACCCTGATCGGAGCGACCGCCGGGACCGCCGCGATCGGGCTGACGCTGCTTGGGTGGCCGAAGCTGCCGGTATTCACCCTGATGCTGACCCCGCTGGCGCTGCTGGCGGCGGTGCGGCCGACGCTGCGCCTGACCTGCGTCACCCTGGTGGTGGTGTTCCTGTTCCCCTCCCCCGGCGGGCCGTTCGAGCGGCCGTTCGACCGCGTCGTCGCGATCCTGATCGGCGCGGCGACGTCGCTGCTGGTGTCGTACCTGGTGTTCCGCTCACGCGCGCGGTCGAGCGCGTTCGCCGCCGCGTCCGGCATGCTCGAGGCGCTGCAGACCCTGCTGCGGGAGGTGCTGTCCGGCGCAGGGGCCACGCCATCGCGCGACTCGCTGTCGGAGATCGCCGCGGCCTCGCTGCGTGCGCTGGCGGACGCGGTGGTCGAGGCACGACGCGAGCATCTGGGGACGCTGGAAGCCGCGGATCCGCTGCTGGTCCGGCTGCTGCCGATGCTGCGCCGGCTGCAGAGCGACGTGCTGTTCGTGACCCGGGCGGTCGACGAGCTGCCGGACGCCTACGCCTTCTCGGCGACGCTGCATCCCGCGAGCCTGGCGCTCGGCCAGGTGTTCGACGCCCTGCGCCTGCGCTGCGAGACCCTCGCGCGCGGCGACCAGCTGCCCGACCGCGAGGCGGCTGCGGGAGAGATCGACACGCTCGACCACACCCTGGCGTCGCTCGGCGATACCGCCGGCGTGCCGATCCGCTTCACCCTGCAGATGCTGCGTCGCGACCTCGACGATGTCGAGGCAGCGCTCGAGCAGGATCGCGCCGAGCGATCCGGCGCCGCGGTGGAACCGCGCGCGCCGGCGTGAGACAGGCGCCCGCCACGGGTCCCGGGCAGGTCCCGCGAAGCGGCGTCAGGAGTGGGCGACGTGGCGCCGCCTGCGGTGCGTCGCCGGCTTCGTGGTCGTCGTCGGCGGGGGCTCTGCCGCCGCCGGCGGCGGCACCGGCACCCCGGTCGCGTCGGCCGAGACGTCGACCCTGAGCAGGCTGCGCGGCCTGCCGTTGCCCGGTATCAGGCTGACGGCGAAGCCGTCCGCGCCGGCGTAGGCGGTATCGGCGGTATAGGTGACGTGGGTGCGCTTGTCGTAGTTGTAGATGAAGCTGCTACCGTGCATCGGCAGGGTCGAGAGTACGAACGAGGCGTAGGCGCCGCCTTCCGGCTGGCTGACCGTGACCGTGCACAGCCCGCCGTCGCTGCGTGTGCGGATCGCGACCGCGCGTCCCTGCGGCGTCGTCGCGAGCTTGCCGGCGCCGCACAGCGCCGAGCGCTTGAGGTAGGCGAACGGATCGGGTGCCACCTGCTCCGCCGGCGGCACCGGGTGGGCACAGCCGGCGAGGCCGGTGACGGTCAGACAGATCGCAGCGATACGCAGACGCACTCGACAGCTCCGCTCCAGGTGCGGCCGGCGCCGGTCCGGTGGGGGGACCGTGGCGGACGGCCGCCGAGCCCCTGTAGAGCAAGCCCCGCTGCTGCGGAAGCCTGCCGCCGCGAAAGCCAGTCGCGGCGAGGGCCTGTCACCGCGAGAGCCTGTCATGGCGAAAGCCTGCGCGGCGGGGGTTTGCCCTGCGCCGCGCTTGCCCTAGCCTGTGCGGCGCGGACCGGGCCGCGACCACAACGGAGATCAGCATGTCGTTCCGCGCCGCCGGCGGCCCTCGCTCCGACCGTCGCTCCCTTCTGCGCAGGCTCGCCGCGGCCACCCTCGCCGGTGCGGCGGCGTTGAGCGGCACCCCGGCGCTGGCCGTCACGCGGTGCGGCATGTCGCCGACGCACGAGGCGTTCGACGTCCAGGGGCTGAAGAGCGAGCTGATGGTGACCGCGCTCTCCTGCGGCGCCCAGGATCGCTACAACGCGTTCGTCGAGAAATTCCGCCCGGGCCTCAATGCCGAGGAGTCGGAGCTCAAGGCCTATTTCACCAGCACCTACGGACGCAGCGCGCAGAAGCAGCGGGACGACTACATCACCCAGCTCGCCAACGTGGAGTCGGAACGCGGCCTGCAGGCCGGGACGCAGTTCTGCGACCAGCGGGTCAGCATGTTCGACGAGGTGGCGGCACTCGACAGCGTCGGCGATCTCGGCGGCTACGCCGAGGCCAAGGACATCGTGCAGCCTACCGCCTATGACGGCTGCGCCGTGCCGGCACGCGTCAAGGAGAGCGGCAGGGTGCGGCACGCGCGCGGCAGCGCACGCCACGGGGGCTGAACCCTGGCCGATACCTGCAGCGGGCATGCCCGACCCGGTGCCGCACCGGGCTCCGTGCCCGATCGGGTGCCGGACCCGGCGCGGGACGCGCACTTGACCGCCGTGCGCGGGACACGCAAGAACACACCATGAACGAGCTCTCCTCGCGCGGGCCGGGACGCCGGTCTCCCGGCAAAAGCATCAAGGTCGCCACCACCAAGGCCGCGACCATCAAGGCTGAGACCATCAAGGCTGAGACCATCAAGTTTGGCCTGCTGCCGGCATCGGTCGACGACAGCTATTCGGCCCGCGACATCGAGGTGCTGGAGGGGCTGGAGCCGGTCCGCCGCCGTCCGGGGATGTATGTCGGCGGCACCGACGAGACCGCGCTGCATCACCTGGCCGCCGAGATCCTGGACAACGCCATGGACGAGGCCGTGGCCGGCCATGCCAGCCTGATCGAGTTCGCGCTCGAGCCCGGCAACCGGCTCACCGTGCGCGACAACGGGCGCGGCATCCCGGTCGATCGCCATCCGAAATTCACCGACCGCTCGGCGCTGGAGGTGATCTTCACCACGCTGCATTCCGGCGGCAAGTTCTCCGGCCAGGCGTACGCCACCTCGGGCGGCCTGCACGGCGTGGGTTCCTCGGTGGTCAACGCGCTGTCGTCGCGGCTCGAGGTCGAGGTGGCGCGCGACCGCGCGGTGTGGCGCCAGGAGTACGAGCGCGGCCGGCCGGTCACCACCCTCACCCGCATCGGCAACACCCAGAACCGTCGCGGCACCCAGGTCCGCTTCGTCCCCGACACCGAGATCTTCGGCGCCCTGCTGTTCAACCCGCTGCGGCTGTACCGGCTGTGCCGTTCCAAGGCGTTCCTGTTCCGCGGCGTCACGCTGCGCTGGAGCTGCGATGCGAGCCTGCTCGGGGATGCGAGCCAGCACGGGGCGCCCGCGCGTGGCGACGAGGTGCCGGCGGAGGCGCTGCTGCATTTCCCGGGTGGCCTCGCCGACAGCCTGCGCGACGAGATCGGCGAGGCCGGCAGCCTGGCCGAGGCCTGGTCGGGCGAGGCGGAGCTGCCGGCGGTGGCCGGGCGCGCCACCGGACGGCTGGAATGGGCGATCGCCTGGCTGGAGTCCGGCGAGCCGACGCTGGCCAGCTTCTGCAACACCATCCCGACGCCGCAGGGCGGCACCCACGAGGCGGGCTTCCGCAGCGCGCTGTTGCGCGGCCTGCGTGCCTGGGGCGAGCACCGCCACAACAAGCGTGCCCTGCAGGTCACCGCCGAGGATCTGTTCGGCGCCGTCGCCGCCAAGCTCTCGGTGTTCATCCGCGAGCCGCAATTCCAGGGCCAGACCAAGGAGAAGCTGACCAACACCGAGGCGACGCGTCTGGTCGAGACGGCGCTGCGCGACCGCTTCGACCACTGGCTGTCGGGCCATCCGGCGCAGGCCGATACCCTGCTCGCCTTCATCATCGAGCGCGCCGAGGAGCGGCTACGCCGTCGCGAGCTCAAGGAGACGCCGCGCAAATCCGCCACCCGGCGGCTGCGCCTGCCCGGCAAGCTGACCGACTGCACCAGCGAGCGCGCCGCCGAGACCGAGATCTTCCTGGTCGAGGGCGACAGCGCCGGCGGCTCGGCCAAGCAGGCCCGCCACCGCGAGACCCAGGCGGTGCTGCCGTTGCGCGGCAAGATCCTCAACGTGGCCAGCGCCAGCACCGAGAAGCTGCGGCAGAACCAGGAGCTGCGCGACCTGGTCGAGGCGCTCGGCTGCGGCGTCGGCGAGCGCGCCGAGATCGGCCGGCTGCGCTACGGCCGCGTCATCATCATGACCGATGCCGACGTCGACGGCGCCCACATCGCCTCGCTGCTGATGACCTTCTTCTACCGCGAGCTGCCCGAGCTGATCCGGCTCGGCCACCTCTACCTGGCGCAGCCGCCGCTGTTCCGCCTCACCCAGGGCGCCAAGACGGTGTACGCGATGGACGACCGCGACCGCGAGCGCAAGCTGAGATCCTCCTTCAAGGCCGGCGCCAAGGTCGAGGTCAGCCGCTTCAAGGGGCTCGGCGAGATGCCGACCGCCGACCTCAAATCGACCACGATGGATCCCGCGCGACGCACCCTGCTCAAGGTGGTGGCACCCCCGGAGGATCACGCGCGCACCAGCACCATGGTCGAGAGCCTGATGGGCCGCCGGCCGGAGCTGCGCTTCCAGTTCATCCAGGAGCACGCCCGCGATGTGGAGCTGCTCGACATCTAGAGCCTGATCCAGGAGGGCCGCGCCGAGATGGAGGAGGCGGCGGCCGATGCCGGCCCGCTGGCGATCACGCCGGACGCGCAGCCCGGGATCCTGCGGCTGAACAACCTGCATGCCGAGGCGCTGTCGCGGCTCGACGCGGCCTCGCTGGCGACGATGCTGAACCGTGCCTTCCACGCGCGCCGCATCGGTCAGGCGGAGGCGTTCCTGCTGGCCTTCGACCAGCACGCGGAATATGGCAGCCCGAACTTCACCTGGTTCCGCGGCCGCTTCCCGATGTTCGTCTATGTCGACCGGATCGCCGTCGCCGCCGAGGCGCGCGGGCGCGGCCATGCGCGACGCCTCTATGCCGACCTGTTCCGCCGTGCGGCGGCGGCGGGCCACACGCGGGTCGGCTGCGAGGTCAATTCGCATCCGCCCAACCCGGCCTCGGATGCGCTGCATGCGAGCCTCGGCTTCGCCGAGGTGGGCGGCGCCGTCCTGCAGGATGGCGCCAGGACGGTCAGGTACCTGTTGCGGGGGATCGACCCCGCGAGCGGGAGCTGAGTGCCGCTCCCGACGTCACGTGGCTCAGCTGACGTGGGTGAAGACGTGCACGCCGCCGCCGGGGGTCGTGGCGGCCACGCTGAGCAGGTGCGAGGCGGATCCGCCGGTGACCGAGGGCAGCGTCGCGGCGAAGTTCGCGGAGACCTTCGTCGCCGGCAGGACGGTGCCGATCTGCGCCGGGACGGCGAAGTCGTGCGCGGTCATCGTGTCGATGCCGGCGGCGAGCTGCGGCAGCGCATGCATGTGGTCGGAAACGGCGATGCCGGCCTTGCCAGTGCTGGCCTGGACAGTGCTGATCTGGGAAGCGGCGCTGAAATTCATGG
Organism: uncultured Acetobacteraceae bacterium; assembly: GCA_964242335.1. Taxonomy (GTDB): domain Bacteria; phylum Pseudomonadota; class Alphaproteobacteria; order Acetobacterales; family Acetobacteraceae; genus Lichenicoccus. The sequence goes on along the minus strand of CAXTAY010000039.1, from coordinate 18,879 downwards.
AAGACATGACTGGAATTCCTTCTTACAAAGTTATATTAAAATAACATGGTGGTTATGGCCGCTGGATCTGAAGACCAATCCTCGTCGTCTTCTCGTCCGATGCAGATCAATACCGTGATCACGGTTCCGTGATCAAGTATTTTCGGCGATCAACAATGACCTGTGATCTTAATTATATATCGCTGGCGTCTTAATATTGCGGCCGCCCCGAGCCGCAGATGCGGCCCGGGCGGCGCTCCCGTCTACGCCGCATCGAGCGTCGGGTAGTCGGTGTAGCCCTCCGGCCCCTGGCTGTACCAAGTCGCCTGCACGTCGGCATTGAGCGGGGCGTGCTGGCGTATCCGCTCGGGCAGGTCGGGATTGGCCAGGAAGGTGCGGCCGAAGGCGATCGCGTCCGCCTCGCCGCGATCCAGCGTCGCCTGACCGCGCACGCCGTCATAATCCGAGTTCAGCACCACCGGACCGCCGAACGCCTGCTTGATCATCGGCGCCACCGGCGGCCGCGCCGCCCGGCCGAAGGTGCCGTCGGCGCCCGGCTCGCGCAGCTCGATGAAGGCGATGCCGAGCTCGCGCAGCGCGGCGGCGGCGGCGGTGAACAGCGTCACCGGATCGCTGTCCTGCACGCCCTGGACCGGCTCGTTCGGCGACATCCTGACGCCGGTGCGGTCGCCGCCCACCGCGGTGGCCACCGCCTCGGCGACCTCGCGCAGCAGCCGGATGCGGTTCTGCACGGCGCCTCCGTAGGCGTCGCTGCGCGCGTTGGCGCCGTCGCGCAGGAACTGGTCGATCAGATAGCCATTGGCGGCGTGGATCTCCACGCCGTCGAAGCCGGCCTCCCGCGCGTTGCCGGCGGCGCGGGCGTAGTCGGCGAGCAGGCGCGGGATCTCCTCGAGCGCCAGCGCGCGCGCCTGCGCGTACGGCTGCTTGCCGGTGTAGGTGTGCGCCTGCCCGGGCGCGGTGGTGGCCGAAGCCGAGACCGGGCGGCCGCCGGCGAGGAAGTCAGGGTGCACGATCCGGCCCATGTGCCAGAGCTGGCAGACGATGCGGCCGCCGGCGCGATGCACCGCCTCTACCACCGGCACCCAGCCCGCCACCTGCTCGTCGGACCAGATGCCGGGCGCGTATGGCCAGCCGAGGCCTTCCTGGCTGATGCCGGTGGCTTCGGAGATGATCAGGCCGGCGCCGGCGCGCTGGGCGTAGTACTCGGCCATGATCGGCGTCGGCAGGTGTGCCGCCGTGGCGCGGCCGCGCGTCAGCGGCGCCATCAGGATGCGGTTGGGGCACTGGATGGCACCGAGGCGGATCGGGTCGAACAGGGAGAGCATACGGGTCTCGCTTCGCAGTACACGGTGCGGGCAGGAGCGGCCCGCACGATCGCTTCGGCAGAATCGCTTGTAAGACGTGTCGGCCCTGTCCTACGTTGCAGCCTCTCAACAGTTGAAAGGAGGTGATCCAGTGTCTCATTGTTTGACCAAGGCTTCGCTCGAAGTGACCTGGACAGCAGGGACCCCAGCTCCCGCCATCTCCAACGAGATGCCGGCCTGAGCCCACTTCGGCCAGTGCCTCAGACAATGGAAGGCTCCGGGAGCGCTGCTCCCGGAGCCTTCGTCATATTGGGCGACTGACCGGGCTGCCGGGACGAGGGCCACCTGGACACGCCATTATCGTTGCTATACCGTAATATATGCGGTGGCGACGAGGAGGCGGGCGGCGTGACGGTATCGTTAGGCAACGGCACCCATCCCGTCGCGTCGGGGCTGGAGAGAGCCCGACTCGAGAGAGCCGGGCCGGATGCGGCTCGTCAGGGCACCGTCGGCTGGTTCGAGGCGGATGAGGGTGGCGCCCCGCGGCCGCTGCGCCGTCTGCTGGACCGCCTCGTCGAGGCGCTGCCGGCGCTGCGACGGCTGCGCACCCGCCGGCGTCTGCGCCGCCGCATGCAGGCCGCCCTCGGCTACGCGCCGAACCTGCATCGTCCGCGCAGCTTCAACGAGAAGATCGGCTGGCGCATCCTGCATGACCGCAACCCGCTGATCCCGCTCACCATCGACAAGATCGGCGTGCGCGACTGGGTGGCGGCGAGGGTCGGGAGCGACATCCTGATCCCGCTGCTCGGCACCTGGGAGCGAGCGGAACAGATCGACTGGGAGGCGCTGCCGCAGCGCTTCGTGCTCAAGGCGAGCCACGGCTGGTCGATGAACCTGCTGGTCCACGACAAGCGGGCGACCGATCGCGACGAGGCGCTGGCGACGGCTTCGGAGTGGCTGGGCCGCAGCCACTACGCCGGCACCGACGAGTGGGGCTACCGCGACATCCCACCGCGCCTGCTCGCCGAGGAGATGCTGCTCGACGCTTCGGGCGGCATCCCGGACGACCTGAAGTTCCACGTCTTCGACGGCCGGGTGCGGCTGATCGGGGTGCATGACGACCGCTTCGGACTGCATCGCGTCACCTTCTTCGACGAGCGGATGCGCCGCCTGCCGGTGACGCAGGGCTGTCCCTCCAACCCGCTCTGGCAGCCGCCGCCCGGCATGGCGCAGCTGATCCCGATCGCCGAGCGGCTGGGCGCGGCCTTCGACTACGTGCGGGTGGATCTCTACCTGGTGGACGGCGCGCCGCGCTTCGGCGAGCTCACCCACTACGACAGCGGCGGCTGCAGCGCCTACCACCCGGCGAAGTACGACCGGCTGTTCGGCGACCTGTGGCGGCTGCACGGTGCCGCGCGCCGACGATAGCCGGGCGCGTGCCCGGGGTCGGGCCTGCCCTATGCGCGCCGGCTGAGCAGGAACGGCACCCGACGATCCGGCTGGGTGGTGATCAGCCCGCGCGGCCGCACCGCCGGCGTGCCGATCAGCTCCAGGCGGAAGTCGCGCAGCAGGCGGGCCAGCACCAGCACTCCCTCGGTGAGCGCGAACTGTGCGCCGACGCAGATCCGCGGGCCGGCGCCGAACGGCATGTAGACCATGCGGTCCAGCGGCGTGGCACCGGGCAGGAAGCGCTGCGGATCGAAGCGCTCCGGATCCTGCCAGTGGCTGCGGTGGCGGTGCAGCACCCAGGGCGAGATGCTGATCACGGTGCCGGCGCGCACCGGATGGCCACCGATCTCGTCGTCGGCCTGCGCCTCGCGCACGATCAGGTAGGCCGGCGGATACAGGCGCAGGGTCTCGTCGAAGAAGGCGCGGGTGAAGCTCAGCCGCTGCATCGCGTCCGGCGCCGAGAGCTCCACCGCCGCCGCCTCCTCGGCGATGCGGCGCTGCAGCTCGGGGCGGCGGGCGGCGATGTAGCAGGCCCAGAACAGCGACACCGCCGTGGTCTCGTGCCCGGCCAGGATCAGGGTGGAGACCTCGTCGCGCAGCTGCTCGTGATCGAAGCCCTGTCCGGTCTCCGGGTCGCGCGCGCTGCGCAGCAGGTCGAGCAGGTCGCGCGGCTGATCGTCGGCGCGCGGCACCGCGTCGCGCGCGGCGATGATGCGGTCGATCAGCGCCAGCCAGTCGACGCGAAACCCGGCGCGGCCGCGATCCAGCGGCGATGCCATATGGGCCGGCAGCATCAGGTCGAGCACGCCGACCTTGGCGTGGTTGAGCGCGTAGCGCATCATCAGGCCGCGCATGTCGGCGCCGAAGCGGCCCATCTCCAGCGAGAACATCGACTGCCCGGCGACGTCCAGGGTCAGGCGCTGCAGCACCGAGATCAGGTCCACCGGCCGGCCCAGCCGCGCGTCCAGCTCGACGCAGGCGGCGTCGGCCACGCGCAGCATGTGCCGGATCAGGATCGGCATCACCCGCGGCGCCAGGCTGGGTGCGATCACCCGGCGCTGATGTCGCCAGGCCTCGCCCTCGGCGAGGAACAGCCCCTGCCCCAGGATCGGCCGCAGCACCCGTCGCGTCGGCTCGTTGCGCCGGTAGTTCTCGTGGTTGCCGAGCAGCACGTGTCGGATCGCCGCCGGGTCGTTGAGCAGCAGCTGGCCGCGCCCGAGGAAGCTGCCGGGCAGGATGCCGTGCTCGTAGGCCTCCGGCCCCCACAGCTCGAGCGGATTGCGCCGCAGCACCAGGAACGCCTCCAGCTGCGACCGCCTCCCGGTCTTGAGCGGCGGCGTCGGCAGTCGGAGATCGTGGGAGGCGAGCATGCGCGGCAGATGGTGTCAGCGCGCCGCCGACGCAACCGCGGCCGGCGCGATCGCGCCGACCTGAACCTGGGCTTGCGCCTGGGCCAGGGCACGCACGGTGGGGTCGAACACGCGGGTGAAGGAGGAGGGATGGATGCCCATCCACAGGGTGATCAGCGCCAGCGGCGCCAGCGTCGCCATCTCGGCGGCACTCAGGTCGCGCAGCGCGCCGATCAGGCCCGACGCGGCGCCGAACATCACCCGGCGATACAGCACCAGCATGTACACCGCCCCCAGGATCATGCTCATCCCCGACAGCAGCGCCACCCAGAAGCCGACCTGGATCGCGCCGATCATCACCAGCAGCTCGCCGACGAAGGCGCCGGTGCCGGGCAGGCCGATATTGGCCATCGCGAACAGCATCATCAGCGCGGCCAGCATCGGCATGCGGTGTGCCACGCCGCCGAAGCCGGCGATCTCGCGCGAGCCGGTGCGTGCCGAGAGCATGCCCACGATCAGGAACAGGGCCGCGATGATGATGCCGTGGCTGAGCATATGGAACACCGCACCGCCGACGCCGGCACCGTTCAGGGTGAACAGCCCGACCAGGATCAGCCCCATGTGCGAGAACGAGGAATAGGCGACCAGGCGCTTCATGTCGGTCTGCGCCAGGGCGACGATCGCGGCGTAGATCACGGCGACGATGCCGAGTGCGATCATCCACGGGGCGGCGCGGTGTGCCGCGTCCGGCAGCATGGTGATGGCGAAGCGCAGGAAGCCGTAGGCGCCGGCCTTGGACAGCACGCCCGAGATCAGCACCGCCGCCGGCGCAGGTGCCTCGGTGTAGGCGTCCGGCATCCAGCCATGCAGCGGGAACAGCGGCAGCTTCACCCCGAAGGCCAGCGCAAAGGCCAGGAACATCCACATCTGCGTCGCCGGCCGGAACGCGGTGTGCATCAGCACCGGGATGTCGGTGGTGCCGGCGATGCGCCACATCCACAGCAGGGCGACCAGCATGAACAGCGAGCCGCCGAAGGTGAACAGGAAGAACTTCAGCGACGCCGCCACCCGCTTCTCGCCGCCCCAGATGCCGATCAGGAGGCTGGACGGGATCAGCGTCGCCTCGAAGAACACGTAGAACACGATGAAGTCGAGTGCGGAGAACAGCCCGGTCAGGGTGGTCTCCAGCAGCAGGATGGTCAGCATGTAGTCGCGCACCCGGCTGCCGGCGATGCGCCACGACGCGAGCACCGCGATCGGCGTGAGAGTGGTGGCGAGCAGCACGAACAGCAGGCTGATGCCGTCCAGCCCGACATGGTACGAGACCCCGAAGCGAGGCATCCACTCCGCCCGCTCCTCGAACTGGAAGCCGGAGCGCGCCGGCTCGAAGGCGAGCCAGAGTGCGAGCGACAGCACCCACACCAGCAGGCTGGTCCAAAGCGCGACCCGCCGCGCGGTCGCTTCCGCGGCCTCGCCACGGCCGCGCACCAGCAGCAGCAGCAGCGCTCCCAGCAGGGGCAGGAAGGTGACCAGGGAGAGCAGCGGAAGGTGCAATTCGGCCTCGATCCAGGAGCGGCGACGATCAACGCCGCGAACCTAGCGGTGTTGCCGCGCATCGACCAGCGGCGGCGACCTCAGCCGCGGCCGAACAGGCGCTCGATCTCGTGCTGGCTGAGCCTGAGGTAGGTCGGGCGCCCGTGCGAGCAGGTGGCGGCGCGCGGCGTCGCCTCCATGCGTCGCAGCAGCGCGTCCATCTCCGCACGCTGCAGCCTGCGCCCGGCGCGTATGCTGCCGTGGCAGGCCATGCGGGCGATCACCGCCTCCAGCCGCGCGGTCAGCACCGTGGCCTGATCCGGCAGGCCCAGCTCGTCGTCGGCCAGCTCGTCGGCGAGATCGCGCACCAGCGCGGCCGCGTCGGCGCCGCCGAGCAGTGCCGGCAGGGCACGCACCAGCACCGCGCCGCCGCCGAACGGCTCGACCTCCAGCCCCAGCCGGGCGAGGCCGGCGGCGTGCGAGAGCAGCAGCGCGCCCTGCGCCGTCGGCAGGTGCACCACCTCGGGCAGCAGCAGGCGCTGCGACGCCACGACGCCGCCCAGTGCCTGCTCGCGCAGCGCCTCGTGGGTGAGGCGCTCATGCGCCGCGTGCTGATCCACCAGCAACAGGCTGCCATCCTCGGCCACCGCGATCACGTAGGTGTCCAGCACCTGCGCCACCGCCGCACCCAATGGATGGAGGCCCGCATGCGGCGACGCGGGCGCGTCGTCGAGACGGCGCGCCTGCGGTGACGCAGCCAGCGCCAGCGCACTGGCTGGAGGCGTCGCGCCATCGGCGAGCGCCGCCGGCGGCGCCTCGGCGAACCCGGTCGCCGCCGCGGGCTCGCCCGGATACCAGATCCGCGCCGGCCGACGCGGCGGCACCGCGCCGGCGCCGGCGGCGCCGCCGGACAGGGCGCGGCCGAGGCTGCCGATCACCAGCCCGCGCACCGCCTCGGCATCGGCGAAGCGCAGCTCCGTCTTCGCCGGATGCACGTTGACGTCGAGCCGGTCCGGCGGGATCGTCAGGAACAGCGCCAGCACCGGATGCCGGCCGGCGACGATCAGGTGCCGGTAGGCGACGCGGACCGCGGTGCGCAGCACCGGATCGCACACCGGGCGGCCGTTCACCACCAGGAACTGCCCCGACGCGGTCGCGCGGTGCAGTGCCGGGCCGCAGGCGAAGCCCTCCAGCACCATGCCGAGCCGCTCGCCCGTGACCGCGAGCAGCGCCGGCTCCGCCAGCAGGGCGGCCGCGCGCGCGGCACGGTCCGCCGCCGGCAGGTCCAGCGTCGGGCGGCCGTCGATCTCGACCCGGAAGCTGATCCAGGGTGCCGCGAGCGCCAGCCGGCGCAGCACGGTGTCGGCGTGTCCGGCCTCGATCCGCGCGCTCTTGAGGAACTTGCGTCGCGCCGGGGTCGCGAAGAACAGGTCCTCGACCACCGCCCGGGTGCCGAAGCCGCCGGCGCAGGGCACCGGCTCGCCCGTCACCCCACCCTCGATGCGCAGCTGCCAGGCTTCCGCCGCCCCCGGCGGCCGCGAGGTGAGGCAGAGACGTGCGGCGGCGCCGATCGAGGGCAGCGCCTCGCCGCGAAACCCCAGCGTGGCGATCCGCACCAGCGTATCGTCGAGCAGCTTGGAGGTGCAGTGCCGCTGGAGCGCCAGCGCCAGCGCCTCCGGGGCCATGCCGACGCCGTCATCGCACACCACGATGCGCTCGATGCCGCCGCCCTCGAGGCTGACCTCGATCCGGCCGGCACCGGCATCGATCGCGTTCTCGACCAGCTCCTTGACCGCCGCCGCCGGCCGCTCGATCACCTCGCCGGCGGCGATGCGGTTGACCACCTGTTCGGACAGCCGCCGGATCACCGGCGGGGTGGCTTCGGAGAGCCGCCGGATCACCGGCGGCATGGCTTCGGAGGGCCGCCGGATCACCGGCGGCGGGACGTCGAGTTCGGCGCGGGAGGCGGCGCCGCTCAGAACAGGCTTTGGAAGAAGCCGGGCTTGTCGGCCTTGACCGTCGGCGTGGCACCGTCGGTCGGCGCGCGGCCCAGCGCTGCGTTCTCCTGCAGCCGACGCTTCTCGGCGTCGGCATCGACCACGGAACCGGCCTGGCCGCCGCGCCAGAACATCAGCTCGTTGACGAAGCCCGCACCCGGCCGGTCGAGCTCGCCGCGTCCGGCACCGGTGGGTGCGGCGCTGCTGGCGGCGGCACTCTGCACCAGGGCACTCTGTCCAGGCGAGTTGGCGCCGCCGACGCCCTGCAGCGCCACGTCCGGAGCCAGCGTCTCCAGCGCCTGGGTGCGCGTGCTCTGCTCCTGCGGGCGGTCGGCTCCGGGCTGGGGCGCCGCCAGCTGCGCGTCGGGCGGCATCGAGAGCGGTGCCCGCGTGGTCACGGTGTACTCGTCGGGCGCGTCACGCACGAGGCCGAAATCGCGCTCGATCTCCTGGCCGCTGCAGCCGCCGATGGAGAGGACGAGACCGAGGCCGCAGAGCAGCAGGGCGGCCGAGGCGGGTCGGCGAGGTCCGGTGGCGGCAGGGCGAGGTTGGCGCGACATGCCGGTCTCTCTAGCGCCTATTCAGGATCAGCGGCAAGTCGATGCTGCGCCCGGGCAGAGACCGCGCCGCCGGCCTCAGGCCGGTCGGCGATCGAGCACGCCGTCGAGCAGCAGCACGCCGACGCCGCAGACGATCGCCGCGTCCGCCACGTTGAAGACGTACCACGACCAGCCGAAGGCGTGCGCGTGGATGAAGTCGACCACGGCGCCGAAGCGCAGCCGGTCGATGACGTTGCCGATCGCCCCACCGGCGATCGCACCCAGGGCGGCGGCGACCGGAGCTCGGTCGGTGCGACGCATCCACACCCCGAGCAGCAGCACGACGCCGACCGCGACCGCGGTCAGCAGCCACGGCCCGGCGACGCCCAGCCCGGCCATCAGGCCGAAGGTGACGCCGTGGTTCCACACCATGGTCAGGTTCAGCACCGGCAGCAGCGCCACGCTGCCCAGCGCGGGCAGGTCGAGGCCGTTCAGGATCCAGTACTTGCTCGCCTGGTCGCCAAGCAGCACGACCAGCGCCAGCGCCAGCCCGAGCCGCATCACGCGGCCGGATCCACCACGTCGGTGCAGCGCAGGCACAGCGACGCATGGGCAGCAACCGTGCCGACCTCCTCGAGCACGCGCCAGCAGCGCGCGCATTTGCGGCCGCGCGCGGCACGCACCAGCGGCGGGAGCGGCAGACCTCCCTCCCCCGCAGCACGCTCGCCGGCGCCGGTCGCGCTGGATGCCAGTAGCGAGGGCGCATCCGGCTGCAGCTTCAGCTCGACCCGCGAGACGATCGCCAGCTCCTCCCAGTCGACATCGGCGAAGCGTGCGGCCTCCGCCTGCGACAGCGGCAGCTCCACCTCCGCCTGCAGCGAAGAGCCGACCATCCCGTCGCGACGCGCCGTCTCGATCTGGGTGGTGATCACGCGCCGTATGGCGCGCAGCTGGTTCCAGCGCTCGGCCAGCGCCGGGTCGTGCCAGCCAGCCGGGATCTGCGGGAAGCGCTGCAGGTGGACGCTGTCGGCCTCGCCGAAGCGCGCGGTCCAGGCCTCCTCGGCGGTGAAGCACAGCACCGGTGCGAGCCAGCTGCACAGGCAGCGATGCAGCTGGTCCAGCACCGTGCGCGCCGCCCGGCGGCGCGGCGAGGCGGGCGCGTCGCAGTACAGCGCGTCCTTGCGTATGTCGAAGTAGAACGCCGACAGGTCGCTGGCGCAGAAGCCGTGCAGCGCCGGCAGCAGCCCGACCCACTGGTGCGTCTCGACCGCACGGCGCAGCTGCGCGTCGAGCTCGGACACGCGGTGCAGCACCCAGCGCTCCAGCTCCGGCATCGCCGCGTGCTCGATGCGCTCGGACTCCGCGAAGCCGTCGAGCGCGCCGAGCAGCCAGCGCAGCGTGTTGCGCAGGCGGCGGTACAGCTCGCCCTGCTGCTTGAGGATCTCCGGGCCGATGCGCAGGTCCTCGTCGGTGTCGGAGTTCATCACCCACAGCCGCAGGATGTCGGCACCGAGGCTGTCATGCACCTGCTGCGGCGCGACCACGTTGCCGAGCGACTTGCTCATCTTGCGGCCCTGCTCGTCGAGCACGAAGCCGTTGGTGACCAGGGCCCGGAACGGCGCGGTGCCGCGCGTCGCCACCGCCTCCAGCAGGCTCGACTGGAACCAGCCGCGATGCTGGTCGGATCCCTCCAGGTAGAGGTCGGCCGGAAACGGCAGCTCCTCGCCGCCGAGCACGAAGGCGTGCGTCGAGCCGCTCTCGAACCACACATCCACGATGTCGCGCACCTGCTCATAGTGCTCGGGATCGCGACCCTCGCCGAGGAAGCGCGAGGGCGGCGCGCTGTACCAGACGTCGGCACCCTCGGCGGCGAAGGCGTCGACGATGCGCGCCATCACCGCGGGATCGCGCAGTACCTCGCCGCTGCGCTTGTCGACGAACACCGCGATCGGCACGCCCCAGGCGCGCTGGCGCGAGATGCACCAGTCGGGCCGATCGGCGACCATCGCGGTCAGGCGGCGGCGCGCCTGCGCCGGCACGAAGCTCACCGCCTCGAGGGCGTCGAGCGCGCGGGCGCGGATCGCGGTCTCGCCGTCCATGCGGATGAACCATTGCGGCGTCGCGCGCCAGATCACCGGGGCGCGCGAGCGCCAGGAATGCGGGTAGGAATGCGTGATCTGGCCGCGCCACACCAGGCCGCCGGCTTCGCGCAGCGCCTCGCACACCGGCCCGGCGGCGCGGAACACGTGGGTGCCGGCGAACAGCGGCACCGTGGCGGCATAGCTGCCGTCATCGAGCACCGTCTCCGGCACCGCGATGCCGTGCGCGGTGGTGAGCGCGAAATCGTCCTCGCCGTGCGCCGGCGCCATGTGCACCAGCCCGGTGCCCTGCTCGGTGGTGACGAAGTCGCCGGCGAGCAGCGGCACGTCGTGCTCGTAGCCCTGGCCGCGCCAGGGGTGCGCGCACAGCGTCCCCTCCAGCGCCGTGCCGGGCAGCTCGTGCAGCACCTCGTAGCCGGTGATGCCGACGGCGCCGGCGAAGGCGGCGGCGAGGTCGAGTGCCACCAGCAGCCGGTCACCGGGCACCACCAGACTCTGTTCGCCGGCCTCGCGCACCGCGATCACCGCGTAGCGGATCGAGGGACCGTAGGCGATGGCGCGGTTGCCCGGCATGGTCCAGGGCGTGGTGGTCCAGATCACCGCGCGCGCGCCCTCGAGCCGGCGCTGCGGCGTCGGGTCGCGGATCACCGGGAAGGCGACCCAGATCGTGGTGCTGGTATGGTCGTGGTACTCGATCTCGGCCTCGGCCAGTGCGGTCTTCTCGACCGGGCTCCACAGCACCGGGCGCAGGCCGCGATACAGCGAGCCGCTGAGCAGGAAGCGGCCGATCTCGCCGGCGATCGCCGCCTCGGAGGCGAAATCCATCGTCGCGTAGCGATGCGCCCAGTCGCCCTGCACGCCGAGCCTGCGGAACTCCCCGGCCTGCACGTCGAGCCATTTCTGCGCGTAGGCGCGGCACTCGGCGCGGAACTGCAGGATCGGCACCTGGTCCTTGTCGCGGCCGGACTTGCGGTACTCCTCCTCGATGCGCCACTCGATCGGCAGGCCGTGGCAGTCCCAGCCCGGCACGTAGCGCACCGCGAAGCCAGCCATGCGATGCGCGCGGTTGACCACGTCCTTGAGGATCTTGTTCAGCGCGTGGCCGATATGCAGGTGGCCGTTGGCGTAGGGCGGCCCGTCATGCAGGGTGAAGCGGGGCCGCCCGGCTTCCGCCGCCTCGATCCGCTGATCCAGCCGCATCTCCGCCCAGCGCACCAGCATCGCCGGCTCCCGACGCGGCAGGTCGCCGCGCATCGGAAACGACGTGCTGGGCAGGAACACGGTGTCACGGTAGTCGGTCTCGGCGCTGGGCTCGGTCATCGGCGATTTACTTCGTGGCAGGGGGCGGTCCCTGGCCGGGACCGCGCACGGGCCCCGTGCTGCCTCAGCCGCCGAGCTTGCGCAACAGGTAGTCGCGCGCCTGCTCGCTATCGCGGCCGATCTGCGCGCGCAGCGCCTCGAGCCCGTCGAAGCGCTGCTCTGCGCGCAACAGGGTGTGCAGCGCCACCGACAGCTCCATCCCGTACAGGTCGCCGTCGAAGTCGAACAGGTGCGCCTCCAGACGGCTCTCCAGCCCGGCATGCACCGTCGGCCGGCGGCCGATATTGGCGACACCGCGATGGGTGCCGCCGTCCGGCAGACGCACGGTGACGGCATACACCCCGCGCGCCGGCTCCAGGTGGCGGCCGAGCGCGATGTTGGCGGTAGGGAAGCCGAGCTGGCGGCCGCGCTTGTCGCCGTGCACGACGACGCCGCGCACCGCCCAGGGCCGGCCCAGCTCCTCGGTCGCTCGTTCCGGATAGCCGTCCAGCAGCGCGCGCCGGATCCGGCTGGAGGAGAACGGGCCGCCGCTGTCGGCGAGCGGCGGCACGATGGTCAGGCCGATGCCGAGCGACTCCGCCTGGTCACTGAGCCGGTCGACGTTGCCGCCGCGGCGATGGCCGTAGGCGAAGTCCGGACCGCAGGCGAGGTGACGCAGCCCCAGGCTCTCGTGCAGCACCTCGCGCACGAAGCGTTCGGCGGAGAAGTGCGAGAACGCCTCGTCGAACGGGATCTCGAAGATGCAGGCGACGCCCAGCGCCTCGAGCGCCGCCCGGCGCTCGCGGCTCAGGCTGAGCCGGAACGGCGGGTCGTCGGGGCGGAACAGCTCGCGCGGATGCGGCTCGAACGTCACCACGCCGAGCCGCGCGTCCGGCCGCGCCGCGTGCAGCCGGCGCAGCAGGTGGGCGTGGCCGAGATGCACCCCGTCGAAATTGCCCAGTGCGGCGATGGCGCCGCGCGCGGCGTCGGGGGTGCGACGCCAGCCGCGATGCAGCTCGATCATGGCGCCCCTCCTCCCGGCAGGCCGAAGCGGGCGGCGACGGCGGCGAAATCGTCGCAGCCGGGATGTCGCCCGCAGGCCGGCGTCGCGTCCTGCGGGCGCAGCAGCTGGCAGGCGGCGAGCCCGGCCGCGTGCGCCGCGTCGAGCTCGGCGGCGCTGTCCGACAGGAACAGGATCGACGCCGGCGGCAGGCCGAGCCGGCGCGCCGCCTCGCGGTAGCTCGCGGCCTGCGTCTTGGCGCCGATCCGGGTGTCGAGGAAGGCCGAGAACAGCCCGGTGAGGTCGCCGCCCGACTCCGCCGGCGGATGTCCGAAGATCAGCCGCTGCGCCGCCTCGGAGCCCGACGAGTACACCGCGAGCCGCACGCCCCGCGCGTGCCAGGCGCGCAGCGCCGGGGCGACGTCGGGGTACAGCTCGCTGCGCAGCGCGCCGGTGTCGTAGCCGTCCTGCCAGGCCAGCCCCTGCAACAGCTTCAGCGGCGTGATCTTGGCGTCCAGCTCCATCCAGGCGAGGCACTGCGCCAGCGGATCCGCCTCCGGCGCCAGGACGCGTATCTGCGCCAGCGCCCCCGCCACCTGCGGCTCGTGCGCGCGCTCGCGCAGCAGTGCCGGCAGCGCCGCGCGCGCGTACGGGAACAGCACCCGGTGGACAAAGGCGATCGGGGTGGTGGTGCCCTCGATGTCGGTCAGCACGGCGCGCGGGCTCTGGTTCACGTCGCTGCTCTCACCGGGCTGCTGGCACCGGATACCGGAGAAGATGAAGGACGGGGCGGCGCGGCCTCGCCAGGTCGCTGAGAAGCGTCAGGCGGCCGGGAAGCGGGCGCTGATGCCGTCGCCGGTATAGTGCGCGACCCAGCCGCTGCTGTCGGTAAACACGCGCAGCGCCGTGACCGTGGGCCGCTCGCCGGCGTCGAACCAGTGCGCGATGCCGCTCGGCACCGAGATCAGGTCGCCCGCGGTGCAGTGCGCGTCGTAGACGCGACCGGCCGCGTGCAGGATGAAGCTGCCCTGGCCGCGCACGAAGAAGCGCACCTCGTCCTCGGTGTGGGTGTGCTCGGAGAGGAACTTCTCGCGCAGCGCCGCCCGGTTCGGGGTGCGCTCGTCCAGCTTGATCACGTCGGCCGATCCGGCGCCACTCTCGCCCATCAGCCGGTCGAGATGCGGCCGGTAGGCCTCCAGGATGACCTCGGCGGGAGCGTCCGGCGCGAGCACGACCGGGCTGTCCCAGCGCTCGAAGCGCACGCCGATGCGGCCGAGCTCGGCGGCGATGTCGGCCGCGTCCTCAATACGCAGCACAGCCTCGCCGGGCAGGTCCTCGTCGAAGATGGTCAGGCGGCTCATGATCGCAGCTTCCTTCGTTCGAGCGCGCAGGCGAGCAGGAACTCGAGCCCCTCCAGCCGCGCCAGCGCCGCCGGCATCGACGCGCCCCAGACATAGACGCCGTGGCCGCGTATCAGGTAGCCCATCGCCAGGCCACCGAGCAGCGGCGCGATCGTATCGCACAGGCGCGCGATGTCCTGGTCGTTGTCGAGGACCGGCAGGCGCAGCAGCACCTGGTGCGAGCCCTGCCCGTCGAACAGCTTGAGGAGCTCGTATCCCTCGAACCAGAGCTCGGCCGCCGGCTCGACCATCGACAGCACGGTCGCCGCCACCGAATGGCCGTGCAGCACCGCATAGGTGGCCGGGAAGGCGGCGTAGAGCTGGCAGTGCAGCGCCGTCTCGGCGCTGGGCCGGTCCGACGCGAGCGACGGCCGTCCGGCCGCATCGACCTCGATCACGCCTTCCCGGGTGAGCAGGCCCTTGTGGGTGCCGCTGCGGGTGATGGCGATCCGGCCGTCCTGCAGGCGCCGGCTGAGGTTTCCCGCCGTCGCCGGCACCCAGCCGGAGCGGTCCATACGTCGTCCGGCCGCGACGATCTCGTCCGCCGCCTCGGTCCAGGCCGGGTCCGGCGCGGCGCGCACGTGCACGGCGCGGGCTGCCGCGCGGCCGCCTCAGCTACGCCGTATCGGCTCCTGCACCTGGCCCGATACCGGAGCCGGGCTCCCGGAGGCGACGACCGTCGGCGAGGCGAGCGTCGTCGCCGCCGGATGCGAGGCCTGCTGGTTGCCGTGCGCTTCCATCGACTCGTCCTCGGCCATGTTCTTCTTGAACGACTTCACGCCCTTGGCGAAGTCACCCATCAGGGTGCTCACCTTGCCGCTGCCGCCGAACAGCAGCAGCACGACCGCGAGCACGATCAGCCAGTGCCAGATGCTCAAGCCACCCATGAAACCCTCTCTTCGGCCGCCTCTGGCCGAGCTGCGCCGGTGCCGAACTGCCTCGCGGCAGAGCATGTGGCGCCAAGCGTCCCACCGTGCAAGCTCTGGCCATGCAAGCTCTGGCTATGCAAGCTCTGGCCACGCAAGCTCTGGCCACGCGAGCCTCGTCTGCGTGGTCCCCGGACCCGCGCCGCCGCCGCTCGATCAGGCGCCGCGCAGGCGCAGGATCAGCGCCTCGGCGGTCGGCAGGTCGGTATCGAGCGCGCGCGAGGCGACCTCGTGCGCGAAGCCGGCGCGTGCCAGCGCGCCCAGCGCGCGCCGATGCGCCGCTTCATCGGCCGGGTCGGACGCGAAGGGTCCGAGCCGGCGCCGGCGCGCCTGGATCAGCGCCGCGGCCAGCTCGGCCTCCTGAGGATCCTGCAGCGCCTCGGCGCGCGCGGCCTGCACCGCCTGCTCGATCGTCTCGGCGGCGACGCCGCGACCGGAGAGATGTGCCGCGACCGCGCGCGCCGAGCGGCCGCCGCGGGTGAGCGAGCGGACCCGCGACGCCGCGAACACGGCGTCATCGACCGCGCCGAGGCGGACCATCTCGGCGGCCACCAGGCGCGCATCGCGGCTCGCCTGCTGCTGACGCTGCCTGACCGTGTCCGGATCGTCACCCTGCTGCGCCGCTTCGCGTGCCCAGCGCGCCGTGCGGCGCTCTAGCACCCGAACCAGGCCGGCCTCCGTGGTGGCGAAGCGCGCCAGGTAGGCGATAGCCGCCTCGCGCAGGTCCGGCGGCGCTCTCAGGCCGGACGTCCCGCCCCGGCCGGGCGATCGGGCGTCCCGCCGATCAGGCGGAGAGTGCAGCGCATCCTCCGCGTGGCGGCCTCAGCGACGCGCCTTGCGGGCGGCGTAGCGCTTGTCCCGCGCCGCCTTCTGCTCGAGCTTGAGCAGCGCCTCCTGACGCGTCGCCTCGCGCGCGGCGGCCTCGCGCTCGACCGTCAACGCCGCGGCGGCGGCGGCGGCGGCCTCGCGCTCGACCGCGAGCCGTGCCGCCGCCTCCTCGCGCTCGCGACGTCGCTCGGCCATGCGCAGCTCGCGTGCCTCGGCGATGGCGAGCCGCTCGGCCTGTCGAGCCAGCACCTCAGGATCGTCCGCCGCGGGGCGGGTCTTGAACTTGGCCAGCAGCGCCATCTTGGCCTCGGCCGATGCCTTCTGCCGTTCGTCGAATTTGTTGTCCTTGAAAATGATAGCGACCCTTCGTCTCGTTCCGGCACACCAGCTGGTACCGGTGCGCAGCGGTTTCTAGCGGTTGTTGCGCTGCGGCGTCACCACCATATGCGCGGCAGTCCTTTTATGCGACAATGTAGTCGAGTTGAAGTCGTGGCGTACGCGCCACCTTGCAGGGGATGACGATGCCGGAATGCTTTCCACGTCATGCCGAGATGGCGGGAGGCCAGTGATGAACGTCTTTAAACCCGCGACCAGGACCGCGATGACGGAGGCCCAGGTCCGCAAGGCCGCCGCCAATACTGCGGGCCACGAGAAGACGCTCGACGACGATCCGTTCAAGGAGGGCGACGCGGTGGTCTATGCGGCGCACGGCGTGGGCCATATCGACCGCATCGGCCTCGAGGAGATCGCCGGGCACAAGCTGGAGGTGATCCAGGTCTCGTTCTCCGACAACCAGATGACGCTGCGGATCCCGCTGGCGCGTGCGCGTGCCTCCGGGCTGCGCAAGATCGCCAGCCGCGACATCGTGGAGAAGGCGATGGCGGTGATCCGCGGCAAGCCGCGCATCAGCAAGGCGCTGTGGGCGCGGCGCGCGGTCGAGATCCAGGCGCGCATCAATTCGGGTGACCTGCTGCAGGTGGCGGAAGTGGTGCGCGACCTGCAGCGCCATGTCGACAACCTCGAGGGCAGCTTCAGCGAGCGCAAGCTGTTCGAGCTGGCGCTGGACCGCTTCGGCGCCGAGATCGCGGTGGTCGAGGGCGCCGACAAGAGCGCGGTGCTCGACCGTCTGACCGCGACCATGAAGGCGGCCTGAGGCGGCCAGGGCCGTTCTCCGCCGCTGCCGTCAGCGGCGGAGACGTCCCGTCAACGCCGCATCGCCGCGATCGGGGCCGTCATCGGCTCCCGCGCGTCCGGCTCAGGACGGATTTTCCTCTCCCGGCATCGCCTCGTCGGTCTCATGCGCCGCCGGAGCGTCGCTCGTCGATTGCTGTGCCGTAGCCGCTTCCTTCTCGCGACGCTTGGCTTCCTTCTTCGCCAGCCTGGCGCGATCGCGCTCGGCCTTCTGAAACCCGTAATTGACCTTGAAGGTCATTCGTCCTCCTTCAGGCGACCTTTAGATTGACTGCGGAGACCCGGCCCTTCTGACCGCTCTCCAGATCGAAGCTGACCGACTGGCCATCATTGAGGCTCTGCAGGCCGGCACGCTCCACCGCCGAGATATGCACGAACACGTCGCTGGACCCGTCCGACGGCTGGATGAAGCCGTACCCCTTGGTCGCGTTGAACCACTTAACCGTGCCGTTCGGCATGGCCTATCTCCCACTCTCGGAGGCCACCGCAACGACGACCCATCTGCTCGACCGTAAAGGAAAGAAGCACCGATCTTCCATTATGGCGAGGATCCGCCGCGGTGCCTACCCGGTGGTTTGACTTGGCCGGCGCGCACACGGCATCATGAAGCCGCCGGCAGAACCGCCGGTGCCCGGCCCGTCGTGACCCGCGGACCGGCGGCGCGGACCGTCGTGTCGAGAGCCGTCGTGTCGAGAGCCGTCGTGTCGAGAGCCGCTGTGCCGGGCAGCGCGGCCGATCGGCCCGCATCGCCTCGGCGCGGACCGCCAACGACGAGGTGCAGGACCAAGCCGATGATCGCCTCACTGATGCCGACCTACAACCGCGCCGACATCGCCTTCGAGCGCGGCGAAGGAAGCTGGCTGTACGGGTCCGACGGGCGACGCTATCTCGATTTCGGCGCCGGCATCGCCACCTCCTCGGTCGGGCACGGCCATCCGCACCTGGTCGCGGCGATCGCCGAGCAGGCCGGCCGGGTGATGCACGTCTCCAACCTCTACCGGGTGCCGCAGGCCGAACGCCTGGCCGAGCGCCTGGTCGCGGCGACGTTCGCCGACAGCGTGTTCTTCTGCAACTCGGGGGCGGAAGCCAACGAGGGCATGGTCAAGATGATGCGGCGCACGATGGCCGAGACCGGGCGGCCGGATCGCACCCGGGTGCTGTGCTTCGACGGCGCCTTCCACGGCCGCACCCTGGCGATGCTGTCGGCGACCGGCAACGCCAAGTATCTGCAGGGCTTCGGACCGGCGGTGGAGGGCTTCGACCACGTGGCCCTGAACAACCTGAACGCGGTGCGCGACGCGATCACGCCGCAGACGGCGGCGATCCTGATCGAGCCGATCCAGGGCGAGGGCGGGGTCCGGCTCGCGGATCCGCGCTTCCTGCGCGAGCTGCGTACCGCCTGCGACGAGTTCGGCCTGCTGCTCGGCTTCGACGAGGTGCAGAGCGGCATGGGCCGCACCGGCAGGCTGTTCGCGCACGAGTGGGCCGAGGTGCGGCCGGACGTGGTCTCCACCGCCAAGGGCATCGGCGGCGGCTTCCCGCTCGGCGCCATCCTGGCCACCGAGGCGGTGGCGCGGCACATGACCTACGGCTCGCACGGCACCACCTTCGGCGGCAACCCGCTGGCCTGCGCCGCCGGCAACGCGGTGCTCGACATCGTGCTGGCGCCCGGCTTCCTCGCCGCCGTCGGCCGCACCGGCGAGGCGCTGCTCGACGCGCTCGGCGGCCTGGTGCGCAGCGATCCCGATCTGTTCGAGGGTGTGCGCGGGCGCGGGCTGATGGTCGGCGTGCAGTGCAGGGTGCCGAACACGGCGCTGCAGGCCGCCTGCCTGGAGGAGGGGCTGCTGGTGGTGGCCGCCGGCGACAACGTGCTGCGCCTGGTGCCGCCGCTGGTGGCGCGCGAGGCGGAGGCGGCGGAGGCGGTGCGCCGGCTGCGCGCGGCCGCGGCGAGGCTGCGGCCGGCGC
>CAXTAY010000038.1:0-32622 GCA_964242335.1 uncultured Acetobacteraceae bacterium | reverse complement strand
TGAAGCCGGGGATGCCGTAGATCATCAGGCCGCCGACGCGGTCGTAGCGGTCATAGACGTGCACCTGATAGCCCAGGCGGCGAAGCTGGTCGGCCGCCGCCAGGCCGCCCGGGCCGGCGCCGATCACGCCGATCGACTGCGCGCGCTCGCGTCGCGGCCGCGCCGGCTTCACCCAGCCCATCTCCCACGCATTGTCGGTGATGAAGCGCTCGACCGCGCCGATGGTGACGCTCTCGAAGCCGCGCTCGATGACGCAGTTGCCCTCGCAGAGCCGGTCCTGCGGGCAGATGCGGCCGCAGATCTCGGGGAAGTTGTTGGTCGCCGCACTGACCTCGTAGGCCTCCTCGAGGCGCCCCTCGGCGCTGAGCTTCAGCCAGTCCGGGATGTTGTTCGAGACCGGGCAGTGCACCGAGCAGAACGGCACGCCGCACTGCGAGCAGCGTCCCGCCTGTGCCTCTGCCTGGGCGATGCTGAACGAGCGGTAGATCTCGTTGAAATCCTCGCGCCGCTCGGCCACCGCACGCTTGTCCGGCTGGTGCTGCTCCAGGCGGGTGAATTGCAGCATGCGTTCGGGCATGCGGATGTCCTTGGGACTGGAGCCTCGGGGAGCGGACGCACGTCCTCCGGCATGAGCCTCGGGTGCATCACGCAATTACGAGGGCTCCAGCCGGATTAAAAGACAACGACACTGGCCTATTCGGCCGGTTTCGATGCCGCGGCCTTCGACCTGACGCCGCGGCAGCCCAGGATGAGGCCGATCCGGCCCTATCAGATCGGCACGTCGCGCCGTCCGCCGCCGGCGCGGTAGCGGGCGATGTAGGCCGGCACGACCATCTCCAGCGGCGTCGGCAGGATGGCGAAGCTGTCGAACCCCGCCGCACCGTCCGCGACCACGTTGTCGCGCGTCAGCATCGCCAGCTGGTCGCGGGTGAGCGGCTTGCCGGGCAGCCGCTCCATCACCGTGGCCTGCAGCCGCGCCAGCCCCATCGGGATCTCGACCAGCGGCCGCTTGCGACGCAGCTCGGCCAGCATCCAGGCCAGCAGCTCGCGGAAGCTCCAGACCCGCGGGCCGCCGAGCTCGAAGATCCCGCCGCGGGCGGCCGGATCGGCCAGCGCGGCGACCGCGGCGTCGGCGACGTCGCCGGCATAGACCGGCTGGAACCGGGTATCGCCGCAGAACACCGGCATGAACGGCACCAGACGGGTCATCGCGGCGAAACGATTGAAGAACGCATCCTCGGGTCCGAACACGATCGAGGGCCGCAGCACGACGGCGCCGGGGAAGGCGTCGCGCACCGCATTCTCCCCGGCGAGCCTGCTGGTGCCGTAGGCGCTCGGGCTGTCGGCGCTGGCGCCGATCGCCGACACCTGCACCAGGGCGCGGGCGCCGGCGGCCGCGGCCAGGCGCGCGACGCGCCCCGCACCCTCCACGTGGACGCGTTGGAAGTCGCCGCGACGCCCCTCGGCCAGGATGCCGACCAGGTTGACGACGAGGTCCGCACCCTCGAGGGCGCGCGCGACGCTGGCCTCGTCGCCGAGCGAGGCGAACAGCGGCACCACCTGGCCGACTTGGCCCATCGGCCGCATCTCGTTGGCCAGCGCCGGCCGCCGCACCGCGATCCGGACCACGTGACCCTGGGCTGCCAGCCGCTTGACCATGTAGCGGCCGAGGAAGCCGGAACCGCCGAATAAAGTCGCCACACTGCGCGCCGCCATCTGACCCCCATCGCTGCCCGCTCTCGCCCGGGCTTCGAGCTGGAACGGGGTTCGCCGCCAATGTATCCCGCACCGCCGCGCTTTAGCAGCGAGCCGCGTCCTCGGGCATGGGCGCGCTCCCTGTTGACGCCGCCTCGGCGCCCCGGTAGATCGCGCTCCCACCACCCGCCGCATCAGCCCGGCGGTTGCCCCTCAGCCCAGGTGGCGGAATTGGTAGACGCGCAGGTTTCAGGTACCTGTGGCCGAAAGGTCGTGGAAGTTCGAGTCTTCTCCTGGGCACCAAGGGACGTCCGTCGATGAGCGTCACGCAGTTCATGCCGAACGCGAGCCTGCACCTGCATCGCAACGACCTGCCGGACGATCTTCGCCTCGAGGGCGCCGTCGCGGTCGACACCGAGACCATGGGGCTGAACCCGCACCGCGATCGGCTCTGCCTGGTGCAGCTCTGCGACGGCGTGCGGACGGGCGGCATCGCGCAGGTGCATCTGGTGCAGATCGTCCCCGACGCACCCGGCGGCGCGGCTGCGGACTGCCCCAACCTCAAGCGGCTGCTGGCCGATCCGGGCGTGCTCAAGCTGATGCACTTCGCCCGCTTCGACGTCGGCATCCTGCAGCACGCGCTCGGGATCACCGTCGCCCCGGTGCGCTGCACCAAGATCGCGGCAAAGCTGGTGCGCACCTTCACCGATCGGCACGGCCTGCGCGAGCTGTGCCGGGAGCTGCTCGGCGTCGAGCTGAACAAGCAGCAGCAGAGCTCGGACTGGGGTGCCCCCGACCTCACGCCGGAGCAGCTCAGCTATGCCGCCTCCGACGTGCTGCACCTGCACGCGCTGTGGGAGCGGCTGGAGCGGCTGCTGATCCGCGAGGACCGGCTCGAGCTGGCGCTCGCCGCCTACGACTTCCTGCCCGCCCGCGCCCGCCTCGATCTGCTCGGCTACGAGAGCCCGGACCTGTTCGCGCACTGAGGTGCCCGGGCTGCTCAGGCCGGCATCGCCGGCCGGCGGGTCAGGCGGCATCCGGTTCGGGTGCGTCTGTGCACGTCGGTCTGCATGCCGGTCTGCATGCCGGTCTGCGTGATTGACCGGCCCACCGGGGCTGACCATACAGGTGGCACGGAGTACCGCCCCCTGGACACGATGACGAGCCTGCACAGCACCCATGCTCCCGACGACCTGCGGATCGCGGCCGAGGTGCTGCGCGCCGAGGCCGAGGGCCTGTCGGCGCTGGCCGGCGCCGTGGCCTCCGGCGCGCCGCTGGGCCTCTGCCTGATCCAGGCCGTGGATGCCATCGCCGGCATACCGGGCCGCGTGGTGGTGTGCGGCATCGGCAAGTCCGGCCATGTCGGCCGCAAGGTGCAGGCCACCCTCGCCTCCACCGGAACGCCCTGCCTGTTCGTGCATCCCGCCGAGGCGTCGCACGGCGACCTGGGCATGATCCAGCCCGGGGATGCGGTGCTGGCGCTGTCCAACTCCGGCGAGACCGCCGAGCTCGCCGACGTGATCGCGCACTGCAAGCGGTTCGGCCTGATCCTGATCGCGATCACCTCCAGCCCGGTCTCGACCCTGGCGCGTGCCGCCGACATCGTGCTGGTGCTGCCGCCGGCGCCGGAAGCCTGTCCGATGGGGTTGGCACCCACCACCAGCACCACCATGCAGATGGCGCTGGGCGACGCCCTCGCCGTGGCGCTGCTGCAGCGGCGCGGCTTCACCGCCAGCGATTTCGGCCTGTTCCATCCCGGCGGCAGGCTGGGCACCCGCCTGCGCAAGGTGAGCGAGCTGATGCACGAGGGCGACAGCATCCCGCTCGCCGGCCCGGACCTGCCGATGCTGCAGGCGGTCATGCTGATGACCAGCAAGGCGTTCGGCTGCCTCGGCATCGTGGCGGCGGACGGGCGGCTGCGCGGCATCATCACCGACGGCGACCTGCGCCGCGCCCTCGATCCGGCGCTCGGGCGCGACCTGCGCACGCTGCGCGCGGGCGAGGTGATGAACGCGGCACCGCGCACCATCGGCCCCGACCTGCTGGCCGCCGAGGCGCTGCGGCTGATGAATGCGAGCCCGCGCCCGATCACCAGCCTGTTCGTGGTCGACGCGTCGCAGCGGCCGGTCGGCATCCTGCACGTGCACGACCTGCTCCGGGCTGGGATCGTCTGAGCGCATGGAACGGCACGAACCCGTCCCGCGCACGCCCGCGGCCCCGGACCGGGCCGGTCCGCCGCGCGGCATCCCCCCGGAGCCGGCGATGGACCGCCTCCGCCTCGCCTCGTCCGCGGCGCGAGCGGACGCCGGAGCCGCGCCGACCGGGAGCCGGATCGGCATGCACGAGCAGGCGCGGCTGCGCCGGCCGCCCAGCGAGCGCGAGCAGGCGCGACGCCACGTCCTGCTGCTCTGGACCAAGTGGCTGCTGCCGATCGGCGCGCTGCTGCTGCTCGGTCTGATCGCCGCCTGGCCGGAGATCAACCGCTCGATGAACGCGGGGCGGGCCGCCTACCGGCAGGTGGCCGCGATCAGCCTCGACACCGGCAGGATGCTCGGCGCGCGCTATCACGGGCTCGACGCGCATGGCCGCCCGTACATGATCACCGCCGACGAGGCGCGCCAGGCTGCCCCGGACCGCATCGAGCTGGTCCGGCCGGTGGCCGACAGCCTGACCCAGAGCGGCACCTGGCTGCTGATCCGCGCGCCGCGCGGGGTCTACATGCCGCACGAGCAGATCCTCGACCTGTTCGACCACGTCTCGCTGTATCGTGACGACGGCACGCTGATGAGCGGCCGCACCGCGGTGATGGATGTCAGGCGCGGCATCGTCCTGTCGGACGACTGGGTGCATGCCGAGGGGCCGTTCGGGGTACTGGACGCGCAGGGCGAACTGATGTCGCAGCATGAAGGCGTGGCGCAGTTCCGCGGACCGGCGCGGATGATCCTGAACGACGACCACATGGCTCGACCGTCGGCTGCGGTGCCCTCGTCCGCGGCGGCGCCCTCCGCCACACCGTCGGCCGCGCGATGAGGTGCCGTCCGGTGAGGCTCGCAGCGCGAACCGCCCGCGGGCGGTCGCGTCGCGCGGCGGCGCGCCACGTCCTGTGCTGCACACTCGGCCTCGTCTCGGCCTCGCCGACCGCCAGCGCCCAGCAGATCGACCTCTCGCATGGCGGCCAGATCACGGTGACCGCCGTCGGCGGGTTCGACTGGGACCAGAAGGCGCAGACCGTGACCGCCTACCGCCAGGCGCAGGCGGTGCGTGGCACCGGAACCGTCACCGCCGACCGCCTGGTCGCGTTCTATCGCAAGAAGGCCGGCGCTAAGCCGAAGCCGCCGACGCCGGGTCAGTCGCCGGTCGATGACGGGGGCGCGAACGAGATCTACCGGCTGGAGGCGTTCGGCCACGTGCACCTGTTCACCGCCACCGACCAGGCCTTCGGCGATTACGGCATCTACGACATCGACCAAGCGGTGCTGGTGCTCACCGGCCACGCGCTCCGACTGACCACGCCGACCGACGTGCTGACCGCGCGCGACGTGATGGAATACTGGTCGCAGACCCGCATGTCGGTCGGACGCGGCGACGCCGTCGTCACCACCAACGACGGCAGGCGGATACGCGCCGACGTGCTGGTGGGCTACAGCGCCCCGCCCGATCCTGCGGCCAGGCGGGTGCAGCCGGTCGCCGCCAAGCCGGGCGCCGCGCCGGACCCGATCGAGAGCTCCGGCAAGCTGCAGAAGGTGAACGCCTTCGGCCACGTGGTGGTGCGCACCCGCACCGAGACCGTCACCGGCGAGCGCGGCGTCTACGTGCCGGAGACGGGCATTGCGCGTGTCGTCGGCAATGTCCACATCACGCGCGGGCAGAACCAGCTCAACGGAGCCGCCGCGATCGTCAACATGCATACCGGACTGGCCACCATGACCGAGGATCCGGGCGCGCGGGTGCAGGGCTTGATCGTGCCGAACGACGCCAACGGACCGGGACAGGCGCCGGGCGCCAAGGGTGCCCCGAACCCTCGGGCGACGTCCGGCACGGGGCGGCAGCCATGAACGAGATGCCGCCGCGACCGCTGCAGGCCGCGCCCGAGCAGCAGGCACTCAGCGGCGGGCTGAGCGCACACAGCGTCGGCAAGACCTACAAGAAGCGTGCCGTGGTGCGCGACGTCTCGATCAGCGTGCAGCGCGGCGAGGCGGTCGGCCTGCTCGGACCGAACGGTGCGGGCAAGACCACCACCTTCTACATGATCGTGGGACTGGTGCAGCCGGACGAGGGCACGATCAGCCTCGAGGGTGCCGACATCACCCAGCTGCCGATGTATCGCCGGGCCCGCCTCGGTATCGGCTATCTGCCGCAGGAGGCCAGCATCTTCCGCGGCCTGAACGTCGAGCAGAACGTCATGGCCGCACTCGAGGTGGTGGAGCCCGATCTCGGCCGGCGCGAGACGATGCTGGACGAGCTGCTGCGCGAGTTCGGCATCGCCCGCCTGCGCCGCTCGCCCTCGCTGGCGCTGTCCGGCGGCGAGCGGCGACGGCTGGAGATCGCGCGCGCGCTGGCCAGCCAGCCCAGCTACATCCTGCTCGACGAGCCGCTGGCCGGCATCGACCCGATCGCGGTGGGCGAGATCCGCGACCTGGTCTCGCACCTCAAGCATCGCGGCATCGGCGTGCTGATCACCGACCACAACGTGCGCGAGACGCTGGAGATCATCGACCGCGCCTACATCATGCATGGCGGCCAGGTGCTGATGCAGGGCGCACCGGAGGAGGTCGTCGCGCACGAGGACGTGAGACGCGTATACCTCGGGGAAAGGTTTTCGTTGTAGCCTCTCTTCCCATGGCACTCGGACCACGGCTGGAGCTCAGACACACGCAGTCCCTGGTGATGACGCCGCAGCTGCGTCAGGCCATCAAGCTGCTCGCCTGCACCAACCTCGAGGTTTCCGCCTTCATCGAGGAGGAGCTCGAGCGCAACCCACTGCTCGAGCGCGACGAGCGCGGCGAGAGCAGCATCGAGCGCCCGGCGCTCGACCAGCGCCCGCTCACCGACAGCGGCACGACCCTCGGCACCGACCTCCTGGTCGGCGCCTCCACCCTGCCCGATCGCGCCGCCGGCCCGCTCGACACCGACTATGCCGAGCAGTTCGACGGCGCCGGCTACGAGGGCGGCGACGTCCCACAGACCGGGTCCGGCGCCGAGCACGGCGGGATGGAGTACAACTCCCGCCTGTCGGGCGGCGCCGGCAACGGCGGGGGGGATGGCGGGCCGTTCATCGAGAACGTGGCGCAGCAGCCGCGAAGCCTGCGCGAGCATCTCGGCGAGCAGCTGCGCCTGAGCTTCACCGACCATGCCGACCGCCTGATCGGCGCGCACCTGATCGCGCTGCTCTGTCCGGCCGGACGCGTCGCCGTCGAGGACGAGGTGCTGGCCTCGGCACTCGGCACGTCGGTCGAGCGGGTGGCGGCGGTGCGGGCGCGGATGATGCGCTTCGATCCGATCGGGCTGTTCGCCCGCGACCTGCGCGGTTGCCTCGCGGCACAGCTCGCCGAGCGCGACCGGCTGGATCCGGCGATGCAGCTGCTGCTCGACCATCTCGACCTGCTGGCGAGGCGCGAGCACAAGCGGCTGCAGGCGATCTGCGGCGTCGATGCCGAGGACCTGGCGGAGATGATCGCCGAGATCCGGGCGCTGGATCCGAAGCCCGCCGCCGGCTACGACGTCGGCCACGTGCCGCCGATCCTGCCGGACGTGCTGATGCGGCCCGGCCTGAACGGCGACTGGATCCTGGAACTCAATCCGGACACGCTGCCTCGGCTGCTGGTCAGCGAGGCATTCCATGCACGTGTCTCGCTGCGCGCCGTTCGCGAGGAGCGGCTGTTCCTGGCCGAGAAGCTGGCCAGCGCCAACTGGCTGGTGAAATCGCTGCAGCAGCGTGCCCAGACCATCCTCAAGGTCGCAGGCGAGGTGATGCGGCGCCAGGAGGGCTTCCTCGCCGGCGGCGTCGGCCACCTGCGGCCGCTGATCCTGCGCGACATCGCCGAGGCGGTCGAGATGCACGAGAGCACCGTCAGCCGGGTCACCGCGAACAAGTATATCGCGACACCGCGCGGCCTGTTCGAGCTGAAATACTTCTTCACCACCGCGATCGCCGGCGTCACCGGCGAGAGCCACAGCGCCGAGGCGGTGCGCTACCGCATCCGCAGCATGATCGCCGCCGAGAACGCGGTGGCCACCCTTTCCGACGACGCGATCGTGGCAGCACTTCGCCGTGAGGGCGTAGACATCGCGCGCAGAACCGTGGCCAAATACCGCGAGGCGCTGCGAATACCGAGCTCCGTGCAGCGCAAGCGGGAGAAAGCGATCTCCGTCTGATGTCCGGACGCAGCCTGCCCGAACGGGATCGGGCCCTGGTGTAGTCACGTGCGTCCGCCGTCTCTCGTGAGCTTCCTGCTCTCGATCACCTCGGGGAGACCGCACGCATGCAGATCAATGTTGCCGGCAAGCAGATCGACCTCTCGGATGCCCTGCGCACGCGCGTAACCGCGCATCTGGACGTTATTGCAGAGAAATATTTCGACGACGCGCTCGAGGCCAACGTCACGTTCAGCCGGGCGCGCAGCTTCTTCACCTGCGACATCAATGTCCGTGCGGCGCGCGGGCTGTTGCTGCGCGGCGAGGGCGAGGCCGCCGACGCGCACGGTGCCTTCGACGATGCGGCCGAACACATCGCCAAGCGCCTGCGGCGCTATCGTCGCCGGGTGAACGAACACTCACGCGATCTCGCTCAGCGCCGCCCCGAGATCGGCCGCCAGTACGTGCTGCGTCAGGAGGAGGAACAACCGCCGCGTGCGCCGCGTCGTGGCATGACGTCGACGGCCACTCCCGGCCTGCCCTCCTCCGGCGCCTATGCCACCATCGTCGCCGAGCAGGCGACCGACATCGAGCACCTGACGGTCGGTGAGGCGGTGATGCAGCTCGACCTCGCCGACCAGACGGTGCTGATGTTCCGCAACAACGCCAGTGGCGAGATCAACGTGGTGTATCGCCGGGCCGACGGCCATATCGGCTGGCTGGATCCGACCGATAGCTGAGGCGCCGGACGCAGCGTCCGGCGGGCCTTCAGTGCACCAGGATCGGCATCATCTCGTGCTGGCGGATGGCGGCGAAGGCGACGTCGCAATCGCCGGCGAGCGCCATCGGCGTCCCGTCCGCGGCATGGATCGAGAACGCCGCCGCGCCATCGACCGTCACCGGCTTCACGTAGGCGAGCTGCGACATCCCCAGCACCTGAAGCTGCTGCACCGAGAGCTGGCGTATGTCGACTGGGGGCAAGGTGCCGGGTGGTGCCTGCGCGGTGGCAGGGTTCTCGATCCGTGAGCTCATGGTCTTGTTCCTTCAGCAGGGGCGACCGTCCCTCGACGGCAACGTCGCGCCCTCCAATGCAGTTCAGTCCTCTATTGCGACCGAGCGCACGACGCGCGGTGCTCGCGACGGCGCCCGGGCGATCTCGCCGGTCGCCGAGTTCTTACCGGATACCGCGGTACGCTCACGGTCCGGTCCGAGGCCGCCCACATTGCCCTGTGGGCCGCCGCCCTCGGAGATCTCGATCCGCTTGACCCTCACCTCCGGCTGCGGCCGTACCAGGTCGATGTGCAGCAGCCCGCGATCGAGCCAGGCGCCGCCGATCTCGATGCCCTCGGCCAGCACGAAGGCGCGCTGGAACTGCCGCGCCGCGATACCGCGATGCAGGAAGACGCGTCCCTGGGTGTCGTCGCTCTGACGGCCGCGTATCACCAGCTGGTTGTCTTCCTGGGTGATCTGCAGGTCGTCCATCTCGAAGCCGGCGACGGCAAGGGTGATACGCAGCCCTGTCGCGCTGATCTGCTCGATGTTGTAGGGCGGATAGCCGTCCGAGGAGGTCTTCGACGCGCGCTCGAGCATCTGCTCGAGATGATCGAAGCCGAGGAACAGCGGCGAGGCGAAGAGCCGGCCAGACATTGAGCCTCCTCCTTGGAGCGAGACGGTGCGGAACCCGATATGGCGTTCCGGCCCTGACGATATGGGCTGTGCGGCGCGCGGCGCAAGCGTCCGGCGGCGGTAGCGCAGCCGGGCGTGCCGTCTTGGCGGCCGCGGCCGGCACCGCTACATCGCCAGCATGAGCCAGCCCGTGCCCGCCAGCATCGACCAGACCGCGGATCCGCTGGCGATCCTGATCGCCCCGCACCCGGTGCTGCGGCAGCGGACGCGCGCGGTGCGTCCCGAGGACGTGGCGACGCTGCGGCCGCTGCTGCCGCGCATGTTCGCGGCGATGTATCGTGCGCCCGGGATCGGCCTCGCGGCCCCCCAGGTCGGCCTCGGGCTGCGTTTCGCCCTGGTCGACCTGATGGAGCATGAGGTCGCAGCCCCGCTCACCCTGATCAACCCGGAGATCGTCGCCGGCAGCGACACGCTGATCTCGCGCGAGGAGGGCTGCCTGTCGCTGCCCGACCAGTATGCCGACGTGATCCGTCCGCAGAGCGTGCGGGTGCGCTACCAGGACCTCGAAGGCGGCTGGCACCAGATCGACGCCGACGGGCTGCTCGCGACCTGCCTGCAGCACGAGATCGATCATCTGGACGGGGTGCTGTTCGTCGACCACATCTCCGCGCTGAAGCGCAACATGCTGATGCGGCGCCTGGCCAAGGCACAGAAGCTCAAGGCCTCCTCCAGGACGGAGGCTTGACCCGCCTGCGCCTCGCCTTCCTCGGCACGCCGGCCTTCGCGGTGCCGGCGCTGCAGGCGCTGCACCGGGCCGGGCACGAGGTCGTCGCCGTCTACACCCAGCCGCCGCGCCCGGCCGGCCGCGGCCAGTCGACGCGGCCATCGCCGGTGCACGCCGAAGCGCTGCGGCTCGGCCTATCCGTGCGTATGCCGGCGCGGCTGCGCAAGGATCTCGCGGCGCATGCGGCATTCGAGGCACTCGAGCTGGACGTGGCGGTGGTCGCTGCCTACGGCCTGATCCTGCCGCCGGCCATGCTCGCCGCACCCCGTCGCGGCTGCCTGAACATCCACGCGAGCCTGCTGCCGCGCTGGCGTGGTGCCGCACCGATACAGGCCGCGATCCTGGCCGGCGACACGGCGTCGGGCGTCACCATCATGCAGATGGAGGAGGGGCTGGATACCGGGCCGATGCTGTGCGCCGAGGCGGTGCCGCTGGCGGCGGACAGCACCGGCGCCAGCCTGCACGACGCCCTCGCCCCGCTCGGTGCTCGGCTGATCCTCGACGTGCTGGAGCGGCAGCCGCGGCAGCAGCCACAACCCGAGGCCGGGGTGACCTACGCGCCCAAGCTCTCCCGAGAGGATGGCCGGCTGGACTGGTCGCACTCGGCCTTGGCGCTGGATCGTCGTATCCGGGCCATGCATCCCTGGCCCGGCGCCTTCACCCGTCTCGACGACCAGACGCTGAAGATCGTCGCCGCGGTGCCCGAGCCCGATCTCGTCGCCGCAGCGGCCCCGGGCACCGTGCTGGACCGGCGGCTGAGCATCGCCTGCGGCCAGGGCACCTTGCGCGTGACCAGGCTGCAGCTCGCGGGGCGCGCCCTGCTCGACGCGGACGCCTTCCTGCGCGGCCATCCGGTGGCGCCGGGTCACAGGCTTGGCTGAAGCGTTGCAACGCTGGGCGGTCAGGCTGGAGTACGATGGAGCTCCGTTCGTCGGCTGGCAGCGGCAGGCGAACGGTCGATCGGTGCAGTCGGCGCTGGAACAGGCCGCCTGCCGGCTCACCGGCGGCCGTCCGGTGCTGTGCGTCGTCGCCGGCCGTACGGATGCCGGCGTGCACGCCGCCGGACAGGTCGCCTGCCTCGACCTGCCGCAGGCGATCTCGGCGCGGCTGTCGCGAGGCGGCCTGCGCGATGCGCTGAATTTCCACCTGAAGCCGGATCCGGTCGTGATCACCGATGCGGCGCCGGTCGAGGCCGACTGGAACGCGCGCTTCTCGGCGATCCGCCGCCGCTACCGATACCGCATCCTCAACCGCCCGGCGCGCCCGGCCCTGCTGCGCGGGCAGGTCTGGCACGTCAAGCAGGCGCTGGACGCGCGCGCCATGCACGAGGCTGCGCAGCACCTGCCCGGGCGGCACGACTTCACCTCTTTCCGCGCCGCCTCCTGCCAGGCCGAGAGCCCGTGGCGGACGCTCGACCGGCTGGAGGTGACGCGGCACGGCGAGATCGTCAGCATCGAGGCCGAGGCGCGCTCGTTCCTGCACCACCAGGTACGCAACATGGCCGGCACGCTGAAGCTGGTGGGAGAAGGACGCTGGAGCGGCGAGCGGGTAGCCGAGGCGCTGGCCGCGTGCGATCGACGCGCCGCCGGGCCGACCGCGCCACCCGACGGCCTGTGCCTGGTCGCGGTCGACTATCCCGAGGACCCGTTCGCCGGCTGAGGCGCTACTTCAGCGCCAGCGACATGCCGACATGCGGCGGCAGCAGCTGCGCCACGGCGCACAGCAGCGCCGTCGCCACGATCACCGAGCCGACCAGGATCACCGCACGCGTCCAGCTCAGCGCCAGGCCGCGCCAGGCCAGGAACCAGTGCAGCCAGAGCCAGTATCCGGTAACGAGGATCAGCAACGCCGCTTCGGCCAGCTCGGCCGGAACGCCGAGCTGCTGCAGCACCAGCAGCAGCAGCATCGCCGGCAGGTAGGCCGCGAAGATCACCAGCCAGCCGCACCACAGCGCGGCCGTGGCGTAGCGCAGCCACAGCGTGCCGCGCTCCCAGCTGCCGGCCAGCGCGTGCGACAGCACCGGCGGCAGCAGCAGCACGCAGAACGACAGCAGCACCAGGGTGCCGCCGACCGCGCTCGGCTCTCGCAGCAGCATCAGCAGCCCGCCGACCAGCAGGAACGCCAGCGCCGGGGCGAGTGCCGAGAGGAAGGCGTCCGGCGTGGCACCGAAGCAGTCCAGCCCTTCGCGCCGGCCGCGCGCGACCAGCAGCAGCCCCTGGATCACGCCGCCGCCCAATGCCGGTCCGCCGCCGGCCCGCTTCGGTCCGCGCCGCTGCATCGGCGACTTCACGCCGGCACCCCGGCCAGGAACGCGCGGTAGATCGAGGTCAGGCAACGGAGGTCGGACAGCGTCACGTGTTCGTCGGCCTTATGCATGCTGGCGCCCACCAGGCCGAACTCCGCGACCGGACAATGGCGGGCGATGAAGCGGGCGTCCGAGGTGCCGCCGCCGGTATCGAGCGCGGGGGTGCGGTCGGTCATTGCGGCGACCGCCTGGCGCAGCGCCGCCACGTAGGATCCCGGCTCGGTGAGGAACGCCTCGCCGCTGATCCGCAGTTCGGGTTCGCAGGCGGGCGCATGCGCGGCGCAGCTCTGCCGCAGCCAGCCGGCCAGCGATTCGCCGCTGTGATGGTCGTTGAAGCGTATGTTCAGGCGCGCCTCGGCGCGCGCGGGGATCAGGTTGGTCGCCTCGTTGCCGACATCGATGCTGGTGACCTGCAGGCTCGAGGGCTCGAACCAGGCGCTGCCCTCGTCCAAGGTGGTCCCGGTCAGGGTCGACAGGATGCTGAGCAGGCGGTGCACCGGGTTGTCGGCGCGCTGCGGATAGGCGACGTGGCCCTGCACGCCCTCGACGACGATGCGGGCGTTCAGGCTGCCGCGACGCCCGACCTTGATCGTCTCGCCGAGCGCCTGCGGGTTGGTGGGCTCGCCGACCAGGCAGAAATCCGGGATCTGGCCGTGCGACGCCATCCAGTCCAGCACCCGCACCGTGCCGTCGGTCGCCGGCCCCTCCTCGTCGCCGGTGATCAGCAGGCTGATCGAGCCGGCGCCGCCCGGGTCCGGTCCCGCCTGCGCCGCCAGGTGCGCCGACGCCGCCGACACGAAGCAGGCGATGGCGCCCTTCATGTCGCAGGCACCGCGGCCGTAGAGCACGCCGTCGCGCAGCGCCGCGGCGAAAGGCGGCATGGCCCAGGCCGCGTCGCCTGGCGGCACCACGTCGGTGTGGCCGGCGAAGCAGACATGCGGTGACGCGCTGCCGATGCGTGCGAACAGGTTCGGGGTCGGATGCGCCGCATCGCCGAAGGGCAGGTGGCGCACCTCGAAGCCGAGTTCTTCGAGCGCCTCCGCCAGCACCGCCTGCGCGCCGCCATCCGCCGGCGTCACCGATCGCGCGCGGATCAGCGCCTGGGCAAGCGGCAGCGGATCCTGATGCAGGGACGCGGTCAATCGCGCAACAGCTCGTTCACCGCGGTCTTGGCCCGCGTGCGCTCGTCGACGCGCTTGACGATCACGGCACAGGCGAGCCCCGGCAGGGGCAGGTTCGAGGCCGCTGCGGCCGGCGGCAGGCAGCCCGGCACCACCACCGAGTAGGCTGGCACGCGGCCGAGGAAGACCTCCCCGGTGGCGCGGTCGACGATCTTGGTCGAGGCGCCGAGGAAGACGCCCATCGACAGCACGCTGCCGCGCTCGACCACCACCCCCTCGGCGACCTCGGACCGGGCGCCGATGAAGCAGCCGTCCTCGATGATCACGGGTGCGGCCTGCAGCGGCTCCAGCACGCCGCCGATGCCGACGCCGCCGCTGATATGGCAGTCGCGGCCGATCTGCGCGCAGCTGCCGACGGTGGCCCAGCTATCGATCATGCTGCCCTGGCCGATCCGCGCCCCGGCGTTCACGAAGCAGGGCATCAGCACCACCCCGGGCGCCACGTAGGCGGAGCGACGCACCACCGCTCCCGGCACCGCGCGGAAGCCCGCCTCGGCGAACTGCTGCGCGTCCCAGCCGGCGAACTTGAGCGGCACCTTGTCGAACGCCGGGGCACCTCCGGCTCCCGGCATCGGCACGCTGTCGTTGAGGCGGAACGACAGCAGCACCGCCTTCTTCAGCCATTCGCGCACGACCCAGCCGGCCGCGCCGGGCTCGGCCACGCGCAGGCTGCCGTCGTCCAGACCGTCGAGTGCGGCATCGACGGCGTCACGATCCTCGCCGATCGTCGCCGCCGAGACCGTCTCGCGCCGCTGCCAGATCGCCTCGATGCGCTCCTGCAGCGATGCGGCGTCGGCACTGTGCTGTTCCATGCTGCTCCCGCCTGCCCTGCCGGATACCTGCTCGCGCGAGGATCGGCGGGCGTCGAATCGCGCGGACCATGCTCGGAGCGCTTCGCCCCTGTCAATGCGGCGCCTTTACCGCGCGTTCATCATCCGCGGCCTAGGATGCGCGATCAGCCACGGATCGTCCGCCCATGACCGCCACCATCCCCGACCCGGAAGGCGACGCGCAAGCGCCGGCGCTGGTCGGCGCACTGCTGGAGAGCCGCGAACGCTGGCGCGCGATGATCGCGCTCGGCACCGACCTCGCCTTCGAGACCGACGAGGCGGGCCGCTTCGTCGTGCTGGCGCCCGAGATCGTGCTGGGCTGGCCGGCGGAGCGACTGATCGGCACCCCGGCGCAGGCGCTGCTGGTCGGTGCGGGCGAGCGCGAGACCGCCTCGCTGTTCGATCCGTTCCGTGCCACGGCGGCGCTGCGACGCAGGCGGGTCTGGCTGCGCGATGCCGGCGGCGCCCCGGCCTGCTTCCTGCTCTCGGTGGCGCCGATTCCCGGCCGGCCCGGCGCCGTCCGCGGGCTCGGGATCGACATGACCGAGCAGGACCGGCACGACCAGCGCCTGGCCTCGAGCCTGCGGCGTCGCGAGGTGACGCGCCTGATCGCCCGGCGGATGCGCCGCGCCGCACTTCCCTTTGCCGGTCTCGCGGTGGCGCTCGACGAGCTGATCCTGGCACTCGACCCGCAGGACCCGGGCGCACCCGGAGGCAGCAGCGTCGGTGCCCTGCTGGTGCTGCACGATCCGGAAGCGCCGCTGCGCGTGGCGGCCAAGGCCGGGGCGACCTGGCCGGCGGCGATCGAGGCGCTGAACGACGCGCTGCTCGCCGATTGCGAGGAGCCGCCGACCTGGCTGTGCGAGCGTACACGGCGCCGCAGCCTCTGCGGGCAGTCGGTGCTGTGCTGCAGCACCACCAACCATTTCACCGACCGCGCGATCCTCGTGCTCTGGCGCGCCGAGGATGCCTCCGCGCCGCCGCCGGATGGCGGCTGGAGCGAGGATGAGGCGGCACTCGCCAGTGCCCTGCTGCCGGCGATGCAGCCGATCCTGGAACACGAGCAGATCCAGCGCGAGACCGCGCGGCTGTCGCGCACCGACATCCTCACCGGACTGCCCAACCGCCAGGGCTTCGTCGCCGCCCTGTCGCGTCGTATCGAGCGCCTGGATCGCGAGGCGCTGCCGGCGGCGCTGATGGTGGTCGGGCTCGACGGACTGGGCCCGGTCAATGCCGCGGACGGACTGGAGAGCGGCGACCGCGTGCTGCGCGACGTCACCGAGGTGCTGCGCGACCTGGTGCGTCCGACTGACCTGATCGCCCGGCTCGGCGGCGACCTGTTCGCGCTGTGGCTGGACGGGGCGGATCAGTTCACCGCGGCCGAGCGCGCGGAGCAGCTGCGCCGCCAGGGGCTCAGCGCCGGCGGCTCGCCGGAGAGCCGGCTGAGCGTCTCGATCGGGCTCGCGATCCGCTCCAGCCGCTCCTTCGAGGGCATAGACAGCCTGCTGCACCGTGCCTGGGCGGCGATGCGCGCGGTCAAGCTGACCGGCGGCGACCGCTGGCACGTCTCCGCGGAGGATCCGACGCCATGACCGACCATCCGCTCGGCGAGCGGCTCCGCACGCTGCTTCCCGGCACCGATGCGGCATGGCGCGCCACCGTGGCACAGAAGCTGACCGAGCACGTGCGGCTGCAGGTGCTGCAGAGCTGGCACGGGCTGGTGCAGCAGGTCGCGGGATGCCTCGCTCCCTCCAGCGCCGCCGCCCTGCGTGCCGCCGCCTGGCGGGTGCCGGAGCCGGACCTGCTGCTGGCACGCCTCGACGGCGTCATCGACCCCGGCGCGCTGCTGTCGCTGCCGATCGCCGAGCACGGCAGGCTGACCAGGGCGCTGCTCGCCAATCCCGAGCCGCAGCTGCGCGAGCGGACCCTGGATGCGCTGCAGGCCGCCGCATCGGGAGGAGCCGCGCCGGGAGGGGCCGCGCTGCGCGCCGCCTGCAGCGCCTGGTCGCGCCGCATGCTGATGGCAGAGCTGGGGCGGATACCGGCCTTGAACCATGTCGACCGGCTACGCCTGCAGGAGGAGCTGGCGGTTCCGGCGGCCGACACGATCCCCGACTCTCCGCCGGGCCTCACGGCCGCGCTGCAGGCGGCCGCGCATCGCAGCGCCACCGCCATCCTCGCCGCCCGCGCCGGAGTGGCGCTCGATGTCGCGGAGGCGGCGATCGGGCTGCGCGACCGCAAGATGCTGCTGTCGCTGTGCTGGAAGGCGGACTGCGATGCGGCGGAGACCGTGGCGGTGCAGGTCCAGCTCGGCCGCGTCGCGCCGGATCAGGTGCTGCGCCGCGGCTCCGACGAGAGCTGGCCGCTCGCCGAGGCCGCGATGCAGTGGCAGATCGGCATCCTGCAGGACGTCTGAGCGGGGAACCGCACGCGCTACCCGACGCCCAGCGCCGACAGCAGCGCGGTGCGCAGGCGGTCGAACCCCGGATCGCTGTGGCGCCGCGGGCGCGGCAGGTCGATGTCGATCCGGGTGCGGATCTGTCCGTGCTCCAGCACCAGCGCGCGATCCACCAGCAGCAGCGCCTCGTCGACGTCGTGCGTGACCAGCAGCACCGCGCAGCGATGCAGCTGCCAGAGCTCGCCGACCATGGCCTGCATGCGCAGCCGGGTCAACGCGTCAAGCGAGGCGAACGGCTCGTCCAGCATCAGGAAGTCCGGCCTGCGCACCAGTGCCCGTGCGATGCCGGCCCGCTGCGCCTCGCCCCCGGAGAGGGTCAGCGGCCAGGCATCCAGGCGATGCCCGAGCCCGACCTCCTGCAGCGCCGCCTGTGCCCGGGCGCGCGCGTCGCCGCCGGGCAGGCCGAGCGCCACGTTCTCCCAGACCCGCTTCCAGGGCAGCAGCCGCGCCTCCTGGAACACCACCGACATGTCGCCGGGCACCTCGATGCGGCCCTCGGTGACCGCGTCCAGTCCCGCCAGCATGCGCAGCAGGGTGGTCTTGCCGGAGCCGCTGCGTCCCAGCAGGGCCACGAACTCGCCGCGCCCGACATCGAGATCGAGGCGATCCAGCACCGCGGGCCCGTCGAAGCGCCGCGTCAGCCCCTCGATCCGGATCGCGGGCTGCGCCCGGACTTCCACGTTCATGACGGCGGCTCCGTGCGCCCGGCGTTCATCTCAGGTTGGACGGACGCCAGACCAGGGTGCGCGCCTCGATGGTGCGCACGATCTGGTCGGAGACCAGGCCGAGGCCGGCATAGATGAACAGCCCCACCAGGATGATGTCGGTGCGCAGGAAATCCTCCGCATCCATCATCATGTGGCCGATGCCGCTGCTGGCGTTGATCTGCTCGGCCACCACCAGCATCAGCCAGGAGATGCCGACCGCGAAGCGCAGCCCGAGCAGGAAGTCCGGCAGCGCTCCGGGCAGGATCACCTGGCGTATGGTCTGCGCCCGCGACAGGCCCAGCGTACGCGCCATCTCCAGCAGCTTCGGATCGACGCCGCGTACACCCTTGAACAGGTTGAGGTAGATCGGGAACGTCGCCCCCATCGCGACCAGTGCCACCTTCGGCGTCTCGCCGATGCCGAACCACAGGATGAACAGCGGCACCATCGCCAGCACCGGCAGGGTGCGCGCCATCTGCATCGGTGCGTCCACCAGCTCCTCGCCGAGCCGCGACAGGCCGGCGACCAGCGCCAGGGTGACGCCGAGGCCGATGGCGATGGCGAGCCCGCCGGCGGCGCGAAGCAGCGACACCAGCAGGTTGCTGCCCAGGGTGCCGTCCCGGGTCAGCGACCAGGCGGTCAGGGCGATGCGCCACGGCGACGCCAGGGTCTGTGCGGAGACCAGCCCGGCCGACGACGCCGCCTGCCAGGCGACGAGGATGAGCAGCGGCGAGACGAAGCGGCGCAGGTCGCGCAACGGGAGGGTGCGGGCAGGCGCGCCCGCGCCGGTCGCGGTTTGCGCGATGCGACGCGGTCGATAGGCCTCGTCGCCTGATGCGATCATCTCGGACATGCGGCGATCCCTGCGGGCTGAGCCGGTTTCACGCCCGGATCAGGGGTTGGGCGATATCTGACCCCATCGACCACGTATCAAGGGAGAAAGTCAAATTTACCCGCAGCATGGTCGTGGATCATGGCAGAATGCCGCCAAATTCGACAGCTGTGGGTGTGGTTTATGCGCGCTTCAGCCGCTCCCAGGCGCGGCCGTCGCGTGCCAGCAGTTGCTCGGCTCCCTCCGGACCGGCGCTGCCCGCCTCGTAGGGCTCCGGCCCGCCCGCGTCGGCGGCCCAGGCCTTCAGCGCCGGGTCGACGACCTTCCATGCGGCATCGATGTTGTCGGCGCGCTGGAACAGCGTCGCATCCCCGATCAGGCAGTCGTACAGCAGCGTCTCGTAGCCGACGTTCGGCGTCAGCTCGAAGAAGTCCTCGTAGCGGAACTTCATCTCGACGGCGGAAAGGTCCATCTTCGGACCCGGGATCTTGGCGGCGATACCCAGCGTCACACCCTGGGCCGGCTCGATGTTCAGGGTGAGGGTGTTCGGTGCCAGCCGGTCCGCCGGCGTGTCGCGGAACATCGCGAACGGGGCGTGCCGGAAATGCACCACGATCTCGGTCAGCCGTCCGGTCATCGACTTGCCGGTGCGCATGTAGAACGGCACCCCGGACCAGCGCCAGTTCTCGATCAGCAGCTTCAGCGCCACGTACGTCTCGGTGTTGCTGTGCGGATCCACGCCCGGCGAGTTCCGATAGCCCGTCACCTCGCGCCCCTCGACCGTGCCCGCGATATACTGGCCGCGCACCGCGTCCTGCGGGCGCACCGGCTGCACCGCCTCGAACAGCTGCTCCCGGGCAGTGCGCACGGTCTTGGCGCTGAACGCGTTCGGCGGCTCCATCGCAACCATCGCCAGCAGCTGGAACAGGTGGTTCGGGATCATGTCGCGCAGCGCGCCGGTCGGCTCGTAGAAGGCGCCGCGGCCCTCGACCCCCACGGTCTCGGCGGCGGTGATCTGCACGTGGTCGATGTTCTCGCGACGCCATAGCGGCTCGAAGATCGCGTTGCCGAACCGTATGGCGAGGATGTTCTGCACCGTCTCCTTGCCGAGGAAATGGTCGATCCGGTAGATCTGGCTCTCGTCGAGCACCTTGAGGATCCGGGCGTTGAGCGCCTTCGAGCTCTCGAGGTCGGAGCCGAACGGCTTCTCGATCACCACGCGCCGGAACCCCTGCTCCCGTCCGACCAGCCCGGCACGGCCGAGGCTCTCCACTGCGGTGCCGAAGAAGCGGGCGGCGACCGCGAGGTAGAACACCGCGTTGCCGGTCGCCCGCAGGTGCGGCTGCAGTGCCGCGAGCTGGCCCGGATCGGTGAAGTCGGCCCTGACGTAGTGCATCCGCCCGGTGAGCCAGCTCCAGTTCGCCTGGTCGATCTCGGCGGTATAGAACTCCGCGTTCGGGTCGCGGGTGAACTCCTGCATCGTGTCGGACAGGCCGGCGCGCCATTGCTCGTCGGTGCTGTCGAGCCGGTCGACGCCGACGATGGCGAAGTTGCCGTCGAGCAGCCCACGGCCGGCCAGGTTGTACAGCGCCGGCATCAGCAGACGCTTGGTCAGGTCGCCGTGCGCACCGAAGATGACCAGGGTGCAGGGCGGTGCGGGCTCGGCTGCCGGGGTCAGCGCCTCGCGGGTCGTTTCGGAAGCGGTGACGTCACCGAGCTGTTCCATGCACCGCCGCCTTGCTGCTGCACCACGCTCAACGCCCGGGCCGGGCGGGGTTGCGTCCGCTGCCGCAGCGGCCTTGCCCTGCCCGGGCCCGGCTTGCTACCCCTGCGCCCATGGATGCAGCGGGTCGGGAACCGGGGATGGGGTATCGGGTGGCAGTGGTCGGCGCCACCGGCGCGGTCGGGCGCGAGCTGATCCGCACGCTCGCCGAGCGGTCGTTCCCGGTGTCCGACATCGCCGCCCTCGCCTCGCCGCGCTCCACCGGCCAGGAGATCTCCTACGGCGACAAGCGCGTGCTCACGGTGCAGAACCTGGAGACGTTCGACTTCCGCGGCTGGGACATCGGGCTGTTCTCGCCGGGTGCGGCGATCTCGGCGGTGCACGCGCCGCGCGCGGCCGCCGCCGGCTGCATGGTGATCGACAACACCAGCCAGTTTCGCATGGATCCGGACGTGCCGCTGGTGGTGCCGGAGGTCAATCTCGAGGCGCTGAAGCGGGTCGGCAGGCGGCGCATCGTCGCCAACCCGAACTGCTCGACGATCCAGCTGGTGATGGCGCTGAAGCCGCTGCACGACCTGTTCACCGCCCGCCGCGTGGTGGTCTCGACCTACCAGGCGGTCGCCGGCGCCGGCAAGGAGGGCATGGACGAGCTGTTCGGCCAGTCCAAGGGCAGCTTCGTCGGCGACCCGATCACGCCGCAGCAATTCACCAAGCAGATCGCCTTCAACGTGATCCCGCACATCGACAGCTTCATGGAGGACGGCGCCACCCGCGAGGAGTGGAAGATGTCGGTCGAGACGCGCAAGATCCTCGATCCGAACATCGCGGTGATCGCCACCTGCGTGCGGGTGCCGGTATTCATCGGCCACTCCGAGGCGGTGGTGGTCGAGTTCGAGGAGCCGGTCGATCTCGAGGAGGCGCGCGCCGTGCTGCGGTCGGCGCCCGGCGTGGTGCTGCACGACCACCGCGAGGATGGCGGCTACGTCACGCCCATCGAGTGCGTCGGCGAGGACGCGACCTACGTGAGCCGGCTGCGCGTCGACCCGACGGTGCCGAACGGCCTCGCCTTCTGGTGCGTCTCGGACAACTTGCGCAAGGGGGCGGCGCTGAATGCGGTGCAGATCGCCGAGGCGATGATCGCGCTCGACCTGCTGGACCGAAGGCTGGTCTGACCGGGAAATGCCCGCCCCTCTCCGGCTGCGTCAGGCCGGAGGCGCCAGCGCGGCCAGCGGACCCAGCCAGGGCTCGTAGCGGCGCCAGGCCTGTGCGGCAGGCGCCGTGATCGGCTGGCGCACCTGCCACCTGCTCGGCGTCCGGACGATGCGCGGGTTGCGTTCTGGGCGCAGGCAGGAATCATCCCAGGGCAGGCCGCAGGCGGCGAGCAGGCGGCGGATCGCCGTCTCGGGTTCGGCCACCAGCTGCTCGTAGCGCAGCTCGACGAAGCGCTCTTCGGGCAGCACCGCGCGCCAGTGCGCCGCCAGCCGCTCGAAGGCGCGGAGGGCGGCGACCAGGGCCTCGCCGCCGGTCGGGAACGCCACGTGCTGGTTGAAGTAGGTGCGGTGGATCGACAGCGCCGTGTCGATCGGGCTGCGGCAGCAATGGATGATGGTGGCGCGCGGCAGCGCCATGTGGATCAGGCCCGCCCAGAACAGGTTGAGCGGCATCTTGTCGGTGATGCGCGCGGCCGCCGGCGCCAGCGCGCGCAGCACGCCGAGATAGTCGCGCGCGGCATCGGCGGCGAACGCCCCGTCATCCACCGCGACGCACTGCTCCCACAGCGCGCCGCGCTCGGTCCAGAACGGCAGCTCGCCGGCCGCGAACAGCTGCGGATGACAGGACAGGATCTGCTCGACCAGCGTGGTGCCGGAGCGTGGCAGGCCGAGGACGAGCACCGGGGCGGGATCGTCGGCGCCGGACGCCGCGACGTCGGCGACGAGCCCGGGCGTGAGCCGCGCGATCAGGCGGTCGATGCGCGCCTCGAGCACGGCAGGATCGAACGCGCACAGGTCGCGGCGCAGCATGTCGGCGGCCGCGAAGTGCTGCATCGCCGCGCCGGGTTGGTCGAGGTCGTCGGCGGCCTTGCCGAGGGCGAGGTGCAGCTTGAGACGCGCCTCGGCGTGCAGCCCCGGTGCGGCGAGGGCGGCATCCATGCGGGCGAGCAGCGGCGCATCCTCCGCGGTGAGGCGGCGGCACCGCACCAGGTCGTAGTAGCTGCCGGCAAGATGGGCGGCGGCGGCGGTGGCGCGCTCGTAGCAGCCGCGCGCCTCCTCGAGGCGGCCGGCATCGGCCAGCACCATGCCGAGCAGGTCGAGTGCGGCGGCATGACCGGCATCCAGCGCCAGCAGCTGGCGCAGCACGCGTTCCGCCTCCGCGTCGCGGCCCTCTGCCAGCAGCAGCCTCGCCTTCGACAGGCGGCCCAGGCTGGTCTTCGCGGCGGAGGTCGCCGCGCGGCGGAAGGCGACGATCGCCTCCGCCGTGCGGCCCAGGCTGTGGAGCAGGGCACCGGCGCGGAACCAGGCCTCGGCCAGTGACGGCAGCAGCGCCGCCGCCTGACGATAGGCGGCGAGTGCGGCGGCCTCGTCGCCCTGCGCCTGTCTCGCGATGCCCAGGCGCAGGCTGGCCAGGGCGAAGCGCGGGTTCGCCGCCAGCGCCGCCTGCAACGCGGCCACCGCCTCGGACAGCCGACCGGCCTGCAGGCAGAGGAAACCCAGATCGTGCTGGATGGCGGCATCGGCCGGCCTGAGCGAGGCGGCCTGCCGCAGCGCCGCGATCGCCTCGGCGGGTCGTCCGGCGCGCACCGATCGCTCGGCGCGCGCCAGCAGGGCGGCGATCTGGGACGCGGCGGCTGGCATCGACCGCTGGTCTATCATGGAACTCGGCGCCTCGCAGCAAGGTCCCACGCTGCCCGGACCTGCCGAAGCGGGGGCGATCGGCGCGGCAATACTGACGAGAAGCTGACGGGAACTTGGATTGGCTGGTCGCCGCGCGATCGAGGACTGTAAATCTCG
The DNA here is from genome assembly GCA_964242335.1 of uncultured Acetobacteraceae bacterium. Classification (GTDB taxonomy): domain Bacteria; phylum Pseudomonadota; class Alphaproteobacteria; order Acetobacterales; family Acetobacteraceae; genus Lichenicoccus. The sequence continues at coordinate 9,119 of CAXTAY010000038.1, read as the reverse complement.
CGTGCCGTCGCAATTTCTTCACGCTGTTGTAACCGTACGGGCCTGCGCAACGACACGCGGTGGGTTATGCTCCGGCAGGATCTGGCGACATGCCGCCATCCGGCGCCCGCGCGGTGATCCCGCAGAGGTCCGGTCCGCCGCCGAACCGCTCGCAGAGAATGCAGGAGTGCACGTGAGATATCCGTTCCGAACCCAGCCGCTCGCCGGTCTGGTCGCCCTTGCCCTCGCCGCACCGGGGATGGCCGCACCGGGAAGCGCCGACGCGGCACCCGATCCCTCGACACGCACCGTGGGTCCGCAGGAGAACGGCTCGATCGTCGCGTCCGACAATCAGCTGCTGACACCCGCCGGAACGCTGGTCCAGCTCGGCTCGCCGGTGGTGGCGAAGGCGGTGGCGGTCAATCCGCGCGCACGCACCCGGAGCGGCGCGGTGCTGCTGATGGACGCCGCCGAGCCGATCATCGTGTTCAACACCGTGACCGGCCAGGTGATCCAGCGCTACGTGCCGGCGATGGTCAGCGGCACCACCTTCTCGACCAACAGCACCGGCTCGTTCAACGGCGTCACCTACTCGCATGACGGCTCCAAGCTGCTGTTCAGCCAGGACAACAACTTCGTGTCGGTGGCGAACGTGGACCCGTTCACCGGCGAGCTGACGCCCGGCGGCAGCGTGCCGCTGCCGCCGCCGCCGGCCAATCCGAACCTCTACAACACCATGTCGGCGAACGCCGGGGGCGTCGTCGTCGCCGACGGCTCGCTCGGTCTGGTGGCGCTGAACGCGAACAACACGGTCGGCGTGATCAACCTGTTCAACAACACGCTGGTCTCGCAGATCCCGGTCGGCAACGCCCCGAACAGCATCGTGGTCAAGGGCGACTTCGCCTATGTCAGCAACGAGGGCGGCCGACCCGCGACCGCTGCGGACTTCACCAACCTCTCCGACGGCACCCCGATCGTGGTCGACAAGACCGACGCGTTCGCCACCACCGGCACCGTCTCGGTGATCAACCTGCGCAGCGGTGCCGTGACCGCCACGATCGATGTCGGCCTGCATCCCGCCGGCATGGCGGTGTCGGGCTCGATGCTCTACGTCGCCAACTCCTATTCCGACACGATCTCGGTGATCGATACCGGCCTCAAGAAGGTGATCCGCACGATCAAGGTCGGCGTGCCGGTGAAGGGCGGTGCGTTCGGCGCCGGCGCGAACGGCATCGCCGTCGCCGGCAGCACCGCCTACGTGACACTCGGCCAGTCCAACGCGATCGCCGTGGTCGACCTCACCAACGATTCCGCGAACCCGGTGCTGGGCTATATCCCGACCGCCTATTTCCCGACCTCCATCGCCTACGATAAGGCGACCCAGCAACTCGTCGTCTGCGACGACAAGGGGATCGGCGCGCAGGGCTCGATCGGCACCGCGCACGGCGTGAGCGCGTTCAACACCCACCAGGAGACCGCCACCGTCAACCTGATCCCGGTGCCCAGCCGCAGCCAGCTGGCGACGATGACCACGCAGGTGATCAGCAACAACCACTGGGATTCCGCCAACATCCAGGTCGGGCCGGAATACGCCAACCCCTCGGCGGCACCGGTCGCGATCCCGCTGCATATCGGCGAGCCGTCGCTGATCAAGCACGTCTTCCTGATCATCAAGGAGAACCGCACCTACGACCAGATGCTCGGCGACCTGCCGCAGGGCGACGGCGACCCGAGCCTCGCGGTGTTCGCGGCCAACGTTCCGAACCAGCACGCACTGGTCAAGCGCTTCCCGCTGCTCGACAACATGTACGCCCCCAGCCGGCAATCGGCCGACGGACATCCCTGGATCGTGGAGTCCGGCTCGTTCTATTCCAACGACATCCTGTCGCCGGACTGGATACGCAGCTATCCGGGCGGCAACAGCAACGATGCCCTGACCTATACCCAGCAGGGCTTCCTGTGGTCGGGCGCGCTGAAGAAGGGCCTCGACGTCAAGATGTACGGCGAATGGAGCGCCGGCTACGTCGTCGCGCCGAAGCCGGACGGCAGCAGCTACAGCTGGGCCGACTTCTTCAACACCTCGCTCTACAAGGAGAGCAACGGCGCGCAGGGCAGCAACGTGGTGCCGGACAATTCCGACACGGAATCCACGGCGATCCCGTCGGCGGCGGCGATCCTCGATCCGCACTACCCGTCCTTCAACCTCGGCATCCCGGACCAGTATCGCGCCGACTACTACATCCCGGTGCTGCAGGCGCAGGACGCGGCGAACCAGGTGCCGAACCTGACGATCATCTGGCTGCCGGACGACCACACCAACGGCACCACCACCGGCGACCCGCTGCCGAACAACTACGAGGCCGATAACGACCTGGCACTCGGCCGCATGGTGGAGGCGATCAGCAACAGCCACGCCTGGCCGACCAGCGCGATCTTCGTCGAGGAGGACGACAGCCAGGACGGCGTGGACCATGTCGACGGGCACCGCCAGCCGGTCTACCTGATCAGCCCGTTCAGCGTGGCGCCGCAGTCGCCCGGCGTCGGCCGCGTGATCCACACCACCTACACGCAGGAGAACATCAACCGGACGATCGAGAACATCCTCGGCCTCGCGCCGCTGACCCAGTTCGACCTCACGGTCTCGCCGATGTTCGACTGCTTCCAGAACACGCCGGACACCACGCCCTTCACCCATGTTCCGGCGACCACGCCGCTCAATATCGGTCCCGGCGGCACCCCCATCCCCGGCACCGGTCCCGCGACCTACAGCATGAACCTGCGCATGACGCCGATTCAGCGGGCCTGGAACCAGGCTTCGAACTTCATGACCAAGGGCAAGCAGGGCAAGGCGGATTCCGTGGACGAGAACTTCCTCAACCACGTGATCTGGTATTCGGCCACCGACTGGAAGCGGCCCTATCCGGGCGAGCACAGGATCCAGTGGCCGGCAGCCCTGGTGCGCGCCGCACTGCACAGCAAGCCGACCCGCGACAGCGACGACTGAACACCGCGCCGCGGAAATCCGAGCCGGGCCTGCGCGCCCGGCTCGTCCTGCGGATCACGCCGGCTTCGGCCGGCGCAGCACCAGGCGGTAGCCGATGCCGCGCACCGTCTCGATGACGAACTCGGAACCGTCTTCCGGCCTCGCCTCGCCGGCCTGTGCCAGATGGCGACGCAGGCGCGATACCGCCGCTTCCAGGGCGTTGCCGCTCACCGCCTCGCTCATCCCGTACAGGCGCTCCTCCAGCCTGTCGCGCACCGCGGTGCGGCCGAGCGACCGCATCAGCTCTTCCAGCAACAGCAGCTCGCGCCGCGTCAGCTCGAGCAGCGCCTCGCCGATCCGCGCCTCTCGCGCGCCGGTATCGAAGGCGAGCGCGCCGAGCCGCAGCACCGGATCCTGCCTCCGACCGGGACGGCGCAGGATCGAGCGCAGGCGGGCGTCGAACTCGTCGAGGTCGAACGGCTTGAGCAGGTAGTCGTCGGCGCCGGCGTCGAGCCCGTGGACACGATCGCCGACCGAGTCGCGCGCCGTCAGCACCAGGACCGGCACGTCGGCGCCCGAGCCGCCGCGCAGGCTTCGCAGCACCGCGAGCCCGTCGAGGTCCGGCAGTCCCAGGTCGAGCACCACCGCGTCGTAGCGGTCTCGCGCCGCCGCCGCGATCGCCTCGCCGCCGCGGCCGACGGCATCGGTGACGAAGCCGGCCTCGCGCAGGTGGGCCGTCATCATCTCGCGCAGCGCCGGGTGATCCTCGACCAGGAGTATGCGCATGGATGCTCCCTCTCCCGCCTCGCCAGGACCTGCCCGCTCGCGCACCCGCACGTGGCCATGCCTGGAGGCACGACGCCACGCCTCCGGGCGGGCAGCCTCGCGCAGGCCGTTCGTTTTAATGAGATGATCATAAATTTTGGCGCGTTCGATCTCTACAACGCAGTGCTCGTCAGCGTCGCGTCAGGATCGAGATGCCCAGATACCCGAAGTCAGCGACGATCCACGCGGCAGCGTGCCTGCTGGCCGCGACGGCCTGGATCGCGATCGGTGCCGTCGCCGCGGCGCAATCCGATCCGTCGCTCGAGAACGTGCAGGTGAACGGCCACCTGTTCCCCGGTGCGGCCGCCGATCAGGCGCCCTCGCAGGGCGCGCTGACGCAGATCGAGCCGACCGCGACGATCAACGGACGCTTCATCCAGGACAACGTGCCGGCGACCTCGAACTACGACGACATCATCCGCCTGACGCCGAGTGCGATGGACATCGATCCGAACGGTCCCGGGCTGCAGCAGGATTTCGGCCAGAGCATACGCGGGCTGCAATACACCCAGTTCAGCGTGCTGTTCGACGGCGTGCAGATCCCGGGCTCGCCGGGCAACCTGTCGCCGCAGCCCGCGGCCTATTTCGTGGCGCACGATCTCGGCGGCATCGTGGTCAATCGCGGTCCGGGACCGGCCTCGACGGTCGGCTCCGCGACCTTCGGCGGCGACGTCGAGCTCAGCTCGCGCGATCTGTCCAGCACGGTCCGCTTCAATCCCTACGCGACCTTCGGCAGCTTCGGCACCAAGCTCTACGGCCTGCAGGCGGAGACCGGGAGCCTCGGCGGCCTGTTCGGCGACGGCCGCATCCTGATCGACATCCAGCGCAACGAGAGCCGCGGCGCCTCCACCGGGACCTCCGACGAGCGGCGCAACCTGTTCCTCAAATACGTGCAGCCGCTCGGCGCGAACACCAAACTCACCGCGGTGGTCAATCTGGACAACGCCGTCACCGACACGCCCTACGGCACGCCGCTCGCACTGATCGAGCGGTTCGGCCGCAACTACTCCCTGAACGACGACCCGCGCTCGCAGGACTACGGTCCGTACAACCGCGACGCCTACACCACCGATTTCGAGTACATCAAGCTCGATCACGATTTCGGCGGCGGCTTCGCCGTCTCCGACCAGGCCTACACCACCGCGTTCTACCATCGCGGGACGCAGACCGCCGACACCTCGCTGACCACCCCGAACCTGACCAGCACGGCGAAAAAGACCTACTACCTGAACGGTGTCGCGACGACGCTCGACGACGACGTTCCGGGTGCCGCCTACAAGAACGACTACCGGGCCTGGGGCAACATCCTGCGGCTGACCCAGGGTACCGGCTTCGGTCAGGGTCGCGCCGGCATCTGGGTGGAGAGCGAGGACAACCCGCTGTACAAGGCCAACGTCGTGCTGACGCGCGGCGCCACGCAGTACACCACCTCGCCGACCGCCTCGCCGTTCCAGTACGACTATTTCGACCGGCTCACGACGGTGCAGCCCTATATCGAGTTCGCCTGGAAGCCGACGCCGCGCCTGACCGTCACCCTCGGCGTGAAATACAGCTCGGTGACGCGCGGCCTCAAGGGTCCGTTGGTGCGAACCATCAAGCGTGCCGCGGAGGAGAACGCGACCTACAACAAGGCGCTGCCGTCGCTCGACGTGAACTACCGCATCGCCACCGGGCTGTCGGTCTACGCGCAGGCGGCGAAGGGCTACCTGACGCCGCCGCTCAACGTGTTCTACGCGCAGATCCTCAACAGCGTGCAGCCCTCGACCACCGACAACTACCAGGTCGGCACCGTATACCAGCATCGCTGGCTGTCCGCCGACGCGGACCTGTATTACATCCGCTACCAGAACTACATCGCCAGCACGACGCTCGGCACCGACACGCTCTACACCAACCAGGGCAGCGCGCACTTCAAGGGGATCGAGCTGGAGGCGACGGCACAGCTCGGGCTCGGCTTCGCGCTGTACGCGAACGGTTCGCTCAACGACGCCAACTACCAGAACGGTGCCGCGGTGGCGCAGGCGCCGCGGCGCACCGCGGTGGCCGGGTTCCTGTTCGACCGCGCGAACCTGGTGCTCGACCGCGACCGCCTGGGCTTCTCGCTGCTCGACAAGGATGTCGGTCCGCAGTACGGCGTCGACACCGGCTTCGTGAACAAGTATCCGATCAAGTCGTACGACACCCTCGACCTGTCGCTGCACTACGTGCTGCCGGTGCTGCGCGACCGCCATCTCGAGCTCGGCATGCAGGTCACCAACCTGCTCAACAACCTGAGCCTGATCGGCTATGCCGGCGCCGCCGCCGGCAACGGCGAGCCGCTGTACTGGGTCAATCCCGGACGCGGCCTGTTCTTCAACGTCTCGGCGGTGCTGTAGCCGCGCCGGCATGATGCGGGAAGGAAAGGCAAGGGGCTTGGGGCCGCCGGCCCCAACGGGTCGAGGGCAGAGCCCTCGCCTCGACCTCTTCGCAACCCACTAGCGCCGACCGGCGCGCATGCCGATGGTGACGATTACCAGCAGCCCCGCGAACAGGACCGGTCCCGACCAGGGTGCGGCCGGCAGCTGCCGCAGCACCAGGCAGGCGACGGCGATCCATGCCACGACCGAGGCGGCGGCCGCGCCGTCATCGACGAACAGGGTCCAGAGCTCGTGCAGGCAGCGACGCAGCAGCCTCATGGGGAGGGCGGCGTCGTGGCGCGGCGCAGCGAGGCGGCGACCGCCAGCGAGGCGAGCAGGTAGCCGAGCGCCAGCGGAACGATCCAGGCATCGCCGCCGGGCCAGACCAGTCCCGCACCCTCGCCCACCCAGAAGGTGCCGAAGCCGGAGAGCATCGCGCCGACCAGGCGCTTCAGCGTGTTCTCCGGCACCCGCGTGATCGGACGATGCAGCAGCGCCGCGAGGACCGCGACCAGGGCCAGGGCCAGGGCCGCGCCGAGCATGGCGGGGCCGAGCAGCCCGCGACCGCCGGCACCGACCGCGACCACGATGAAGACCACCTCCACGCCCTCGATCGCGGTCGCCTGGAACGACATCGCGAGTGCCGCTCCGTCCCAGCGTGCGGCCGGGCGCACCAGGGTGGCGATGCGATCGCGCTGGCGACGGAACGCCACCGCCTCGTCGCGCAGCGGGATGATGCCGGCCGCGCGTCGCGTCGCCTTGCGCAGCCAGCGGGTGCCGAACAGCACCAGCAGCGTGCCGAGCAGCAGCTGCGCCAGCGCGAGCGGCAGCAGGCGCAGTGCCGGGCCGAACACCGCGACCAGCACGGCGAGGAACAGCAGCCCGGCCGCGACCCCGGCGAAAGCCGGACGCCAGCCGCGGGTGGCGCCGACGGCGAGCACGACGGTGCAGGCTTCGATGAACTCGACCAGAGAGGCCATCCCGGCGGTGATCAGTGCAGATGCCGCCTGGGACGTCATGAGCGGCAGAGAGCATAGTTGCGGCAACCGCGCCAGCGAGGCCGCACCGGGAGTGGCCGGGCTCGCGCTGCGCGCCGGGAGGGCGGGATGCAGAGGCCGTCGTATCTGGAAGCGACCGGGAATGCGCCAATAGCCAGTATCCCGGAGGCGTTCGATCCTCACCTCGTGGGCACGCCGCCGCTGGGCCTGGACCTGCCCGCGAGCGACATCGACGTGCTGTGCCATGCCCCCGACCCGGTCAGGTTCACCTCGGCCCTCTGGCAGGCCTATGCGGACCGGCCGCACTTCTCGATCCGGCAGGGGATCGACCGCAGTCGCCCGGTGATCGCGTCGTTCGAGGCCGACGGATGGCGGTTCGAACTGTTCGGCGCGACGGCGCCCGTGCATCGGCAGGATGGCTGGCGCCACTTCGATGTCGAGCTACGCCTGCTGCGGCTGGCGGGTGCCGCGTTCCGATGCAGCGTCATGGCGCATCGCGGGCGGGGCCTGAAGACCGAGCCCGCCTTCGCGGCGGCACTCGGGCTGCCGGGCGATCCCTGCCACGAGATGTCGAGGCTGTGCGACCGGAGCGACATGGAGCTCGTGCGGATCCTCGACGCTTCCCGCTCCGCGAGCCGATCCCGACCACGCCGCTCCGCCCCTCTCGACGATTTGCTGCACAGCAAAATACCGCCCGCTGTTTGATTGACCCTTGTGGTAGGCGGGCGTAGGACCAACAGGTTAGGGGCGGTCCAGGACGGTCCAGGACCGCGTCCAGGGGAGCTGCCGGCACCATCATGAAGGACGTTCGCGACGCGCTGTTCGTGGCGCAACGGAGCGACGGCACGCTGGTGCGCCGCCCGCTCTCCCCGCACCTGCAGGTCTATCGGCCGCAGCTCACCTCCGTGCTCTCCATCCTGAACCGCGCCTCCGGCATCGCCAGCTCCGCCGGCACGCTGCTGCTGGTGTGGTGGCTGGTCGCCGCCGCCAGCGGACCGAAGCCGTTCGCCACCGTGCAGCATGTCGTTGCCAACCCGATCGGGCTGATCGTGCTGTTCGGCTGGACGCTCGCGCTGATGTACCACTTCTTCGGCGGCCTGCGTCACCTGGCCTGGGACTCCGGCCGTGGCTTCAGCCTGCCGGCGACGCATCGCAGCGGCTGGGCCGCGATCGTCGCCACGCTCGCCGCCACCGCACTGATCTGGGCGATCGGCCTGAGCCTGTGGAGCTGAGCGATGGAGACCGAACGCCTCAGCGACCGCACCGCGCACGTCGCCACGATGCGCTCGCAGCTCGGCCGGGTGCGCGGGCTGGGTGCCGCCAAGTCCGGCGTGGAGCACTGGTGGGTCGAGCGGCTCACCGCGATCGCGCTTATCCCGCTCACCGTCTGGTTCGTGGTCTCGGTGCTGGTGCTGATCGGCGCCGACCAGCCGACCGTGGTCGCCTGGGCGGCACGGCCGGTGAACACGGTGCTGCTGCTCGCCCTGGTGATCATGACCTTCCACCACATGCAGCTCGGCCTGCAGGTGGTCATTGACGACTACGTCAAGGCTAGCCATCTCGCCGTGACCCTGTTGAACAAGGGTGCGGCGATGATCCTCGGCCTGTTCTCGGTCGTCGCGATCCTCAAGATGGCGTTCGGATACGCCGGGACCCACGGATGAACGCGATCACGCTTCCCTCGACCCGTGCCTACAAGGTGGTCGATCATGCCTACGACGTGGTGGTGGTCGGCGCCGGCGGCTCCGGCCTGCGCGCGACCCTGGGGATGGTCGCGACCGGCCTGAAGACCGCCTGCATCACCAAGGTGTTCCCGACCCGCAGCCACACCGTGGCGGCACAGGGCGGCATCGGCGCCTCGCTCGGCAACATGGCCGAGGACAACTGGCGCTGGCACATGTACGACACCGTGAAGGGGTCGGACTGGCTCGGCGACCA
>CAXTAY010000037.1:0-32658 GCA_964242335.1 uncultured Acetobacteraceae bacterium | reverse complement strand
TCACTCGCGCGACGATCGAGGGTCCGCCCCCTGGTCCAGCGCGTGATCGATCGTGGCGATCACGTGATCGGCGGTGATCAGCCGGTTGCATTCGAACTGCCGCGGCGTGCCGGCCAGCCGCGGGCACCACAGGAAATCGGCGTGGTCGAAGCGATGGCGCGGGTCGTTCCAGCAGGATTGCACGCGTGCCAGTTGATCACGCGCCAGGGCGTGGCGAACTCGTTCGCCGGGTGGGAGAAACCCGAGATCATCACCGCGGGCGCGCCGGCCGCGCGGGACCGGCGGGTGCGCGGCCTGCGGCTGTGGCAGGGCGCCACCGCCTCCGGTCTCGCGCTCGCGGCAGTGATCGCCGGATTCGCGGTGCTGCGGGGACCGTCGTCGGTGACGCCGCCGGCCGTGCTGCCGGAGCCGCGCCTGGTGACGGCGCTGCTGCCGCTGAGCCAGCAGGGGCCGGTGTTCCTCGCCGAGGCGATGCCCGACGGGGCGCTGCGGATACGCACCGTGGGCGCGGTGCGGATCGCGCCGGATCGCGACCTGGAGCTGTGGCTGCTGCGGGACGGCGAGACGGTGCCGCGGCCGCTCGGCGTGCTGCCGGCGGCGGGCGTGCAGCTCGCCCCCGGCACGCTGCCGCCGCTCGGCGGCGCCAAGCTGCTGGTCAGCCTGGAGCCGCGCGGCGGCTCGCGCACCGGCCTGCCCACCGGCCCGGTGCTCTACGGCGGCAAGATCTAGCCGATAATCTGATGGGGGTCTGGGGCCTGCGGCCCCAGCGGGTCCAGGGCAGCGCCCTGGCCGTCAGGCCGCCTACCGGGAAAGCCGGGTAGACAGGATCAGCGTGGAATTGGTGCGATCCACCCCCTCCAGGGCGCCGATGCGGTCGATCAGCCGGTCCGCTTCCTCGACCGAGCCTGCCTCCACCATCGCGATCAGGTCGAACTGGCCGCCGACCGCGTGCAGCGCCCGGACCGCGCTCATCCGGCGCAGCGCCGCCTCGATCGCCGGCGCCCGTTTCGGCGCCGAGGCGATCATCACGTGCGCCCGCACCGGCTCCGGCCCGGTCCCCGGTCCGGCGCGGATGGTGTAGCCGAGGATCGCGCCGCCGCGCTCCAGCCGTTCGATGCGGCTCTGCACCGTCGTCCGGGACAGCCCGAGGCTGCGTGCGATCGCCGCGGTCGGCAAGCGGGCGTTGCCGCGCAGCAGGTCGAGCAGGCTGCGGTCGAGCGCGTCGATATGCATTGTGCCGAAACTATGCGGCAGGATGCCGATGTCAACCTGGACGGATCGGCGATGCGCGCCTTGTCCGCCCGGCACCTCAGGCCGGATCCTGAGCGGCCGTGCAGATCCACTCGGAGTTCCCATGAGAGACATCGCCGTCATCGGTGCCGGCAAGATCGGCTCGACCATCGCGGAACTGCTGGCGATGAGCGGCGACTACGCGGTGACGCTGATCGACCGCGACCGCGGCGCGCTCGACGCGATGCAGCTCGGCGGCGAGGTCACGCGCCTGGCGCTGGATCTCGGCACCGAGGACGATCTCGCCGGCGTGCTGCGCGGCCGCTACGCGGTGCTGTCGGCGGCACCGTTCCACCTCACCACCCGGATCGCCGCCGCCGCCTTCGCCGCGCGGGCGCACTATCTCGACCTGACCGAGGACGTGGCGAGCACGCGCCTGGTGCGCGACCTGGCGCGCGAGTCCGGGGCGGCGTTCATCCCGCAATGCGGTCTCGCTCCCGGCTTCGTGTCGATCGCCGCCCACGCCATCGCCGGCCGCTTCGACACGCTGGACTGCATCCGGCTGCGCGTCGGGGCGCTGCCGCGCTATCCGGACAACGCGCTCGGCTACAACCTGACCTGGAGCACCGAGGGGGTGATCAACGAGTACATCGAGCCGTGCGAGGCGATCGTGCAGGGCGAGCGTCGCCTGGTGCAGGCGCTGGAGGAGTGCGAGAGCCTGTCGATCGACGGCGTCGCCTACGAGGCGTTCAACACCTCCGGCGGGCTGGGCTCGATGTGCGACACCTATGCCGGCCGGGTGCGCGAGCTGAACTACCGCACGATGCGCTATCCCGGGCACTGCGCGATCATGAGGCTGCTGCTGCACGACCTGCGGCTGGCGGACCGACGCACCACGCTGCGCTCCATCCTCGAGAACGCGCTGCCCGCGACGCTGCAGGACGTGGTGGTGGTTTTCGTGACGGTCATCGGCATGCGGGACGGTAGGCTGATGCAGGAGACGTTAGCGCGCCGCATCGAAGCCGGATCGATTTCGGGACGACCGCGCAGCGCGATCCAGCTGAGCACGGCAGGCAGCATCTGCGCAGCACTCGACCTGCTGGCCAGCGGCATCCTGCCGCAGTCCGGCCTGGTGCGGCAGGAGGACATCGAGCTCGACGCTTTCCTGCAAAACCGTTTCGGAAAAGTTTTTGCCTAGTCCGATGTAACGGACTGCAAGCTTCCCGATTCGCAGCGACGGCGCGGGCGCTTCACGCGGTTTTGTTTGTTGCGTTCGACGATGCGAACCGACATGACAACGCGTGGTTGGGCAGCCGGACGTCCGAGTGCCACCAAGCGGTGGTGGTCATATATGAGCGCGACGCCGCAGGTGGTGGCGCGGATCCTCGTCGTCGATGACGAGGCGGTGGTGCGCATGCTGGTGGTCGATCTGCTGCGCGAACGCGGCCACTCGGTGCAGGAGGCGGAGGACGCCTTCTCGGCGATGGTCAAGCTGGAGAGCACTGCCGCGTTCGACCTCATGATCACCGATATCGGGCTGCCGAACGGCTTCAACGGCTCGGTGCTGGCGCGCCGGGCGCGCTCGCTGCGGCCGCGCCTGCCGATCCTGTTCATCACCGGCTACGCGTTCGACGGCAATGGCGGCATCACCCTGGAGCCCGGCATCCCGGTGCTGATCAAGCCGTTCACGCTGAGGGCGCTGTCGACCAGGATCACCGACCTGCTCGACATGGCCGGACGCTAGCCGGATCGGGCGCCGGGACGAGTCGCGGGGCATCCCGGGCGCCTGTGCAAAGCGTGGATCGAAGCCGTAGCGCGTTGAGGCCGCAGCAGGCTTTCGGGCCGCCGAAGATCGGCCTTGAAATGCCCGCATAAACATCATCTAGTGGTGCAAGGCGAAACATTGCCCGAGATCTAGCGTTGACGACCATGTGGCCGTTTCCGCCCGCCCAGCCCACGGAGAACGCGATGACCTTGCACCAAGCCTCGGGGACGCATCACGACGCGGTGTCCGACCACGGCACGGAGGCCGACATGCTGGTCGATGCGGTGCAGCTGCGCGGTCGCCACCAGGTCCGCGTCGACCGCTCGCGCGACGCGCTGATCACCGATTTTGGCCGTGCCACCCTGGATAACCGCTACCTGCTTCCCGGCGAGGGCTACCAGGACCTGTTCGCCCGCGTCGCCAGCTTCTACGGCGACGACACGGCGCACGCGCAGCGCATCTACGACTACATCTCGCGGCACTGGTTCATGCCGGCGACGCCGGTGCTGTCGAACGGCGGCACCAGCCGCGGCCTGCCGATCTCCTGCTTCCTCAACGAGGCCAGCGACAGCCTGGAGGGCATCGTCGGGCTGTGGAACGAGAATGTCTGGCTCGCCTCCAAGGGCGGCGGCATCGGCTCGTACTGGGGCAATCTGCGCTCGATCGGCGAGAACGTGGGCCGCAACGGCAAGACCTCTGGGGTGATCCCGTTCATCCGGGTGATGGACAGCCTGACGCTGGCGATCAGCCAGGGCTCGCTGCGTCGCGGCTCGGCGGCGGTCTACCTGCCGGTCTGGCATCCCGAGATCGAGGAGTTCATCGAGATGCGCCGCCCCACCGGCGGCGATCCGAACCGCAAGGCGCTCAACCTGCATCACGGCATCCTGATCCCGGACGCCTTCATGCGTGCGGTCGAGGCGGACGACGAGTGGGTGCTGACCTCGCCCAAGGACGGCGCGCACATACGCAAGATCTCGGCGCGGTCCCTGTGGATCCGCATCCTGACCGCGCGGATGGAGCAGGGCGAGCCCTACATCATCTACTCCGACCACGCGAACAACGCGCGCCCGGAGCACCACAAGCTGGCCGGGCTCGAGGTCAAGACCTCGAACCTGTGCGCGGAGATCATGCTGCCGACCGGGATCGACCAGCACGGCCAGCAGCGCACCGCGGTGTGCTGCCTCTCGTCGGTCAATCTCGAGACCTGGTTCGAGTGGAAGGACCACCCGCTGTTCGTCGAGGACGTGATGCGCTTCCTCGACAACATCCTGTCCGACTTCATCGAGCGCGCCCCGGACGAGATGGCGCGCGCCAAGTATGCGGCGAGCCGCGAGCGTTCCGTCGGGCTCGGGGTGATGGGCTTCCACGGCTTCCTGCAGGCGAACGGCATCCCGTTCGAGAGCGTGATCGCCAAGGTCTGGAACAAGCGCATGTTCCAGCACCTGCGCGGCCAGGCCGACGCCGCCTCGCGCATGCTCGCCGAGGAGCGCGGGGCCTGCCCGGATGCCGCCGATTACGGCATCCAGGAGCGGTTCTCGCACAAGCTGGCGATCGCGCCGACCGCCTCGATCTCGATCATCGCCGGCAACGCCAGCCCCGGGATCGAGCCGATCGCCGCCAACGTGTTCCTGCAGAAGACGCTGTCGGGCTCGTTCACGGTGCGCAACCGCCACCTGCACAAGCTGCTGATCGAGAAGGGCCGCGACACCGACGAGGTCTGGTCGTCGATCACCCTGAGCAAGGGCAGCGTGCAGCATCTCGATTTCCTGACCCAGCAGGAAAAGGATGTATTCAAGACCGCCTTCGAACTCGACCAGCGCTGGGTGGTGGAGCATGCCGCCGACCGCACGCCGTATATCTGCCAGAGCCAGTCGGTGAACCTGTTCCTGCCCGCCGACATCCACAAGCGCGACCTGCACCAGATCCACATGCTGGCCTGGAAGCGGGGGCTGAAGTCGCTGTACTATTGCCGCTCGCTGTCGATCCAGCGCGCCGACACGGTCAGCGAGATGCTCAACAAGGTGGAGGTGCTGGAGAAGCAGGCGGTGCTGCCTCCGGTGCGGCATCGCAACGAGGACGAGGTGCCCTACGAGGAGTGCCTGGCCTGCAGCTGATCGCGGCCCCGCGGCGATCGGCGCGACGGCGCGGTCATTCCGGCTGCGCGCCGCCGTGGATCGGGTCCACCCAGTGCACCGTCTCGGGCTGCTCCACCGAGGGGATGTCGAGATTGACCACGACCGCCTCGTTGTCGCTGCGCACCAGCACGCATTCCAGTGTCTCGTCGGCCGATGCGTTGATCTCCTGGTGCGGCACGTAGGGAGGCACGAAGATGAAGTCTCCGGGCCCGGCTTCGGCGACGTATTCGAGGCTCTCGCCCCAGCGCATGCGCGCGCGGCCGCGCAGCACGTAGATCACGCTCTCCAGCGCGCCGTGATGATGCGCGCCGGTCTTGGCATCGGCATGGATGCTGACGGTGCCGGCCCACAGCTTCTGCGCCCCGACCCGCGCCAGATTGATCGCCGCGGCCCGCTCCATGCCCGGCGTCTGCGCCGTGTTCGGGTCCAGCCGGTCGCCGGGAATCACCCGAACCCCGTCCAGCTTCCAGTCCTTGCCGGTCATGTCCTCGCTCCCGGTGCATGCGCCGTCCCGACATCCTCGGGCAGCACCCCGCTCTATGGCGCATGTCGCACCACGTCTCAAATCACGCATCGGTTCGGCACCGTCGCGGCCTGCATCACGCTGCAGTGCGCGGGCCGGCGAATCGTTGGTACATCACCAGCCACGGAGTAAAACCACGCATGGACATCACCCCCCCGAACCCCGATCCCGTGGCGCCGCGCGCCGACCTCCTGACCGGCAGCCCGGTGTACAAGCCGTTCCGCTATCCGTGGGCCTACGAGGCCTGGATGACGCAGCAGCGCGTGCACTGGCTTCCCGAGGAGGTGCCGCTCGCCGACGACGTCAAGGACTGGCACCGCACGCTGTCGGTGGGCGAGCAGAACCTGGTGACGCAGATCTTCCGCTTCTTCACGCAGTCCGACGTGGAGGTGAACAACTGCTACATGAAGCATTACAGCCAGGTCTTCAAACCGACCGAGGTGCTGATGATGCTGTCGGCGTTCTCCAACATCGAGACCATACACATCGCCGCCTACAGCCACCTGCTCGACACCATCGGCATGCCCGAGGTGGAGTACTCGGCCTTCCTCAAATACAAGGAGATGAAGGACAAGTACGACTACATGCAGGGCTTCTCGGTCGCCAACAAGCGCGAGATCGCCAAGACGCTGGCGGCGTTCGGCGCCTTCACCGAGGGGCTGCAGCTGTTCGCCTCATTCGCGATCCTGCTGAACTTCCCGCGCTTCAACAAGCTCAAGGGCATGGGACAGATCGTGTCCTGGTCGGTGCGCGACGAGACCCTGCACTGCCTGTCGGTGATCCGCCTGTTCCGTGTGTTCGTACAGGAGAATCCGGAGATCTGGGACGACGCGCTGCGCGCCGAGATCACCCAGATCTGCGCCACCATCGTCGAGCACGAGGACGCCTTCATCGACCTCGCCTTCGAGCTCGGCGCGGTGGAGGGGCTGAGCGGGGCGGAGGTGAAGCGCTATATCCGCTTCATCGCCGACCGCAGGCTGACCCAGTTGGGCCTCGATCCGCTCTACCACATCGAGAGCAATCCGCTGCCGTGGGTGGACGACATGCTCAACGCGGTCGAGCATGCCAACTTCTTCGAGAACCGGGCCACCGAGTACAGCCGCGCCTCCACACTGGGGACCTGGGAGCAGGCGTTCGAGAGCAGCGTGTTCGAACGCGCCTGAGATCGATCCCGGGGGCGGCCGCGCGCTCACCGCGGCCGCCCTCCAGGTCACGAACGAAGCTTGCTTTCAAACCTAGGCAAAAAAGTTACGATCACGCGTTCGAGAGCAGTTCCATTACTCGTCGTTAACGATTATATGGTCCTTGCCCGGTAGCGTTACGAACGGGTGATCCGGCCGAAGAGGCAGGCCAGAACGAGGCGCAAGATGGAAACCGAGACCCGGACCAGCCTGGTCCCTGATCTGGCGGATTTGATCAGCGGCCTGCCACCAGCCGTCGCAGGCGGCCTCACCGGCCTACCCGGCACGGCACCGCGACAGAACCGCAGACTGCCCGAACGCATCCTGGTCGCGGCACACCAGGCCTGCGATCTCGGCGACCTCGACGTCGCGGCACAGCTGCTATCGATCCTGGAGACCGTGGTCGGGCAAACCCGCGGACCGGTCGACCCGGCACGGCGGCGCACCATGGAGAGCCTGATCGCGGCACACCAGCGGCTCTGGCACCTGCGCCACGTCGGCGAGGCGCCCGGCAGCCAGGCGGCGGCGACGTCGCACGGCTTCCACGAGCCGCTCGACATGGCGAGCTTCCAGCCGAGCTTCTGACCGCGATCCGCCTCCGTCGCGGCGGCTCGGTCGCGATCAGGCGGTCGGCAGCTCGCCACCCTGCCGCAGGATACGCTCCGCCTCCTGCGTGAAGCCGCCGCCATCCTGGTGCAGCACCAGGCCCGGCAGCACCGCGGAATCCCCTCGCGACCCGCGCCGGCCCTGCATCAGCACGATCTTGGCCGCACGTCCCGCCTTCGGCCAGAACGGCAGCAGCGTCACCTCACCGAGCCCGCCCACGCCGCACATCAGGCCGGCAGCCCGGGCATGCTGTGCGGCTGGCAGGATCAGGCTCAGCGTCCCGCCCGGCCGCAGCAGGGCCGCGAGGCCGACGATCCACTCGTCGAGCAGCCCCGGCCGTGCTCGTCTCGCGAGGTCGCGCCGCCCCAGCGGCGAGGCCGTGGCGTCGCCGCGATGCCAGGGCGGATTGGCCATCGCGTGGTCGAACCGGCCGATATCGTCCGGTATCTCTCCGAGCAGCGCCGTGTGCAGTTCAAGCCGGCCGAGCCGGTTCGCGTCCCAGTTGTGGCGGGCGAGGACGGCGGTGTCGGGATCGGCCTCGATGCCGACGCCCTGCAGCTCCTCCACCCGCGTGCACAGGCACATCAGCCCGGCGCCGGCACCGCACCCCGCCTCCAGCACGCGCTCGCCCGGCCGCGCCGGCACGCCGGCGGCGAGCAGCACCGGCTCGATGCCGCTGCGATAGCCGTGCCGGAACTGCCGGTAGCTGAGCCTGCCGTCGAGCAGCGCGCCGTCGCTGGTCTGCTGCATCAGCCTGCCGCCCACGGCACCCGATCGTCACCCCTCCCGGTCATGCCTATCCTGTGTCTCCCGGCCGATGCCCGGTCCGCTTGACCCTCTCCCTGACGCCGCTCATATGTGCCTCGCACTCCACAGGGGTCGGGAGGATCGTGCTTGCGCCTTGCCGCCAGTCTGCCCGCTTCAGCTCTGCCTTCCCAGGCTCTGCCGTCCCAGGTTCTGCCCGCTCCGGCCGCCTCCGAACGCGAGCCGGCGGCGCGGCGCGGTGCCGAGCCCGGGCTGCTGACCCCGCGGCCGGTCATCGCGGCGGGCGAGGACGATGCGCTGCGGGCGCTGTCGGAACTGCTCGAGGACGACATGGCGGCCTGCAACCGCGCCATCGTGGCGCGCATGGACAGCCCGGTGCCGCTGATCCCCCAGCTCGCGGCGCATCTGGTGGCGGCCGGCGGCAAGCGGCTGCGGCCGCTGCTCACCCTGGCTTCCGCCCGCCTCTGCGGCTATGTGCCGGAGTCCGGGCCGGCATCGCGCCCGGTCGCCCGACATGTCGGCCTCGCGGCCTGCGTCGAGTTCATCCACACCGCGACGCTGCTGCATGACGACGTGGTCGATGACAGCCAGCTGCGCCGCGGTCTCGCCAGCGCCAACGCGGTGTTCGGCAACAAGGCGTCGGTGCTGGTCGGAGATTTCCTGTTCGCCCGCTCGTTCCAGCTGATGACCGACGACGGGTCGCTCAAGGTGATGGCGATCCTGTCTGCCGCCGCCGCCACCATCGCCGAGGGCGAGGTGCTGCAGATGGCGACGCAGAACGACCTCTCCACGCCGGTCGAGCGCTACCTGCAGGTGATTCACGGCAAGACTGCCGCCCTGTTCGCGGCCGCCTGCCGGGTCGGCGCCGTGGTCGCCTCCCGGCCGGAGCCGGAGGAGCGGGCGCTGGAGGCGTTCGGCACCAATCTCGGCATGGCGTTCCAGCTTGTCGACGATGCCCTGGATTATGCTGCCGACCAGGCGGCACTCGGCAAGACCGTCGGCGACGACTTCCGCGAGGGCAAGATCACCCTGCCGGTGCTCACCGCCTACGAACGCGGGGACGAAGCCGAACGGGTGTTCTGGCGTCGGGTGATCGAGATGAGCGAGCACGGCGACGACGATCTCGAGCAGGCGATGACGCTGATCGCGCGGCGCGACGCGATCGGCGTGACGCTGCGTCGCGCCGGGCACTATGCCCAGGCGGCGCGCGATGCGCTGCGTGCGTTCCCCGACAGCCGGATCCGCCGGCTGATGGGCGACGTGGCGTCGTATACGGTCAGCCGCGGCCACTAGCGGGCTGCTGGATAAGGCAGGCAAGGGCTCCGCGCTTGACCCGCCGGGGCCGCGGGCCCCAGACCCCTATCCCGATCCCTGAGAAGGTTTTCAAAGGCTCGCCATTGATGGGGTCAGGGGGCAACGCCCCTTGCTCTGCCTCCCGGGCGTTCGGCGGCGAACAGCGAGAAGCCGGCATAGCCGAGCCGGTCGAGGCTCGCGCGCAGTGCCTCCGGTTGGCCGGGTGGCGCGGTGAACAGTGCCTCGCCGCCTCCCGCCCCTGCGGCATCCAGGGAAAGTCCGGCCAGCACCGTCTCGGTGCGTCTCGCCACCGCCTGCGCCGGATCCAGCCAAATGATCCCCGGGGCAGAGGCGTCGCGCAACGCCTCGAGCAGGAAGCTGTAGTGGGTGCAGCCGATGCAGACGATGTCGATCGCCTCGCCGCCTTCCTGGCCGAACAGGGTCTCGAGCTCGTCCCGGACCGCGCCGCGGTCGATCGCGACACCGCGGAACGCCGCCTCCGCGAGGTCGGCGAGGCCGCGTGCACCGTGTGCGATCAGCCGGCAATCCGGGGCGAAGCGGTGCGCGAGCTCGGACAGGTAGGGGCGGCGCACCGTCGCCCGGGTCGCCAGCAGGCCGATATGTCGGGTGCGGCTGAGCGAGGCGGCCCACTTGATCGGCGGCACGCAGCCGACGAACGGCAGGTCGAAGCGGGCACGCAGCGCGCCCAGTGCCACCGTGCTCGCGGTGTTGCAGGCGATCACGATCGCATCCGGTGCCAGGTCGCGTATCGCCTCGCCGATCACCCGCTCGATGCGCGCGACCAGGGCCGCGTCCGGCACCTCGCCGTACGGGTAGAACGCGTTGTCGGCCAGCATGGTGATCCAGGCGCCGGGCAGTCGGACGCGCAGCGCCTCGACGATGCCGTAGCCGCCGATGCCGGAGTCGAACGCGAGGATGCGGGCCGCCATGCCAGTCGAGGCGGAGGCTACTCGTCCTTCGCCGCCTTGCGCGCCAGGGCCTCCTCGGCCGATGCCACGCCGCCGTGCCTGGCCGACCAGGCGCACGGGTCCTCCAGGAAGCGCCGCACCTCGGCGGCCGCGCTCTCCGGGAAGTAGGGACGCTCGGCGCAGGCCTCCAGCACGTCCCACCAGGTGCACAGCGCGTGCAGCTGGATGTCCATCTCGGCGAGCGTGCGGTGCGCGCCGGGGAAGACGCCGTAGAAGAACACCACGAAGGCGTGGTTGACGATCGCGCCGGCCTCGCGCAGGGCGCGGGCGAACTGGATCTTCGAGGCGCCGTCGGTGGTCAGGTCCTCGACCAGCAGCGTGCGCTTGCCTTCCGGGACGTCGCCCTCGATCAGCGCGTTGCGGCCGAAGCCCTTCGGCTTCTTGCGGACATAGGCCATCGGGGCGAGCATGCGGTCCGCGATCCAGGCGGCGAACGGGATGCCCGCGGTCTCGCCGCCGGCCACGACGTCGATGCTCTCGTAGCCGACATGGCGGCCGATCTTCTCGACGCCGAGCTCGACGATCTTGGCCCTCGCGCGCGGGAAGAAGATGATACGACGGCAGTCGATGTAGACGGGGGATCTCCAGCCGGATGTCAGCGTATAGGGCTCTTCGGGACGGAAGTTGACCGCCTTGATCTCCAGCAGCAGCCGCGCCGTCGTGAGTGCCGTGTCGCGGTCCCAGTCGGTGCTACCGCCGACAGGCAGACCGATGTCCGACGCCGAGCCCGATATCGCCATCCTCGCAATCCTTCGCATGATCGGGCAGCAGTAGCCGCATGACTGCAGGAAATCCATCGTGCGCCAGCGGCGCGAGTAGTCTGGCGTGCGCCAGCGGCGCGAGTAGTCTGGCGTGCGCCAGCGGCGCGAGTAGTTTGGTGCGTCCCTTCGGCGCGACCGAACCGGCCCGCCGGGCATGAACCTGGCTCTGCTGCCGCAGGCGCCGGTCTGGGTGCTGGACGATCCGCGCAGTTCCGCGGCCGGACAGGCGAGTGCCATCGCCGGGCGGCTCGGCCTGCCGTTCCGCAGGCTGACCGCCGCACCCGGCGAGCCGCATCGGCCGGGCGGTCCCGGACCCGGACTGGTGCTGTCCGCCGGCGCCGGATCCGGCGTGCGCGCGCTGCTGCTGCGCTCGCGCCATGGCTGCCGCGTCGTGCACTGCGCCACGCCGCGCTTCCCGATCGAGCACCTGTCGGGCTGGCTGCCGTTCGACCTCACGGTGCTGCCGCAACGCCAGCCGCCGGGAGCTTCCGCCACCGCCCCGGCATCGTCGGATCGGGTGATCCCGGTGCTCGGCGCGCCCAACGTGGTCTCGCCCGGGTTGCTGGCGCGGGCGCGCGACCTGTGGGCCGAGCGGCTGTCGCACCTGCCGCACCCCCGCATCGTGCTGCTGTTCGGCGGCTCCGACCAGAAGGCGGCGCTGGCGCTCGGCCGGCGCATCGCCGCGATGGCGCGCGAGCGCGGCGGCTGCGTGATGGCCTCCGTGCTGCCCTGTCCGCGAGCCGCATCCGAGGCGCTGTCCGGCGGCCTCGCCGGCTGCCTGCACCTGATCTACCGCAGCGGCGAGCCGGGCGAGGATCCGACCCTGGGCTTCCTCGGCCATGCCGACGTGGTGGTGGTGGGCGGCGTCGGCGTGCTGACGCTGTCCGAGGCCTGCGCGGCCTCGGCGCCGGTGTTCGTGGCGGCCGCCGGGAGCGAGCGGCGCGAGGCCCGGGTGCTGCTGGAGCGGATGCGGGTCGCCGGCCAGGTGCGCCCGTTGCTGGACGACCTGTCGCCCTGGGCGCGTCAGCCGCTCGACGAGGCGGGACGGATCGCGCGCGAGATACGCGCCCGCTTCGGCAATCCCGAGCGGCGGCGGTAGGCGGAGCGGCTCACGGAGGAGTCGCTTGCGCGAGGCAGCCCACAGGGTCTAGCGTGAGCACCTCAATTGAGAACGATTTGCAAGAGGCCTCCTTGGACGGTGAAACCAGCGTGATCGCCCGCAACTGCGAGCGTGCCGTCGTGACCGCCTATCGCGAACTGCGCGGCTGCGGCACCGCGGACATGCGGGCGTTCCACGCCTGCACGACGCTATATCGCATCCATCATCCGGAAGCCTCGCTCAACGAGGCGAGGCGACTGGTCTCGGAGTGGATCGATCATCACGTGGTGCGCGAGGCACGCGGCCCGACCCCGGGCTGCGACTGCGACTGACCCGCCGGCCGGTGCCCGACCGGCTCAGGATCGTTCGGCGAGCGGCACTAGGTCGCGCAGCCCGGCTCCGGTGTACATCTGACGCGGCCGCCCGATGCGCTGGCCCGGCTCCTCGATCATCTCCTTCCACTGGCTGATCCAGCCGGCGGTGCGCGCGACCGCGAACAGCACGGTGAACATGCTGGTCGGGATGCCCATCGCCTTTAGGATGATGCCCGAGTAGAAATCGACGTTCGGATACAGCTTGCGCGAGACGAAGTAGTCGTCCTCGATGGCGATCCGCTCCAGCTCGACCGCCAGCTGCAGCAGCGGCTCGTCGTGGATGCCGAGCTCGCCGAGCACCTCGTGGCAGGTCGCCTGCATGATCTTCGCGCGCGGGTCGAAGTTCTTGTAGACCCGGTGACCGAAGCCCATCAGCTTCACGCCGCTGCTCTTGTCCTTCACCTTGCGGATGAAATCCGGGATGTGCTCCTTGGAGCCGATCTCGTTCAGCATCTTCAGCACCGCCTCGTTGGCGCCGCCATGCGCCGGACCCCAGAGCGAGGCGATCCCGGCGGCGATGCAGGCGAACGGGTTGGCGCCGGTGGAGCCGGCGAGCCGCACCGTGCTGGTCGAGGCGTTCTGCTCGTGGTCGGCGTGGAGGATCAGGATGCGATCCATCGCGCGCGCCAGCACCGGGCTCACGTGATAGGGCTCCGACGGCATCGCGAACATCATGTGCAGGAAGTTCTCGGCGTAGCCGAGGTCGTTGCGCGGATAGATGAAGGGCATCCCCTGGGTGTACTTGTAGGTCCAGGCGGCGATGGTCGGCATCTTGGCGATCAGGCGCAGCGCCGACAGCGCCCGATGCGACGGGTCGTTGATGTCCAGGCTGTCATGGTAGAACGCCGACAGCGCGCCGACGACGCCGCAGATCACCGCCATCGGGTGCGCGTCGCGGCGGAAGCCGTTGTAGAAGTGCCGCAACTGCTCGTGCAGCATGGTGTGGTTCTTGATCTGCTTGATGAAGCCGTCGTTCTGCGACCGGTTGGGCAGCTCCCCGTTCAGCAGCAGGTAGGCGACCTCCGGGAAGGTCGACCGCTCGGCCAGCTGATCGATCGGGTAGCCGCGGTGCAGCAGCACGCCCTCGTCGCCGTCGATATAGGTGATCTTGCTCTCGCAGGCCGCGGTGCCGCCATAGGCGGGGTCGTAGGTGAAGATCCCGAGTTCGGTGTGCAGCTTGCGTATGTCGGCGACCGCGGGGCCGAGCGTGCCGGTGAGCAGCGGCAGCCGGGCCGACCGTCCGCCCTGATCCAGGCTGATGGTGACGGAAGCGTTCGCGGTCACGCTCATGGCATCTTCCTGTTCTGATCGGTGGGTCGGCGGCACGCCGGGACGGGCTCCAGATCTATGGCGTCGCGACGCGCCTGACAACGGCGGCCGCCGCTCATGGCCGCAGCACCTCCAGCAGTCGCGCCCGGCGCGGCGCCAGCTCGGACCAGGCGCCGTCGAACCCGAACAGGGCGAGGGTGCAGGTCGGGAAGCCGGCCTGCAGCAGCTCGTGCCGGCCGCCCAGCATCAGTGCCAGCTCGTGCAGGCCGGGATTGTGGCCGATCAGCATGAGGCTGCCTCGTGCCTCGTTTCGCTCGCGCAGCATCGCCAGCAGGGTGTGCGGGGCGGCGAGGTAGAGCGCGTCGGGAAACGTCGAGCGCGGCGCCGCCGGCGCGAACGGGCACAGCAGATCGAAGGTCTCGCGGGTGCGCAGCGCCGGGCTGACCAGAGCCTGCTCCGGCGCCAGCGCGCGCTGGCGGAGCCGCTCTCCCAACGCCGCCGCATCACGGCGACCGCCTGGCGACAGCGCTCTGGAGCGATCCGACGCGTCAGACTCGTCCTCCTGCGCCGTGACCGCCCGGGCGTGCCGCAGCAGCAGCAGGCGGCAATCTGCGGTCAAGGATCGCGGCCGTCGCCGCGGCGGGGAATGGCCTCGTGGTGGCGGATCACCTCGCGGATCACGAACGCCAGGAACTTCTCGGCGAAATCCGGGTCGAGCCGGGCCTCCCGTGCCAGCGCGCGCAGCCGCGCCACCTGGTGTGCCTCGCGCTCCGGATCGGCGGCCGGCATGGCGCTGCGCGCCTTCAACTCGCCAACCGCCTTGGTGCAGCGGAACCGCTCGGCCAGCATGTGGATCAGTGCGGCGTCGATGTTGTCGATGCTGCCGCGAAGCGCCAGCAGCTGCGCCAGCGCATCGTCCTCCTCGGCAGGTCGTGGCAAGGCGGCGGTCTCGGCCAAGGCTGCGTCCCATCCAGATCCGGCACCGCGGACGGACCTGTCGGCTTCGCGGTCGCACGTTCCGTGGTGGCGCAGTCTTGCGGCATCCGCCGCTGCCGACAAGCCTCAATCAGAGGTCGATCCAGGCCAGGTGACCGCCCTTGCCGGCGCCGGTATCGGTGAAGATCGCGGTGCCTCCCTGTCGCCCCTGCTTGACCCAGGGCCTGCCGTCGGTGCTGCGCCGGTCGTGCCCGCAATAGACGGTGAAGTCGCGCGGGATGTGGTCCACCCAGCTCAGCCGGCGCTCCGGGAAGCCGTCCTCCTGCATCCGGCCGGTGGTCTCGCCGAACAGCGCCCGCGACAGCAGCGGGGTGACGCGGCCGAGGCCCGGCGGCGGGTCCTGCTCCAGCATCCCGGTATGGAACCCGCCATGCACGAAGACGCGACGACCCAGCACCAGCCAGGCCGGCGCGCGTCCGATCTCGAGCAGCGCACGTGCCCGCAGTTCCGGGTCGTCGAGCTGCGCCAGTGTGTTCTCCAGCGGCGGATCCGGACGCATCCGGTGGCCCGCCAGCGCGCGGCCGAGCTTGCGGTCGTGGTTGCCGAGCAGGAACATGCCGGCATCCTCGTCGATCAGCCGGAACATGATGCGCAGCGTGTCGGCACTGGCCGGTCCGTGATCGACCAGGTCGCCGAGCTGGACGATGAAGCGGTCGGTCGCCACCGCGTGCCCGAAGGCGCGCACGTCGCCATGCACGTCGCCCACCACGCGCAGCCTGCGACCGTCCAGGTCGAGGCGTGGCACCAGGGTCGGCACAGCGGATGCGGCGCCCGGCCCGGGATCGGGTCCGCTCATTCCACGCGGCTCGCCGCATCCTCGGCCGCCGCGCCCCGTACCTGATCGCGGAAGGCGGCCAGGGCCCGGTCGCGCCCCTGCTCCAGCCCGACGACCGGGCGCGGATAGTCCCGCCCCAGCACGATACCGGCCTGCGCGAGCGCCGCATCCGGGGCCTCCCAGGGCGCGTGCAGCAGCCGGTCCGGCAGTGCCGCGAGCTCGGGAACCCAGCGGCGTATGTAGGCGCCGCGCGGATCGAACTTCCGCGACTGGGTGACCGGGTTGAAGATGCGGAAGAAGGGCTGCGAGTCAGTGCCGCAGCCGGCGACCCACTGCCAGCTCGCGCTGTTGGTCGCGAGGTCGCCATCCACCAGCGTATCCCAGAACCAGGCTTCCCCGTCCTGCCACGCCACCAGCATGTGCTTGACCAGCAGCGAGGCGGTGATCATCCGCACCCGGTTGTGCATCCAGCCGATCTGCCAGAGCTGGCGCATCCCGGCATCCACGATCGGAACCCCGGTCAGCCCGCGCCGCCAGGCGCGCATCGCCTCCGGGTCCTGGCGCCAGCGCAGCCGGGCGAAGGCCGGGCGCTGCGGCCGGTCGGGCAGCGCCGGATCGTGTCGCAGCAGGTAGGCGGCGAACTCGTGCCAGAGCAGCTCGCCCTGGAACCGCTCGAGGCCGGATCCGCCGTGCCCCTCCGGACGCGCCGCCGCGGCCGCGTGCCAGACCTGGGTCGCCGAGATCTCGCCCCAGTGCAGGTGCGGCGACAGCATCGAGGTGCCGTCCTCGTCGGCCGGCGCATCGCGGCTGGCGTCGTAGCCGTCGAGATGGTCGTCGAGGAAGCGGGCCAGCCGCGCCTGCGCGCCCGCCTCGCCGGGGCGCCAGGTGCGTCGCAGCCCGGCCGCCCAGTCCGGCCGGGTCGGCAGCAGGCCCCAGTCCTCGAGCCGCTCGGAACCCCATTCGCCCTGCGCCGCGGCGATGCGTTGCGGCGCCGGCAGCGCCGGCTCCGGCGGCGGCAGGTCGCGGCAGGTGCGGGCGAACGGCGTGTAGACGCCGTAGACGCCGCCGGTCCTGGTGCGGATCCGCTCGAGGTCGAACAGGGTCGAGACCCGGTGCGCGTGCAGGTGGCCGCCCTGCCGTTCCAGGGCGGCGGCGACCTCGGCATCGAGTGCGCGCAGCCAGGGTTCGTGCGCCGTGCCGCAATGCACCTCGGTGGCTCCGGCCTCGCGCGCCAGCGCCGGCACGATGCTGGCGGCACTGCCGCGGCGCAGCACCAGGGTGCCGCCGACGCGTCGCAGCGCCTCCTGCAGCGACAGCAGGCTGTGGTGCAGCCACCACAGTCCCGCACCTCCGGGGCTCCAGCGTCCCGCCGCCGCCTCGTCGTGCACGTACACCGCCAGCACCCGATCCGCCCGGGCCAGCGCCTCGGTGAGCGGTCGATGGTCGGAGAGGCGCAGATCCTGCCGGAACCACACCAGCGCGACCTTCGCAGGCGCCTGCTTCGTCGTACCTCGCGCCATGACGTGGTCGTATCCCATCTCGATCCGTGGCCTCAACTGCCCAGGACCGCGGCAGTTCTTGCGCCTCTCCACGCAGGCAAGGCGAGCGCCCGTGCCAGCGCCCGTGCCAGCCCCGGACAGGATCGTCGGGTCGCGGATCCGCTGTCGCGTCGGCCGGTCGTGGCATGGTATCGGTCGCGGCGAACGATGCTGCAGCGAGCAAGAGGATGCCTCCGATCTCGATCCGCCCGGCGCGGCCGCAGGATGCGCGGCAGATCGGCGCCGTGCACGTGGACGCCTGGCGCAGCGCCTATCCCGGCATCCTGTCGGACCGGACGCTCGCCCGCCTGTCGGCCGCACAGCAGGCTGCCTACTACGCGACCATGATCCGGCGCGACGGCGGCATGTTCGTGGCCGTCGAGGGCGGCAGCGGCGACGTCGTCGGCTTCGGCAGCGTCGGCCGGCGCCGCTCGTCCGTCGGATCGTCCTTGGCCGACGGCGAGATCCACACGCTCTACGTGCTCGATGACTGGCGCGAGCTCGGCATCGGGCGCCGGCTGATGCTGGCGGGCTCGCTGCACCTCGCCACCGCCGGATGCCGCTCCGCCTTCCTGTGGGTGCTGTCCGACAACCCGAGCCGCTGGTTCTACGAGCGCCTCGGCGGACGCGCGGTCGCCACCGGCAGCACCCGGGTCGGCGGCAGGACGCTGCCGCAGACCGCCTATGCGTGGGATCCGATCGAGATCCTGCTGGCGGCGCATCAGCCCGAGTGACCGGCGCGGCCGGCGCCGGGCCGGGCTCAGCGGCTGCGCGTGCAGACCGTGCCCTGTTGCTCCAGGCGGCAGTACAGCGGCGTGAAGTTGGTGTCGGCGGGCGGCGCCGAGGACAGGATGCCCGCGGGCCCCCGGTAGGGCCGGCCGGACGGGTTCAGCTCGTCCTGCGCCGCCGCGCGCTGCTCGGCACTCGGCGGCCGGCCGGAGCAGGCGCCGAGCGTCGGCAGCACAGCGACCGACAGGCCGGCGAGCACGCCCAGCCGCCGCGACGTCTTGTTCAGCCTGGTGATGCGCATGCCTGATCCTTCCGGTGCGGGATGCCGCTGCCCTGGCCGCTCCCCGGGCCGCTTCCTGAGCCGCCTCCTGGGCCGCCCCCTGGGCCGGTGCCGCCGAGCGCGAAGCTGAACAGCCGCTGGCTGCCCAGCAGGAAGGCGCGGCCGCCGCGCGGAAACAGCCGCCCGATCGCGGCGTGGCCGACATCCAGGCCGCCGGCATAGGCGCCGAACGCCGGCAGCATGAGGCGGCGGCTGTCGGCGACGAAGCAGGGCCGGCTGATCATGCCGCCGCGGGTGGCGATCCTGGCCTTCGGGTGATGGTGCCCGCAGAGTTCGGCGTCGCCAGCCTGCGGCCCTTCGAGCGCCTGATGACGGAAGCGCAGCGGACCGAGCCCGAACTCGCGGGCGTGCTCGCCGGGAAAGCCCGCGGGCGGCTCGGGATCGTGGTTGCCCAGCACCCACACCAGGCGCGTCTCGGTGCCGATGCGTCGCAGGCGCTGCGCGTCGGCGGCCGGCAGCCGCTCGGCCGCGTGGCGATCGTGGAAGCTGTCGCCGAGTGCCACCACGATGTCGGGTCGCCAGTGCGCGATCACCAGCAGCAGCCGGTCCAGCGTGACCCGGCTGTCCCACGGCGGCAGCAGCGCGCCGCGCCGGGCGCAGGCGCTACCCTTCTCCAGGTGCAGGTCGGCCACCGCCAGCAGCCGTGCCGCCGGCCAGTACAGCACCCCTGCGGGGTCGAGCATCAGCCGCTCGCCGGCAAGGTGCAGCGGTGCCGGGTTCATCCGGGACCAGCCCTCTGGTCCCGCCGTTGCGACCGCATCGGGCGCGGACGACGGCCGGATGCGGTGCGCGCTCCGGGCTGACGGGTCAGCCGGCGCAGCTCCTGCGCCGGCCCCGCGCCGATATGCATCTCCTCCATCGAGGGCTCGGCCTCGCCGAGAGCCTCGGCCACCAGCGCCTCGGTTTCCGCCAGCAGCTGATCCTCCTCCGCCTCGTTGCGCACAGATTCCTGGCCGATATCGAGCATCACCGGCACCGCCAGCGGCGACACGCGCGCCAGCCGCATCACCCGGATGCGACCGCTGACCCGTGCCAGCAGGTCGGACAGTCGGCCGACATCGGTCAGGCCGCCGCCCGCCTCCATGCGGGTGGCGCGCAGCAGCACGTGGTCCGGCTGGTGCCGGCGCAGCACGTCGTAGACGAGGTCGCTGTTCACCGTCACCTGACGCCGGGTGGCGCTGGCGCCGGGCTGCTGCCGCTCGATCAGTCCTGCGACCACGGCCACGTTGCGGAAGGTACGCCGCAGCATCGAGCTCTCCGCCATCCAGGCTTCCAGGTCGTCGCCCAGCATGTCCTGGGCGAACAATCCGGGCACGTCCTCGGGTGGCGGATTGCCGCACCAGATCACGATCGCGTAGTCGGTGGCGACGAAGCCTAGCGGCGCCGCACCCGCCCGCGCCAGCCGGCGCGTCAGCAGCAGCCCCAGGGTCTGGTGCGCGTTGCGGCCCTCGAAGCCGTAGGCGACCAGGAAGAAGCGGCCGTGGCGGGGGAAGATCTCCACCAGCAGGTCGTCGGGGCCGGGCAGGGCGGAACGCTCCTGCTGCAGCTGCAGCCACTCCCGCACCGGCTCCGGATAGAGGTGCCAGGTCTGCGGGTCGTGCAGCATCTGCCGCACCCGCGCCGCCAGCCCCGAGGTCAGCGGGTTGCGCGATCCGGCCCAGGTCGGTACCAGCGGGTCGCCCGCGCCGCCTTCCGCCGCCTCCACGTTGGCCTCGCGCAGGCGCAGGAAGCGCAGCTTGCGGCCGCCGAACATGAAGGCGTCGCCCTCGCGCAGGTGGTTGGCGAACGACTCCTCGATCTCCCCCAGCACCAGGCCGCGCGGACCGCCCAGCCGCACCTTCAGCACCGGCGCCTCGACGATGGTGCCGGCGTTCATCCGCGCCTGACGCGCGACGCGCGCGCTGCGCACGTGGATCATCCCCTCGGCGTCGCGGAACAGCTTGCGGTAGCGCTCGTAGGCGGCGAGCGCGTAGCCGCCATGCTCGACGAAGCCGAGCACGTCGTCGAAATCCCTCCGCGACAGCGAGGCGTAGGGCTGCGCCGTCCGCACCTCACTGTACATCGCCTCGGCCTCGAACGGCGCGCCCGCCGCCATCAGCAGCAGGTGCTGCGCCAGCACGTCGAGACCGCCGGGCAGTGCGGCGTCGCCGTCCAGCTCGCCCGCCGCCACGCCCTGGATCGCGGCCTGGCATTCCAGCACCTCGAAGCGGTTCGCCGGCACCAGCAGCGCCTGGCTGCTCTCGTCCATGCGATGGTTGGCGCGGCCGACCCGCTGCAGCAGCCGCGACACCCCCTTCGGCGCGCCCACCTGGATCACCTGGTCGATGCCGCCCCAGTCGATGCCGAGATCCAGCGAGGAGGTGGCGATCACCGCGCGCAGCCCGTCGCGGGCGTCCGGGCCGCGTGCCATCGCCGCCTCGACGCGCCGGCGCTGGTTGATGTCGAGCGAGCCGTGATGCAGCGCGATCGGCAGGGTCTCCTCGTTGAGGCGCCAGATCGCCTGGAACAGCAGCTCCGCCTGGGCGCGGGTGTTGACGAACACGATGGTGAGCCCGCTCGAGGCGATCCGCGCCAGGATCGCCGAGGCGCCGGCGAGTCCCATGCGACCGGACCAGGGCACGCGCTCCTCGGGCAGCATCAGCCGGATCACCGGCGCCGCGCCGGCCTCCGCCACGATCAGCCGTGCCGGCCGCGACAGCCCGACATAGGCGCGCAGCGTGGCGATGTCGGCGACCGTCGCCGACAGCCCGATCCGGCACGCCGCCGGTGCCAGCGCCGCCAGCCGGGCCAGGCAGAGCGAGAGCTGGTCGCCGCGCTTGGTGCCGGCCAGCGCATGCGCCTCGTCGATGACGACGCGGCGCAGGCCGGCGAAGAAGCTGCCGGCGTCGCCGCGCGAGAGCAGCAGCACCAGGCTCTCCGGCGTGGTCAGCAGGATCTGCGGCGGCCGCTCGCGCTGTCGCACCCGGCGGTCGGCCGGCGTGTCGCCGGTGCGGGTCTCGATGCGTATCGGCAGCCCCATCTCCTCCACCGGCGCGGTCAGGTTGCGGGCGATGTCGGTGGCCAGCGCCTTCAGCGGGCTGACATAGAGCGTGTGCAGGCCGCTGCCGGCCTCGGCAGGGGAGGCGTCCTGCAGCCCGATCAGGCTGGGCAGGAAGCCGGCCAGCGTCTTGCCGCCGCCGGTGGGCGCGATCAGCAGCACGTCCTGCTGGCAGCGCGCGGCTTCCAGCACCGCGAGCTGATGCGCCCGCGGCGTCCAGCCGCGGCGGGCGAACCAGGCCTCGAAGGGAACCGGCAGGACAGCGTTCATCGCCCCGCTGAGATAGGCCGGACCGGCCGCCAGGCATAGGGCGCCCGAGCTGGCGTCTTGGGGCGTCTCGGGGCGGCTAGGCGCTCAGCCGCTGCAGCTCCAGCCCGTTGAGGTCGTCGGCACTCATCGCGCGCGTGTTGAACGCGAATGCCAGCTCGCTCGGAGGTGTCGATGGCGTCGCCGTGGCCGGAGTCGCGCCGCCGGCCGGTGCGGCCGGGCCGCCGCCGGTGCCCGCAGGCTCGGCGTGGCCGAGATGGAACAGGTGCCGGGCCGCACTCAGCACCGCCTTCTCCGGATCGATGCCCGCGATCTTCTCGCCGGCGGTGACCGCCAGACCGATCGGGCCGCCGAGGAGGAAGCTGGTGCCCAGCGAGGCGACGAAGCGCAGCTCGGAGTTGCCCTGGTCGCCGGTGATCGCGCGGTAGATGGTGCCCACGACCGGGATGTACTGCAGCGGGTTGAGGTCCGACATCAGCTCGTGGAACAGGCCGTGATGGCCGACGTGGCTCGGCTGCGCCGCGGCGGAGGCGCCCGTCGCCGGCAGAGGAGCAGCACCCGCTGGAAGCACATCTGCCATGGCGTGCGAGGATAGGCCGCACCGGTGACCGGAAGGTTAACGCGGCTTGCTAGCCGTCGGCGATATCCTCGCCCGCCTTCGCCTCGCCCGCCTTCGCCTCGTCCGCCCTGGCCTCGTCCACCCTGGTCTCGTGCTCGCGGTCGTCGCCGACGATGTCCTCGCCCGCGCCGTCCCGCCGCGCCGGTGCCGCGGCTTCCCGGCCAGGCGGCAGCTCGACCCGCACCTTGCGTATGTGCCGCGGATCGGCGTCCAGCACCCGGAACGCGATGCCGCTCTCGTGGGTGAGGATCTCGCCGCGCGTCGGCACGTGGCCGGCCAGCATGAACACGAGGCCTCCCACCGTGTCGATGTCGCTCTGCCGCTCGTCCTCGGTCAGCACCGGGCCGAACCGCGCCTCGAACGCCTCGATCTCCATACGCGCATCGACGTCGAAGGTACCGTCATGGCGTTCCACGAGCATGACGATCGCCGGCTCGTCGTGCTCGTCGGCGATGTCGCCGACGATGGTCTCGACCAGGTCCTCGATCGTCACCAGCCCGTCGATGCCGCCGTACTCGTCGATCACCAGCGCCAGGTGGATGCGGCGCTGGCGCATCTGCAGCAGCAGGTCGAGCACCGGCATCTGCGGCGCGATCATCAGCGGCTGGCGCAGGATCGACTGCATGCGGAACGTGCCGGGCTCGCCGGAGAACGCCAGCAGGTCCTTGATGTGGACCATGCCCAGCACGTCGTCGAGCTGCTCGCCATAGACCGGCAGCCGGGAATGGTTCTCCCGGCGCAGCAGCGCCAGTGCCGCCTCGAAGCCGATCGCGGCCGGCATCGCCACGATGTCGGCGCGCGGCACCATCACGTCGTCGACGGTGGTTCCCCGCAGGCGCAGCACGTTGGCGATCAGCGCGCGTTCCTGCCGGTCGAGCTCCGGAATCTCGCCCGGCGCCTGCGGCGCCTCCGCCGCCTCCTGCACCAGGGCGGCGATCGAGGAGCGCAGGCGGCCCTGCTCGATCCGCCTGCGCCCGAAGAACGAGATCAGTCCGCGACGCGGCCTCGCCGCGCCGTCGGCACCGCCCGGCTCGCCGCGTTCGGGCAGGCCGCTCATCGGCCGCCGCCCTGTTGCGGGACGGCGCGCGGCTTCCACGGGTTGGGCACGCCGAGCCGGTGCAGGATGCGCGCCTCGTGCATTTCCATGCGGCGCGCCTCGCCGACACCGTGGTGGTCGTGGCCGCGCAGATGCAGCGCGCCGTGCACCACGAGATGCGCCAGGTGGTGCGACGCCGGCCGTCCCGCCGCCTGCGCCTCGCGACGCACCGTCTCGAGCGCCAGCACGATGTCCCCGCCCGGCTCGACCCCCGGCACGCCGCCGCTGTTCTCGAAGGTGAGCACGTTGGTGCTGCGGTTGCGGCCGCGGTGACGCGCATTCAGCCGCCGCACCCGCAGGTCGCGCTCCAGCACCACGGTGCCGGCGCCGCCGCCGGCGACGGCGGCACGACCGACCAGCCGCGCCAGCCGCGGCACCAGCCGCCGCCAGCGCGTGTCGATGACCAGGACCTCCGGGACCAGGACCTCCGGGACCAGGATCTCGGGCGCCAGGACCTGCGTGACGCGCGGCGCGGAGTCGTCACCGCCCGGGTCTACGCGCCGAGGGTAGGATCTACTTGGAGGTTCCATCTGCTACCGGCGCGCGCCGCTCCGGGAGGAGTCCCGCTCGGCCGCCGCCCGCTGATCATAGGCATCGACGATGCGCGCCACCAGCGGGTGACGCACCACGTCGCGGCTCTCGAACCGGGTGATGCCGATGCCGGGCAGCCCCTCGAGCGTCTCGACCGCCTCGCGCAGGCCGCTGCCGATGCCGGCCGGCAGGTCGATCTGGCTGAGGTCGCCGTTGATCGCCATGCGGGTGCCGGAGCCCATGCGGGTGAGGAACATCTTCATCTGCGCCGGCGTGGTGTTCTGCGCCTCGTCGAGGATCACGAACGCATGCGCGAGCGTCCGGCCGCGCATGAAGGCGAGCGGCGCCACCTCGATCTCGCCGCTGGCCATGCGCCGGATCACCTGCTCGCCCGGCATCATGTCGTGCAGCGCGTCGTACAGCGGCCGCAGGTAGGGGTCGATCTTCTCCTTGAGGTCGCCCGGCAGGAAGCCGAGCCGCTCGCCGGCCTCCACCGCCGGACGCGACAGCACGATGCGGTCGACCTGGTTGGCCAGCAGCATGGCCACCGCCTGCGCCACCGCCAGGTACGTCTTGCCGGTGCCGGCGGGGCCGATGCCGAACACCATCTCGTGGCTGGCCAGCATCTCCATGTAGCCGGACTGTCCGGGCGAGCGCGGGCCGATCGCGCCGCGCTTGGTGCGTATCGCCGGCAGGTCGGCCAGCGGCAGCCTCGGGTCGTCGACGAGCGAGATCACGGTGCCGCGCGCGGCGGCACCGGCCTCGCGGCGGCCATCCAGCACCTGCCCGTGCAGGTCGGACATGCGGATCGCCGCATCCACCTCGGCGGAATCGATCGGTGCTCCCTCCTCGACCCGTCGGTACAGCGCGGTCAGCGCCGAGCGGGCCAGGGCCACCCGCCCGGGATCGCCCGCGATCGCGATCCGGTTGCCGCGGCAGGACAGGCGTACGCCCAGCCCTTGCTCGAGCCGCACCAGGTGGCGGTCATGGTCGCCCAGCAGCACGGCCAGGCGCGCGTTGTCGCTGAACTGCAGCGTGGCCGTGCGGGGGTTGGAGGAGACGGACGCCGTAACCGGCCCTTGGGCCGTGGCAGGCAGTCCGGGCGAAGGGATCGTCGCAGCCGACAGGTCGCTCAAGCGCAGGCTCTCTCCCGTAAGAGGGTTGCAGTGAGGGAATTGGTGAGCATGACCTCGATCGTCACCCAGGCCTCGGTGCCGATCAGGGTTTCGGCGCCGGGCGCATGCACCGCCTGCAGGAACGGCGAGCGTCCGGCGATCTGGCCCGGCTTGCGGCCGCGTCCGGTGAACAGCACGGGCATGCTGCAGCCGACGCTGGCGGCGTTGTAGGCGTCCTGCTGTGCCCGGATCAGCGCCTGCAGGCGGGCGAGCCGCTCGTCCTTGACCGCTTCCGGCACCTGGCCGGCGGCGGCGGCGGCCGGCGTGCCCGGACGCGTCGAGTACTTGAACGAGAAGGCCTGGGCGAAGCCGACCTCGCGCACCAGCGCCAGCGTCGCCTCGAAGTCGGCTTCCGTCTCGCCGGGATGGCCGACGATGAAGTCCGACGACAGCGCCAGGTCCGGTCGTGCCGCGCGCAGTCGCGACACCAGCGAGAGGTAGGCGGCCGCGTCGTGGCCGCGGTTCATCGCCGCCAGCATGCGGTCGGAGCCGGACTGCACCGGCAGGTGCAGGAACGGCATAAGCTTGGGCAGGTCGCGGTGCGCCTCGATCAGCGCCGCGTCCATGTCGCGCGGGTGCGACGTGGTGTAGCGCAGCCGCAGCAGGCCCGGCAGGCCGGAGAGCGACTCCAGCAGCCGTGCCAGCCCCCAGACGCGCCCGTCGGGACCTTCGCCGTGATAGGCGTTCACGTTTTGCCCGAGCAGGGTGATCTCGCGCACGCCGCCCTCGACCATGCGCCGCGCCTCGGCCAGCACCGAGGCGGCCGGCCGGCTGGCCTCGGCGCCGCGCGTATACGGCACGACGCAGAACGAGCAGAACTTGTCGCAGCCCTCCTGCACCGTCAGGAAGGCGGTCACGCCGCCCGGCAGCTGCGCTCCGCTCGCCGTCGGCAGGAAATCGAACTTCTGCTCGACCGGGAAGTCGGTCTCGATCACGGCGCCGCCGGCACGTGCCGCGCGCGCCACCATCTCCGGCAGCCGGTGGTAGGTCTGCGGCCCGAGCACGATGTCGACGAACGGGGCGCGGGCCAGGATCTCGCGTCCCTCCGCCTGGGCGACGCAGCCGGCGACGGCGAGGATGGTCTCCTGGCCGGCCAGGGCACGCGCCTGCTTGATCCGGCGCAGCCGGCCGAGCTCGGAGAACACCTTCTCCGCCGCCCGATCGCGTATGTGGCAGGTGTTGAGGATCACCATGTCGGCCGACTCCGCGTCCGCGGCCGGCGCGTAGCCGAGCGGACGCAGCACGTCGGCCATGCGCGCGCTGTCGTACACGTTCATCTGGCAGCCCCAGGTGATGACGTGCAGGCGCTTGCCGGGAACGGAGACGGCAGGAGGTCGAAGATGGGATGTCAAGGAAGTCGGATTCCGGCGGCGGGCCGGTCTATCCCGGCCTCGAGGGCCGAAGCAATCGGAGCTGAGGCTGCTCCGGTCAAGGTTTGGCCGGTTTCAACGACGGCCACCGCCTCTGTCGGACCTGATCGTGGCGTTCGCCGTCGTCGCGCTCGTCGGGCCGCGGATCATTCTGGCTTCGATATCCTTCTCGGAGCGGCCTGCATGACGTCGTGCCGCTTGAGCCTGATCAGGCAAAGGAAGCGGCAGGGTTGTCAAGCGAAGAATCCGCGCCGGCGACGCAGGCCGGACGTGCCTCGCGGCCGTGCGCGGCGAGCGGTGCGGGAGGCTCGACCGGCCGGCCGGCGGGGGGCTCGAGGACCCGGTCCGCCAGCGGGACCACCGGCAGTTTGGTCGGCAGGTCCGCCGGCCGGGCTACCGGTCGGTTCTGGCGCAACAGCGCCGCCCCCTCCGCCACCGCGTCCCACGCCGCCTGCGCCAGCGCCTTGCGGGTCGGAAAATCGGCGGGGTCGAGCGGAGCGTGCAGCAGGATGCTGGCGCGCATCGAGCGCCACTGCGCGAGCTGCCAGAAATGCGAGGCGAGGTCCATGTCGCCGTACCAGGAGAACACCGAGCGTCGGGCATTGCCCACCGGCAGGCCGGCGAGGCGGTCGTAGACCACCGAGACCGGCTGCACCAGCGGCCGGCAGCGCGCCGCGGCCTGCTGCAGCTCGTCCTGGGCGCCGCTCGGCTTGGCGGCGGCGAAGAACGAGGAATGGAACGGCAGCACCCGGGTGCCGTCCGAGCTGGTGCCTTCGGGGAACAGGATCAGGTCGTCGCCGGCGGCCAGGCGCAGGCGCATGTCGTCGCGCTCGCGTCCGGTGGTGCCGCGCTGCCGGCTGACGAAGATGGTCCGTCCCAGACGTGCCACCTGGCCGACCACCGGCCAGCGTCCGACATCGTCCTTGGAGACGAAGCAGGCCAGCAGGCTGCCGCCCAGCACCGGCACATCGAGCCACGAGGAGTGGTTGCAGGCATAGACCACCGGTCGCGCGCCGCCGGTCGCCGGCGTGCCGATCACCCGCACCTTCATGCCGAGCAGCGTGCAGATGGCGGACCAGTACAGCCGCGCGAACCGCGCCTTGCCGCGACCAGGCAGCGCCAGCATCGCGGACTGGATCACACCCGAGATCAGGGTCCAGCCGAAGATCACCAGACCGCGGCGGATCACGCGCAGCCGGCGCCAGGCGCGTCGGGTCGGCGGCAGCCGGTGCGGCGACGGATCCGCCGAGGGCGGCGCGCCGATGCGGCCCGAGGAGCTCGCGGCGCCTGCTGCGTCCGCGGGCCGGGCCGGGCGCAGCGGAGCGAGCGGTGCCGCGGGCTGTCCGGAGTACGCCATGCGCCGGCCCAGGTAGCGAGGAGCTGCTTGCATCCGGCCGACATAGCCCGAAGCCGGGAATGCGACAATATTCGGGCAGCGAGCGGGAAAGTTCCGCCGTCCGCCGGCTGCGCCCTTGCGCTTCGATCCGCTAGCCTTACACGCTCCCCGGCTGCCGGACCGAGCTGGCCCGCGGTATCGAGATGGGTTGGAATGCGTCTGGGAAGAACGGCCGTCGCCTGCATGGTCGCGATCGGCGCGCACCACGCCGCCCGCGCCGCCGATCCGCAGCCCTACAGGACCACCCTCGCCAAGACCGGGGACGCCGGCCTCGATGCGGCGCTGCGCGGCTCCTCGGGCCTGGTCGGGCTGCAGAAGACCAGCGCCGTCAGCCCGTTCGCGCTCGCCGGCCGCGTGCGTGCGGACTACGCGCGGCTGCGCACCGCGCTGGAGAGCTTCGGCTACTATGCCGGTGCGGTGCGCATCACCGTGGCCGGCCATGCCGGCGACGATGCGGCACTGCCGGACCTGCTCAACGCGGTTCCCAGGGGCCGGCCGGTGCCGATCGGCATCGCCGTGACCAGGGGGCCGCGCTTCTCGCTGGGCCGGGTGCGGCTGGACCAGCCGGCCGGCAGCACCCTGACGCCGGCCCAGCTGCAGGCGTTCGGGCTGCGGTCCGGGCAGCCGGCGATCGCCTCGGACGTGCTGGCCGCCCAGGGCCGCCTGCTCTCGGCGCTGCGCGAGGACGGCCACGCGCTGGCCGAGATCGACAATCCGGTGGCCACCCTGAACCCGGGGGCGCGCACCCTCGACATCGTCTATGCCGTGCGTCCCGGCCCGCGCGTCGATATCGGTGCGATCCGCCTCGCCGGGCTGCGCCAGGTCAACGAGCGCTTCATCCGCCGCCGCCTGCTGCTGCAGAGCGGCGAGCTGTATCGGCCGAGCCGGATCGAGGCGGCGCGCCAGGACCTGGCCTCGATCGGCGTCTTCTCCGACGTGCAGGTTCGCGCCGGGGAGGGCCGCGAGCAGCCCGGGCTCGACCCGGAGGGTCGCATCCCGCTGGACTTCACCTTCTCCGAGGCCAAGCGCCACACCGTCTCGGCGCAGGTCGGCTACTCGACCGATCTCGGCGGCAGCGCCGGCGTCACCTGGACCCACCACAACCTGCTCGGCAATGCCGAGCAGCTCGATCTCGCGGCGATCGCCACCGGCCTCGGCGGCACCTCGCAGCAGGGGCTGGGCTACGACATCTACGCCAACCTGACCAAGCCCGACTTCCTGCACCGCGACCAGAGCCTGATCCTGCGCGTCGAGGGGCTGAAGCAGGACCTGCAGGCCTACGACCAGACCGCGCTGCTGGCGCGCGCCTCGCTCGACCGCAAGCTGTCCCGGCGCTGGAACGTTTCGGCCGGGCTCGACGCCGAGCAGGAGCAGATCAGCCAGCAGGGTGTCTCGCGCGACTACACGCTGGTGGGCGTGCCGCTCGGCGCCTCCTACGACAGCACCGACCTCGCCAGCCCGCTCGACGCGGCGACCCGCGGCGTCCGCGTCGGCCTCACCGCGACGCCGACCTACTCGCTGACCCGCGGCGGCGCCTTCTTCACCATCCTGCAGGGCAGCGGCTCGACCTATCTGGACCTGGCCCGACTCGAACTGACACGACCCGGACGCAGCGTGATCGCGTTGCGCGCGACCGTCGGCAGCGTACAGGGCGCCTCCACCTTCCAGCTGCCGCCGGACCAGCGCCTGTACGCCGGCGGCAGCGCCACCATACGCGGCTACAAGTACCAGGGGGTGGGGCCGCTGTTCGCCAACAACGATCCGATCGGCGGCACCTCGCTCGATGCTGCGACCGTCGAGTTCCGTCAGCGCCTGTTCGGCAATTTCGGCGCCGCCGCCTTCCTCGATGCCGGGCAGGTCTCCAGCCGGTCCACACCGTTCCAGGGCAGCCTGCGCCTCGGCGCCGGCGTGGGCGCGCGCTACTTCACCTCGATCGGGCCGATCCGGCTCGACGTGGCGGTGCCGCTGAACACGGTGCCCGGCAATGACAGCCTCGAGGTCTATATCGGGCTGGGGGAGACCTTCTGATGGCGGTCGGGACACGTCGTCCGCCCTCCTGGCGCCCACTCTCCTGGCGCCTGCTGGCCTGGCTGGCGGGGCTGCTGCTCGGCGTGCCGGTGGCGCTGCTCGCCCTGGCGCTGCTCGCGCTGCTGCTCGGCGCCAATACCGGCCCCGGACGCCGGTTGATCGAGCGCGAGGCGGGCACGCTCAGCGGCGGCCTGGTCGCGATCGACGGCCTGGGCGGGCGCTTCCCAGACGCCCTCACGATCCGGCGTCTCATCCTGCAGGATCATCTGGGCAGCTACGCGGCACTGGACGGGGTCAGGCTGGACTGGCGGCCGCTGCGGCTGCTCGGCCTGACCGCGCGGGTCGACCTGATCTCGGTCGACCGCATCCGCGTCCTGCGCAGGCCGGCGCCGGATCCGGATGCCAGGCCGCGGCCGGCCGGCCGATCCGCCGGCAGCGGCGTCCCCGACCTCGGCGTCGATATCCGCCGCCTGCGCGTCGGCAGCCTGCAGCTCGACCGCGGCGTCGTCGGCATCGCTGCCCGCCTCGGCCTCGATGGCCACCTGCGCGTCGCCGGCATCGCACCGCTGCTCTCCGGCCTCGGCGTCGCCGGCCTGCCGGACAGCGACATCGGGCTGTCGCTGACCCGCCAGGACCATGCCGGCTTCGTCTCGCTGGTCTCGACGATCGGCCCGGGACGTCTGGCGCTGCACCTGCACGCGGCCGACCCGGACGCCGGGCTGGTCTCGGCACTCACCGGCCAGCCACTGCTCGACCCGTTGACCCTCGCACTCGATCTCGACGGTCCGCGCGACGCCGAGCCGCTGACGCTGGCGGTGCGTGCCGGTGCGGCTTCGCTCGATGCGAGCGGCGTCGCCGACCTGCTGACCCGGCAGTTCGACCTGAGCGCGCGCGGTCGTGCGCCGGCGATGCAGCCGCGCCCCGGCATCGCCTGGGGCGGCCTGGCGCTGGACGCGCATCTGGTCGGCACCCCGGCCGCGCCGGCGGGCAGCGGCACCCTGCTGCTCGACCGGCTCACCGCGGCCGGCGCCGGCGTCACCCGGCTCAGCGCCGCCTTCTCCGGCGCCGCCAGCGGCGGCGTCGCGACCGGTCCGGCGACGCTGCGCGCGACCGCCGAGGGCGTGCGCCTGCCCGGCCCCCGTCCGGACCTGCTCGCGGCGACGCCGCTGACGCTGGAGGCGACGCTGCACAACGAGCAGCCCGGCCATCCGCTCGACCTGGTGCTGTTCCACGCCCTGGCGCAGCTCACCGGCCGCATCTTCACCGCTCCGGACGGCCAACGCCCGGCGATGCGCGGCAGCCTCGGCCTCACCCTGCCGCAGCTCGCCCCGCTCGCCGCCATCGGCGGCGTGGCGCTGGACGGCCACGCCGCACTTCGCGCCGAGTTCTCGCGCGCTGCCGCGACCGTGCTCGGCCTCGGCGGCACCGTCTCGCTCACCGGCGGACAGGCGCAGGCGGTGGGGCTGATCGGCGACCAGGGCACGATCGGGCTGACCGCCTCCGTCGCGGGATCGGCGCTGCGGCTGTACTCGCTCGATCTGCATGGGCGCGCGCTGGCGCTGCAGGCCTCCGGCACCGACCTTTCGCGCGTGCTCGACGCCAGGTTCGGCCTGCGCCTGCCCGAGCTGGGTGCGGCGCTGCCGGCGCTGCGCGGCGCGCTGACGCTCGACGGCACCGCGCAGGGGCCGCTGGACGATCTCGCCGCCAGGCTCGCCGCCAGCGGCACGGTCGGCACCGGCACGATGGCGTCGGGACCGCTGCGGCTGAGCCTCGAGGCGTCGCATCTGCCGCACCTCCCGCAGGGCCATGTCCGTCTCGACGGCGTCGTCGACCGCGCGCCGCTGATCCTCGACGCTGCCCTGCAGCGGCTCGCCGACGGCGCCACCCACGTCACGCTGGACCGGCTCGGCTGGAAGAGTGCCGCGGGCCACGCCGACCTGACCCTGCCGCCGGGCGCCACGCTGCCGCTCGGCAGCTTCGAGCTGCGCATGACCCGCCTCGCCGATCTCAGCCGCCTGGCGGGACAGGCGATCGGCGGCAGCCTCACCGCCGCGCTTCACACCACCCAGCCGGCCGGAGCGGCGCACCCGACGCTTCGTGTCGACCTCGCGGGTGCCGCGTCGCTGCCGGCGGCGCGGATCGGCGCGCTGGCGCTGCGCGGCACGGTGCAGGATCCGGCCGGCACCCCGGATCTCGACCTCGCCCTGCGCGCGGACGACATCCTCGCCCGCGGCATCACCGGCAGCGCGCGTGCCACCGCGCGCGGACCGCAGACGGCGCTGGCGGTCGCGCTGAGCGGCGCGTTCGAGCACGTCGCCGGCGCGCCGGCGCGCCTCGACGCGGCCCTGGTGCTGGACCTGCCGGCGCGGCACGTGGCGATCGGCAGGCTCGGCGCCCAGGCCAAGGGCGAGGCGCTGCGCCTGCTGGCGCCGAGCCGGATCGGCTTCGGCCCGCGGGTGGAGGTCGACCGCCTGCGTGCCTCGCTGGCTCCGGTCGCGGGCAACGCCACACCGGCGATCCTCGACCTGGCTGGCAGCGTCAGCCCGAGGCTCGACCTCACGGCGTCGCTGGCGAACCTCACCCCGGCCCTGGCCGCTCCCTTCGTGCCTGGCCTCGACGCCGCCGGCGTGATCGCGCTGCAGGCACGCCTGACCGGCACCACCGCCCGGCTGGGCGGCACCGTCCATCTAACGGCACAGGGAGTGCGGCTGCGCAGCGGTCCCGGCGCCCCGCTGCCGCCGGCCGCGCTCGACGCCCGCGCGGAGCTCGGC
>CAXTAY010000036.1:0-32957 GCA_964242335.1 uncultured Acetobacteraceae bacterium | reverse complement strand
GGCCAGCGCGTGCCAGGCGAGCGGATCGTCCGGCGTTAGCCGGACTGCCTCGCCGAAGGCCGCGATCGCCGCCGCGTGCGTGCCGCGCGCGCGCAGCACGCCGCCGAGCGACAGCCAGGCCCGCGCGTCGCCGGGTGCCTGCCGCAGCGCCAGGCGCAGGCTGACCTCGGCCTCGTGCAGCCTGCCCAGCCGCGACAGCGCCTGGGCCAGCGCGCGGTGCGTCCGCGGATCCTCCGGCGCGCGCAGTGCCGCGACGTGCAGCGCCGCACGCGCCTCCTCGAGGTGGCCGCGATCGAGCAGGGCCAGGCCGAGCGAGAGGGTGTAGGCGGCGATCCCGGGTGCGGCCGCCACCGCCTGGCCGATCAGACCGATCGCGAGGTCCGGCCGTCCCGCTTCATGCGCCAGGCAGCCGAGCCCGTGCAGGCTCTCCGGATGGCCCGGCGACAGCGACAGCGCCGCGCGGTACAGCCGCTCCGCCTCTGCATGGCGGCGCGCCCGGTGATGCCGTGCCGCCTGCGCGGCCAGTCGCGGCACCTCCTCCCCCTGCATGCTGCTCCCCCTCCCGGCCACGGCTGCGGCCTGTTATGGCTGACCACGCACCGTGAAGGAACGTCGCATGCAGGCCTACCGGACGCTCGAGAAGCGCTTCGCACGCATCAACGACGTGGAGGGTGCGCTCGGCATCCTGAACTGGGACAACGACACCATCATGCCCGCCGGCGCCGCCGGGCCGCGCGCCGGGCAGGTGGCCACACTCTCGGTGATCGCGCACGAGATGCTGACCGCACCCGACATGGCGGAGCTGCTGTCGCAGGCGCCGGGCGAGCTCGATCCCTGGCAGCGCGCCAACCTCGACGAGATGCGCCGGCTGCACGCGCACGCTTCCGCGGTGCCGCCCGACCTGGTGGAGGCGGCCTCGCGCGCCGCGTCGGCCTGCGAGCGGGCCTGGCGCGAGGCGCGGCCGCGCAGCGACTTCCAGGGGCTGCTGCCGCTGCTCGGCGAGGTGCTGGACCGTCAGCGCGACATCGCCGCGGTCAAGGGCGAGGCGCTGGGGCTCGCCCCGTACGACGCGCTGCTCGACCAGTTCGATCCGGGCAACCGCCAGGCGCTGATCGATCCGGTGTTCGAGGCGCTGCGCGCCGGCCTGCCCGAGCTGATCGGCACGGTGATGCAGCACCAGTCCCGCCTGCCGCCGGCGCTGCCGCTCGAGGGACCGTTCCCGGCGCCGCTGCAGAAGGCGCTGGCGGAACGGCTGATGCTGGCGGTCGGCTTCGATGCCGCGCGCGGCCGGCTCGACGTCAGCACGCACCCGTTCTGCGGCGGCGCCGTCGACGACGTGCGGATCACCACCCGCTACGACGAGACCGACTTCGCCGGCGCGCTGATGGGCGTGCTGCACGAGACCGGGCACGCGCTGTACGAGCAGGGCCGGCCGC
Organism: uncultured Acetobacteraceae bacterium; assembly: GCA_964242335.1. Lineage (GTDB taxonomy): Bacteria > Pseudomonadota > Alphaproteobacteria > Acetobacterales > Acetobacteraceae > Lichenicoccus. Next base: position 31,521 of record CAXTAY010000036.1, on the reverse strand, counting down.
GCGACTGGCTGTCGCAGCCGGTCGGACGGGCGCGCGGCATGACCCTGCACGAGAGCCAGTCCCTGCTGATCGAGATGCAGGCCTGCCGCTCGCGTGCCTTCGTCGGCTACCTGGCGCCGCTGCTGCGCGAGACCTTCGGCGTCGCCGGACCGGCTTGGGAGCCGGAGAACCTGCACCGGCGCATGACCCGGGTGGCACCCGGCTTCATCCGCGTCGATGCCGACGAGGTCACCTACCCGGCGCACGTGCTGGTGCGCTACCGGCTGGAGACGCGGCTGATCGAGGGCACGCTGGCGCTCGCCGACCTGCCCGAGGCGTTCGACACCGGCATCCACGAGCTGCTCGGGCTGCGCGTGCCGGACCATCGGCGCGGTGTGCTGCAGGACATCCACTGGCCGGCCGGGCTGTGGGGCTACTTCCCGACCTACACGCTGGGCGCGATCGCCGCGGCACAGCTGTTCGACGCCGCGTGCCGCGACGAGCCGGCGCTGCCGGACTGCCTGTCGCTGGGGGATTTCGCGCCGCTGCGGCGTTGGCTGGGCCGGCACGTGCACGGCCGCGGCAGCGCCGCCACCACCGGCGAGATCGTCCGCGACGCCACCGGAGCGGCATTATCGGCGGCGCCCTACCAGCTTCATCTGCGCCGGCGCTACCTCGGTGAGGCCTGATCCGTCGCGGCCGCGCCCGCGCCCGCGCCGCGCCGGCGACGTCCCGCGCCGGTCGCGGCCCTGGCGGGGCCTCTGGCTGCTGCTCCTGGCCTGTTCCCCGGCCGCCGCCGCGAGCCCCGATCCGGCGCCGGCGGCGAGCCCGGCCGCGGCGGGGGCACCGGCTCCCGACCGCCTCCTCCGCGTCGCGCGGTCGGACAAGCTGGTCTGGAACGGCGTCGTGGTGGCGCCGGACAAGCGGATCTTCGTGGTGTTCCCGCGCGTCTGCGGCAATCCCGGACCCTCGCTCGCGACCCTCGACGGCAACGGCGACCCGGTCCCCTACCCGGGTGCCGGCTGGAACGACTGGAGTGCGAACGACGGCAAGGCGGATCCGACGCACGCCTTCGTCGGGCTGAACGCCGTCCACCTCGCACCCGACGACAGCCTTTGGGTGGTCGATACCGGGGTGCCGGGCTTCGGCCGCACGCCGCTGCCGGGGGCGACCAAGCTGCTGCGGATCGACCTCGCCAGCAACCAGGTGACCCGCACCTACGTGCTGCCGCCCGACGTGCTGCGGCCGAAGAGCATGATCGACGACGTGCGCTTCAACGGCAGCGACGCCTACATCACCGATGCCGGAGCACCTGGCCTGATCGTGCTCGACCTCGCCGGCGGGGGAGCCCGGCGCCTGCTCGACCACGACCCGTCGACCACCGCGCAGCGCCCGATCGTGGTGGATGGCGAGGTGCTGCACGGCCCCGACAACAAGCCGGTGACGATCCATGCCGACCAGCTCGAGGTGAGCCCCGATGGCCGCTACCTGTACTACCAGCCGCTGCCCGGGCCGATGTTCCGCGTGCCCACCGCCCTGCTCGACGACGTCCGCGCGAGCCCGCAGGCGGTCGCAGCCGGCGTGGAGTTCTGGTACGACACGCCGGCACTGGGCGGCACCGCGATCGACGCCGACGGCACGCTCTACCTCAACGATGTCGAGCAGGACCGCGTGCTCAGCCTGACGCCGGGCCGGGTGCTGAGCACGGTGCTGCACGACGCGCGGCTGCACTGGGCGGACGCCCCGTTCCTGCGCGACGGCACCCTCACCCTGCCGGTGCCGCAGCTCGATCGCTGCGCGCCGTTCCACCACGGCAAGTCGCAGGTGCAGTTCCCGGTCGAGCTGCTGACGCTGCGGCTGCATTCGGGCCCTGGTCAGGGTGCGGCGCGATAGCGCCAGGCGAGGGCTTCGCCCTTGACCCACCGGGGCCGGCGGCCCCAGGCCCCGATTCGTGGAGTTGCGGCGTAATCGATTGCTTCGCGCCGGCACCGCGCCGGTTTATGAGTGGCCGGATGCGCTACATCTCCACCAGGGGTCATGCCCCGGTCCGCGACTTCGCGGGCGTGCTGCTCGCCGGGCTCGCCGAGGATGGCGGGCTCTACCTGCCGGAGAGCTGGCCGCATCTCTCGCCCGAGGACTGGCGCGCGCTGCGCGGGCTGCCCTATCCGCTGCTGGCGGCGCGCCTCCTGTCGCCGTTCACCGCCGGCTCGATCGACGACGCGACCCTGGAGCGGCTCTGCATCGAGGCCTATGCGGGTTTCGGCCATCCGGCGATCGTGCCGCTGGTGCAGCTCGACCGCCAGCTGTTCGTCCAGGAGCTGTTCCACGGGCCGACGCTCGCCTTCAAGGACATCGCGATGCAGCTGCTCGGGCGGCTGTTCGACCACGTGCTGGCGGCGGGGGACCGGCGCATCACCATCGTCGGCGCGACCTCGGGCGACACCGGATCGGCCGCGATCGAAGCCTGCCGCGACCGCGCGCGGATGCAGCTGGTGATGCTGCATCCGCTCGGCCGCACCAGCGAGGTGCAGCGCCGACAGATGACCACGGTGCTATCGCCCAACATCGCCAACCTCGCGGTGCGCGGCAGCTTCGACGACTGCCAGGACCTGGTGAAGGCGATGTTCGCCGACGCCCCGTTCCGCAGGGACCTGCGCCTGTCGGCCGTGAACAGCATCAACTGGGCGCGCATCGCGGCGCAGGTGCCGTACTATGTGTTCGCCGCACTGGCCCTCGGCGCGCCGGAGCGGGAGGTGGCGTTCAGCGTCCCCACGGGGAACTTCGGCAACGTGCTCGCCGCCTGGGCGGCCCGGCGCATGGGGGTGCCAATCGCCCGCCTGATCGTCGCCAGCAACCGCAACGACATCCTGGCCCGCTTCCTCGACGCCAACGACATGAGCATCCGCGGCGTCGAGCCGAGCCTGTCGCCCAGCATGGACATCCAGGTCAGCAGCAACTTCGAGCGCCTGCTGTTCGAGCTGCTGGACCGCGACCCCGCCGCCACCGCCGCGACGATGCAGGGCTTCCGCGGCACCGGCCGCATGCAGGTGCCCGGCGCCGCCTGGACCCGCGCCCGCACCGTGATGCACGGTTTCCGCCTGGACGACGCCGGGACCGAGGCCGAAATCCGCCGCCTGCACGCCCAGGGCTACCTCGCCGACCCGCACACCGCCATCGGCATCGCCGCCGCCCGCGCGCTGCCATGCCGCAACCTGCCCATCATCGCCGAGGCCACCGCGCACCCGGCCAAGTTCCCGGACGCCATGCAGCGCGCCACCGGCCTGCGCCCGCCCCTGCCGCCGGCGATGGCCGACCTATATGAGCGTGAGGAACGCTACTCGCACGCGCCGAACAACCTGGACGCCATCGAGGCCCAGGTCCGCGCCTTCAGCCACAGGAACGCCGCATGAGCGACAATGCCGACATCCAAGTCACACGCCTGCCCAACGGCCTAACGGTCGTCACCGAGTCCATGGACCGGGTGGAAACGGTGTCGTTCGGCGCCTACGTCGCCTCCGGCACCCGCAACGAGACCAAGCCGGAGAACGGAGCCTCGCACTTCCTGGAGCACATGGCCTTCAAGGGCACCGCGCGCCGCTCCGCCGCCGCCATCGCGGAGGAGGTCGAGAACGTGGGGGGCCTCATCAACGCCTACACCGCCCGCGAGCAGACGGCCTACTACATCAAGCTGCTGAAGGAGGACCTGCCGCTCGGCGCCGACATCATCGGCGACATCCTGACCCACAGCACCTTCGCCCCCGACGAGCTGGAGCGGGAGCGCGGCGTCATCCTGCAGGAGATCGGCCAGGCCAACGACACCCCGGACGACATCATCTTCGACCACTTCCAGGAGACCGCGTTCCCCGGCCAGCCGATGGGCCGCCCGACACTGGGCACCGATGCGCTGATACGCGGCATGTCGCGGGAGTCGCTGACCGGCTACATGCGCCAGCACTACACCACCGGCAACGTGGTGGTCACCGCGGCGGGCAACCTGCAGCACGACCACGTCGTGGACTTGGTCAGCGAGCATTTCGCCGACCTCGAGACCCGCGCCGCGGAGGCGGTGCAGCCCGGGGCCTACAAGGGCGGCGAGTTCCGGCGCGAGCGCGAGCTCGACCAGGTGCACGTGGTGCTCGGCTTCCCCTCGGTGGGCTACGGCGATCCCGACTACTACCCGGTGCTGCTGCTCTCCACCCTGCTCGGCGGCGGCATGTCGTCGCGGCTGTTCCAGGAGGTGCGCGAGAAGCGCGGGCTGGTCTATTCGGTCTACGCGTTCAACGCGCCGTTCCTCGATGGCGGCCTGTTCGGCATCTATGCCGGCACCGGCGAGACCGAGGCCAAGGAGCTGCTTCCGGTCACCATCGAGGAGCTGCGCAAGGTGCAGCAGCAGATCGGCCAGGGGGAACTCGACCGCGCCCGCGCGCAGGTCAAGTCCAGCCTGCTGATGTCGCTGGAGAGCACCGGCAGCCGCTGCGAGCAGCTCGCCCGGCAGTACCAGGTGTTCGGCCGGCTGATCCCGGTCGCCGAGACGGTGGCCAGGCTGAACGCGGTCACCATCGACGACGTGCGGCGCAGTGCGACACGGCTGTTCCACGGCACGCCGACCCTGGCCTCGATCGGGCCGTCGCGGCACATACCGATGCTGGACAGCGTCATGGAGAGCCTGGCCGCATGAGTGCCGGAAGCATGAGCGTCGAGGCGCTGGGTCAGCTGGTGGAGCTGGCGCGGTCGCAGGGTGCCGACGCCGCCGAGGCGGTGCTGGTGCGCGGCACCTCGCTCGGCGTGCAGGTGCGCCAGGGCCGCACCGAGGAGCTGGAGCGCTCCGAGCACAACGATCTCGGGCTGCGCGTGTTCGTGGGCCATCCGGGGGCGATGCGCAGCGCCATCGTGTCGGCCACCAGCGACGATCCGGCCGGCTTCCGCCAGCTCGCCTCGCGCGCGGTGGCGATGGCGCGCGTGGTGCCCGACGACCGCTACGCCGGCCTGTGCGAGCAGGCGGCCCCCGGGCGGCTCGACGGCGACGGGCTCGAGCTCGAGGATGCGGCGGAGCCGGACGTGGCGGCCCTCGCCGAGCGCGCCGGGCGGGCGGAGGACGCGGCGATGTCGGTGCCCGGCGTCGCCAACTCGCTCGGCGCCTCGGCGGGCTTCGGCCGCACCGAGATCGTGCTGGTCACCTCGGCCGGCTTCTCCGGCCGCTACGCGCGCACCAGCCACTCGGTCTCCGCCAGCGTGCTGGCCGGCGCCGGCACCGACATGCAGCGCGACTATGACGGCCACTCGACGGTGCACCTGGCCGACCTCGACGACGCCGCCGGCATCGGCCACAGCGCCGGCGAGCGCGCGGTGGCGCGGCTCAACCCGACCCGGCCGGCGACCAAGCGGATGCCGGTGGTCTACGACCCGCGGGTGTCGGGCAGCCTGCTCGGACATCTGTCGGGAGCGATCAACGGCGCCTCGGTGGCACGCGGCACCTCGTTCCTCAAGGACCGCCTGGGCACGCGCATCCTGCGTCCCGGCCTGACCGTGACCGACGATCCGAGGCGCGTGCGCGGCCTGCGCAGCCGTCCGTTCGACGGCGAAGGGGTGCCCACCAGCCCGCTGCTGCTGGTGGAGGACGGGGTGCTGCGCAGCTGGGTGCTCGACGGCCGCAGCGCACGCCAGCTCGGGCTCGCCACCAACGGCCACGCCTCGCGCGGTCCCTCGTCGCCGCCCTCGCCGTCCGCCACCAATCTCAGCCTCTCGGCGGGCACGCTCAGCCCGGCGGAGCTGATGGCGGACATCGTCGAGGGTCTCTACATCATCGAGATGATGGGCTCGGCGGTGAACGGCATCACCGGCGACTACAGCCGTGGCGCCACCGGCTTCATGATACGCAACGGCGCGCTGGCGGAACCGGTGGCGGAGATCACGGTCGCCGGCAACCTGGTCGCGATGCTGTCGGAGCTCACGCCCGCCTCCGACCTGGTGTTCCGGCGCGGCACAGATGCGCCGACCATCCGCATCGACGGGATGACCGTTGCAGGATCGTGAGCCGCGCCCCATCTGAGGTGCGATCCCAGGCACTGTCCCCGCATCCCGCCGGAGGCGCACCTCCGGAACCCGAGACCGGGTTCGGGGTCCGCAGCGCCTGCTCTCCATCAGAGGCATCATGACCCGCATCACGCGCCACCGACTCTCCTGCCTGATGGCTGCCTTCCTGCTGCTGAGCCTGGCGCCGGCGGCGGCGGACGCGCGTGCCGGCAGCGGCTTCTCGATGGGCAGCCGCGGCAGTCGCACCTTCAGCATGCCGGCGCCGACCCGCACCAGCCCGTATAGCGCGGCACCGATGGATCGCAGCATGACGCCGCGCGCGGCACCGTTCGGCGGCATGTCGCAGGGGATGCGCGGCCATCCGCTCGCCGCCGGGCTGCTCGGCGGCTTCCTCGGCGCCGGGATCGGCGGGATGCTGTTCGGGCACGGCTTCATGGGCGGCGGCGGGATGGGCCTCGGTGGCCTGCTCGGTCTGCTGCTGCAGGTGGCGCTGATCGTGTTCGCGGTGCGCTGGCTGTTGCGCCGCTTCTCCGGCGCCGGCGCACGCGGCCTGGCCGGGGCGGCACCGGCCGGGCTGGCGAGCGGCGGCTATCGCCAGGCCAACGCGCGCACGATGTCCGGCGGCAACTGGGCGGGCAACGCGCCGCTGCTGCAGATCGCGGCACCGGACTACCGCCAGTTCGAGCAGACCCTGCGCGACGTGCAGTCGGCCTGGACCCGTTCCGACCTCCCCGGGCTGCAGCGCCTGGCCACCCCCGAGATGGTGCGCTACTTCGCCGAGCAGCTGCAGGACCAGTCGCGCCGCGGCGTACGCAACGCCGTGTCCGACGTGCGCCTGGAGCGGGGCGACCTGTCGGAGGCCTGGAGCGAGGGCGGCCGAGACTACGCCACGGTGGCGATGCGCTACTCGATGATCGACGTCACCACCGACGCCGCCGGCCGGGTGGTCGATGGCAGCCCGAGCGAGCGGGTCAGCGTCGGCGAACTCTGGACCTTCGTGCGCGTGCCCGGCGGCAGCTGGGGCCTCTCGGCGATCCAGCAGGCACGCTGAAGCCGAACCGGCTCTGGGGCCCACCGCCCCGGCGGGTCCAGGGCGGCGCGCTGGCCTAACGCTGTATCCGCAGGACGCCCTCGGAGCGCCTGTGCTCCCAGCCCAGCCGCTCCAGCTCGGGCGCCTCCGCCGCCGCCTGCGGGTAGCCGAGACAGAAATACCCGATCAGGGTCCAGCGCGTCGGCACGTCCAGCACGGTCGCGATCACGACCGGGTCGAGGATCGACACCCAGCCCAGCCCGAGCTGCAGCGCACGCGCCGCGAGCCACAGCGTGTGCACCGCCATCACCGCCGAATATGCGGTAGCGTCCGGCATCGTCAGGCGGCCGAGGCCACGCCCCCGCTCCGGGTCCGGCTCGGCGAAGACGGCGAACTGGCAGGGCGCCTGGTCGAGCCCGGCGAGCTTGAGGCGCGCGTAGAGCGCGACGTCCGCATCGGCCTGGGCCGCCAGTGCCCGGGCGTTGCAGGCCTCGAAGTTGGTCCGCACCGCGGCCCGCCGCGCCGGATCATCGACCATCACCAGCCGCCATGGCTCGCTCAGTCCGACCGACGGCGCCAGCGAGGCGACGGCGATCACCTGTTCCAGCAATGGCGCCGGAACCGGTTCGGCGCGGAAGTGGCGGACGTCGCGCCGCCAGCGGAACAGCTCCAGCAGTCGCTCGTGAAAGCCGCGGTCGAAGATCGGCCCGGACGCCGCGTTGCTGTGGGTCATGCCGGAGATCCTACAGCATCGTGCCCGGCGGTGCTGCGTCGGCACCTGCGCCGATCAGTCGAGGATCACGGTCTCCTCGGACAGCACGAATTCGCAGGCCGCGAGGTCGAGGAACTTCGCCTCGTCCGGCCGGATGACGTCCAGGTAGCTCGGCGCGGTGAAGACGGCGCGCAGCGCCTCGACGTCGTCGAACCAGAGCTCGGTGATGCCGTCGAAGCGGACCGGCGGCAGGCCAGGAAGCGAGAGCGGGACGGTGTGGCACTGCACGTAGCGCCGGACGTGCTGGCGCACCTCGGCGAGGTCGCGGAACAGCGGTGCATGGTTCTGGCGATGATAGGTGACGAACGCCTCGTGGCTGAGTGCGGGGTGGCGTCGCAGCAGGATGGTGAACTTGATCATGGCGATGCTCCATACGAGCGAAGCTAGCGCGACCGGATAGCCGGAGCACGCTGACGCCGCGCTTACACTGTACACATAGGGATTTTGCTTACAGTGTCAACATCCCGATCCGGGCGGCATCGCCGCGGCGACCTGCGTGCGGTGCTGTTCGCCGCCGCACTCGACCTGCTGGCGGAGGAAGGCGCGGACGCGCTGTCGCTGCGGGAGGTCGCACGCCGGGCCGGGGTTTCCGCCATGGCTCCCTACCGGCACTACGCGGACAAGGAAGCGTTGCTCGCCGCACTCGCGGCGCACGGCTTCCGCGGCTTGCACGATGCCCTGCACCGCGCCGATCTGGAAGCCGCGTCTGGCCAGGCCCTGGTGGACCAGGCCGTCGCCTACGTGCGCTTCGCGCTCGCCAATCCTGCGCTGTTCCGGCTGATCTCCGGCCCGAAGCGTTCGGGCGCGCATCCGGAGCTGGTCGCGGCGGCCGACGCGACCTACGGCGTGCTGTCGGGCCGTGTCGCCGCCGCGGCGGCGGATGGCTGCGACCGGGAGGCGCGCGCGATCGGCTGCTGGGCGCTGGCGCATGGCCTGGCCGGCCTGTTCCTCGACGGCCAGATCAGCGAGAGGATCACGGCGCCGACCGACGAGGTGATCCGGCGCGTCGCCGAGGCGATGCTGACCGATCCCGCCCGACCAGGTGCGGCCTGATCGGGTGCTACCCGGTCAGGTGCCGCCTGATCAGATGCCGCTTGATCAGGTGCCCCTTGATCAGGTGCTGGGGCCGCACTTGCCGAACCTGCCGTTGGCGTCGCGGCACTTCTTGGCCGGCGCCGGCGCGCACTTGACGAACTTGCCCTTGTCGCGACACGGAGCGGCGGAAGCCGCCGGGGCGGTCGAGACGGCGGCGAAGCACAGGGCCGACGCGAGGAACAGGAAACGGCGCATGACGCTCTCCGGGAATGCCACCGCGAGCGTAACAGAGCCGCGCCATCCGGCAAGCGGGAGCGGAAACCGGGGCGGCCCGCGACGTTGGCGGACGCATGAAGCCCGTCGCCAAGATCCTGCCGACGGTGCTGCTGACGGCCCTGGTCGGCGGCGGCGCCTGGCTCTACACGCCCGACCGCTCCCGCTCCTGGCTGGAGGCGAGGTATGCCGGCGGCGCGGACACGTATCCCGACGTTGCCGGCATCCGGCTGCACCTGCGGCAGAGCGGGCCGCCCGATGCGCCGGCGCTGATCCTGCTGCACGGCTTCGGCTCCAGCCTGCAGACCTGGGATGGCTGGGCCGGGCGGCTCTCGACGACATGCCGGGTGATCCGCTTCGACCTGCCGGGCTTCGGTCTGACCGGTGCCGATCCGACCGGGGACTACTCGGATCGTCGCGGCGTGCAGGTGCTGGCCGCACTGATGGACCGGCTCGGCATCCGTCGCGCCGGCCTCGTCGGCAACTCGCTCGGCGGCAAGCTGGCGTGGCAGTTCGCGCTGCAGCATCCGGACCGCGTGGACAGGCTAGTGCTGATCTCTCCCGACGGCTTCGCGAGCCCGGGCTTCGAGTACGGCCGCAAGCCGCGCCTGCCATTCACCGTCAGGCTGCTGCCGTTCATCCTGCCCAGGCCGCTGCTGCGCATGAGCCTGGCGCCGGCCTATGGCGACCCGGGCAGGCTCGACCCGGCGACCGTCACCCGCTACCGCGAGCTGATGCGCGCACCCGGCGTGCGCCGCGCGATGGTGGCGCGCATGGCCCAGGTCATGCTCGAGGACCCGGTGCCGCTGCTCCGGCGCATCCGCACCCCGACCCTGCTGCTGTGGGGGGAGCGTGACGCGATGATCCCGCCGAGCAATGCGGCGGACTACGCGCGCGCGATCCCGGGCTCGAGGCTCGTCATGCTGCCGGGACTCGGGCACGTACCGTTCGAGGAGGCGCCGGAGCGGTCGCTTCGACCGGTGCTGCAGTTCCTGGCCGAGCCGCCGGCGGACCGCGCGACACCTTGAGCGGCGAGCCGGTGCGGCCGCTCAGGCCGGACGCCGTAGCCCGCGTGCCCAGACCGCGAACATCACCACGGCCACCAGCGAGAGGCCGAACCAAGTGATGGCGTATTGCAGGTGGTCGTTCGGCGGCCGCGGCAGGGCGCGCGCCGGATCCGGGCTCGCCGCCGGCCCGAGGGCGACCACGGTGAAGGGTGCCGCGCCCGGCAGCGCCAGGGCGGCCGCGATACGCGCCGGATCGAGCGTGTAGAAGCGGCGATGCGCGGGATCGTCGCGGGCGCTGAGCCAGCCGGCATGTTCGGCCGGGCGCACGTAGCCGGTGACGCTCACCTCGCCCGAGCGCGGGACCGGCGGATACTTCACCCAACCCAGATCGACCAGCACCGGCGCCTCGCCGGGGCGGAGCAGCGGCTCGATCAGGTGGGTGCCCATGACGACGTCGCCGCGGACGTCGTCTCGCACGTCGTCCTCGTAGGCGACCACCCTGCCGGCATCGAGGCGGCCCTGGAGCACGACCTTCTGGAACGGCGTCGGCGAGGCGGGCAGCGGCACCGCGGGCGCACGCTCGGCGGCGTCGAGGCGGGCCAGGATCCCGAGCTTCCAGTCCAGCCGGTGCACCTGCCAGACGCCGAGGCCGCTGGTCAGGCAGACCAGCGCCAGCGTGGTCAGGGACGGCACCAGCAGGCGTCGCAGGCTGCCTCCCGCCCCGGCAGCGGCGACCTCGGTGGCGTGGGGCACCGGGCGACTATTCGTGGACCACGGGTCCGGCACCCCACCAGTAGATGCAGACGAACAGGAACAGCCAGACCACGTCGACGAAGTGCCAGTACCAGGCGGCAGCCTCGAAGCCGAAATGCCGCGCCGGGTTGAACTGCCCGGCACGCGCCCGGAAGAAGCACACGGTCAGGAAGGCGGTGCCGATGATCACGTGCGCGCCGTGGAAGCCGGTGGCGATGAAGAAGATCGCCGGATACACGCCGCCGCCGCTGAAGCGGAACGGCGCCTCGGAATATTCCATCGCCTGGCAGCAGGTGAACAGCATGCCGAGCAGGATGGTCAGGCCGAGCCCCATCACCAGCGGCTTGCGTATGCCTTCGATCAGCGCGTGGTGCGCCCAGGTGATGGTGAAGCCCGAGAGCAGCAGGATCATGGTGTTCATGATCGGCAGGCTGAACGGGTTGAAGGTGTGCACCCCGAGCGGCGGCCAGAGCGGTGCGGTCGAGCCGGAGACGTTCTCGGGGAAGATCGCGTAGTTGAAGAAGGTCCAGAAGAAGGCGACGAACAGCATCACCTCGGACGAGATGAACAGCGTCATGCCGTAGCGCAGGCCGAGCCGGGTGACGGGCGTCAGCAGCTTGCCGCCGACGCTCTCGGCGATCACGGTGCGCCACCACAGCACCATCACCGCGCCGATGATCAGGAAGCCGGTCACCAGCAGCCAGTACTGGCCGAAATGCGCCGCAACCACGATCCCCGCCAGCATGAGGGCGCCACCGAAGGCGCCGGCGAGCGGCCACGGGCTGGGTCCGGGCACGTAGTAGGGGCGGGTCGGGCTGAACTCGTCCGGGACCGCCGGAGGTGTTCCGGGCGGCGCGTTGCTCGTCATCGTGGAACCCGTCTGCTTGGCATGTCGTCAGGTCAGCACCTGCTCAGTGCGTTCCTGCCAGCTTGACGATCGAGAGGCCATAGAAAATCAGGCAGAGTGCCACCAGCGCCAGCAGCAGCGCCACGTTGCGTCCGCGCCGCCGCCGCTTGAACTCGCGTGCCTCGTCGGGCCGCATCGGCGGCGGAAATCCCTCATCCATCCGATCTGGCATTCAGATCAGGCGATCGAAGATGACGGCGAGGAACAGGGCGGCGAGATAGATCAGCGAGAAGCGGAAGGTCAGGCGCGCCGGCTTGTCGTCGGTTAGGCTGACGCCGCTGCCGTCCTGACGGTCGCGCAGCACCCGCCAGGAGCAGGCGAGGAAGCCCAGGCCGGATGCCACTGCGACCACCGCGTAGATCCATCCGGTCAGGCGCAGCGCCACCGGCAGCAGCGACACGCCCACCAGCAGCACGGTGTAGAGCATGATCTGGCGTCGGGTGTGCGCCGCCCCATGCGTCACCGGCAGCATCGGCACGCCGGCGCGGGCGTAGTCCTTGCAGGCATAGAGCGACAGCGCCCAGAAATGCGGCGGCGTCCAGAAGAACACGATCGCGAACAGGATCAGCGGCAGCGCGCCGACCGAGCCGGTCACCGCGGCCCAGCCGATCAGCGGCGGGAAGGCGCCGGCGGCACCGCCGATGACGATGTTCTGCGGCGTCAGGCGCTTCAGCCACATGGTGTAGATGAGCACGTAGAACGCGATCGAGGCGGCGAGCAGGCTCGCGGCGACGGCGTTGGTGGCGAGCCACATCAGCAGCACCGAGGCCACCGACAGCACGACGCCGAAGCCGAGCGCGTCGTTCGGCGCGATCCGCCCGGCCGCCACCGCACGGCGTGCGGTGCGGTGCATCAGCCGATCGATGTCGCGGTCGTACCACATGTTGATGGCGCCGGCGGCACCCGCCGCCACCGCGATGCAGAGCACCGCGATGCAGCCCACCAGCACGTTGATCCCGCCCGGTGCGATCATCATGCCGGCGGCACCGGTGAACACCACCAGCGAGACCACGCGCGGCTTGAGGAGCGCGAACCAGTCGCAGGCCTCGGCACCGAGCTGCAGGCTCGGTACCGCCGCCGCGGGCGGCAGGGTGGTGTCGCTCATGACCGATGCAGACGGGTCAATGCAGCTGCGGCATCTGTTCGAAGGTGTGGTGCGGCGCCGGCGAGGGTACCGTCCATTCCAGGGTGGTGGCGCCCTCGCCCCAGTAGTTGGCGCCGAGTGTGGCCTTGCGGCTGAAGGTGATGACGATCACCAGCAGGAACACCAGGGTCGCCGCACCGGAGATGAAGCCGCCGATCGAGGAGACGTAGTTCCAGCCGGCGAAGGCGTCCGGGTAGTCGGGGTAGCGGCGCGGCATGCCGGCGGCACCGAGGAAGTGCTGCGGGAAGAAGGTCAGGTTGACGCCGATGAAGGTCAGCCAGAAATGCAGCTTGCCGAGCCCCTCGGGGTACTGCTTGCCGGTCATCTTGCCGATCCAGAAGTAGAAGCCGCCGAACATGGCGAACACGGCACCCAGCGACAGCACGTAGTGGAAGTGCGCCACCACGTAGTAGGTGTTGTGCAGGTACTGGTCGAGCGAGGCGTTGGCCAGCACCACGCCGGTGACGCCGCCGACGGTGAACAGGAAGATGAAGCCGACCGCCCACAGCATCGGCACCTTGAACTCGATGGAGCCGCCCCACATGGTCGCGATCCAGGAGAACACCTTGATGCCGGTGGGCACCGCGATCACCAGCGTCGCCGCCATGAAGTAGGCGCGGCTGTCGACCGAGATGCCCGAGACGAACATGTGGTGCGCCCACACCACGAAGCCGACCACGCCGATCGCGATCATCGCGTAGACCATGCCGAGATAGCCGAAGATCGGCTTCTTGGAGAAGGTCGAGACGATATGGCTGATGATGCCGAAGCCCGGCAGGATCAGGATGTAGACCTCCGGGTGGCCGAAGAACCAGAACAGGTGCTGGAACAGCACCGGATCGCCGCCGCCCTGCGGATCGAAGAAGCTGGTGCCGAAGTTGCGGTCGCAGATCAGCATGGTGATCGCACCGGCCAGCACCGGGATCGCCAGCACCAGCAGGAAGGCGGTGACCAGCTGCGCCCAGACGAACAGCGGCATCTTGTGCAGCGTCATGCCCGGCGCGCGCATGTTGAAGATGGTGGTGATGAAGTTGATGGCGCCCAGCAGCGACGAGATGCCCGAGAGATGCAGCGAGAACAGGGTGAAGTCCATCGCCGGCCCGGCCTGATACTGGCCGTTGGAGAGCGGCGGATACAGCGTCCAGCCGGAGCCGGAGCCGCCTCCCCAGAGCAGGCCCAACATGGTCATGAAGAAGCCCGCGACCGCCATCCACAGCGACATGTTGTTCAGGCGCGGGAACGCCATGTCGGGCGCCCCGATCATCAGCGGGATGAACCAGTTGCCGAAGCCGCCGATCATCGCCGGCATAACCATGAAGAAGATCATGATCAGGCCGTGCTGGGTGACGATCGCGTTCCAGGCCTGGCCGGTGGCGACGACGTGCGAGCCGGGATGCAGCAGCTGTGCACGCATGATCATCGACAGCGCGCCGCCGACCAGGCCGGCGACGATCGACAGGATGATGTACATCGTGCCGATGTCTTTGTGGTTGGTCGAGCAGAACCAGCGCACGAAGAAGCCCGGCACGTGGGCGTGGTCGCCGTGACCATGTTCCTGCGCGTGGCCTTGTTCGAACGCCTGCACCTGTCCCGCGCCGTGCGATCCGACCGGCCGCTGCCCGTCATGCGTGGTTGCCGACATCCTACCGTCTCCTGCGCGTCGTCGGGCGGAGACTAGCGTCTACGCCGCGCACCGCGATGCTGCTGTGCAACACGATACCGTATGGGTCGCGGTCGCATGAGCCGCAGCCCATGCTATTTCGCCAGCGCCAGCTCGACCCGTCCCGGCCGGGCGGGCGCCAGCGCGCTGAACTTGTTCTTGGCGTCCTTCAGCCAGGCGGCGTAGTCGGCCTCGCTGACGGCGTGCACCTCGATCGACATGGCGTCATGGTTGATGCCGCAGATCTGGTTGCACTCGCCGTAATAGTCGCCGGGCTTGTCGACGTTGAACCAGGTCTCGATGGTGCGGCCCGGGATGGCGTAGCGCTGCACCCCGAGCGAGGGGATGAAGAAGCTATGCAGCACGTCGCCGCTGGCGATCAGCACCCGCACGTTCTTGCCCACCGGCACCACCAGCGGGTTGTCGACGGCGAGCTGACGCAGGCTGCGCTGCTCCGGCTTCAGCTGCTTGGTCGGGATCATGTAGCTCTGGAAGTCGAGCCCGCCCTGCTCGGGATAGGTGTATTCCCAGTACCACTGGTGGCCGGTCACCTTGACCGTCATGTCCGGCGCGGTGGTGCGGTCCTGGAAATAGACCAGCCGGAACGAGGGCACGGCGATCATGATCAGGATCAGCACCGGCACCGTGGTCCACAGGATCTCGATCGTAGAGTTGTGGCTGGTGCGGCTCGGCACCGGGTGGGCGCGATGGTTGAACCGCACGAACACGTAGAGCATCAGGCTGGCGACGAACACCACGATGCCGATGATGATGTAGAGCACCCAGGTGTTGAGCGCGACCACCTCCTGCTGCACCGGGCTGTGCGGTGCCTGCAGGCCCATCTGCCAGGGATGCGGCACCTGCGCCGCGGCCGGTGCGGCGCACGCCACCAGCAGTGCACCCGCCAGGAGGCCGCGCCATCGCGGATCGGCGCCCGAGCGGCTACGCATTCCCGTCACCATCCTGTCCATCGGCCACTTCGCTGAGATGGTCGACGCGTCCGTCAGATCAAGCACGCCAACCGGTCTCTCTGGGGCCGTTGCGCAGCGTCACCAGGGTGAACAGGCCCGCCGGCGGCACCGGCTCGATCCGCGCCCGCGCCCGGTCGCCGGGCGGCAGCAGCGACTCGATGGCGAAGTCCGGATGCCAGCCGAGCGAGTGCGAGGCCCGCGCCATGCCGCGCTCGACCATCAGCCGCACGCCGTTGGTGGCGAGGAAGTGGTTGACGAACAGGATGTGGCCGCCGGGGCGCACCACACGACGCAGCTCGGCATAGAGCCGGCGTGGGCTCGGCACCACTGAGGCGACGAACATCGCCACCGCGATGTCGAAGCTGCCGTCGGCGAAGTCGGTCTCCTCGGCATCCATCTCCAGCAGCGCCTCGACGTTGCCGAGGCCGCGGCTCTGCACCCGGCGGCGCGCGAAGGCGAGCATGTCGTCGGACAGGTCGATCCCGGTGACCCGCTTGTCGGCGTCGTAGTGCGGCAGGGCGAGACCGGTGCCGACGCCCACCTCCAGCACCAGCTGACCCGGCAACGCGTTCACAGCGGCCACCGCGCGGCGTCGACCGAAGGCGGAGATGCCGCCGAACACCGCGTCGTAGATGCCGGCCCAGCGCCGATAGGCGGCCTTCACCGCGTCGGCGTCGAGGGCGGAGCGCGGGACCGGGCCGTCGGGGCCACGTGGCTGTTGTTCTAGGGCGTGGCTCATCGGATCCCCTCTCTGCCCTGCCCGGGCCCGTGCAGCAAGAGGCGAGCGATCACGAGGCCCCTGCGCCGCCCGGCGCCGGCGCGAATTGCCCGCAGCCCGCGGCGCGCGTTATGCTCGGGGACGCACATGGCGGGAGGAGGCGGCCGCTTGTCGGATCTGGATATCGGCCTGGTCGTGCTCAACGTCTTGTTCTGGGGCGGAAACGTCATCTACTATTTCCGCCTGCCGATCTATCACTGGCTCGATGGCCGCATCCATTACGAGCCGGTGACCGACCGGTTGCGCGCGTTGTTCAGGTCGGGGCGGAAATAGCCGAGGGTCGCTGCCCCGCGCCGGCGTCGCGACGCGCCTCGATCCGGTCCCACAGCAGCCCGGCGCTGTTGATGCCGTCGAAGCGGTCGAGCTGCTGCAGCCCGGTCGGCGAGGTCACGTTGATCTCGGTCAGCCAGTCGCCGATGACGTCGATGCCGGTGAAGATCAGCCCGTGCTCGCGCAGATGCGGGCCGATACGACGGCAGATCTCGCGGTCGCGCTCGGTCAGCGCCACCCTCTGCGCCACCCCGCCGACATGCAGGTTCGAGCGCGACTCGCCGTGCGCGGGCACCCGGTTGATGGCGCCGATCGGCTCGCCGTCGGCCAGGATGATGCGCTTGTCGCCGGCGCGCACCGCCGGCTCGTAGCGCTGGATCATCAGCGGCTCGCGCGAGGCCGCGAAGAACATCTCCAGCAGCGAGGCGAAGTTCTCGTCGTGCTCGCGCAGCCGGAACACCCCCGCCCCACCGTTGCCGAACAGCGGCTTGACGATGATGTCGCGGTGCTCGGCGCGGAAGTCGCGGATCGCCTGGATGTCCCAGCTCACCAGGGTCGGCGGCATCAGGTCGGGGAAGTGCGTCACCAGCAGCTTCTCCGGGGCGTCGCGCACCGCGCGCGGGTCGTTCACCACCAGGGTGTGCGGGTGGACGTGCTCCAGCAGGTGGGTCGCGGTGATATAGGCCATGTCGAACGGCGGATCCTGGCGCATCAGCACCACGTCCATGGTGGCGAGGTCGAGCACCACCGCCTCGCCGAGATGGGCGTGCGCGCCGCGCACCCGGTCGAGCACGACCTTTCGCGCCCGTGCCGTCAGACGGTGCAGCGCCCTTCCCCCGCCGGCCGCCGGGTCCGGGCGGCCCTCGCGCAGGCTGAGCTGGCGCACCTCGTAGACCCAGAGCGCATGGCCACGCGCCTGCGCCTCCAGCATCAGCGCGAAGCTGGAGTCGGCATCGATGTCGACGGTCTCGATCGGGTCCATCTGGACCGCGACCTTCAGGGCGGCGTGCGGCATGCAGGGCTCCTTCAAGGCGAAGGGTAGCGGATCGCGGTGATCTCGACCAACACGCTGCCGCGCGGGGTCTGCATGCGCACCTCGTCGCCGACCCGGCCGCGCAGCAGCGCGCGCGCCAGCGGCGAGGCCAGGCTCACCTGCCCCTGCGACAGCTCCGCCTCGTCGACGCCGACGATGGTCACCGTGCGCGCGGCGTCGGCCTCGTCGACGAAGCTCACCGTGGCGCCGAAGAACACCTGGTCGCGTCGCGTCTGCGCGGCGGGATCGACCACGTGGGCCTGCTCGATGCGGCGGCCGAGGAAGCGGGCGCGGCGGTCGATCTCGCGCAGCCGCTTCTTGCCGTAGAGGTAGTCGCCGTTCTCCGAGCGGTCGCCGTTGCCGGCGGCCCAGGAGACGATCTCCACGATCTTCGGCCGCTCGTCGCGCATCAGCTGGTTGAGCTCGACCCGCATGCGGGCGAGGCCGGCGGGCGTCACGTAGTGCCGCAACCCGTCGGGCAGGCGTGCGGCGTCCTCCTCGTCCGGATCGGCCGCCTCGCTCAAGGCCGGAACAGCGACAGCGCCACCCAGGTGTCGATCGCCTCGCCCGACTGCAGCACCCGCAGCCCCTGATCGGCGACGTCCATCCGGTTGACCGCGTCGGTCATGTTGCTCGCAGGCTCGACCGCCAGGTAGTCGCGGCCGGGCGGGGTGTAGACCACGAGGTGGCCGAACGGCTCGTCGGCGGTGATGCGCATGCCGCGCCGCCGCGACGGCCAGCGCAGCGACGCCTCCCGGGTCCAGCCGGCATAGCAGTTATCCAGGCTCGCGCCGGCCACCCGCCGTCCGGGCGAGAAGCGCCACGCGTCCTCGACCGCGAGTCTTGCCTCCGGCAGCGCGTCCGGCCCCGCCTTCCAGACGCCCGTCGCCTCGAAGCAGAGCTCGGTGTCGTCGGTGCGCGGGAAGAACGGGTGGAAGCCGAGACCCAGCGGCTGCGCCCGCTCGTCGGTGTTCTCGTAGCGGATCGAGACCGTGAGGCTGTCCTCGGCGAGCAGGTAGGTGATCGCCGCCTGGTAATGGAACGGCCACTGCTCGGCCGGCCCCTGGTGATCGAGCGTCAGCACCGCGCGCGCCGCCTGCGCCTCGGCGACGCGCCACTCGCGCATCCAGCCATTGCCGTGGATGGTGTGCGGCTCGCCGCCGAAGTTGGCGCCGAGCTGGAAGCGCTCACCGCCGAAGCCGAAGCGGCCGTAGCCGACCCGGTTGGAGAACGGGATCAGCGGGTACGCCGCGACCGGCCGCTCATGCTGAGCGATCAGGTTCGGGTCCGACACCGGGTGCAGCACCTCGACGCCGTCGCGCCGCCAGCCGGCGACGGCACCGCCGAGCTCGGGCAACAAGGTCAGCACCGACTCGCCGCTCTTCAATTCCAGCACGACCGTCCTCCAAGCCCAGGCATCCGACGCACGGTGTCCAGAGGCGAAGCCTTCGGCGGGGTTCGGGGCAGCGCCCCGAGCGTCACGCTCGTCGCTTGCCGCGACGCTTGGCCGGATCATACCCGCCACCGCCTGGCCCCAGCGGCTCCGGCGTGCGGTCCTTCCGGCTGGGCCGTGCGCTCGCCACCGGCGGCGGCTCCAGCCCAAGGTCGAGCGCCTCCAGCCGCTTGATCTCGTCGCGCAGCCGTGCGGCGGTCTCGAACTCCAGGTCGGCGGCGGCGGCGCGCATGCGTCGCTCCAGCTCGCCGATCGAGGAGCGCAGGTCGCGCCCGACCAGCTCCAGTGCGCCGGCATCCTTGACCGGTGCCACGGTGACGTAGTCCTGCTCGAACACCGAGCTCATCGCCTCGCCGATATGGGTGCGCACCGATTGCGGGGTGATGCCGTGCGCCTCGTTCCAGGCGTGCTGCTTCTCGCGCCGGCGCTGCGTCTCCTCGATGGCGAAGCGCAGGCTCTCGGTCATCACGTCGGCATAGAGCAGCACCCGGCCGTCGACGTTGCGTGCGGCCCTGCCGATGGTCTGCACCAGCGAGGTGCGGCTGCGCAGGAAGCCCTCCTTGTCGGCGTCCAGGATCGCCACCAGTGCGCATTCCGGGATGTCGAGCCCCTCGCGCAGCAGGTTGATGCCGATCAGCACGTCGAACACGCCGAGACGCAGGTCGCGTATGATCTCGATCCGCTCCAGCGTGTCGACGTCGGAGTGCAGGTAGCGGACCTTGATCCCGGCCTCGGTCATGTAGTCGGTCAGATCCTCGGCCATGCGCTTGGTCAGCGTCGTGACCAGGATGCGGCTGCCCGCCCCGATCACCAGCCGGCACTCCGCCAGCAGGTCGTCGACCTGGTGCTCCACCGGCCGGATCTCGGTCACCGGGTCGATCAGCCCGGTGGGCCGGATCACCTGCTCGGCGAACACGCCCGCGGTGCGCTCCAGCTCCCACGGGCCGGGGGTGGCGCTGACGAACACGGTCTGCGGCCGGAACTGCTCCCACTCGTCGAAGCGCAGCGGCCGGTTGTCGAGGCACGAGGGCAGCCGGAAGCCGAACTCGGACAGGATCGACTTGCGCGCATGGTCGCCGCGCTCCATGCCGCCGATCTGCGGCACGGTGACGTGGCTCTCGTCGACGATCAGCAGCGCGTCCTCGGGCAGGTACTCGAACAGCGTCGGCGGCGGCTCGCCCGGCGCCCGGCCGGACAGGTAGCGCGAGTAGTTCTCGATGCCCTTGCAGGCGCCGGTGGTCTCGATCATCTCGAGGTCGAAGGTGCAGCGCTGCTGCAGCCGCTCCGCCTCCAGCAGCTTGCCGCCCGCGGTGAACTCGTCGAGCCGCGCGCGCAGCTCCTGCTTGATCAGGACGGTTGCCTGGGCCAGCGTCGGACGCGGCGTCACGTAGTGGCTGTTGGCGTAGATATTGGCCTCTTCCAGCTCGCCGGTCTTCTCGCCGGTGAGCGGGTCGAACTCGACCAGGCTCTCGATCTCGTCGCCGAACAGGGTGATGCGCCAGGCGCGGTCCTCGTTCTGCACCGGGAACACGTCCACCGTCTCGCCGCGCACCCGGAAGGTGCCGCGGGCGAAGGCGGCGTCGTTGCGACGGTACTGCTGCTCGACCAGGGCGCGTATCATGGTGTCGCGGTCGATGCGGCCGCCGCGCTCCAGCCGCACCACCATGCGCGAGTAGGTCTCGACCGAGCCGATGCCGTAGATGCACGACACCGAGGCGACGATGATGACGTCGTTGCGCTCGAGCAGGGCCTGGGTCGCCGCGTGCCGCATGCGGTCGATCTGCTCGTTGATCTGGCTGTCCTTCTCGATATAGGTGTCCGAGCGCGGCACGTAGGCTTCCGGCTGGTAGTAGTCGTAGTAGCTGACGAAGTATTCCACCGCGTTGTCGGGGAAGAACTGCTTCATCTCGCCGTAGAGCTGTGCCGCCAGCGTCTTGTTCGGCGCCAGGATCAGGGTCGGCTTCTGCACCGCCTCGATCACCTTGGCCATCGAGAAGGTCTTGCCCGAGCCGGTGACGCCGAGCAGCACCTGGTCGCGCTCGCCGCCCTGCAGCCCGGCCACCAGCTCGCGTATCGCGGCCGGCTGGTCGCCCGCCGGCTCGTACGGCGAGACCACCTTCATCACCCGCGTCTTCGGCTTCGCCGCCTGCTTGTCCGGCACGAAGATCTCGGAGGCGGGGCGCATCACCTGGGCGGATTTGCGGGCGGGCTTCTTGGTCAGGGCGACGGTGGGCATGGCAGCAGAATTGGCCCACGCACGCCCGCCATGCAAGTTGCGTCCGCCGTCCGGAGAGCCGCCGGCGGCGTGCAGCATGCAACCACCCCTCCCCCGCGGCGTCCTCACCGGCAGATGCACAGCAACCGCGACGAGGACAGGATCCATGACCCAGACCGCGACCGACGAGACCACCGCCAAGCTGTGGGACATGATCCGCGATATCGGCTTCGCCATGCTCACCAGCGAGGATGGCGGGCAGCTTCGCGCGCGTCCGATGGTGGCGAGCCAGAAGGAGTTCGGCGGCACGCTCTGGTTCTTCACCCGTGCCAGCGCGCACAAGGTGGACGAGGTGCAGGAGCATCACCGTGTCGGCGTGACCTACGCCGAGCCGAGCAAGCAGAACTACGTCTCGCTCTCCGGCAACGCCTCGCTGGTGCGCGACCCCGGCGAGATCGCCTCGCACTGGGGCGAGTCGCTGCGCACCTGGTTTCCCAAGGGCAAGGAGGATCCCGACATCGCGCTGCTCAAGGTCGACGTCACCCAGGCCGAGTACTGGGACGCGCCCTCGTCGGCGATGGTGCACGCCTACGGCTACGTGAAGGCGACCCTGACCGGCACGCCGCCGCATCCGGGCGGCAACGAGAAGCTCAAGTTCGACTGAGGCAGGCCCGGTGTCGCCGGGCGAGACGGGTCACTTCGCCCGGCTGGGCATCTCGTCCGCCGCGATCAGGGCGTCGGTGATCGCCACCGCCCGCCGCGCCTGGTGCTTGATCGCATCGAAATCCTCCTTGCGCGGCGGACGGTTCTCCGCCCCCACGATCGCCGAGGCGCCGTAGGGCGAGCCGGCCTCCAGCATCGCCTCGTCGGTATAGCCGGTGGGCAGGATCACCATGCCGAGGTGGGCCATCGGCGCGTACATGGCGAGCGTGACCACCTCGGTGCCGCCGTGCGGCCAGGATGCGGTGGCGAAGGCGCCGCCCAGCTTGCCGGCCAACGCGCCGCGCTTCCATTGCGAGCCGAGCTGGTCGAGGAAGTTCTTCAGCTCCGTCGCCATCGCCCCGAAATAGCACGGCGTGCCGAACAGGATGGCGTCCGCCCACTCGGCGTCCTCCTTGGTGGGCGCCTCGTACAGCGCGTTCTGCCGCTTGGCGCTCTCCAGCCAGTCCTTGACCTGGCCCATGCTCTCCTCGCTCGCCACCTCGCGCGCCCGGCGCAGCCGCACCTCCGCGCCGGCCTCGCGCGCGGACTCCGCGGCGGCCTTGGCGAGCGACTCGACGGAACCGCTACGGGAGTAGAAGACGATCAGCATGCGGGTGGGACTGGGCAAGTGGCGCTCCGTATCGATTGGCGGGGTCAGGCGGCGGGGTTCTCCAGTCACGCACATGATGTCGCGTCCGGCTCCGGCAATGGCCGCGACGGCAAAGCCGAGCTAGGGCAGCGCACTATGGCGCGAGATGCCGGCACACCGGATGTGCTGGCCCCGGCGGGATGAGGACAGGGATCGACGTCACCCGCAGCCACTCGACGCGTGCCGGAGTGCCGCCGGCGGCAGACCGGCCGAGATGACCAG
The DNA here is from genome assembly GCA_964242335.1 of uncultured Acetobacteraceae bacterium. Taxonomy (GTDB): domain Bacteria; phylum Pseudomonadota; class Alphaproteobacteria; order Acetobacterales; family Acetobacteraceae; genus Lichenicoccus. The sequence goes on along the minus strand of CAXTAY010000036.1, from coordinate 8,635 downwards.
GATGCCGAATTCCCTGGGAGATGGACGCCTCCCGCGAAGCCCTGCGGTCACTCCAGATCGAGATGCCGCTTATGGCGAACAAAGGGCGAGTGGACGTGGGCGCTCGGCACGATGCGGCCATCCGCTCCCCACTCCGCCTTGCAGTTGAAGGGGATGATGCCCCGCCGGTCGAAGCCTGGGAGCATCGCCGCGAACTCGGCAGAGATGCCGTTCAGTCGCGCCTCGACGACGTCGGGATCGGAGTAGCGCAGGCCTGCTTCGACGCCGTAGGCGACGAAGGGTTCCAGCACCGTGTAGCCGACATACGCCAGCGAGAAGTTCACCGGCCAGAGCATCAGGTCTATGTCGCCGCTTCGACCGTCATGCGCGTATGTCTCGCGGCTGGTGCCGACTGTCACCGAGAGCATGGCGCGTTTGCCCACGAAGCGTCCATCCTCGAACCGCTTGAAGCCGGTGTAGACTTCCCCGTAGGCCAGTACGCGGTCGAGCCACCCCTTCAGCATCGCGGGGGGAAGGTGCCACCACATCGGATATTGCAGAACCAGCAGGTCAGCCCGGTCCATCAGCACCAGCTCATCCATGACCGCCGTCGGCAGACTGCCGGTACTGCTCGCCTGGCGCTGCTCGGCCTGCACGTCGAAGCGGTCGGGCTTCGCACGATTCAGGAAATGCTCGGGGCGTTCGCAGGGGTCAAATCCGATCGCATACAGATCGGAAACGGAGACCGTCCAGCCGTCGGCCTCGAGCGCCGTCGCGCCGGCGTGGACCAGGTGGGCATTGAACGACTTCGGCTCCGGGTGCGACAGGACGAAATGAGCGTGCATCTGAGCCTTCCCCTTTTACTCTCCCGGCCGAACGTCGCGTCGATCGGCTGGGTCCAGATCCGCGTCGCTGCGACATCATGCCGTGACCAGCATCAGTGCCGGTGCTCCGATCAGCGGCGCGAGGCGCTGCTGCATGGCCACCAGGGCCTGTAATGGCCGCCACTGGATGGTCATGCTGGTCACCAGGCCGGCGGAGTCGACATGCATGTCGTCCACGCCTTCAACGGTGATGTCACCCGACCGGATCCTTATGAATATCGCGGCACGGGTGTCTGCCGCGACCAGATCCGTCACGGTGAAGCTGTCGGCGACCTGCAGCAGCACAGCCAGAAGGCGGCTGACGGCGGCCTTGCCATGTATCGGGTCGGCGAGGATCGGACTGCGCAGGACCACCGCCTCGCTCATGTGCGCGGAAAGAGCGGCGGGATCGCCGCGATGCATGGCGTCGAGGAAGGGCTGAAGGTGTGTCATGTCCATGAGCGGAAATCCCGGATGATGCGCCTTGAGTCTGATGAGCCGGCTCCGTTCGTTGTAGGCGGGTCGGCATCAAGGCAGTGTTGACGCCGTGTCAACCGATCTTGCCGGAACGTCCTTTCTCCAGCTGCGCTGCTACGTGGCGGTCGCCGAGGCGCGCTCGTTCGCGGAGGCCGGACGGCGCCTCGGGCTGACGACGTCCGGCGTGTCGAAAAGCATCACCAGGCTCGAGGCATCCGCCGGCGTTCGGCTGCTGCATCGGTCGACCCACGCGCTGTCATTGACCGAGGCGGGTGAGCGGCTGCTCGCGCCGGCACGGGAGGCGCTGAGGAGTGTCGCGCGCGCCGACGCATTGCTGGCGGAGCTCGCGGTCGGCGGAGCGTCCGGCCGCGTCAGGCTCAGCGCGCCTCCCGCCTTCATCCGCTCCTGCCTCGTGCCGATGCTGCCCGCGTTCCTGATCGAACACCCTCTGGTACTGCTCGACCTGCGTGCGACGGACGCGACGGTCGATCTGGCCGAGGCCGGGATCGATCTCGCGCTTCGCAGCGGTTCCCTGGTCGGCGTGCCCGGCCATGTCGGCCTGCCGTGGTTCCGCTTCGCCTGGGTGGTGTGCGCCTCTCCGGGCTACCTGGCTCGGCGCGGTACTCCGCGAACGCTCGAGGAGCTCAGCACCCACGACCTGATCGGCTTCCGGAACATCCGCACCGGTCTTGTCCAGGGTTGGCGCCTCGCCGGCCTGACGTCGCCGTTTCCTGCATCGGCTTGGCGACTCGTGCTCGACGATGCGGAAGCCGCCTGGCGAGCCGTGCTCGCGGGGATCGGCGTCGCCTGGGCTCCGGACTGGCTCGCGGCCGAGGCGCTCGCCGCCGGGTCGGTCCTCGAGCTGCTGGAGGACCGGCGGCTCGAGACGACACCGATGTCGATCGTGCGTCGCGACGGAACGCCGATACCCGCGCGCGTCAAGACCGTGATGGCGTTTCTGAAGTCGTCCACGAAGGCGCTTCCTCGCTGGCGAAGCACGAACCGCCCGCCCAGCGGATGAGCTCGAGAGCTGACGACCGCAGATCTGCCTGGCGTGTGGCTTGCCTGACAGCGGACAGTCGGCTGTCGGACCCGGCCATCACCGCAGTGGTCCTTAAGGCGCCGTGCTCGGTGGATCCGAGGACATAGCGGAGCGAGGCGGGCTCGGCTGGAGCGTACCAAGCATGCACGTGCCAGCCGACGTGCACACGCCGCGAACCTTCAGAGCATCGGCATCCCGCCCGTCACCGGCACCAGCGCCCCCGACATGTAGCTGCCCTCGCTCGACGCCAGCAGCACGAACGCGCCGGCCATCTCGGCCGGCTGGCCCGCGCGCCCGAGCGGCGTGTTGCTGCCGAGCTTCTTCATCTGCTCCGGCGTCTTCGCGATCGGCTGTATCGGCGTCCATACCGGTCCCGGCGCCACGCAGTTCACCCGTATGCCTTTGGGCGCCAGCAGGTTCGACAACGCGACGGTGAGGCTGTTGATCGCACCCTTGGTGGCCGCGTAGATCACCATCGTCTTCGTCGCCACCTTGCTCTGCACGCTGGTGGTGTTCACGATCGCGGCTCCCGGTCGCATATGCGGCACCGCGGCCTGGGCGAGATAGACCATGGCGAAGACGTTCGCCGCGAACGCGCCTTCGAGGTCCGTCTCGGTCAGGTCGTCCAGTTCCTCGTTCACGGTCTGCGCGGCCGCATTGTTGACGAGAACGTCGATGCCGCCGAGTTCTTGCACCGTTCGTGCCACCATCTCGCGGCACCAGGCCGCGTTCCTGATGTCGCCCGGCAGCAGCAGGGCACGACGGCCTGCCTGCTTCACCCAGCGCTCGGTCTCCGCGGCGTCCTCCGCCTCCGCCGCGAGGTACGAGATCGCGACGTCCGCGCCCTCGCGCGCGTAGGCGATCGCCACCGCGCGGCCGATGCCCGAATCGCCGCCAGTGACGAGCGCCACCTTGCCCGCCAGCAGCCCCTTGCCGACGTAGCTCTGCTCGCCGTGATCGGGCTTGTTTTGCATTCTCGTCTCGAGGCCGGGCCGCTCCTGCGGCGACTCCTCGGTCGGCGCCTGCTGACTGCTCTTACGCGGATCGTCACTCATCGGTCCCATGCTCCTGCAAACCGGCCAGGACAGGCGAACGGTCGGGACCGGCTTTCGTTCTGCGTGATCCCGGCGGTCGCGCTGTCCCTCGACCGGGACCACGACCCGACGCGCGTCACCATCCCCGGCGCCTGGGCCCGATCAGCCGCCGACGGCGACGGCGAGCAGGACCAGCGAAGCCACCAGCAGGGCGAAGATCACGATCGAGCCGAGACCGAGCAGTGCCATGCGGCACAGCGTGCCGAGGATGCCGGTGCCGTAGACGCCGCGCATGTGCGTGAACAGGTGCACGGGCGGCAGCAGCAGCAGCAGGTTCGCCGCACCGAGATGCGCCCAATCGCCCAGCATCACCGCGAGCACCACGACCGCGCTCGCGGTGATCGAGTGCATCGAGAAGACGAGATGGTCGAACAGCGTGAAGCCACGGCCGAGGAACAGCAAGTTGAGCATCAGCGCCGAGGCGGGCAGCATCAGGATCGCGAAGCGCTCCGCCCAATCGGCGATGAAGCGCACGAGCTCCGCGGGTTCGGCCACCGCGTGCGAGACCCGCGCGCGGATCCAGCGATCAACCTCGCGGGCGTGCGCGCTTCTGCCGACGCTGCTCCGCGCCTCCTTGAGGTCGCCTACGCTTTTCGAGATCTCGTGCTGCACCTCGGCGAGGTCGTCCGCACGGATGCGCGGCACGTGCATCGGACGCGCGAGCAGGGAGGCGACGGTGAACAGCAGGAACAGCGCGATCAGCACCAGGCGGAGCGGCGGCAGCTGCGAGGTCCGGCGACCCTCGAGATAGTCGCGGGTGAGGCGGCCGGGCCTCCAGGCGAGGCGGCCGAGCGTGCGCCAGAGGCGGCTGTCGGCGTGGGTGAACGCCTCGGCGAGTTCGGCGACGAGATGGCGGAGCGAGCGGTGACGCGCCTCCTCCGACTGGCCGCAGCTCGAACACCAGCGCCCGGTGAGCCCGGAGCTGCAATTCAGGCAGACGAACGCCTGCGATGCGGCGCCGTGCTGGTCGTGATCGTGCATCGGACGAGCCTAATGCGGCAGGTGGTTCCCGTGCCATGCCGCAGATAGCCGCGGCAGGGAGGTGACCAGGATGCCGCAAGCACAGGCAAGGGGTCTGCCCTTGACCCGCTGGGGCCGGTGGCCCCAGACCCCGATTCTCGAGAGCCGAATTTCGAGGGGCAAAGCCTCCTCCCTGCTACGGCCGAAGCTCCGACAGCACCGTCGGGATCAGCTCCGAGACGGTCGGGTGGATCGGCACCGCGCGCTCGAGCGCCGTGTACGGCGCCCTGGCGTTCATCATGTCCAGCACACCGTGGATCGCCTCGTCGCCGCCGGGGCCTAGGATCGAGGCGCCGAGGATCTGGCTGGTCTCACCGTCCACCACGAGCTTCATGAAGCCGAGCGTCTCGCCCTTCTCCACCGCCCGCCCGACCCGGCTCATCGGCCGCGTGCCGACCCGCACCGGCCGGCCCGACCGCCGCGCCGCCGCCTCGGTCAGGCCGACTCGGCCGAGCGGCGGATCGAGGTAGAGCGCATAGCCCGGGATGCGGTCGCTCACCCGGCGCCGCTCGCCGTCGAGCAGGTTCCCTGCGACGATCTCGAAGTCGTTGTACGCCGTGTGGGTGAAGGCGCCGCGGCCATTGCAGTCGCCGAGCGCCCAGATGCCGGCGACGCTGGTGCGCAGCTCGTCGTCCACGGTGATGAAGCCGCGCGCGTCCACCGCCACCCCGGCCTGGTCCAGGCCGAGCTGGTCCGTGTTCGGGCGCCGCCCGACCGCCAGCAGCACGTGCGAGCCGTGGATCGCGGGCGCGCCGTCGAGGCTCACCGCGACCCCGTCGGGCTCGGGCTGGAAGCCGATGCAGCCGGCGTCCAGGTGGACCGCGACGCCCTCGCGCTCGAGGATGTCGCGCACCGCGTCCGAGACGTCCTCGTCCTCGTGCCCGATCAGGCGGGACCCGCGCTCGACGACGCTCACCGCGCTGCCGAAGCGGCGATAGATCTGCGCGAACTCCAGCCCGATATAGCTGCCGCCGATCACCACCAGGTGGCGCGGCAGCACGTCCAGCTCCAGGATCGAGGTGTTGGTCAGCACCTCCACCTGGTCGATCCCGGGCATCTCCGGGATCAGCGCCCGGCCGCCCACGTTGATAAAGATGCGGTCGGCGACCAGCCGCTCCTCGCCCACCACGACCTCGTGCGGCGCGGCGAACTGCGCATGACCTTCGAACACGGTGCAGCGCTCCATGCCCTTCAGCCAGCCCTGGACGCCACGACGCGAGTCGCCGGAGACCCGGTCCTTGCGCGCCTTGACCGCCGCCATGTCGACCGAGACGGCACCGCCGATCTGCACGCCGAACTCCGCGGCGCGGCGTGCCAGATGGGCGGCATAGGCACTCGCCACCAGCGTCTTGGTCGGCGTGCAGCCGGTATTGACGCAGGTGCCGCCGAACAGCTTGCGCTCGATCAGCGCCACCTCCATGCCGGCGGCGGTGAGCCGCCCGGCGAGCGGCGGCCCGGCCTGCCCGGCGCCGATGACGATGGCGTCGAAGCGGCGGCTCACCTTGTCCGCGCCACCACCAGGGCAGCGCCCGTGACCGCGACGGCATCCTCGACCAGGGCGGCGGGGATATCGCTGCCGAATGCCCCGGCCAGCAGGCTGCGCGCCCTGGCGCTGAGCAGCGTGCCCACCGCCGCCCCGGCCACCCCGGAGACCAGACCGCGGATCCAGGCGCCGCCGGCGACGCCGATCGCGGCACCGCAGAACCCACCGCTCGCCAGGCGGGCGCTGAACTGCATCGGAACCTGCCGGCTCGGCGTGCCGGGCAGCTGGTCGGTGACCATCTCGCCCAGCGCGAGCGCGGTGAACACGATCGGTGAGACCGCGTGCGCCAGGAAGCCCAGGGGGCCGCCCTGCAACGGCAGACGGCCCTGCCGGGCGGCCCAGCTGACGGCGGCCGGTGCGAGGACGGTGCGCGAGCCGGCGACGACGCCGATCAGGAATGCCGGCAGGGTGACAGCCATGATCGCTCCCAAAATTTGGACGGACCGCGTTGTTAGCAGGCCGATGCGGGGGAGGCCAGGGCGCTGCCCTGGACCCGCCGGGGCCTGAGGCCCCGGACCCCCAGGGCGATCAGGCGGAGACGGCCTGCCTCGCCGCGAGCTGGACCGCACGCGCCATCGCGGCGATGCCGTTGCCGCGGTTGGTCGACAACGCCTCCAGCAGGCCGAGATCGCGCAGGAACACCGGGTCGGTCGCCAGCACCTCCTGCGGGGTGCGGCCGGAATAGACCCGCAGCAGCAGCGCCACCAGGCCGGACACGATCGCCGCGTCCGAGGCGCCGGCCAGGCGCAGCGTGCCGTCGGCGAGCTCGGACTCCATCCACACCTGACTCTGGCAGCCGGGGACGCGGTGCGCGTCGTCCGCCCACTGCTTCGGAAACGGCGGCAGCTTGCGGCCGAGATCGATGATGTACTGGTAGCGCTGCATCCAGTCGTCGAACAGCTCGAGCTCGTCGCCGATGGCGGCGATCGCCTCGGCCGCACTCGCCTCGGCCGGCATGACGAACGGATCGGGCAAGGTCGCGGCCCCCGGGCTACAGGATGAACCGGCTGAGATCGCCCTTCTGCGCCAGCGGCGCCACCTTGTCGCGGACGTAGGCGGCATCGACGTGCACCGCATCGCCGCCGCGGTCGCTGGCGGTGAAGCTGACATCCTCGAGCAGACGCTCCAGCACCGTCGCCAGGCGGCGGGCGCCGATGTTCTCGATGCGGTCGTTGATGTCGGCAGCGAGATCGGCCAGCGCGTCGATCGCGTCCTCGCCGAAATCGAGCGCCACGTGCTCGGTGCCCATCAGAGCGGTGTACTGCTTGAGCAGCGAATGTTCCGGCTCGGTCAGGATGCGGCGCAGGTCGGCACGCGACAGCGGCGCCAGCTCGACCCGTATCGGCAGCCGTCCCTGCAGCTCGGGCAGCAGGTCGGCGGGCTTGGCCAGGTGGAAGGCGCCGGAGGCGATGAACAGGATGTGGTCGGTCTTCACCGGTCCATGCTTGGTCGACACCGTGGTGCCCTCGATCAGCGGCAGCAGGTCGCGCTGCACGCCCTCGCGCGACACGTCGCCGCCGCGAAAGCCGCCACCCTCGGAGGAGCGCGCGCAGACCTTGTCGATCTCGTCGAGGAAGACGATGCCGTGGTCCTGCGCGTGCGCCACCGCGTCGCGGGTCAGGCTGTCATGGTCGAGCAGCCGGTCGGCCTCCTCGCGGATCAGCGCCGCGCGCGCCGCCTCGACGCTCATCCGGCGCGGCTGCGCCGGCTTGTTGAACATCCCCTTCATCATCTCGCCGAGATTGATCACGCTGCCGCCAGGCATCCCGGGGATGTCCATCTGGCCGAGCGGCGAGGCCTGCGCATCGGCGATCGCCACCTCGACGTCCTTGTGTTCCAGCTCGCCGTCGCGGAGCATGCGCCGGAACTTCGACTTGGTGTCGGCACTCGCGGTCTCGCCGACCAGCGCGTTGACCAGCCGATCCTCGGCCGCGAGCTCGGCGCGTGCCTGCACGTCGCGCCGGCGTATGTCGCGCAGCATGTTGATGCTGACCTCGACCAGGTCGCGCACGATGCTCTCGACGTCGCGCCCGACATAGCCGACCTCGGTGAACTTCGTCGCCTCGACCTTGAGGAACGGTGCCTGGGCCAGGCGGGCCAGGCGGCGCGCGATCTCGGTCTTGCCGCAGCCGGTCGGGCCGATCATCAGGATGTTCTTCGGCACCACCTCGTCGCGTATGCCCTCCGGCAGCTGGGCACGGCGCCAGCGGTTGCGCAGCGCGATCGCCACCGCGCGCTTGGCGTCGGTCTGGCCGACGATGAAGCGGTCGAGCTCGGAGACGATCTCGCGCGGGGAATAGGTCGGAACGTCCATCAGAGCAGCCCTTCTTCGCGCGGCGCGGTAGCGTTCAGGCTCTCCACGATGACGGCCTCGTTGGTGTAGACGCAGATCTCGGCGGCGATGCGCATCGCGCGGCGCGCGATCGCCTCGGACGACAACCCGTCGACCGTCATCAGCGCGCGCGCCGCGGCCAGGGCATAGTTGCCGCCCGAGCCGATCGCGATCACCCCGTCATCGGGCTCAAGCACGTCGCCGTTGCCGGTCAGGGTGAAGGAGCGCGTCTCGTCGGCGACCGCCATCATCGCCTCCAGCCGGCGCAGGTAGCGGTCGGTGCGC
>CAXTAY010000035.1:0-33270 GCA_964242335.1 uncultured Acetobacteraceae bacterium | reverse complement strand
AATGATGGTGGCCGACGCCCAGCACCACCGAGCCGTACATCTGGATGAAGCGGCGATAGCTGTCCCAGGCGAAACGTTCGTCGCCGGACGATCTCGCCAGACCCTCGACGGTGTCGTCGTTGAGGCCGAGATTGAGCACCGTATCCATCATCCCCGGCATCGAGACCCGTGCGCCGGATCGCACCGAGAGCAGCAGCGGCCGGTCGCGGTCGCCGAACGCGAGGCCCACCGCGCGCTCGACCTCGCCGAGTGCGGACCCGACCTGTGCCGCGAGTGCCTCGGGATAGTGCCTGTCGCGGCCGTAATAGGCGGTGCAGACCTCGGTGCTGAGGGTGAAGCCGGGCGGCACCGGCAGGCCGATCGCCGCCATCTCGGCGAGGTTGGCGCCCTTGCCGCCGAGCAGGTCGCGCATCCCGACGCCACCCTCGTTGCGGCCGGCACCGAAACTATAGACCCACTGCGTCGTCATGGTCGCCCTCCCGGCTCTCAGATCGTGCGGTGACGCAGGATGGCGCCGGGGCGCCGGGGCGCCGCGGCGATGTCGCTATGCCCGCGGCCGCGACTTCGCCGTGCGCCGCCAGCGATGCAGCGTCGCCTCGGTATAGCCGTTCGGCTGCGCCCCGCCCTCGAGGATCAGCTCGCACGCGGCCCGGAAGGCGGGGCCGTCATAGCCCGGCGCCATCGGGCGGTAGAGCGGATCGGCCGCGTTCTGCCGGTCGACCACGATCGCCATCCGCCTGAGCGTCTGCATCACCTGCGCCTCCGAGACCAGGCCGTGCAGCAGCCAGTTGGCGACGTGCTGGCTGGAGATGCGCAGCGTCGCCCGGTCCTCCATCAGCCCGACCTCGTCGAGGTCCGGCACCTTGGAGCAGCCGATGCCGGCATCGATCCAGCGCACCACGTAGCCGAGGATGGATTGCGCGTTGTTGTCGAGCTCGCGGGCGATCGCGTCCGCCTCCGGCAGCTCGTTGCCCGCCAGCGGCGGGATCAGCAGCGTCTCCAGCGGTGCCGGCGGCTGCCCCGCCAGCGCGTCCTGGCGTTCGGCCACCGACACCTCGTGATAATGCAGGGCGTGCAGGGTCGCCGCGGTCGGCGACGGCACCCAGGCGGTGCTGGCGCCGGCGCGCGGATGACCGGCCTTCTGCGACAGCATCTCGGCCATGCGGTCGGGTGCGGCCCACATGCCCTTGCCGATCTGCCCCCGTCCGCCCGGCCCTGAAATCAATCCGCAGGCCAGCCCGATCGCGACGTTGCGCTGCTCGTAGGCGCCGATCCACGGCGTCGCCTTGATCGCCGCCTTGCGCACCACGGGTCCCGCGCGCATCGCGGTGTGGATCTCGTCGCCGGTGCGGTCGAGGAAGCCGGTGTTGATGAACACCACGCGGTGCCGGGCTTCGGCGAGGCAGGCGGCGAGGTTGGCGCTGGTGCGCCGCTCCTCGTCCATGATGCCGAGCTTCAGCGTGTGCGGCGCCATCCCGAGCAGCGCCTCCACGGCCGAGAACAGCGCGTCGGTCAGCGCCACCTCGTCCGGTCCGTGCATCTTCGGCTTGACCATGTAGACCGCCCCGGTGCGGCTGTTGCGCGGACGCCCCTCGGCGTGCAGGTCGTGCAGCGCGATCAGCGCGCACAACGCGGCGTCGAGGAACCCCTCCGGGGCCTGCTCCCCGTCCCGGTCCAGCACCGCGTCGGTCATCATGTGATGGCCGACGTTGCGCACCAGCATCAGGCTGCGCCCGGGAAGCGTCAGCGTGCCGCCGTGCGGCGTGCTGTACGTGCGGTCGTCGGCAAGGCGGCGCGACACCTGACCGCCAGACTTCTCGAAGCGTGCGGTGAGCGTGCCGCGCATCAGCCCGAGCCAGTTGCGGTAGACCAGCACCTTGTCCTCGGCGTCGACCGCGGCGACGCTGTCCTCGAGATCGATGATCGTGCTCAGCGCCGCCTCCAGCACGATGTCGGCGAGGCCGGCGGGGCTGTCGCGGCCGATCATGTGCGTGCGGTCGATGCGCAGCTCGACATGCAGCCCGTTATGACGCAGCAGCACGACCTCCGGCGCCTCGGCGTCGCCGACGAAGCCCGCGAACTGCTCCGGGCGCGCGAGCCGGGCCACGCCGCCGTCGGCGAGATGCGCGAGCAGCGCCCCGTCCGCGCTGGCGTAGCGCGTGACTTCGGCATGGGCGGCATGGCCGCCCCCCGCGCGCGCCAGCGGTGCCATGGCGTCGAGCAGGACCGAGGCGGTACGCACCACCTCGGCGCCGCGCGCAGGGTTGAACGCGTCGCCGCGCGCGAGCGCGACCGATTCCGCGATCGCGTCGGTGCCGTAGAGCGCGTCGTACAGGCTGCCCCAGCGCGCGTTGGCGGCGTTCAGCGCGTAGCGCGCATTGGTCACCGGCACCACCAGCTGCGGGCCGGCCAGCCGCGCGATCTCGTCGTCGACGTCCCGCGTCTCGATGCTGAACGGCGCCGGCTCCGGCACCAGGTAGCCGATGCCGCGAAGGAAGCCGAGCTGTGCAGCCGGATCCGGCATCTCGCCGGCATGCGCCTGATGGTAGCGGTCGATCTCGTCCTGCAGCCGGTCGCGCTCGCTCAGCAGGGCGCGGAGACGCGGGCCCAGCTCGGCGAGCAGGTCGGAGAAGCCGGCCCAGAACCGGTCGCTGGTGATGCCGGTGCCGGGCAGCGCCTCGTCGGCGACGAAGTCGGCCAGCGTGCGGGCCACCCGCAGGCCGGCCAGCCCCACGTAGTTCCCGGCCGTGCGCGCTGAGCCATCCATGTGCGTGTTCTTCCGACGGAGTTGATGGAGCGAGCTTGATCCGTCGGGCCGGGACCCGGAAGCCCCGGATCCCCGGTCTCAGATGACGGATTCGTGCGATGCCCGGAACTGCTCGGTCTCGGTGCTGCCGCCCATCGCGGTGGTGGACGACGTGCCGCCGCTCGCGGCGGTGGCCACCGCGTCGAACCAGCCGGTGCCGACCTCGCGCTGGTGCCGGGTGGCGGTGTAGCCGTCGATTTCGGCGGCGAACTCCGCCTGCTGCAGCTCCGAATAGGCCGCCATGCCGCGCTCGGCGTAGCCGCGGGCGAGCCTGAACATCGAGTAGTTCAGCGAGTGGAAGCCGGCCAGGGTCACGAACTGGAACTTGTAGCCCATGGCGCCGATCGCGCGCTGGTAGTCGGCGATCTTGTCCTCGGACAGCTTCTTGCGCCAGTTGAACGAGGGCGAGCAGTTATAGGCCAGCATCTTGCCGGGGAACCGGCTGTGGATCGCGTCGGCGAAGCGCGCCGCCTCCTCCAGGTTCGGCTCGCTGGTCTCCCACCAGAGCAGGTCGGCGTAGGGCGCGTAGGCCAGGCTGCGGGCGATCGCGTACTCGACGCCGAGGCCCTGGCGGATCCGGAAGAAGCCCTCGGAGGTGCGCTCGCCGCTCAGGAACGGCCGGTCTCGCTCGTCGACGTCGGTGGTGAGCAGCTGTGCGGCGTGGCTGTCGGTTCGGCACAGCAGCACCGTCGGCACCCCCTCCACGTCGGCCGCCAGCCGTGCGGCGTTCAGCGTGCGGATGTGCTGGCTGATCGGCACCAGCACCTTGCCGCCGAGATGGCCGCACTTCTTCTCCGACGCGAGCTGGTCCTCGAAATGCACCCCGGCGGCACCCGCCTCGATCATCGCCCGCATCAGCTCGAACGCGTTCAGCGGGCCGCCGAAGCCGGCCTCGGCATCGGCGACGATCGGCGCCATCCATTGTTGTCCGGCGTCGCCCTCGAGGCAGGCGATCTGGTCGGCGCGGCGCAGCGCGTTGTTGATGCGACGCACCACCATCGGCACCGAGTTGGCCGGATACAGCGACTGGTCGGGATACATCTCGCCGGCGAGGTTGGCGTCCGCTGCCACCTGCCAGCCGGACAGGTAGATCGCCTTGAGCCCGGCCTTGACCTGCTGCATCGCCTGGTTGCCGGTCAGCGCGCCGAGCGTGTGCACGTAGGGCTCGGTCTTGAGCAGGTGCCACAGGCGGTGCGCACCCTGCTCGGCCAGCGTGTGCCGGATGCGGAACGAGCCGGCGAGGCGCGCCACCTCGGCCTCGGTGAAGTCGCGGCGTATGCCCGTGAAACGGTCCGGATCTTCCGTGGGGATCATGATTGACCTCGGCTGCAGCGTGAAGCAGGTGGTCCCCTTACGCCCCGCCGGCCGCCTGCGCAGGAGGGAAAACCCTCGCGCCGTGGTAAAGCGGTGGCGGCCGTGACAAGGCTTCGACGCGATCTGTAAATCGTGTAAATTACGGCGATGAACCGCCCGACGATCGGCCCCAGGATCGGCCAGGCGATCCGCCGCCTGCGCAAGGAACGCGGGCTGACCCAGGCCGGCCTCGCCACCCGGCTCGGCATCTCGGCCAGCTACCTCAACCTAATCGAGCATGACGAGCGCAGCGTCACCGCCTCGCTGCTGATCAAGCTCACCCGCCTGCTCGACGTCGACGTGGAAGCGTTTTCCGGCCTCGATCAGCGCGGCCTCGCGGTCGGGCTGCGCGAGGCGCTGAGCGACCCGCTGCTGGACGCGGAGCCAATCGCCGAGGAGGCGTACGCGGCGATCGCCGCCCACCCTGCCGCGGCGCGCGCGGTGCTGTCGCTGTCGCGGGCCTGGGCCGCGGCGCGCGAGGACGCGCTCGGCCTCGCCCTGCCGTCCGGCCGCCGGATCAAGCTGCCGCACGAGGAGGCGCGGGCCCTGTTCAACGAGCACGGCAACTACTTCCCGACCCTTGAGGATGCGGCGCAGTCGGTGCGCGGCGAGATGGAACGCGACGGGCTGACGGGCCAGTCGGAGATGAACCACGCCATCGCCGAGCGGCTGCGCCACCGGCACGGCCTGCTGGTGCGGGTGGCGCCGCTCGAGGGGGCGCTGCGCTCGTACAGCGCGAGCACCCGCCTGCTGGTGCTGTCGGACCTGCTCAAGCGCGAGAGCCGCGGCTTCCACATGGCCTTCCAGCTGATGCTGATCGAGGCGCATGACAGCGTCGAGGCGCTGCTGGCCGAGGTCGCCCCATCCTCGCCGGAGGCGGCGTCGGTGATGCGGATCGGGCTGATCAACTACGCCGCGGCGGCGCTGCTGATGCCCTACGCAGCGGTCCTCGCCTCGGCGTCGTCGCTGCGCTACGACATCGACATCCTCGCCGCCCGCTTCGCGGTCTCCTACGAGCAGGCGGCGCAGCGCCTCTCGACGCTGCAGCGGCCGGGCCAGCGCGGGGTGCCGTTGTTCTTCCTGCGCATCGACGCCGCGAGCAACGTCTCCAAGGCGTTCTCCGGCGCCGGCTTTCCGCTCGGCCAGTCCGGCGGCTCCTGCCCGCGCTGGGTCGCCAACACCGCCTTCGCCGCACCGGGCCGGATCAGCGTGCAGGTCGGCCAGCTCTCCGACGGCGCCACCTATCTCTGCTTCGCGCGCGTGGTGACCGGGATCGCCACCGCCTGGAGCGAGCCGCCGCCCTCGCACGTGATCGCGCTGGGCTGCGAGATCGGCCACGCATCCGGGCTGGTCTACGGCGACGGCATCGACATCGCCGCCGCGGCGACGCCGATCGGACTGTCCTGCCGGCTGTGCGACTGGACCAGCTGCCGCAGCCGTGCCTTTCCGCCGCTCAACCACCGGCTGTCGCTGGACGTCAATCGCCGGCTGAGCGCGCCGATGATGTCTCCGCCGGGAAAGCGCTGATGCGCGCAGGCCTGCGGATCGTCGGGCCGCCGCTCGCGGCGCTGCGGCGCATCCCCGACCGCGCGGTGCTGGCGATCGGGACCGCCCTCCTCGTGTTCAGCTACGTCGTGGGCATGCTGCACAACCAGGCCCGGCCGGGTGCACGCGCGCTGTATCCGGAGGGTTGGTGGGGCTGGTTCGACCAGGGTCGTTACCTGCGCTCGCTGCGCGCCTTCGCGGCACTCGACCTGCGGCCGAGCGAGCACTGGTATCCGCTCGGCTACCCGCTGCTCGGCGTGCCGTTCGCCTCGGTGCTGCCGCGCGACCCGTTCCTGCTGGTCGACCTGGCCTGCCTGCTGGCGAGCTTCGCGGGCTTCGTGACCTTCGCGCGCCGCTGCGGCATCGGCGCCGCGGGATCGGTCGGCGCCTTCCTGCTCGGCACCGTGGGCAGCCAGTCGCTGCGCGAGAACTGGGTGATCCCCTGGACCACCACGCCGGCCTGCGCCGCCATCTGGCTGTTCCTGGGGCTGTGCGTCCGCCACCTGGGCGCGGCCGCCGATGAGCCGCGCGCCGGACGCTGGCGCCGGCTGCTGCTGGCCGGGATGCTGGGCAGCCTGATCGGGCTGTTCCGCCCGAGCGACCTGCTGCTGCCCGCGGTCGCCGCCGTGCTGCTCGGCGCCTGGGCGCTGCACGATCGCACGTGGCGATGGGCCGACCCGCCGCCGCTGCTGCTGGGTGCGGCGCTGCCGCTGGTCCCCTACGGCCTGCTCTACCTGCGCATCTACGGGGCGCACCCGACCCCCTACATGCTGAACTCGCGCGGGATGGGCTTCCGGTTCGGCGAGCTGCCGATGAAGACCGTGCTGCTGCTGATCTCGCCCAGGCCGTGGTTTCCCTCCGGCAGCGGCCTGCTGATGCGGCTGCCATGGATGGCGGCCGGGTTCGCCGGCATGCTGCTGCTGCCCGGCCTGGAGCCGCGTACCGCGCGGCGCGGCCTGACGCTGCTGACGGCGATGATGCTGGCCTACATGGCCCTGTTCTTCAGCTACGTCGACCTGCTGCCCAGCGGGCTCTGGACCTACAAGAACGTGCACTACTTCAAGTGGGTCATGCCGGGCTTCGCCCTGCTCGGGGTCGTGTTGCTGCGTGCGCTGCGCCGGCGGCCGCGACGCGCGCCGATCCTGGCCCTGCTCGCCGTCGTGCTGGTCAGCGCCGTCCGTCTGGTGCCGGTGCCGGTGACGGGTGGTGCGGTCCGGCTGCTGCAGTACGCGGGCCGACCGCCCTACTGGTCGAATGCCTATTTCGGTCAAGCCCGCCTCGCCGACGCGCACGGCGTGTTCGACAACATCCTGACGATGCGGATCCTGCCGGACGACCAGGGCCTGCGCGTGCTCTCGCTGTCGCGCCCGTTCGAGGGCCGCGCGATATGGCTGAAGCAGACCGGCCTGAACATCAGGCCGGACCAGGTGCCGCGAGCCTGGGCCGAGCACGTCGCGATCGGCTGGCCCTGCTGGCTGCCGCCCTACGCATGCGACCACCTCCGGCCGATCCACTGATCCACCCGGCACGGTCTTCCCGCCGGCCGCCGATCGATCTACCGTGGCGACGGCGGCCGGATCGCGCGGATGCTGGGGGAGCTGACGATGGATGCGGACGCGATCGCCCAGGCGCTTTCGGCCGCCATGCGGCACAGCGACATGGCGATGGTGCTGTCCGATCCGCGCCTGCCGGACTGCCCGATGATCGCCGCCAACGCGGCCTTCTCGGAGCTGTCGGGCTACGGCCGTGACGAGATCATCGGCCGCAACTGCCGCTTCCTGCAGGGACCCAACACCGATCCCTCCTCGTCGCGGCGCATCCGCAGCTGCATCGAGGCCGGCCAGGGCTGCGTCGAGTGGATCGTCAATTACCGCCGCGACGGCGCGATGTTCTGGAACCTGCTGTTCATCTCGCCGGTGCGCGACGCGGCAGGCGACCTCGTGTTCTTCTTCGGCAGCCAGCTCGACATCACCAAGGGCATGCCGGAGGGGATGGACGATTTCAGCCTGGGACGCGCCCACATCGTGCCGGAGCTGAAGGACGAGTTCCACGCCCTGCTGCACGAGATCGTCGAGCGGACCGACCAGGCGGAGCACGCGGCACCGGTGCTGCGCGCCCAGGCGCTGGAGCGGATCGTGACCGCGGCGCGTCGGCTGGCGGAGATCTCGACCAGCCTCGTGCCGGGCGCCGAAGCCCGAGGGGCGTAGTCCGTCCGGTCACGGCACCCGGTACCGCCGCGCTACGGCAGCAGGCGAGGGTTGCGCCAGCCCTGCACGCCGTCCACGGTCACCGACGGGTCGGTTGCGCCAGCCGGCGTGCCGACCGACAGGATCGCGGGACGTTCGATCTCCAGTCGCCAGCCCGACCGCAGCAGCGTGTCGAACAGCGATCCCTCGATCTGCCGCGAATGGGTTCCGACCACCAGGTAGGCGACCTTCTCGTTCAGCGTCGGCAGGCATTCCGACACCAGCGTCGCCTCGCCGCCCTGGATGTCCACGTGCAGCAGGTCGACCCGCGGGAAGGGTGCCGCGAGTTCGGCCAGCGGGATCATCGGCAGCGAATCGTGGCTTTCCGCGGCCGCCGCCGCCCGGCACTGCTCGTCCGTCGCGCCGAGGATCGGCTCCAAGCCCCACGCGCCGCCGGCTCGTTCCTGCCGCGGGAACAGCGCGGTGCCGGACCGCCCGGCGGCGACGCCGCGGTGCAGCGTCACCTGGGCGGGGTCGAAGCCGTTCGAGGCACAGGTCTCGCGGGCGAAGGCGAGATGACCGAGGTCACCCTCGATGCCGACCAGCCGCACCTCGAGGCCGGTCCGGCGTGCCGCGGCTCCGGTATTGTTCATCCAGCATCCCCAGCCGCAGCCGAGTTCGATCACGGTGAAGCTGTCCCGCGCCAGATCCACGGCGCGCAGTGCTGCGGCCCACTCGGCGATATCCGCGTGCCAGTTGGCCGGGATCGGAATCGCCTCGATCTGGCCGCCGCGCGGTCCAAGGGCGGCGGGAAGTATCTTGGGGTCGACCAGCACGCCGAGGAAGTTGCGCAGGTAGTCCGGAACCGGCTGCAGGTCGGGGACGGCGTGACGGTGCATCACGCCCAGGGCATCGAAGCCCGCCTGGTAGTGGAAGAACGGGCTCCGGTCGTTGGAGGTGACCGCCGCGTGCTCGAGCTCGAGCCGCGCGAGCCCGTCCGAAAGCTGCCGTCGCTCGGCGAGTAGGGCAGCGTGCGCGTCCCTGAGCCGGCGCCAGGCCGGGATGCGCGAGGCCGCCCGGCGGGTCCAGCTCGCGGTCAGCGGGACGGCTCATCGTGATACGACGCGGACGCGCCCGCGCGGGACGCCGACACCCGATCCGGGGCGGCTCGGCCGCCGGGCAGGGCGCGGCGTATCACCGCGCCGGTCACGCTAGCCCGGCTGCATCAGCACCCGGTAGACCACCTGCCAGTACGGCGCGGCGAACAGGATCACGCCGGCCGCGATGCCGGTCAGCACCACGAACGAGGTGAGCGACCAGAAGCCGTGCAGGCGACGCTGGCGCCAGGCATAGAGCGATCCGCCGGCGAGCCAGAGCCAGAGCAGGCCGACCACCACGAACAACCAGAGATACATCGCCGTCCTCACTGAGACGCTGGGGCCGAGACGCCGGGATCAGTATTTGCCGCCGTCGGACAGCTGCACGTATACGCGCTCGGCGAAGTGGGTCAGCTGCCAGGCGCGCTGGCTCGGCTGTATCGTGCTGTCGCTGGCGACGATCGGGCAGTAGGCCGCGGTCAGGCTGTTGACGATATCGTCCTGCTCCACCGAAGGTGCCGCCGCCCGCACCTTGGGCAGGATCGCGTTCACGCTCTGCAGCAGGTTCGACGCGTGGGTGGCTTCCAGCAGCGCGCCGACGCCGGTGGAACGGTCGGCGACCACGCGCTTCATGTCCGGCTGCTCGACGTCGGGGCAGCCATCCGGCCGCTTGCCGTTGAGCAGGGTCGAGGTGTCGGTTCGCAGCAGCGAGACCAGGAACGGCGTCGCGTTGGCCGGCGCCCGGTTGCTCCAGTTCTGCCGCACGTAGTTGGTGACGTCGGCGATCTCGTGGTCGCTCATGTTGGAGCCGACGCCCGGCATCACGGCGTAGCTGCCGTGCGCCTCGAGGCCGCCCAGCACCACCCGCAGCACGGTCTGCGGCCCGTAGGCGCGGACCATGCCGTTGCCGTCCAGCGCCGGGATCTTGTCCTTGATGCCCTGGCCGTTGACTTGGTGGCACGAGGCGCAGTGGGCGAGATAGACGTCCTCGCCCGCCGCCATGCGCACCGAGCGATACTCGGCGGTGCGCGCCTGGTAGCTGGCGATCGGCGCCAGCGACTTCAGGTAGGCGGTGATCGCGTGCAGGTCGGCGTCGGTCAGCTTGCTGGTGCTGTACTTGACCGTCTCGCTCATCGGCCCGGCGACCGTGCCCATCTGCTCCGAGTGGCCCTGCTTGAAGAACTGGACCATGTTGTCGACGCTGTAGCGGCCGATGCCGGTCAGGTTGTCCGGATGCAGGTTGGGCGCATACCACATCTCGATCGGGCCGCCCTGCACGTTCAGCGCGACGGCGGTATTGCCGAGGAAGTTGCGGTTGTTGTGGCAGGTGCCGCAATGCTCGAGGCCGCCCACGATGTAGGCGCCGCGATTGACCTCGTCGGACTGCTTGGGATCGGGCTTGAAATACTCGCCCGGAACGAAGAACGCGTCCCACAGCGCGATCGCCGGGCGCAGCGTGAACGGGAACCAGATATGGTTCGGCAGCCGCGGCGCATACACCGCCGGCACCGAGAACAGGTAGGCCTTGATCGCCAGCAGGTCGTCGCGCGAGACGGTGTTGTACCAGGGGTAGGGCATCGCCGGGTAGATGCGCTGGCCGTCCGGCATCACGCCGTTCCGCATCAGCGCGATGTACTGGTCATCGGTCCAGTTGCCGATGCCGGTTTCCTTGTCCGACGTGATGTTCGGCGTCGAGATCACGCCGAACGGCATGTTCATGTACTGGCCGCCGGCGAGGTACTTGCCGCCGGGCGCGTTGTGGCATCCGGCGCAGTCGCCCATGTCGAAGAGGTATTTGCCGCGCGCTACGATGTCGTCCGGCGCCGCCGCGGCGGCTGCGACCGGGGTCGCCAATGCGCCGCCCAGAAGGGCAGCCCGCAGGAGGGTAGAGAGGCGGAAACGTGGGGTCAGCTTGCTCATGGCCTGGCTCCGTCAGGCGCCGCCACGCTGGCTTGCCGGTTCTCGGCGGGGCCGATGAGTTCCGGATAGGCGGCGAGATTGCTGGCACCGTAGAGCGGTTTATATGCTCCCTGGTGGCAGGTGGCACAATTGATCTTGGCCACATCACCCAGCGGACCGAGGCTCGCACGCGGAAACGTGCTCGTCAGCGGCACCATGTAGTCGTTGTTCAGGGCCCGCGTCATCTCGATCCCGTGCCAAGCGGTCACCCGCGCCGGGGTGCCCTGGTCCCACGACGAGAAGTCGCGCGTGTTGTGGCAGTAGGTGCAGCCGACGCCCAGCGACTGCGCGAAGTGCGCCATCAGCGAGTAGGTCTGGTCGGTCTGCTTGATCGACTGGCGGTTGCCGGAAGGCAGCGCGGTCTTGCCGATCACGCGGACCGTCTCGGCCCGCATCAGCAGGGGCGTGAACGGATCCTGCTGCAGCGAGGTCTGGGCACCGGCCTGCGACAGGCCGCTATAGCCGGTGGTGGTCTCGGCGACGCCGTGCGACGGCATCGGCGTGATGAACCAGATGTCGGCCGGCACCGCGCGGCCGCGGTGGCAGGTGTTGCAGGTGACGCCGGTGGCGCCGACGTGGCTCTTGTAGTTGGTGTTGATGAAGCGGGTCATCTCGATCATGCGTCGCGCGACCTGCTTGGTGTAGAGCAGGTCCTCGGCCGGGTTGACCGTGGAGTGGCAGAACGCGCATCCGGTGGCGGGCGCGATCCAGCCCGGCAGGGTGCCCATCAGCCGCAGGAACTCGGCGGAGTCCACGTCGCGCAGCACCCTTATGTTGCGGTAGGCGACCGCCGAGGAGATGCCGGACGGCTTCACCGGCGGCAACGCCTCGAGCTGGCGGTGGTTGGCGACGTCGCGGGCGGCGACGCGCGGGTTGTAGAACTCGATCATGCCGGTGCCGCGGAAGCCGCGCTGCACGCTGATCACCGGAATGCCCTGCAGCGTCGAGAAGATGCCGACCACCAGGAGTGCGGCCGCCACGCCGCCGACGATCCGTCGCGGGTAGGTGGTCAGGAAGCCGAAGGTCCCGGCGAGCAGCCACGCTGCCAGCCGGAACGGTGCCGTGAGCAGGTTCATCACCGCAGCACCCCGGTCAGCTGTCCGGGATCGGAGATGTGCGGGTAGACCTCCGGGTAGGGTGCGGCGATGCCGTGCTTCACGCCCCACAGGAACCAGTTATCGACCACGGTGCCGGTCAGCAGGATGCCGATCCCGCCGGTCGCCGTGCAGAGCACCGCGAACCACCAGGCCCAGCGATGGATCGACTCGTAGCTGGCGTTGAAGCCCATCACCCAGCGCCAGAACAGGCCGGCGCGTTCGGCGGCGGTGCCGCGATCGACGGTCAGCTCGATCTCGCGCTCGCCGAAATAGCGGCTGACCGCGAGGATGGTGCCGCCATGCATGGCGAACAGCAGCGTCGAGCCGTACAGGAACACGATCGAGAGCATGTGGAACGGGTTGTAGTAGAGGTTGCCGTAGCGGATCGACAGCGACGCGGTCCAGTCCAGGTGCGGGAAGATGCCGAACGGCACCGCCTCGGACCAGCTGCCCATCAGCACCGGCCGGAAGAACCCGTCCACCAGGTAGAGCCAGATCGCAGAGGCGAAGGCCCAGGAGAGATGCGTGCCCAGGCCCAGCGCCCGCGCCCGGCGGTAGGTGCGCACCCACCAGAGCAGGATCGAGACGGTCAGGAAGAACCCGGCCATCAGCCACCAGCCGCCCTCGGCGAGCGGCGGGATGCGCAGCCCGTAGGCCGGCGCCGGCGGCTGCAGCCCGAGCCAGGGCAGCTGGCGGATGAACTGCACCGGATTCCAGTCGACCTGGGCGAACATGTTCAGCCCGATGATCTCGAAGGCGAGGAAGCCGCAGATGATCGAGGCGAAGCCGAGTGCCCCCAGGTAGAACGGGCCGACCTGGGAGGCGCCGATGATGCCCATCAGCCTGGAGAAGAACGGCTGGATCACCCGGTTCTCGGCGCCGTACTTGAGCGGCGCCCCCTCGTCGGGCGGACCGTCGACACCGACCCGGTTGAACAGGTTCTGGTATTCGGTCCCGAACGCAGTGCGATAGTCGAACATCGTTCAGCTCCAGAAAGGCAGGTTGAGCCACCAGTTCCACCATTCCGGCCAGCCCCGGGTCCAGAACGGGCCGCTGATCACGATGCAGACCGCGCTCCACAGGCCGGCATTGATGGCGCAGAACCAGCCCAGCCGGTGGATCCCCAGCGGCCCGATCGAGTACACGATCAGGTCGCGGAAGAAGCTGTCCTCGAAGCCGGACGGCTTGACCAGTTCATCCTCGCCCGGGTTCAGCGCCGACAGCACCACCGCACCATGCATCGACAGCACCAGCGTCGTCGTGAAGAAGAAGGTCACGGCGATCATGTGTGCCGGGTTGTAGTGGAACTGCAGGTGCTGGTAGCCGATGTTCGATACCCAATCGAGATGGCTGAGGATGCCGTAGGGAAAGCCGTGTCCCCAGGCACCCATCAGCAGCGGCCGCAGCACCTCGAGGGTGAAGTAGGCGGCGATCGCGCAGGCGAAGGCGATCGGCACGTGCAGCCCCATGCCGAGCTTGCGCGCGATCTCGATCATGCGCAGGTCCCACGAGACGAAGGCGCCGAGCGCGCAGAAGGTGATCCATTGCCACAGCCCGCCTTCGCGCAGGGGCGCGAAGCCGAGGCCGTAGCGAAGGTCCGGCGGTGCGATGTTGATCCGCCAGATGTTCCAGGTCGGGCCGATCGCGGCCCCCCAGACGATCAGCAGGGTCCCGACCAGCGTGAAGAAGGCCGTCGTGACACCGAAGAAGCCGACATAGAAGGGTCCGACCCAGAAATCGAACAGGTCCCCGCCGACGAGCGTCCCACCCCTGACCCGGTACTTGTACTCGAAATGCAACATCGCCATGGCTGGGCGCTCCTCCTGTCAGCCAGACAGGTTCACGTCTTTCGCGTCACACCTGTCTCTGGCACCGATCCCGGACCGACCGCGCTACTGCGACCGTTGCGGCAGCGGCGTCATCTGCTGCACCGGCGATCCGCTGAGGCGGTCGTGGTTCGGACCGTCGAGCCAGTTGAACCGGTCGGTGCTGAGCAGGATGAAGTGGATCACCAGCGCCAGCGTCAGCAGGAAGATGAAAAGGGTGATCAGCGCCCGGCGCGGATCGAACAGTACCCAGATGCGCCACATGATCTGTGCTCCTCAGGTCAAAGCGGTGAGCAGGTGCCCGGCGGTGTGCAGGCCGTCCAGCATCGCCGTGTGGTAGTTGCCGCCCCACGGCTTCCACAGCCATGCCAGCAGATGCGCGACCACCGCGATGCCGGTGAACACGATGAAGCTGACGACGAAGATGCGGTTGAATTCCTTTGCCTCGCCTTCGGAAAGCCCCGATAGCACGGAGCGGTTGGGTTCGATCGCCATGTCATTCCTCCTTTAGATCGGTTTGCAGCGCGGACACGCTCAGGAGACCTCCGCCGGCAGGGCCGGCAGCGAGGCCAGGACGCGGGCACGGGTGATCCGGCTTTCGTCGTGCGCGCGCGCTTCCCGTTCGACCTGCTCGCGCAACTGTCGCGCGGCCGAGATGCGAACGAGGAAGGGTTCGGCCTCGACCCGGGCGTCGAGCAGCGAGGCTGCGTCGCGGTCCCAGTGCACGGCCATGGACGTGTTGGTCTGCGCGTGGGTCGGATCGATCGCGTCGAGATCGCGTCCCAGCGGCAGCATGTTGAACAGCGCGTCGAACAACGCGTTGCAGTATTCCTGCACCAGGTAGGTGGCGCCGGCGTAGCCCATGAACGGGGTGCCGGTGGCGCGGCGGATGATCGCACCCGGGAACGAGGCCGGCACGTAGACGCAGCGCGCGCCGAGCTCGACCGCGTAGATGCGCTCGTTGCTGGAGCCGAACAGCACCAGCGGCGGGGTGCGGCGCAGCATCTCGCGCACCCCCTGGTTGTCGGGCTTGGCGCCGGGCTTGCGCGCGACGGCGAAGGCGCAGGGGATGCCGAGCTCTTCCTCGAAGAAGCGCCGTATGCCGCGCTCGTAGGTCTCGGTGGCCACCACGGCGAAGCTGCCGGTGGCGAAGAAGTCCTGCGTCACGCTGCGCCACAGATCCCAGACCGCCTTGATCGTGGTCTGCTTCTCGCGCTCGATGAAGGGCTGCGGATCGACGCCAGCGATCTCGCCGAGCGTCTCGAGGAAGCTGGTGGTGGCGAACACGCCGATCGGCGCCTGCAGGTAGGGCTTGCCGAGCTCCTCGCACAGCTTGCGGCCGAACTCGCGATACAGGCAGACATTGACGCAGGCATCGGCGAGCCGCGGCGTCTCGTCGATGTGCGCGCCGAGCGGGAACACCAGGTTGACCTCGCAGCCGATCCCCTCCACCAGGCGGCGGATCTCGGCGAGATCGGACGGCATGTTGAAGGTGCCGTGGATGGCGCCGATGATGTTCACCAGCGGCTTGGCACTCGCGGCCGCAGGCTTCTTCCTTGCACCCTTCTTCTGGCCGAACTGGGTCCACAGCCAGTAGATCGCGCGGTCGGCGCACTGCCACTGGTCCTCGTCGATGGTGCGCGGGATGAAGCGCAGCAGGTTCGAGCCTTCCGGGGTGACGCCGCCGCCGATCATCTCGGCGATGCTGCCGGTGACCACGACGCCGGGCATCGAGCGGTCGCCGACGCTGTTGGCCTGCTGCATCGAGGCCTCGGTGCCGCTCATCGACAGCGCGTCCTCGGACAGCCCGGTCACGCTGATCGGCAGCTCGTGCGGCGGCAGCCCGTCGGTGTAGTGCAGCACCGCCGTCACCGGCAGGTTCTCGCAGCCGACCGGGCCGTCGATGATCACCCGCAGGCCGCGCACGGCGGCGAAGGCATAGACGGCACCCCAGTAGCCGCCGGCGCGATCGTGATCGATCACCAGCATGGCGCTAGCTTCCCATCGCCTGCGAGAGCAGGGCGGGCGCCGCCGGCAACGGCGCCGCGGCGGCGGCCGGCTCCGGGGTGCTGCCGAAGAACGACACCATGCGGGCGAAGCGCTCGCGGCCGCGCGCCTGCGCCGCCACCACCGAGGCCATCGCGGCGATGCCCGGGATGCCGAACAGCGGCCGGCCGGAGACGATGTTGGTGAAGTAGATGGCAGGAATGCCCTGCTCCTTGGCCTTCTGCACCACCGGCGTGGTGCCGATGGCGAGATCGGGCCTGACGGCGCGGAACGCGGCCACGTCGTTCTCCAGCGAGGCGCGGAACTGCACGTGGCTGCCGCGGCTCTCGAGCCATTCGCGGTCGGGATCGCTCCACTCGGTGCGCGGGCAGGCGGTGCCGACATAGGGCACCTCCGCACCCGCCTCGACCAGCAGCCGCGCCACCAGCAGCTCCGAGCCCTCGTAGCCGGACACGGTCAGGCGGGCGCGCACCGGATTGGCCTGCAGCACCGCGCGCATCGGCCCGAGGGCTGCCGCGCGCGCCGCGTCCAGCGCCGAGGCCGGGACCCCGGCCATGTGGGCGACGCGCTCCAGCCAGGCGTCGGTGCCCTCGACGCCGACCGGGCCGGAGCCGACCACCGGCCGGCCGGCGGCGCGGAACTCGCGCACGCTCGCGACATAGAACGGATGCACCGCGGCGGCGACGCTGCAGTCGAGCGCGCCGTACAGGTCGCGCCACTCGCGTGCCGGCGTCGACGGCGCGATGCCCAGCCCCATCGGGGCGAGCAGGCCGCCGATGCCGACCGGGTCGGCGGGGAACAGCTCGCCGATCAGCGCCACCGTCGGCATCTCGGACGCCGCACCGCGCGGGCGCTGCACCGGTCCGGCTTCCGCCTCGGCGCGGGCGTAGCGCAGCATGGCGGCGGCCAGCACGTCCTTGGCCTCGGCGTGGGTGGGAACGCCGAAGCCGGGCACGTCGATGCCGATGATGCGCACGCCGTCGATCTCGCGCGGCAGCAGGTCGAGCGGCACGCCGGACGCGGTGGGGACGCAGAGATTGATCACCACTACGGCGTCGTACTGGTCGGGCTTCGCCGTCTCGCGCACCGCGTCGCGTATGTCCTCGAACAGCTGGCCGCGCACCAGGCTCTCGGAGTTGAACGGCACGTAGCCGACGCTGCGCCGCGCACCGTAGAAGCGCGAGGTGAAGCTCAGGCCGTAGACGCAGCAGGCCGAGCCGCACAGGATGGTCGCGGTGCGGCGCATCCGCAGGCCGACGCGCAGCGAGCCGAACGCCGGACACATGGATTGCGGCTGGTCGTGCGGGCCGCGCGGGTAGTCGGCCAGCAGCCGGTCGAGGGACTCCTGCTTGCCGGCGGCACGGGCCGCCGCCTGCATGGTCTCGCGGCCGCCGTGGCAGCCGGAGGTTTCTGGCTCCAGGATCGTGCCATCCATCCTCAGGCGCCTTCGTAGACGACTTCGAGGGAGGGCTTCGGGGCCAGGCTGGCGGTGCCGCACATGTCGGCGAGCGAGGCCGGCTCCAGCACCACGCCGCGTCCGACCGCGTCGCCCTTGAACAGGTTGAGCAGCCCGTCATGGTTCAGCGGCCGCGGCCGCAGCGGCGGCGCTTCCGCCACCTGCACGCCGAGTGCCTCGAACAGCGGCGCCCAGACGCTGCCCGGCTTGCCCACGATCTCGTAGTTGGCGCTCTTGCGGCGGATGTCGTCGTCGGCCGGGATCGCCGCCAGCACCGGGATGCCGACCGCCTCGGCGAAGGCCTGCGCCTCGCCGGTGCCGTCATCCTTGTTGATCACCAGGCCGGCGACGCCGACATGGCCGCCCAGCTTGTTGAAATACTCCACCGCCGAGCAGACGTTGTTGGCGACGTAGAGCGATTGCAGGTCGTTCGAGCCGACCACGATCACCTTCTGGCACATGTCGCGCGCGATCGGCAGGCCGAAGCCGCCGCACACCACGTCGCCGAGGAAGTCGAGCAGCACGTAGTCGAAGCCCCAGTCGTGGAAGCCGAGTTTCTCCAGCAGCTCGAAGCCGTGGATGATCCCCCGGCCGCCGCAGCCGCGGCCGACCTCGGGGCCGCCCAGCTCCATCGCGAACACGCCGTCGCGCTTGAAGCAGACGTCGCCGATCTGCACCGCCTCGCCGGCGGCCTTCTTGCGCGACGAGGTCTCGATGATGGTCGGGCAGGAGCGTCCGCCGAACAGCAGCGAGGTGGTGTCGCTCTTCGGGTCGCAGCCGATCAGCAGCACCCGCTTGCCGGCCTGCGCCATGCTGTAGGAGAGGTTGGCCAGGGTGAAGCTCTTGCCGATGCCGCCCTTGCCGTAGATCGCGACGATCTGGGTTTCGCGCTTGCCGGCGGCCGCCGCATGGTTTTGCGACGCGTCCGGAACGATCGGGGTGTGTGCGTTCATGCCGCGCGGCTCCATTGCAGGATCATCTTCAGGCAATCCGGATCGTCGAAGGCGGTGCGATAGGCGTCGGGTGCCCGTTCCGCCGGGCTGCGGTGGGTGATCAGCCCGTCCAGCGACAGCGCGCCGTCGTCGATCAGCCGCCGCACCGCGACCAGATCCTCGGGCAGCCACTCGGCGGCGCAGCGCAGCCGCGCCTCGCGCATGAAGGCGGGCGGGAAGGCGAACGAGACGGTGCCGGGATAGAACCCGGCCAGCACGATCTCGCCGCCGCGCGCGAGACGCGGAAACAGCTGGTCGAGCAGGGTGGAGTCGCCGCTCGCGTCGTATACCGCGCCGTAGTCGCGCCGCGGGTCATGCTCGGAGCGGACGACCTCGTAGCCCTCGGCGCCGGAGGCGCGCGCCGCGCGCTCCTCCCAGACCACCGGCGCCGGATGGCCCAGGGCCAGGGTCAGGCGCGCCAGCAGCCGGCCCAGCACGCCGTGGCCGATGATCAGCTGCGGGGCGGCCGCGTGCGGTGCGGCGATGGCGTGGTAGGCGGTGGCGGCGAGGGCCAGCAGGGTGCCGCGCTCGCCCAGCGCGTGGTCGATCGGGATCGCCCGTGCGCCCGGCAGCACCAGGCGCGACGCGGCGCCGCCGAACAGGCCGCGCACTGCGCCGAAGCACTTGGCGCCGGGGACGAACACCAGCTCGCCGGCACGTCGTCCGGAGTGCGGGCCGGCCTCGACCACGTGACCCACGGACTCGTAGCCGGGCACCAGCGGATAGCCCATGCCGGGGAACTCGGGCATGCGCCCGCTCCAGAGCAGGCGCTCGGTGCCGGCGCTGATGCCGCTCCAGGCGGTGTCGACGACGATGTCGGCGTCGCCCGGCGCCGGCAGGGTGATGGCGCTCAGCGTCACCTGCCCCGGAGCGCTCATGACGACGGCGTTCGTCTGCATCTGATCCCCCTGGTCGGGGCGCTCGGTCCGACCGGCCTGATGCCGTGAACCGTCTGCCTGGCTGAACCGCCCCGATGTGTCAGCCTAACATAACATTCATGAGTGACAACCTTGGTTGACACTCTGGCTGCTTCACGGAATCGAGAGGACATGACGCCGATCCTGCTCAGCGGGCCAGCATCAGCCTGGCCACCAGCGGCATGCGCGTCGGCAGGCTGCGGCAGTGGGCAAAACCGGCTTCGGCCAGCATCGCCGCGATGCGCGCCGGGGTGCGTGGCCGCCCGCTTCCCATCGCCAACAGGTAGAAGCCGAAATAGGCGTCGCCGCTGGCTTCCGCGCCGCGTGTGCCCGACATCGGCTCGGCGATCAGCAGCGTCCCGCCGGGCGGAAGCGCCAGCCGGGCCGCGCGCAGCAGCGCCATCGCCTCGGCATCGTCGTGATCGTGCAGCACCCGCACCAGCGTGATCAGGTCGGCACCCTCGGGAAGCCGGTCGTGGTGGAAGTCGCCGCCCACCGCCTGCGCGCGCGCGGACAGGCCTGCCTGCTCGAGTCGCTGCCGCGCCAGCGCCGCCACCGGCGGCAGGTCGAACAGCACCAGGCGCAGCGCCTCCGACCGCATTGCCGCGGCGACCAGGAAGCCGCCGTCGCCGCCACCGACATCGAGCAGGCAGCGATGGCGGCGCACGTCGTAGGCGGCCAGGATCTCGCCCTGCACCATCGCCTGCGAGGCCGCCATCAGGGCGCTGTACGGCGAGACCTGCCGCTCGGTCACCCCGTCCGCGGCGGCCGCATACGGCCAGTAGCGGGCGAGCGCGGTGCCGCCGCCGTCGCTGCCGCCGCGCAGCAGCGCCACCGGATCGCGCAGGTCGTCATAGAGCATGGCGTGGTGCGCGATCATCGCCAGCACCCCGGGGTTGTCGATCAGCGCGGCACCCAGCGGGCCCAGCGCGTAGCGGCCGTCCCGGCGCCGGCGCCGCGCCAGGCGCAACGACACCGCGGCGTCCAGCAGCCGCGCCGCCGCCTCCGGCGGCAGGCCGATCGCCCGCCCGATCTCGCCGGCGTCGCCCGGCGCGCGCAGCAGGGCCTCGGGCAGGTGCAGCGTCACCGACGCCGACAGCACCTGGGAGTAGACGAACCCGGCACAGAGATCGAACAGCGCCGCCGCCCGGCGGCGCGCGATCGGCCGGGTCAGCGGGAAGGCGCTGGCCCAGGCGCGGAAACGGGCGCTGCTGAGCAGGCGCGACAGCCCGCTGCCGCCGGCACCGACGGCCGATCGTGCGGCGGCGGCGCGCGCGTCCGGCAGCTTCACCGCGATCACGCGGCGTGCAGCAGCATCTCCCGCGGCAGCAGCCGCTGCACCTCGAGGCGGATCAGCCCGCGCAGATCCCCCGCCCGCGGGCAGCGCGGGATCGCGGCGATCGCCTCGCCGACCAGCGCCTGCAGCCGCAGCATCGCGCCCGGCACGCCGTGCTGCAACGCGACCGAGGGTCGGCCCAGCGCCTGGTCGCGGCCGCTCGGCTTGCCCAGCTCGGAGGGGGTGGCGACGACGTCGCGTATGTCGTCGGCGACCTGGTAGGCCTCGCCGAGTCGCTCGCCGAGCGCGTGCCACGGCGCCGCCTCCGCGCCCGCCGCCAGGGCGCCGGCCATGGTGGCGGCGGAGAACAGCGAGGCGGTCTTGGCCCTGTGGTAGGTCGCGAGCGGGATCTCCGGCTCGCACTCCCAGGCCTGGCCGGCGATGATCCCGCGCGGCAGGCCGGTGGAGCGGGACAGCAGCAGCAGCAGCGGCGCCAGCGACGGGGTGGCCGACGATGCGGCCAGCGCCAGGGTCTCGAACGCCAGCACGATCAGGGCGTCGCCGGCGAGCACCGCCAGCGGCTCGCCGAACGCGTGGTGCACCGAGGGCAGGCCGCGCCGCAGGCTCGCATCGTCGAAGCAGGGCAGGTCGTCATGCACCAGCGAGGCGCAGTGCACCATCTCCAGCGCCGCGGCGGCGGCGTGCGCCATCGGGTCGCCGCCGCGTCCGCAGGCCTGCGCCACCGCGAGGCAGAGCCGCGGCCGCACCCGCGCGCCTCCCGGGAACACCGCGTGCCGGATCGCGGCCGCCAGCCTCGGCGGTCCGGAGAAGGCGAGGGCGGGGGCCAGTGCGGCTTCCAGCGTCCGTTCGATCCGTGCCACCGCGTCCATCGGTCCCTCCGGGCCTTAAGTGTCATTCTTGCTTGTCAGATTAAACTGTCAGACATTATGGACATCTTCGTCAATCAGGATCTTGGGATGCAGGGGTGATGGGAGCGCAGCAGGCGATCGTCATCGGAGCCGGGATCGGCGGCCTGGTGGCGGCACTCGACCTCGCACGCGCCGATTTCGCGGTGACGCTGCTGGAGGCATCGGCCAGGCCCGGCGGTAAGCTGCGTGAGGCGGCACTGGGCCGCGCGCGGATCGATGTCGGTCCCACCGTGCTGACCCTTCGGCACGTGTTCGACCAGATCTTCGACGATGCCGGCGACTGCCTGGAGCGGCGCCTGGTGCTGCGTCCGGCGCAGATCCTGGCACGCCATGCCTGGGACGAGCGGACGCGGCTGGACCTGTTCGCCGACCCGGCGCGCACGGCGGATGCGATCGGCCGCTTCGCCGGTGCGGCGGAGGCGCGCGGCTACGAGGCGTTCCGGCTGCGGGCGCGGGAGATCTACCGCACCCTGGAGCCGAGCTTCCTGAGCGCGCAGCGCCCCTCGATGGCGACGCTGATGGCGCGCACCGGGGTGGCACCGCTGGTGCGGATCAGCCCGTTCAGAAGCCTCGCCGCGGTGCTGGCCGACAGCTTCCGCGACCCGCGCCTGCGCCAGCTCTATGGCCGCTACGCCACCTATTGCGGATCCTCGCCGCGGCTCTGCCCGGCGACGCTGATGCTGGTGGCCCATGTCGAGCAGGCGGGGGTCTGGCTGGTCGAGGGCGGCATGCACCGTCTGGCACAGGCGCTGGCGACGCTGGCGGAGGAGAACGGTGTCACGATCCGCTACGACAGCCCGGTCGCCGACATCCTGGTCGGCGATCGCCGCGTCGCGGGTGTGGCGCTGCGGGACGGCGAACGGCTTTCGGCCGACTACGTCGTCTGCAACGCCGACGCGCAGGCGGTGGCGAGCGGCCATTTCGGCGAGGCCTGCCGCCACGCGGTGCCGGTCATGCCGACCTCCATGCGCTCGCTGTCGGCGATGACCTGGGCGATGACGGCGAGCAGCGGCGGATTCCCGCTCGACCGCCACAACGTCCTGTTCTCGGACGCGGCTGATTCCGAGTTCGAGGACATCTTCGGTCGCGCCCGCATGCCGGAGCGCCCGACGCTGTATATCTGCGCCCAGGATCGGGGCGATGCCGGGGGTGACTCCCCGAGTGATCTTGCGGGCGATGCTGCGGACGCCGGGTCGCCTTCCGGCACCGAGCGCCTGTTCTGCCTGATCAACGCGCCTCCGACCGGTGACCGGCACGAGTTCTCCAGCACGGAAATCCAGCAATGCGAGACCAGGATGCGGACCGCGATGGATCGATGCGGGCTCTCGCTCGGCACGATCTCGGCGCAGGCGGTGACCACCCCGAACCAGTTCGCCCGCCGCTTCCCGGCAACGGGCGGGGCGCTGTACGGGCCGGCCTCGCACGGCTGGATGGCGTCGTTCCGCAGGCCGGGGGCACGGTCGCGGCTGCGCGGGCTGTACCTGGCCGGGGGCAGCGTGCATCCGGCGCCGGGTCTGCCGATGGCAGCGCTCTCGGGTCGTCTGGCGGCGGCGTGCGTGATCGCCGACCATGCTTCGACCAACCGGTCGCGCCGGGCGGCTACCTCTGGTGGTATGTCGACGCGCTGAGCGACGACGGCAGCCTCGGCATCACCGTGATCGCCTTCGTCGGCAGCGTGTTCTCGCCATATTATGCATGGGCCCGGGCGAGGGGACGGCGTCGCGACCTCGCACCCGATCCGGAGCGTTTCTGCGCGCTGAACGTCTCGCTCTACGGCAGCCGGCGGCGCTGGAGCATGACCGAACACGGCCGGCACGGCATGCGCCGCGAGGCCGACGCGCTGGCGATCGGCCGCAGCCTGGTGCGGTGGCAGGACGATCAGCTGGTCATCGACATCGACGAGTTCGGTACGCCGTGGCCCTCGCGTCTGCGCGGCCAGCTGCGCGTGCATCCGCATGCGCTGACCGGCCACGGCGTGCGGCTGGACGCGGCCGGGCTGCATCGCTGGAGGCCGATCGCGCCCAGCGCCAGGGTCGAGGTCAGCCTGGAGCGGCCGGACCTGCGATGGAGCGGTCTCGGCTATCTCGACAGCAACGACGGCGACGTGCCGCTCGAGGCCTCGTTCCGGCGCTGGGACTGGGCGCGCGCGCCGCTGCGCGACGGCACCGGCATCGTCTACGACGTGACCGACCGGTGGGGTGCGGATCGGGCACTCGCGCTGCATGTCGACCGGGGCGGTGCCGTCTCCGAGCGTCCCGCGCCGCCGCGGATCACCCTGCCGCCGAGCGCCTGGCGGCTGCCGCGCTTCACCCGCGCCGATGCGGGCCACGGCGCCGGGGTCGTGCGCACGCTGCAGGACTCGCCTTTCTACGCGCGCTCGCTGGTCTCGACACGGCTGTTCGGCGAGGCCTCGCAGGCGATGCACGAGAGCCTGGACCTGGACCGGTTCAGCGCACCGTGGATGCAGATGATGCTGCCGTTCCGGATCCCGCGCGCCCTGGCCTGAGCCGGCCGGCCGGCCCGTTCCCGCGACGAGATCCTCGCTTGTCAGGGTGCCGGCGATGCGGCAAGGGACGAGTCGCGGCGTTGCTGTCCCTTTTTGAAGACGAGATATTGGAAAATAACGTTACAACAACCTCCGGTTCCGATCGGCTGCATCTCGCGCGTCCGGCGCGGGTGCCGGCGATCGCCTCCCTGTTCATTGTAGCCTCGGTCATCCTGTCGTTCAGCGTCGCGTTGTCTCTGCTCGGCCTGCACGGCATCGACTACGGGATCACCCGCGCGCTGAACCGGTTGAGCGGGCGGTACTTCCTGCTCGACCACGTCGCGCACGACCTCACCAAGGAGGCGTTCTCGAACCTGCCGATGATGGCGCTGATCTGGTTCGTCTGGTGCAGGACCGGCGATGAACAGCGTGCCCGCCTCGTCTCGGGGGTGCTGGTCAGCATCCTCGCCATCGCGCTGTGCTACGTGCTGCAGGTGACGTTCCCGCACCATCTGCGTCCGCTGCACGATCCGGCGCTGCGCTTCCTGCCGCCGCCCGCGATCGATCCGCGCGTGTTCAGCCCCGGCATGTCGTTCCCGAGCGAGCACGCGGCGATGCTGTTCGCGCTGGCGACCACCATCTACACGGTGCTGCCCCCGCTCGGCCTGTTCTGCTTCGTGCTCGCCTCCGTGCTGAGCGCGATCCGCGTCTATCTCGGCTTCCACTTCCCGACCGACGTCGTCGCCGGGGCGATGATCGGGGTGGTCGCGGTCGGATTGGGCCGGTCGGCGTGGGTGCTGGCGACCAGCCGCAGGATGGTGGCGTGGGCGCGGAGCCACCTGCCGCTGTTCTCGGTGGTCTCGTTCTACCTGTGCGGCTGCATCAGCCGCATGTTCGAGGACTACCGCTACGTCGCCGTCGGCGTGTCGCGGATGTTGAGGGCGCACATGCCGCACTGAGGGCGGCCAGGCTCCGACCTTCCGAGCCACGCCCCGCCACCGGCCGGACGAGTCAGTTCACGAACTCGTGAACACGGCGTCCTCGATGCTGCTCAGAGACAGCCGCCCCGCATTCATGTATTCTCAAAATTTAGACCGATCTGCGGGAAGGCCCTGATGCCAGACCTCGAGCCTGAGATACGTGCCACGCTGCGCCTGCCGGCGGATCGCAGGATCCCGCCGCCGGTGCTGATGACGATGAGCCGTCAGGTGTGCGACCTGGAGCTGATCCGGCGAAGCCTGCGCACGATGAGGTGGGCGGTAGCCGCGATGCTGGCCTGCAACCTGGCGCTGCTGACCATCATGTTCTGCCGCTGACGACCTCGCGGCCGCCACCGGCTGCCGGCGATCCCGCGGCCAGCCTGCGATACCCTCGGCGTCGCGGAATTCGGCGATCCGCGCCATCTCGTCCTGGCATTGCCGACGACCGGGGAACTAGAGCAAGAGGCGTCGCCGCTTGACCCCATCAGAGGCGGGCCTTTGAAAACTTTTTCTCGGCGATCGGGGTCGGGGACGTCAGGAGCCCGGCTGTGCGGATGCCACCGCGGTGACGCTCGGCTGCACCACCGGCGCCATGTCGAGCTTGACCTCGGACGGATAGCTGTAGTTGGCGCCGCTGGCCGCATCGACGATCAAGCCCACTGCGCCACCCGCGATCAGGTTGCCGAAAGTCATGCCGCCGAACGACGCGGTCCTCGAGACGGTGGCGGTGCGGAATCCGTCCTTCTCACACGTCACGGTCAGGTCGTTCTTGCTCTTGTCGATGCGCACGCTGCCCGGTGTTGGATTGACCATCCCCAGATGGGTGCCGGCCCGGTCGACGGAGCAGTGCGCCCCTGCCGGATCGGTGGAGATGGTGAGGTTCTGGTTGGAGCCTTGAACGATCGTGGCGCAGCCAGGGAGCGTCCCGGCCAGGCAGAGCAGCAGACAGGTCCTCGTCGAGGTCATGGTCTCGGCCTCGTTGCGATCCCTGATCGCCGCCCCTGCGGCATCGGATCGCGAAGCCATCGATCTAAGGCGCGGCCATGAAGATCGGATGAAGAGGAGGCTCTGGACGGCGGCTGCGCGGCCGCAGTCGGTGGCGATGCTCGGGCGGGGACGATGTTCGGCGCCGAACTCGGGAACGGCATGGATCGAGACTAGGTCTCGAACGTCAACAACATCGGCCGCGATCCGCCTCGATGGACAGCGAGCACGCGGCGAGGACCTGCCCGATGGTGCCGACCGCTCCCGTCGCGCGTGATCCGCGTGGCGGCAAACGGCCGGGTTCGGCTCAGGCCTCTTCCGCCATCTCGATCTCCGAAGGATCGGCGTCCTGCTTCGGCGCGGCACCCCACAACTTGCGCGTCGCCTGGAACCGCGACACCAGGAAGTCGCCCGACCGCACGGGAGCGTAGCGCGCATCCTCCTCGGCGATGCCGAGCTGGCGTGGATCGACCTCGGTGCGGAAGTCCGGGTTGCAGAACAGCGGCATCGAGAGCCGGTCTGCGTCCCTGGTGTGGATCACACGGTGCACGGTGGCGCGGAACCGTCCGTTGGTCCATCGCTTCATCAGTTCGCCGACATTGACGACGTAGCTGCCGCGCACCGGAGGTGCCGGGATCCAGCTGCCGTTCCGGTCCAGGATCTCCAGGCCGCCGCACTCGTCCTGCCAGAGGATCGTGACGATGCCGTGGTCGGTATGCGCCGCCGAGGCGGTCTCGCTGCCGCCGACGCTCAGCGCCAGGGAGCGGCCGTAGTAGTGGTTGATCACCATGTCCGCGACCGGCTTGGTGAAGTGGCGGCTGAAGAAGTCCGGCTGCTTGCCGAGATGGATCGCGAACCCTTCAAGGATCTTGAGCCCGACCTGGAAGGTGCCATCGTAGTAGGCCGACACCGCCTCCCGGAAACCCGCCAGGGCGGGCCACCGGTTCTCGGCGTAGAGCGGTGTTCCCGCCAGCACCTCCGGATCGTCGGCGGCGATCGGGAAGCCCAGGTCGAAGCTGTCTCGCGCGAACACCATGCCGCTGCGATGCACGGTGTCCCCCATCTCGCGATAGCCGCGATTGTTGCGGTCGGCCCTGACCTTCAGCCGCTCCTCGACCGGCTGGGCGAAGAATTTGCTCGCCATGTCGAACGCCGCCCCGATGGTGGCCGGGGGCACCGGATGGTTCACCACGTAGAAGAAGCCGATCCCGTCGCAGGCGGCGCCGATCCGCGCGGCGACCCTCGCCTTGTCGACCGGATCGTCCGAATACAGCCCGCCGATGTCGATGATCGGGATCTCGGTCTGCCGGAGTTCAGGCATGGCGGACATCTGGTCGCCTCCTCGATGGCCGGTCCGTTACAACATCGGGCGATATGACCATCCATGGATCTCCCTGGCAACGACCAGATCGCGCCGCAGGGCAGTCGTCGAACTTCGGCAGCCATGCGGCATTCGCCATCCCCACGAGCCTGTTCAGATCGTGGGCGGTCGTGCGAACCGGAACGAAGGTCTCGCGGCGCCGGGTGACTCGGTCAGGCGCCGCTGCCCTCCAGCCGGTCGCGGCCGGACGCCCGGATGGCGATGGTGCCCGCCTCGTGCGGCACCCGGGCCCCGAGGCCGCTTGCGGCCACGAGGCAGCAGAGCCCGTACAGGGTCGCACTCAGCGCGGTGATCCAGAACGAGGCCGGCCAGTCGGTCAGCCAGGCGAGCCCGATGCCGCCCCAGGCCTCGGCGAGCGCCAGCGTCGCCGAGAGCAGCAGGCCGCTGCCGAGGCGGATGGTCAGGCGCTGTGCCGCCGCCGCCGGACCCACCATCAGCGTGAACACCAGCAGCACGCCGACGATCTGCGCGCAGCCCGCGGTGGCCAGCGCCACCAGCGACAGGAACAGGGCCGAGACCAGCCGCATCGGCACCCCCTTCGCCTCAGCCAGTTCCGGCTGCAGGGTGGCGAACAGCAGCGGCCGGGCGATGGCACACAGCCCCGCCAGGCTGAGCAGGCCGAGCCCCGCCAGGCTCCAGACCGTCGCCGCGTCGACGCCGAACACGTTGCCGAACAGCAGCGCGGTGGCCTGGCTGGCGTAGGCGGTGAAGAAGTGCAGGAACAGCAGGCCGAGCCCGAGTGCAGTGGACAGCACCAGGCCGATCGCCACGTCCCGGCCGGCCAGCCGCTCGCCGAGCAGTCCCATGCCGATCCCCGCCGCCACCGTGATCGTCACCAGCCCCCACAGCGGCGAGAGCCCGAGCAGCACCGCGCCGGTGGCGCCGGTGAAGCCCACGTGCGAGAGCGCGTGGCCGGCGAAGCTCTGGCCGCGCAGCACCAGGAAGAAGCCGATCAGGCCGGCGGTCAGCGCCACGATGCCGCCGGCGGCAAAGGCATGGCGCATGAAGTCGTAGCCGAGCATGGCGATCAACGACGCAGCTCCCGCGTCTCCCGCCGGCGCGGCGATGCGCCCGGCGTGGGTTCCGCATGCGCGTGCCGGTGCGCGTCGCGTTGGACGTCATGGCCGTCCGACATCACGAAGATGCGCCCGTGCAGCCGCACCACCTCCATCGGTGCGCCGTACAGCCGCGACAGCACCGGCGCGGTGATGACCTCCTCGACGCTGCCGAGACTGGCCTGGCCGCCGCCCAGGTACAGCACCCGGTCGAGCGCGCCGAGCAGCGGGTTGAGCTCGTGGGCGCTGAACAGCACGGTGATGCCGAGCTCGCGCTGCAGCCGCCGCACGAGTGCGACCACCTCGCCCTGCCGATGCGGATCGAGCGAGATCAGCGGCTCGTCCAGCAGCAGCAGGCGCGGACGGCCCAGCAGGCTCTGCGCCAGCAGCAGCCGCTGGCGTTCGCCTCCGGACAGCTCGCCCAGCGGACGGTCGGCGAGCCCCTCCGCGTCCACCAGGGCGAGTGCCGCGTCGACCTCGCGC
The DNA here is from genome assembly GCA_964242335.1 of uncultured Acetobacteraceae bacterium. Classification (GTDB taxonomy): domain Bacteria; phylum Pseudomonadota; class Alphaproteobacteria; order Acetobacterales; family Acetobacteraceae; genus Lichenicoccus. The sequence goes on along the minus strand of CAXTAY010000035.1, from coordinate 4,456 downwards.
CGCATCGCGGCGTCGAGCCGCGGCAGGCCCCAGCGCGCGCCTCCGGCGGCCGCGGCGACGAAGCTGCGGCCGCTCAGGCGGAAGCCGCCCATGCCGTGCAGCTGCGGCACGTAGCCGACCAGCGGGTTGCCGCGGCGGACCGGCTCGCCGAGCACGAGGATGCCGCCCTCCGCCGGCGGGATCAGGCCGAGGATGGCGCGCATCAGCGTGGTCTTGCCCGCACCGTTCGGCCCGAGCACGCCGATGAACTCCCGGTCGGCGATCTCCAGGCTGATACGCGACAGCACGGATCTGCCGCCCAGCCGCAGGGTGACGCCGCGCAGGACGATGGCACTCATCCGGGCGAGGCGGACATCGCCCGATCCAGCGCGTCGAGCTGACCGGCGATCCAGCCCTGGTAGCTCGCCGCACCGCGCGGCTCGGTCTCGGTGACGCCGAGCACCGGTATCCCCGAGGCGCGCGCGATGCCGAGCAGGCGCCGCGCCGCGCTGTCCGTCGCCTGGCTGTTATAGATGAACAGGCGGACCTGGCGACCGCGCAGGTCGCGCTCCATGGCCACGACGTCGGCGGGGCTCGGCTCGGTGTCGTTCATCACCGCGAGCTGGAAGCGCTCGTTGCGCATCACCAGCCCCAGCGCCGAGGCCATGTAGCCGAAAACCGGCTCGGTCGCGGTAACCGGCGAGCCGGCATAGCGGCGACGCAGCGCCGCCACCTCGGCCTCGATCGGCTGCAGCGAGCGCAGGAAGCGGTCGAGGCGCGCCGCATAGCTCGCGCGCCGCGCCGGATCGTCGGCGACCAGGTCGGCGGAGAGGGCGCGCGCCACCGCCGGCATGGTGGCGGGATCGTACCAGAGGTGCGGGTTGTCGCCGGCGTGGTGGCCGGTCAGCGTCGCCGCGACGATCGTCTGCCGGCGGGTGGATCGTGCGGCGGAAACCAGCTTGCCCATCCAGGGATCATAATCCGCGCCGTTGAAGACGACGATACGGGCGCCGGAGATCGCGCGCGCGATCGACGGGCTCGCCTCGAACAGGTGCGGATCCTCGTCGGGGTTGCTCAGGATGCTGGTGACGCTCCAGCCCGGGCCGGCGAGCTGTGCCGCCACGTCGCCGTAGAAATTCTCCGCGGCCACGATCCCGGGTATGTCGGCGCCGGGCGTTGCAGCTCCCGCCGGCGCCGCTGCCGCGCACGCGGCGAGCAGAAGCGCCAGCATCGCCGCGATCCGGCCCCGGCGGGCGCTGCGGCCGAGGTCCTCGTGAGCACGCATCTGCTGTCCTCTTCCGCTCGGCGCCGACCGTGCGCAGAACGATATAACGTTTTACCTCCAGCCGGGCGGCGTTCGGCTGCGCGTTTCCGGGCCGGCGCCGTAGTGCTATGTTATAACCTGCTGCGATGGAAGGTCCTGCGCGTCCGCTGTTCCGTTCACCGATGCCACCGACGCCCTGCTGTCCCGCGCGGCCTCGTTCTGCAGCCAGCGCGGCACGCGGCTGACCGAGCTGCGTCGGCAGGTGCTCGGGCTGGTGCTCGACAGCGAACATCCTGCCGGCGCCTACGATCTGCTGGACCGGCTGCGCGCCCGGCACAGGGGTGCCGCGCCGCCGACCGTCTACCGGGCGCTGGATTTCCTGCTCGAGCAGGGCCTGATCCACAAGGTCGAGCGGCTGTCGGCGTTCGTCGGCTGCGTGCACGCCATCGACGAGAACGAGCATGACCGCCATCACGTCGCCCAGTTCCTGATCTGCACGCAGTGCCGACGCGTGGTGGAGCTCGAGGACGGGCGGATCGACCGGGCGCTGCTGGGAGCCGCCCGCGATGTCGGCTTCCGCCTCACCACCTCGACGATCGAGGCGGAAGGGCTTTGCGCGGGCTGCACGAGCGCCGCCGCCGCGTGAGCGTCCTCAGACGACGCCCGAGGCACGATTTGTCATAATATTATACCATACGTTGTTGCACCGCGGGTGCGAGAGGATCGGCGCGTTCGTGTCTCTCAGCAGGGTGCAGAACGATGCCGGCTGGACGGCGTCGCCGCGAACGGACGCGCCCTGCCGGGCTGCCACACCATCAACATCGCCGTGGTGCGGAGCTTCAAGCCCGGCGTCGGCCGTTCGCCGTCACCCGCCGGGATACATCGTCGCCACGTCGCGTGTCAGCGCGGCGCGGCTGTCGGGGCGGGTATAGAGCATGTGCCCGCCGGGGTAGACCGCGAGCCGCACCCGGTCGCGTCCGACCGGCATGTGCTCGATCAGCCAGCGGGAGCCGGCGAACGGGCAGACCAGGTCGAAATAGCCGTTGGCGATGAACACGTGCAGCGACGGGTTGACGGCGAGCAGCTTGCGCAGGTCGGGCATGCCGCGCGAGATCAGGTCGTCGCCCTGCTTATAGTCCCACTTCCTGTTCACCTCGAGGTTCAGCAGGTCGTACTTGAGCTCGGTGCGGAAGCCGAGCGTGTCGCTGACATAGCCGGTGAAGGCGTTGCCGTAGGCGAGTCCGTAGCCCGACAGCACCGGCTCCGGGCTGTCGCCGTTGTCGATCCCTTCCGGGTACGGATCGGCGATCGACACCGTGCCGTCATAGAGGCTGTAGAGCCGGCCGCCGCGGCTGCGCACGTCGTGCGCCTGCGGATCGATCTGCGCGCGCTCCTTCGCCACCACCTCCGCCGGCAATCCGGTGATCCCGGCGACCTTGTCGTAGAACTGCGTCGCGGCCTCGCCCTGCGGCGGCGGCCCCGCCAGCGTCGTGAGGTAGGGGCCGAACGCGTAGCGGTAGGCGTCGTCGGCGGCCTGCATCGTCAGCCTGTGGTCGTGCTGCATCGCCGAGGCGGCCAGGCTCGGCAACAGGATCGCACTGCTGATCGGGTCGCTGCCGCCGATCAGGCTCATCTCGATCGCGGGCGACACCATGACGATGCCGCTGAGCGGGATGTTCTGCTCGGTCTGCAGCGCGTAGGCGGTCTTGATCGAGCGCACGCCGCCATAGCTCTCGCCCACCACGTATTTCGGCGACCGCTCGCGACGGCCGCGCTCGATCCAGACGCGGATCGCGTCCGCGAAGGCGGAGCCGTCCTGCTTCACGCCCCAGAACAGCTTCGGCGCCTGGTCCGGCTTCACCGGCAGGCTGTATCCGGTGCCGATCGCATCGATGAACACCATGTCGGTGAAGCGCAGCCAGCTGTCCGGGTTGGGCTGCAGCACCGCGCGGGCGCCGTCGGTCGGATCCTCGCTCGGGAAGTTCAGCACCACCGGGCCCGCCGCACCCAGATGCAGGAACGCGCTCCCGGCTCCGGGGCCGCCATTGAAGAAGAAGCTGACCGGGCGACGCTCCGCCGCCTGTCCGTCGGCGACGTACGACACGTAGAACACCCTGGCGGACGGCTCGCCCTTGTCGTCGCGCAGCACCAGCGTCCCGGCGGTGGCGACGTAGCCGATATGCTGGCCGCCGGCGGCGAACTCATGATGGCTCGTGCTGTCGGCGGGAAGCTCGGCGATCAGCGCGTTGTCGGGCTTGTCGCGGTCCTTGTGAGCCGTCCTGTCCGGCACCTCGGCGCTCGCGCCCGCCGGATGCCCGTCCTCGGCAAGGGCAGGTGTCGTGAGCACGCTGCCCAGCAGTACGAGCCTCGCCAAGGCGACGGCATGTCGGCAGGCGGCGGGTAGCGATGGGTGCATCGAGGGATCCAGCATGAGTGGCGGCAGCGACTATTTCGCGTCGTGCCGGACCCGTCCAGCGCCCGCGCCGCAGCGCCCCACCGCTGTGCCGCACCGCCGTGCCGCACCGCAGTGCCGCGCCGTGCCCACAGGCGCGCCTGCTCCGGATTTCGTGAAGTATGTGTTCATGCCTCTTTAACTTTGTCCTGCGAGGTCTTGGACATCAGCCACTGCTGATCCGCGAGGTCGCGGACTGAGGAGGACGATGTCTATCCCGACTAGGTTCGCACTGCCGGACCTCGACACGCTCAGCCCGCTGCGGGCGCTGCACAGCCTGCGCGAGAAGCACGTCACGGTCCTGGCGAAGACGATGTCTCAACTGCCCGGGACCTGGTCCCTGGAACGTCACGAGGGCTGTGACGGTGATCTCACCCTGATGCTGATGCCGCAGCAGGCGGACCGGGCGAACCTAGTGGTCAGCCGCGAGGCGGACGGCTTCCACCTGATCGCCAACCAGGACGACGACTACCGCGAACTGGGCCGCTTCGGCGCCATCGACGAGCTGGTGGCGACCTTGCGGGCCAACGTCAGGACCACGACGCGGGCGGTGGTGCTGAGCCGCGCCTGAGGCGGGGCTGGCGGCTGAAGACAGTCCGGGGCTCTGCCCTGGACCCGCCGGGGCCGGAGGCCCCGGACCCGGTCAGCTCAGGCGGCGGAGAGGGCGGCTTCGGGCAGCGGCGACTGCGTGGCCTTCGACATCGCCGCCTCCTCGCGGAGCATGTATCCGCGTCCCCAGACGGTGCTGATGAGGTGGCCGG
>CAXTAY010000034.1:0-36146 GCA_964242335.1 uncultured Acetobacteraceae bacterium | reverse complement strand
GCCTAGCCAACGAGCGGACGGGCTGGAAGGAGGCGTTCAAGATGGCCGACCATGTCCTGTACATGGGCGTGCGCGGCGTCACCGACCTGATGGTGGCACCCGGCCTGGTCAATCTCGACTTCGCCGACATACGCACCGTGATGGCCGAGATGGGCAAGGCGATGATGGGCACCGGCGAGAGCGACGGCGAGAACCGCGCCATACGCGCCGCCGAGGCCGCGATCTCCAACCCGCTGCTCGAGGACACCTCGATGGCCGGTGCCCGCGGCCTGCTGATCAACATCACCGGCGGCGACGACATGACGCTGTTCGAGGTCGACCAGGCCGCCAACCGGATCCGCGAGGAGGTCGCCGAGGACGCCAACATCATCTTCGGCTCGGCGATCGACGAGGGCCTGACCGGCCGGATCCGGGTATCCGTCGTCGCCACCGGCATCGACACCCCGCTGCCGCAGCACCTCGACCGGCAGCGCCTGCAGGAGCCGTCGCCGGTGCCGCCGAGCCAGCCGGCGAGCTACGGCCTCGCGCACGGCCCGGTCGGCCTCGGCCGCAGCGTCCGCAAGGGTGTGGCCGCCACCGGTCCGATCGGTGCGCCGGTGCTCACCCCGCCGCCGGGTCAGGCCGCGGCGCCGATGGAGAGCTGGGCGCACCAGCCGGCCGCGGCGCCCGTTATGCAGGGGATGGCCACCGCCTCGAGCTACGGCGCCCCGCGTGCCGGACTGGAGAGCATCACCCGCACCGCGAGCGCCTCGGAACACGCGCCGGTGCAGGCACCGCCGGCGAACGCCGTGCCGCACCAGCTGCCCGGCGGCGCACGGGCCGCGTCGCCGCGCGCCGGCCTGTTCTCCGAGCCGCCGCGCGCGCAGCAGGAGCCGCCGCCGGCCTCCAGCCGCAGCCTGTTCGGCATCGTCACCGGAGCCCTGCGTCGCGGAGCCGCGGCACCGGCTGCCAGTGCGGAACTCGCCCCGACCGAGCCTCGCCGGGAGCCGCAGATCGAGCAGGTTCCGGCACCTGCGGCGTCGGTGCGGCCGACCGGCGGCGAGGAGGCCGGGCTGGATATTCCTGCCTTCCTGCGGCGCCAATCCTGAGACTCCGGCGCGGTCGCGTGTCGGCAGGCGATCCGCGGATCGTCAGGCCGATGCGTATTCGTAATGAGAAATACCGTAGAACGAACGAGTTATTCGGAAATACTCGGCAATAATCGTTGACTCGCCGGGTTCCAGTGATCCCGCCTACAGGTGACGCTGGTCATCGCGCCGTTTCGCATGATGACCCGACGACGCGTCTTCGGCGCTTCGCACGATGATTTGGCGACGTGCCTCCGGCGCGACGACACGGCTCAGAGGGTTGGACGCGATGCATGGCTTGGCTGCTCTCGACGCTCTGCACCGCGACGACACCGAAGCTGTGGACGGCGCCGTGGTCGATCTGGTGAGCAGCGAGATGTCCTCCCGCTCCGTGGCAGTGCACCAGCACACGCTGCGCAACCCGATCTCCTGCTCCGGCCTCGGCCTGCATAGCGGCCGCCAGGTCACGCTCAGCCTGCAGCCGGCCGCGATCGACACCGGCATCGTGTTCCGGCGGCTCGATCTCGGCGCCGCGGCGGCCGGGATCGACATTCCGGCGCGCTTCGACCACGTCGTCGACACGCGCTTCTGCACCGTGGTCGCGAGCCGTAGCGACACCCGGCTGCGCGTCGGCACCATCGAGCATCTCATGGCCGCCCTCGCCGGCTGCGGCATCGACAATGCCCGGATCGAGATCGACGGACCGGAGCTCCCGGCGCTCGACGGGTCCGCAGCACCCTTCATGTTCCTGATCGACTGCGCCGGGCGCCTCGAGCAGGCGGCGCCGCGTCGCATGATCGAGGTGCTCAAGCGGGTCCGTGTCGAGGAAGGCCTGGCCTTCGCCGAGTTCCAGCCGTCGCCGGCCGCCTGCCTGAGCCTGAACCTGTCGATCGACTTTCCGGCTCGCATCATCGGTAGGCAATCCTACGGCATGATCCTGACCCGCCAGGCATTCCGGCGCGAGCTGGCCCGGTGCCGCACCTTCACCATGCTCGACGAGATCGAGGCGCTGCGCGAGGCCGGCCTGGCACGCGGCGGCTCGCTCGACAACGCGGTGGTAGTCGACGACGACACGGTGCTGAACCCGGCCGGCCTGCGCTGCGGCGACGAGTTCGTGCGGCACAAGATGCTGGACGCGGTCGGCGATCTGTCGCTGGGCGGACACCCGATCCGCGCCGCGTTCATCGGCCACCGCTCGGGGCATGCCCTCAACAACCGCCTGCTCCATGCACTGCTCGACGATCCCAACGCCTGGCGGCTCGGCGGTCACGGCCTGACCGGCGAGAGCAGTTTGGCCGCCTGAGGCACCGTCGGCGCGGTGCGGCCGGGCGCCCCTTCACCGCGAACCGCGGCGTGATATAAGGCGGGGCCCTATGGAAGAGCCCGGATGTCCCTGAGCAGAAATCGATCGTCGGCGCTGCTCGCGGTCGCGCTGGCGTTGTCGGGCTGCTCGACCCTGAATTCGCTCAATCCGTTCTCCGCGGGTAAGCAGGCCGAAGAGGTCAAGCCGATCCAGTCCAACGAGACGCCGGAGACCCTGTACAATCACGGTGTCGATGCGCTGCATAGCGGCCGCTACAAGCTCGCCTCCACGCAGTTCGACGCCATCCAGCAGAACTACCCGTACTCCGCCTGGACCTCGAACGCGCAGTTGATGGAAGGCTACGCCCTCTACCTGCAGAACGGCTATGCCGACGCGATCTCCCAGCTCGACCGCTTCCTGCAGCTGCATCCCACCAGCAAGGACGCCGCCTACGCCTACTACCTGCGCTCGCTCTGCTACTACGAGCAGATCGCCGACATCCAGCGCGACCAGCAGGGCACGATCGAGGCGATGGCGGCGCTGCAGGACGTCGTGACCCGCTTCCCCGACAGCGCCTACGCCCGCGACGCGCGCCTGAAGATCGATCTCTGCCGCGACCATATCGCCGGCAAGGAGATGCTGATCGGCCGCTACTACGAGCAGCAGCGCTACTACGAGGCGGCGATCAACCGCTACCAGCGGGTGGTTCAGGACTTCCAGACCACCAACCACACTGCGGAGGCGCTGTCGCGCCTGGTCGAGATCTATCTCAAGCTGGGGATGACCGACCAGGCCCGCCGCACCGCCTCGGTGCTGGGCTACAACTACCCCGGTAGCCCATGGTACCAGAACAGCTACGCCGACCTGCGGAGCGCCCACGCGCTCGCCGCCGACACGCCGCTGCCCGGCACCAGCCGGGATCAGCCGGTCGCGACCGACACCGTGAAGGAGAGCCAGCGTCCCGGCCTGCTCAGCCGCGCCTGGCACTCGGTGTTCTAGGCAGCAAGAGCAAGGGGCTTTGCCCCTTGGACCCCATCAAAGGCGGAGCCTTTGAGATCCGTTGATTAAGAAGCGGGGTCTGGGCCCCCGGCCCCAGTGGGTCAAGGGCGAAGCCCTTCCCTACCCTTCCGCATCCCGCGCCGATCCTCTAGTTTCCCGCCTGATGCTGACCCTGCTCTCGATCCGCGACGTGGTGCTGATCGACAAGCTTGATCTGGTGCTGCATCCCGGCCTGACCGTGCTCACCGGCGAGACCGGCGCCGGAAAGTCGATCCTGCTCGACAGCCTCGGATTGGCGACCGGCGAGCGCGCCGCCGCCTCGCTGGTGCGCGAGGGTGCGGCCCAGGCCTCGGTCACCGCCTGCTTCGACATCCCGGCCACCCATCCGCTGCACGCGCTGCTCGGCGCCCAAGGCATCGTCCTGTCCGAGCAGGAGGTAGGCGAGCCGATCGTGCTGCGACGCATCCTCACCCCGGACGGCCGGTCGCGTGCCTATCTCAACGACCAGCCGATCGGGGTCGGGCTGATGCGCCGCGCCGCCGCCCTCCTGGTCGAGATCCAGGGCCAGCACGAGCAGATGGGGCTGGCCGATCCCGCGACCCATCTCGACCTGCTCGACGCCTTCGGCTCGCCGCCGGCCGTGCGCGCCGCGGTGGCCGGGCACTACCGCGTCTGGATCGAGGCGACCGCGGCACTGGCTGCGGCGCGGGCGCGGCTCGAGGAGGCCGCGCGTGAGGAGGACTGGCTGCGCCAGTCGGTGCAGGAGCTCTCCGCGCTGGCGCCGCAGCCGGAGGAGGAAGCGACCCTGGCCGGCGCGCGTCAGGCGCTGCAGCAGGGCGAGCGGCGCGCCGAGGCGATCGCCGCCGCCCTCGCCGAGATCGCGCCCAAGGACCGGCGCCACCCGGGACCCGCGGCGGCGCTGCGTGCCGCCAGCCGCGCGCTGCAGCGCCTGCTTCCGGCGCAGGCAGGAGAGGCCGACGTAGCGGCCGACCCGGCGTCGCCGGGCGCGCGCACCCAGGCGGCGCTGGCGGCACTCGACCATGCCAAGGAGGCGCTCTCGGAAGCCGAGACGCTGCTCGACCGGCTCGCCGGCGACAGCGAGGCGGATCCCCGCCTGCTCGAGCAGACCGAGGAGCGGCTGTTCGCGCTGCGCGCCAGTGCGCGCAAGCACGGCGTCGCCGTGGTCGAGCTGCCCACCCTGCTGGGCGAGCTGCAGTCGCGCCTCGATGCGCTCGACAGCGGCAACGCCCAGCTCGACACGCTGGAGCAGGCCACCCTGGTCGGACGCAAGACCTACGAGGTCGCCTGCGACACGCTCTCCGGGTATCGTGCCGCGGCGGCGAGGAAACTCGAGGCGGCGGTGACCGCCGAGCTGCGCCCGCTGCGGCTGGAACGCGCGCGCTTCCACGTCAGCCTGCCCAGGCTCGCGCCGGAAGCCTGGAACGCGCGCGGCGCCGAGCAGGCGAGCTTCCTGATCGCCGCCAACCCCGGCCAGGAGCCCGGCCCGCTGGCACGTGTCGCCTCGGGCGGCGAGCTGTCGCGGCTGATGCTGGCGCTCAAGGTGGTGCTGGCAGGGCGCTCGGCGATCCCGACCCTGGTGTTCGACGAGGTGGATTCCGGCGTCGGCGGCGCCACCGCCGCCTCGGTGGGCGAGCGCCTGGCCGTGGTCGCGCGCGACGTGCAGGTGCTGGTGGTCACCCACAGCCCGCAGGTGGCGGCACGCGGCGACGCGCATCTGCGCATCAGCAAGCACGTGGCGCGCGGCCGCACCGAGACCCGCGCCGAGCCGCTGGACGGACGCGCGCGACGCGAGGAGATCGCGAGGATGCTGGCGGGCGAGACCGTCACCGAGGCGGCACGGGCGGCGGCCGACAGCCTGCTGTCGCCGGTCGATGCCGGGGGTGCTCCGTGAACCGGCGCGCCGGCGGCGCCGCGCGGGGGGCGCCGATGATCGGCCAGCCGGTGGACGCGCTTACGGAGGCGGAAGCCGCGGCCGAGCTGGCGCGGCTCGCCGCCGAGCTCTCCGAGCATGACCGCGCCTATCACCGCGACGACGCGCCGACCGTCGACGACGCCGCCTACGACGCGCTGAAGCGGCGCAACCGCGCCATCGAGGCGCGCTTCCCCGGCCTGATCCGCCCGGACAGCCCGTCGTCGCGGGTGGGCGCCACGCCGGACGGCAGCTTCGCCAAGCACAGGCACATCGTGCCGATGACGACGCTCGACAACGTGTTCGACCGCGCCGGCTTCGAGGGCTTCGTCGCCCGCGCGCGCCGCTTCCTCGGCCTCGGGGAGGAGGCGCTGCCGATGGTGGCGGAGCCCAAGATCGACGGGCTGTCGATCAGCCTGACCTACCAGGACGGCGAACTGGCACGCGGCGCCACCCGCGGCGACGGCGCCACCGGCGAGGATGTCACCGCCAACCTGCGCACGATGCAGGCGGTGCCGCAGCGGCTGCACGGCCCGGCGCCGGCGCTGATCGAGATACGCGGCGAGGTGTTCCTGGCCAAGGCCGACTTCCTGGCCCTGAACGAGGCGCAGGCGGCCGCCGGTCACCGTCTGTTCGCCAACCCGCGCAACGCCGCCGCCGGTTCGCTGCGCCAGCTCGACGTCTCGGTCACCGCCGGCCGTCCGCTGTCGCTGTTCGCCTACGCGCAGGGGCGGTCGAGTGCACCGGTGGCGACGTCGCACTGGGACTACCTGCGCCGGCTGCAGTCCTGGGGCTTCACCGTCAACCCGCTCTCCGAGCGTCTCGAGGACGCCGAGGCGGCGGAGGCGTTTCAGCGCCGCATGGCACTCGACCGCGGCAGTCTCGGCTACGACATCGACGGCGTGGTCTACAAGATCGACGACTTGGCGCTGCAGGACAGGCTTGGCTTCGTCGGCCGCGCGCCACGCTGGGCGACGGCCTGGAAATTTCCTGCCGAGCAGGCGATCACGCGGCTGCGGGAGATACGCATCCAGGTGGGACGCACCGGCGCGCTGACCCCGGTCGCGGTGCTGGAGCCGGTCAATATCGGCGGCGTGCTGGTCACCCGCGCCACCCTGCACAACGAGGACGAGATCGCGCGCAAGGACGTGCGCGTCGGTGACCGGGTGCAGCTGCAGCGCGCCGGCGACGTGATCCCGCAGATCGTCGCGGTGCTTGCCTCGCAGCTGGACGATCCGCCGCGCGGCCCGCCGTTCCGGCTCCCCGATACCTGCCCCGCCTGCGGCAGCCGCGCCGAGCGGCCGCCCGGCGAGGTGGTCAAGCGCTGCACCGGCGGCCTGATCTGCCCGGCGCAGACGGTCGAGCGGCTTATCCACATGGTGTCCCGGAACGCCTTCGACGTCGACGGGCTCGGCGAGAAGACCATCGCCGAGTTCCACGCCGAGGGCCTGCTGCGCGCGCCGGTCGACATCTTCAGACTGGCGCAGCACGAGCCGGAGATCGCCGCCCGCGAGGGCTGGGGCCCGGTCTCGGCGGCCAACCTGGTCCGCGCGCTGCAGGCGCGGCGCACGATCCCGCTCGCGCGCTTCATCTTCGCGCTCGGCATACGACGCATCGGCGAGAACAACGCGCGGCTGCTGGCGCGGCACTACGGCAGCTACCGGTGCTGGCGAACGCGCATGCAGGAGGCGACAATCGTCGGCTCCGACGAGCGCCTGGCGCTCGGCTCGATCATCGGTGTCGGCGGCAGCATCGCCGAGGAGCTGGCGCAGTTCTTCTGCGAGCCGCACAACCGCGATGCGGTCGACGCGCTCGCCGCCGTGCTCACCATCGAGGACGAGCAGAGCCCGGACGGCGGGGCGCTGTCGGGCAAGACCATCGTCTTCACCGGCAGCCTCTCGAGCATGACCCGCCCGGAAGCCAAGGCGATCGCCGAGCGGATGGGTGCCAAGGTCACCGACGGCGTGTCGAAGAACACCGACGTCGTCGTGCTGGGCACCGACGCGGGATCGAAGGCGAAGAAGGCCGCAGAGCTGGGGCTGGACACGCTCGACGAGGCGGGCTGGCGCCGGCTGGCCGGGCTGGAGGGATGAAGTGCCGCGGTGTCACGGGCATGCCTCGGCGTCGTGCACCAGCCGCCCCTCGACCCAGACCTTGGACAGCTCGGCGCGGCCGGCGCCGCTGACGATCTTCTCCAGCGTGTCCTCGAGCGTATCCTGCGGCCACAGACGGAGGTTGGAGCCGGACCGGCCGGCATCGACCAGGATCGCGTCGAACCGGTAGCCCGGACGAAACTGCCCGACCGGCAGGTCGAGCGCCTGGCCGCCGCCGGCGGTCGCCAGCCAGAACGCGGTGCGGAAATCGATCCTCGCCGCGACTCCTGTCGCCTTCCCGGTAGCGCTCTCGAGCAGGCGGGAGACGATCATCGCCTGACGCGCATTGTCCAGCAGCTGCGGGCTGCTGCCGCCGGAGATGTCGGTGCCGAGCCCGACATGGACACCGCGGTCCAGGCAGCGGCGCAGCGGGAAGATCGCCTCGGAGAAGAACGCGTTGGAGATCGGGCAGTGCGCGATCGCGGCACCGCGTTCGCCGATCAGCGCCATGTCGGCGTCGTCGATGAAGGTGCCGTGCGCCAGCACGCTGCCGCGACGCAGCAGGCCGAAGCCGTCGAGGCTCGCGCTGTCCGAGCGCCCCGTCCGGTCCAGGACGAACCGGTGCTCCCACTCGCTCTCCGAGCAGTGCGTCTGCACCGCGCAGTCGCACGAAGCGGCGAGGTCGCCGAGGCCGCGCAGCAGCGCGTCGGTGCAGGAGGGGATGAAACGCGGCGTCACCATCGGCCGCACCAGCCCGCGGTCGTTGCCGGGCAACGCCCGCACCGCGCCGATGAAGCGGCGGGTGGCCTCGACCGCCGCCGCCGCGGAACGATCGCGGTAGGAGTCCGGGCACTGTGCTGGATCGTCCATCGCCACCCGGCCGACACAGGCGCGCTGTCCGCGACGCAGGCAGATCCGCGCCAGCGCCTCGCTCGCCGGCTCGTGGATGGTCGCGAAATACACCGCCGTCGTGGTACCGTTGGCGAGCAGGCAGGCGACGAGATCTTCGTAGACCCGCTCGGCATAATCGAGATCGGCATATCGGCTCTCGAGCGGAAAGGTGCGTTCGCGCAGCCAGGCCTCGAGCGGCAGGTGCATCGCACTCCCGGCCTGCGGCCATTGCGGCGCATGCACGTGCAGATCGACCAGGCCCGGCACCAGGATCTGTCCGGGCCGCAGCGACAGCAACGCGCCGCGGGAGCCGGCGTCGCGCAGTGCCGCGCCGTGCTGCGCCGAGCCCGCGGGATGCAGCGCCTGGATCGCGCCCTGCCCGTCCACCACCAGCACCGCGTCGTCGTGCAGCTCGAGCGCATCCGGAGCGAGTGCGTGCATGATCCGGCCGCGTATGGTCATCGACACGATCTGTGCTCCGGCATGATGCGCCCCGATCCAGCCGGTGGCGTCGTCATGGGGCATGATGGGACGTCCCGTGGCGAGCACGAACCGTCGCGCACGCGTGGCACGTCGACGCCGCCCGGGTGATGCAGCACCATCGGCGCCGCCGGACGCAAGAGCACTCTGTGATCCACCGCGAACCACCAGATCCGGATCAACGCGCGTGCCCGCCGCGTGCGACGCGCCGGTCCACGCTCAGGGTCAGGCCTGCGCGGTCGGGCGAATCACGATCTCGCCGACATCGACGTCTCGCGGCTGCTCGATGGCGTAGGCGATCGCGCGCGCTACCGCATCGGGGGACATCGCCATGCTGTCTCGCGCCTGCAGCAGCTGGGCCCTCAGCTCCGAATCCGCCACCGCCTGCACGAAACCGGTATGGACGAAGCCGGGCGAGACGATCGTCACGCGAAGCGTCTCGCCGGCTTCCTGACGCAAACCTTCGGAGATCGCGCGCACGGCGAATTTCGTCCCCGAGTAGACCGACTGGCCGGCCACCGTCTTGTGCCCCGCGGTGGAGGCGACGTTGACGAAATGGCCGAAGCCTTGCCTGCGAAACACCGGAAGTGCCGCGGCGATGCCGTAGAGGACACCCTTGATGTTGACGTCGATCATTTCCTCACACTCGTCGACGCGCAGCTCATCGAGCCTCGAGATCGGTCCCACTCCTGCGTTGTTGACGAGGACATCAAGCCTCCCGAAGCGCGTGCAGGCGAGATCCACGAGCGCCGCAACATCGCCGCGTCGCCTCACGTCCGTCGGCAGGCAGGCGACCTCCACTCCACTGGCCTCGATCGACCTGGCCAGAGCCTCCAGCCGATCCTGGCCCCGTGCACCCAGAACCAGTCTTGCCCCACGTGCCGCCAGCAGCAGCGCGGTCGCGCGACCGATCCCGCTGCTGGCACCGGTGACGATGACGACCTTCTCGCTGAACTCGGTCATGAGCCCCAACCCCATCGAAGCGTCTACCTCACAGCACCTGCAGCTACTCAGCGGGCAAACGCCTGTTTTTATTGCACCGCATGCTGCCCTCCTAGGCAGATCCCCGTCTGATCCTGCGGATGATCCTGACAATCGACATCGTTGTATGCAGGTGTTCGGAAGAGCGTATCCACCGATGTCGTAATTGTCCGCATCGTTCACGCCGGCGTGGGCTGGCACATCGCTTGCTCAACTAGAACAGCTGCACAGCGAGGGAGGCAAGCAAGATGCCGGCGGTCGAAGCAAAACATCATGCCATCGGCGAGGCACTCGTCGATTACGAGGAGAAGGTGTTCGAGGACGTGAAGGCGGAGCCGGGGCAGAAGGCGCTCGTCACCTTCCACACCGTCGCCTTCGAGGGCTCCATCGGCCTGGTCAACCTGCTGCAGGCCACCCGGCTGCAGCGCAAGGGTTTCGAGACCTCGATCCTGCTCTACGGACCGGGGGTGACGCTCGGCGTGCTGCGCGGCTTCCCGCGACTGGGCGACGAGGCGTTCCCCGGGCACCAGAACTTCAACAACCAGATCAAGAAGTTCATGGACGAGGGCGGCAAGGTCTATGCCTGCCGGTTCTCGTTGCAGGCGCTCTACGGACACGGCGAGCCGTCGCTGATGGAGGGCATCCGCCCGATCAACCCGCTCGACGTGCTCGACTGCATGCTGCTGCACAAGCGCGACAACGCGGTCATCATCGACACCTGGACGGTCTGAGGCGAACGGCGACGGGGGACAGCATGCGAGGCAACGTCAGGGCCGCCGCCGTCCAGCTGGTGCCGGTGCTGGAGGACGGCACCGGTACTCAGGAGAAGATCCTCGCCGCGATCGAGGAGGCCGCCCGCGGCGGCGTGCAGATCGCGGTGTTCCCCGAGACCTTCGTGCCGTACTACCCGTACTTCTCGTTCGTGCACCCGCCGGCCAGTATCGGTGCCGAGCATATGCGGCTGTACCAGAACGCGCCGAGCGTGCCGGGCCCGTTCACCGACGCGGTCTCCGACGCGGCGCGCGCCGGCGGCATCGTGGTCGTGCTCGGCATCAACGAGCGTGACCACGGCTCGCTCTACAACACCCAGCTGGTGTTCGACGCCGACGGCACGCTGCTGCTCAAGCGACGCAAGATCACGCCCACATTCCACGAGCGGATGATCTGGGGACAGGGCGACGGCGCGGGGCTGCGCGTCGTCGGCTCGGCGGTCGGGCGCCTCGGCGCGCTGGCCTGCTGGGAGCACTACAACCCCCTCGCCCGCTACGCCCTGATGACGCAGCACGAGGAGATCCACTGCGCGCAGTTCCCGGGCTCGATGGTCGGGCAGATCTTCGCCGAGCAGATGGAGGTGACCATCCGCCACCACGCCTTGGAGGCCGGATGCTTCGTGATCAACGCCACCGGCTGGCTCACCGACGACCAGCTGCACGCGATCACCCCGGACACGACGATGCACCGGGCGCTGCGCGGCGGCACCTGCTCGGCGATCATCTCGCCCGACGGCAGCCACCTGGCTACACCGCTGCGCGAGGGCGAAGGCATGGTCGTCGCCGACCTCGACATGTCCCTGATCGTCAAGCGCAAGCGGATGATGGACAGCGTCGGCCACTATGCCCGCCCGGAGCTGCTCTCGCTGCGGCACGACCGCCGGGAGACGCCCACCTTCCACGACGTCAAGTGCCAGGATCGGAGCGGCGAGACGGATGCCCCAGACGATGTCTCCTCCCACCACCGGGGTGGCCATGCCGCCGCCGGAGCACCTGCTGACCGAACTGCAGTCGCTCGGGATGCGGCTGACTGAGGACCCTGGCCGAGCCACCGGCGCCACCTCCAGGCGCGGCGGCGCCGGACCCTCCGACCACAAGGCGATCCGCATCGGCGGCCGCACCGTGATGGTGCCGATCCATACGGCACCCTCGCGACGCTCTCCGTTCAGCGCCGTCAGCACCGGCGTCGACGGCGCCGCCACGCTGCTCCGCGACGGCGTCGCGGTCGGCCGCATCGCCTTTCCCCGGCAGCCCCGCTTCTATGCGCTGCAGACCTTCGACGGTGTACCGTATTGGCATATCGCGATGCTGCACGGCTCGGACGTGCTGGCGACCACGGTGCTGCAGACCTGCATCCGCTACGCCGACCGACGCACCGCCTGCCAGTTCTGCGGCATCGGCCAGTCGCTGGCGGCCGGACGCACCATCGCGCACAAGACCCCGTCGCAGCTGGCCGAGGTCGCGCGCATGGCGGTGCTGCTCGACGGCGTCAAGCACATGGTGCTGACCACCGGCACCCCGAATACGATCGATCGTGGTGCTGCCATCCTCTGCGACAGCACCCGCGCGATCAAGCAGGCGGTGGCACTACCGGTGCAGGTGCAGTGCGAGCCGCCGCGCGACCCCGGCTGGTACGCCCGGCTCAGGCAGGCCGGGGTCGACAGCCTGGGGATGCACCTGGAAGCCGCCACCCAGGCGGTGCGCGCGCGCATCATGCCGGGCAAGGCCACCGTCAGCGTCGAGCGCTACCTCGACGCGTTCCGCGACGCGGTGCCGGTGTTCGGCCGCGGCCAGGTCAGCACCTACCTGCTGGCCGGCCTCGGCGACAGCGTGGCCGAGATCCTGTCACTGTGCGAGACCCTGATCGGGATCGGCGTGCACCCGTTCGTGGTGCCGTTCGTGCCGATCGGCGGCACGCCGCTCGAAGCCCACGCGCCGCCTTCGGCCGATTTCATGCGCCAGCTGCTGGTGCCGCTGGCGCGTATGCTGCGCGACGGCCGGCTGCGCTCCGCCGACGTCAAGGCCGGCTGCAGCCGCTGCGGCGCCTGCTCCTCGCTGTCGGCCTACGAGGCCGCGTGAGATGCTCTACGAGGACCGCATCGCCCCGTTCGTGCCCGGCGAGTTCCGCGTCAAGCTCGCCAGCGAGGCGTGGGAGCGCCGCGGTCACCATCGACTGCGCCGGGAGATCTTCTGCGACGAGCAGGGCATCTTCGAGGCCGACGACGCCGACGCGATCGACGCCGAGGCGCTGCCGATCGTGGCACTCAGCTGCATCGCCGGCGGGGCCGATCAGGTCGTGGGCGTGGTGCGGATCCACCAGCCGCGGCCGCGCCTGTGGTGGGGGTCACGGCTCGGCGTGCACGCCGATTTCCGCCGCGTCGGCAGCATCGGCGCCGAGCTGGTGCGGCTCGCCGTCTGTACCGCCGCCTCCCGCGGCTGCGACCGCTTCCTCGCCCACGTGCAGGCGCAGAACGTCGAGTTCTTCGAGCGCCTGCACTGGACCTCGCGCGAACAGGTGACCCTGCATGGACGGCCGCATCACCTGATGCAGGCCGAGCTTGAGCACTACCTGCCGCACGGCCGTGCCACGCTCGGCTTCCTGCGGCCGCAGCAGCGGCAGCCGCGACGGGCGGCGTGAGCGGCCTCGCGGAACTCGCCCTCGCACTGCGCGACGGCGTCGGCCTGCGGCACAAGCGCGACATCGCCCCGGTGATCGCGGCACTCGGGCTCGGCGACGCCGCGATCCGGGTCGGCGACGACTGTGCGGCGATCCCGGACGGCGAAGGCTGGCTGCTGCTGGCGATCGAGGGGTTCCTGCCGGGCTTCGTGGCACGCGAGCCGTTCTTCGCCGGCTATTGCGGCGTCATGGTCAACCTGAGCGACATCGCCGCGATGGGCGGCCGGCCGATCGCCGTGGTGGACGCGATCTGGAGCCGCGACGGCGATCACGCGCGCCCGGTGCTGGAGGGGTTGCGCGCCGGCGCCGCCGCCTACGGCGTGCCGATCGTCGGCGGCCATACCAACAGCCGCGGCGAGAGCGAGCAGCTCGCCGTCAGCGTGCTCGGACGCGCGAGCCGGTTGCTGACCTCGTTCGATGCGAGGCCTGGCGAGCGGCTGCTGGCGGCGATCGATCTGCGCGGCCGCTACCGCGAGCCGTTCGCCTGGTGGGACGCGAGCTCGGACTGCGCCGATCCGTCGCGTCTGCGCCACGACCTGGAGCTGCTGCCGCGCCTCGCCGAGAGCGGCCTGTCGGCGGCGGCCAAGGACATCAGCATGGGCGGCCTGATCGGCACCGCGATCATGCTCGCGGAATGCTCGGGGATCGGCCTGTCGATCCGGCCGCACGACGTGCCGCGTCCGCCGGGTGCCGACCTCGCGCGCTGGCTCACCGCGTTCCCCTCGTTCGGCTTCCTGCTGACCTGCACGGATCAAAACGCCGCCGCCGTGATCGAGCGCTTCGCCGCGCGCGGCATCGACTGCGCGGCGATCGGGCACTGCGAGCACGGCAGCCGGATCGACTTGGTCGAGGGCCGCGAGCGCGCGCTGCTGCACGACCTGGCGGCCGCGGCGCTGATCGGCTGCGGGGGCCGCCTCGCATGAGCCGCGCGCGCATCGGCATCTTCGCGCACTCGACCAACCCGCGCGGCGGCGTGGTGCACGCGATGCAGCTCGGCGAGGCGCTGTGCGACGCCGGCGAGGACGCGACCCTGCTGGCGCCGTCGCCCTCCGGCCGCCGCTTCTTCCGCCCGACCCGGTGTCCCACGATCCTGATACCGGCAGCCGAGACGTCCGACGGTGTCGAGCATCTGGTGGCGACCAGGCGGGCGGAGATCGTGGGGTTCCTGCGCTCGGCCGCCGCACCGCACTTCGACGTCGCGCACGCGCAGGATTCGATCAGCGCGCTGGCGCTGTCCGACCTGGTGCGCGAGGGGCGCCGCGGGGGCTTCGTGCGCACCGTGCACCACCTCGACGCCTTCGAGAACCCCCGCCTCGCCGCCTGGCAGGACGAGGCGATACGCGGTGCCGCGCACCTGTTCTGCGTCAGCGCGCAGTGCCGGACGCAGCTCGAGCAGCGTTTCGGACGCAGCGCCGCCTGGGTCGGCAACGGCGTCGACACCGCACGCTTCGCGCCGCGCGACGGCGTGTCGGCCGGCGGCCGGACGATCCTCGCGGTGGGCGGCATCGAAGCGCGCAAGAACACGCTCGGCACGCTGCGCGGCTTCCTGCAGTTGATGCGCCGCCCCGACGCGCCGGAGCTGCGACTGGTCATCGCCGGCGGTGCCACGCTGCTCGATCACGCGGACTACCGTCGGGCGTTCGACCGCGAGCTGCAGGCGAGCGGCCATGCCCACCGCGTGACGGTCGCCGGCGTGGTCGAGGATGCCGAGATGCCGTCGCTCTACCGTGCGGCGGCGATGCTCTGCTATCCCTCCGTCCACGAAGGCTTCGGCCTGTGCGTCATCGAGGCGTTGGCCAGCGGCATCCCGGCGATCGTCTCGCACGGCGCGCCGTTCGACGAGTACCTGCAGCCCGGCGATGCGATACGCGTCGATCCCGCCGACCCGGCCTCGATCGCGGACGGGATGCTGCAGGCGCTGCGTCCGCAGGCGATACGTCACGCCCGCACGAACGGCCCGCGGCGGGCGCGCGGCTTCGGCTGGGACCGGGTCGCCGCACGCCACCGCCTCCTCTACGAGCGTCACCGGATGGAGCTATGCGAGCATGCCTGAGATGCGGTTCCAGCTGCTCTGGCCCGACGGCTCGGAGACGCTGTGCTATTCCCCCTCGCTGGTGGTCGCGGAACACCTGTCGGAGGGTGCCTGCTACGGCGTCGCCGACTTCCTCGGCCGCGTCGCCGCCGCTCTGCGCATCGCCAGCGACCGGGTGCAGCAGAAATACGGCATGCCGTGCGTGCGGGCGCACGCCCAGCTCGCACAGATCCACGCGCATGCCGAGGCATTCGCGAGCCTGGAGAACGCCTCGGTCACCGTCCTGAGGTTCATCCGATGAGCGCCATCCACCACGACGTCGTCGTCATCGGCGCCGGCCAGGCCGGTCTCTCGGCGAGCTGGCAGCTGACGCGCCGCGGCATCGACCACGTGGTGCTCGAGCGGCACCGCCCCGCCCATGCCTGGCGCAGCGAACGCTGGGACAGCTTCTGCCTGGTGACGCCAAACTGGCAGTGCACCCTGCCCGGCCACGCCTATGCCGGTGACGATCCGCACGGCTTCATGCTGCGCGAGGAGATCGTGCGCTACGTCGAGGACTACGCGGCCTCGTTCGACGCGCCGGTGCGCAGCGGCGTGCGCGTGACGTCGCTGCGACCCGCCGAGGGCGGCTACCTGATCAGCAGCGACGACGACGCGTATTCCGCGGGGCAGGTGGTGATCGCCACCGGCGGCTACCACGACCCGATCCTCCCGGCGTGCGCCGCCTCGGTCGACCCCGCAATCATGCAGATCCAGTCCTCGGAGTACCGCAACCCGCAGGCGATGCCGGAGGGCGCGGTGCTGGTGGTCGGCACCGGCCAGTCCGGTTGCCAGATCGCCGAGGATCTGCACCTCGCCGGTCGTCAGGTGCATCTGTGCGTCGGCGAGGCGCCGCGCGTGGCGCGACGCTATCGCGGCCGCGACGTGGTCGAGTGGCTGCAGCTGATGGGCTACTACGACATCCCGGTGGACGAGCACCCGCTGCGCGAAGGGGTGCGCGACAAGACCAACCACTACGTCACCGGTCGCGACGGCGGCCGCGACATCGACCTGCGCCTGCGCGCAACGCAGGGCATGCAGCTCTACGGCCGGCTGCTCGACATCCAGGGCGGCATCGCCCGCTTCACGCCCGACCTCGCGCACAACCTCGACGCCGCGGACGCGGTCAACGAGAGCATCAAGCGCAGCATCGATGGCTGGATCGGCAAGCAGGCGGTCGAGGCGCCGACCGAGGCGCCGTACGTGCCGCCCTGGCGCCCGGCAGCCGAGCGCCCGTCGCTGGATTGCCGGCGAGCCGGCATCACCAGCATCGTCTGGTGCATCGGCTTTCGGATGAATTTCGACTGGGTGCAGGCGCCGGTGTTCGACGAACGCGGCGTGCCCCGCCACCAACGCGGCATCACCACGCAGGACGGCCTCTATTTCCTCGGCCTGCCGTGGCTGCACAGCTGGGGCTCCGGCCGCTTCTCCGGCATCGCGCGCGATTCCGCCCACCTCGCGGAGGCGATCGTGCGGCGCCTGCAATCTTGAGCAGCCGGCTCGCACCCGCCGACGTCAGCTGGCTGCCGCAGCTCGGCCACGTCTCCGGCCCGATCTACCGCGCCATCGCCACCGCCATCGGCGAGGCGATCCGCAGCGGCGGGCTGCAGCCCGGCGACCGGCTGCCGCCGCACCGCAGCCTGGCGCGCGCCCTCGCGGTCGACATCACCACCGTCACCCGCGGCTATGCGGAGGCGCAGCGGCAAGGGCTGGTCGAGGCCACCACCGGCAGCGGCACCTTCGTGCGCGCCGGCGCGCACGTGCATGGACAGCGCGGCGTCATCGACCTGACGATGAACCTGCCGCCGATCCCGCCGGGCTTCCCGCTCGGCCGCGTCATCCAGGACACGGTCGCGCGACTGCTGCGCCAGCAGGATGTCGGCACGCTGATGTCGTATCGCTGGGGTGCGGGCACCGCCGAGGACCGCGCCGCCGGGGCCTCTTGGCTGCGTCCGTGCCTCGGCCGCATCGACCCGCAGCACCTGCTGGTGTTCCCCGGCGCGCAGGGTGCGATGCTCTCGGTGCTGACAACGCTGACGCGGCCGGGCGACGTGATCCTGAGCGAGCGCATTACCTATCCCGGCATCAGGGCGCTCGCGGCACAGCTCGGGCTGATCCTGCACGGCGTCGAGGGCGATCGCGACGGGATCTGCCCGGAGCGGCTGGAGGAAGCCTGCCGCCGCTTCCGCCCGCGCCTGCTCTACATCAATCCGACGATCCAGAACCCGACCACCGTCACCCTGCCGACGGCGCGACGGCGCGCCCTCGCCGAGGCCGCGCGCCGGCAGGAACTGGCGATCCTGGAGGACGACGCCTATGGCCTGTTCCCGTCGCAGCCGCACGCGGCGATCGCGAGCTTCGCACCGGAGCGCACCTACTACGTCGCCACCGTCGCCAAGAGCCTCTCCCCGGGCTTGCGCATCGGCTACCTGCTGGCTCCCGGCCAGTCGCAGACCATGCGCCTGACGGCCGCGCTGCGCGCCACCGCGCTGGCGAGTTCCGGGCTGCTCAGCGGCATCGTCACCAGCTGGATCAAGTCGGGACAGGCCGCCGAGATCCTGGCGGCGGTGCGCGCCGAGGCCGCGGCACGCCAGGCAATCGCGCGCGCCTTGCTGCCCGAAGCCGACGCCGACGCGCACCCGGAGGGGCTGCATGTCTGGCTGCGCCTGCCGCGGCACTGGCAGGCGCCGGGCTTCGCCGCCTACGTGCGCAAGCAGGGTCTGTCGATCGTGCCGGAAGACGCCTTTTCGCTCGATCCGAACGGCCGCCGCGCGGTCCGGATCGCGCTCGGCGCGGCGCCCGACCGCGGCAGCCTGACCGAGGCGCTGCGCGCCGTGTCCGCCGCGCTCTCGCATCACGTGCCGGAAGCCTACGGCTCGGTCGTCTAGCGGCGGCCCACGCGGGAGAACCAAGGGCTCTGCCCTTGACCCGCTGGGGCCGCAGGTTCCAGACCCCGATTCCTGAGAAAGATTTTCAGAGGCTAGCCTTTGATGGGGTCAAGGGGCGAAGCCCCTTGCTCTGCCTCCCGTCCCGTCATCGTCGCTGCGGGTGGAGGTGCGGACCACGCGGACCACCGCCTCGCGCAGCTGCTGCACCGCCGTCTCCAGCACGCCGGCGGTCTGCCGCACCACGACGGCCTGCTGGTCGGTCTCGCCGGCGGCGCCGCGCAGGTCGTCGGTGCGCTGCGACATCTGGTTCGCGGCACCCGCCGTGGCGCCGACGCTGCGTGCGATCTCGGAGGTGGCGGCGCTCTGCTCCTCCACCGCGGCGGCCACCGAGGTGGTGATGCCGTCGATCTCGCCGATCATCGTCACCATCTGCGCGACCTCTGAAGCGGCATGGGCGGTGGCCTGCCGCACCGCGCTGATCTGACGGGTGATGTCCTCGGTCGAGCGCGCGGTCTGCGTCGCCAGCTGCTTTACCTCGCTGGCGACGACGGCGAAGCCCTTGCCGGCGTCGCCGGCACGGGCGGCCTCGATCGTGGCGTTCAGCGCCAGCAGGTTGGTCCGGGCGGCGATGTCGGCGATCGCCTCGGTGACCTGGCCGATCTGCTGCGCCTGCTGCGACAGCGCCTCGATGCTGTCGCGGGCGCCGCGTCCCGCCACCACCGCCTTCTGTGCCGCAGTGCTGGAATGCGAGACCTGCTGCATGATCTCGCCGATCGAGGCGCTCAGCTGCTCGGCGGCACTCGCCACGGCCTGTGCCGTAAGCAGCGTCTCGCCGGCTGCCGCCGCTGCCTCGGAAGCGTTGTGACCGGTCCGCGCCGCCGTCGCCGACATCGCCACGGCGGTCGCGGACATGTCGCGGGTGAGCGAACCGACCGTCTCGACGGCGACCCCGGCATCGTGCTCGATCGTCTCCGCCATCTTCCTCAGCGCCTGGCGGTTGTCCCGTTCCTCCGCCGCGTAGGTCTCCAGCAGCACCTCGAGATCGAGCCAGGCGGCCTTGTTCAGCGCCGCGCTGAGCGCCTTCCCGGCGTCCTGCCTGCCGGATCGGAACAGCCTGCGGCCGGTCTTGCCGTCTTCCGCGAGACCGAGATCTCGGATGATCGCGTCGATGACGCTCGCATGGCAGATCGCGACGGCGAAGCCCGGGATGCCGTTGCGGTAGAACGCGGAGGCGAGCGCCTGGGCGGACTCCACGAACCCCTCGCCGAAATCGCCAACGGCCACGCGTGCCCAGTGCGCGACCCGAACCTGCCGCACCGTCGGGTTCATCAAGGCGGCGTGGGTCTCCGGCCAGCCGGCGAAAGCGCCGTGCAGCTCGTCGAGGAGTGCCGGCAGCCGTCGCGCCGCGAACTCCCGTGTCGTGTTGAGGGCTCTTATGTCGTCGTCGGTGATGCGGAAGGCGGCGAGACGCCTTTCCTGCTCGGCATTGCTGGTCATGACGCTGTGCGAGCCCTCGCGATCGAAGTCGTTACGGCGAACCTCCGCCACTCGGGCTGCCGGTCGACGCGGGCACTCCGCCCCGCTGATCGAGCGGCCGCGCGACCCGATGACGTCCCGATCTCCCGATCATCGATCATGCACCACGATGGTGAAGCAAAGATTAAGGCGGAGCCGCCGGCTCAGGCCGGCCTGAGCCAGATCGGGTCGGTCAGTCGATCGACGAACGCCGCGTGCGCCTCCAGCGACGACGCGTCGGGGATGATCGGACGCGGGATGCGTGCCGCCTGCAGCGCGTAGGACACCATCGGCCGCCCCGCGCCCAGGCCACCCTCGGTCGCCAGCGCGAGCCCGCGCTGGCGACCGCCGATCAGCTCGAGATAGACCTGCGCCAGCAGGCGGCAGTCGAGCAGCGCGTTGTGGGTGGTGCGCTCCGAGAGATCGATCGCGTAGCGGCGGCAGAGCGCGTCGAGGCTGTTCGGCAGTCCCGGGAACCGGGTCCGGGCCATGTCGAGGGTGTCGACCATGCGCGCACGCGGCAGCGGCGGCAGCTCGAGCCGGCGCAGTTCCGCGTCGAGGAAGCCCATGTCGAACGTGGCGTTGTGCGCGATCAGCGGGTGGTCGGAGATGAAGTCCAGGAACCCGTCGACGATCTCGGCGAAGCGCGGCTTTCCGATCAGGTGCGCGCGCGTGTAGCCATGCACGCGCGACGCCTCCTCGGGGATGTCGCGCTCCGGATCGACCAGCACGTGGTAGTGCCGCCCGGTCGGCAGGTCGTCGATCAGCTCCAGGGCGGCGATCTCGATCACCCGGTCGCCGGTGGCGGGATCGAGACCCGTGGTCTCGGTGTCGAACAGCACGGCGCGCTTCATGGCACCCTCCCCTCCTCGGACTCCATCAGCCGACGCAGCAGGCGCCTGATCTGGCGCAGGCTGTGCCAGCGTGACAAGCCGGTGCGGATCACGACGTCGGCGCGACGCCGCTTCTCCGCGTCCGGCATCTGCCGCGCGATCAGCGCCGCCGCCGCTTCGCCGGTCATGCCGCGACGCCGTCGCACGCGGCGGAGCTGCGTCGCCGCAGGCGCCGAGACGACCACCACCAGGTCGCATCCAGACCGTCCGCCTCGCTCCAGCAGCAGCGGGACGTCCAGCACCGCCCAACGGCAACCGCGCCGTCGGCTGCGCCGCAGGAAGCGCTGCTGCGCCTCGCGCACCATCGGATGCAGGATCGCCTCCAGTGCGCGGAGCCGGGAGGGATCGGCGGTCACCGCCGCCCGCAGCCGGGCGCGGTCGACGCGGCCGTCCCGCATCACCTGCGGCAGCAGGGCGGCGATCGCCGGCACCGCGGCACCGTGGCGCCCCTGCAGCCGGTGCACCGTACGGTCGGCGTCGAACACCGGCAGTCGGGCGCGACGGAACGCGGCGGCGGCGGTGGACTTGCCCATGCCGATGCCGCCGGTCAGGCCGATGACCTTCACCCCGCGGCACCCGGCACTCCGGCGGTCAGGAGGCTCAGCACCGCCGCATCGACCGTCGGCTGCACGCCGAACCACGCGGTGAAGCCGGGCACCGCCTGATGCGCGAGCATGCCGATGCCCTCGACGGTGCGCAGCCCGCGTGCCCGCGCCTGTGCCAGCAGCGCGGTCTCGCGCGGCGCATAGACGATGTCCGCGACCACCAGATCGGGCGACGCCCGCGACAGGTCGGCCGGCAGCGGATCCTGTCCGGCCATGCCGAGCGTCGTCGTGTTGACCAGCAGCGCCGTCCCGCCGAGCCGGTCGCCCCAGGCCGCCCAGGCGATCGGCGTGATCCCGGGCAGGTCGCGCGCCAGCGCCCGGGCCCGCTCCGCGGTACGGTTGGCGACCACGACCTGCGTGCCGCAGGCGCACAGCGCGCCGGCGATCGCGCGCGCCGCACCGCCGGCGCCGAGCAGCAGCACCGGCCCGGCGGCGGGATCGACCCCGTCGGCACGCAGGCTGGCGACGAAACCCTGGCCGTCGCTGCTGCTGCCGGCGATGCGCCCGTCGGCACCGAACGACAGCGTGTTGGCGCTGCCCGCCGCCCGCGACGCCGCGTCGAGCTCGTCGCACAGCGACGCCGCCGCCTGCTTGTGCGGAACGGTGACGTTGACGCCCGCGAAACCCGATGCCTGCAACCCGCGCAGCGCCGTCAGCAGCGAGCCCGGCGGCACGGCGAGCGGCACGTAGGCGCCGTCGATGCCGTAGCGGGCCAGCCAGTGGTTATGCAGCAGCGGCGAGAGCGAGTGCGCGACCGGCCAGCCGATCAGCCCGGCGAGCCGGGCGCGCCCGCTCAGGGGCAAGGATGGAGCTCCCGATAGCGTATCCAGGCCCGTGGCAGCAGCCGGCCCAGCCTCGCCGCCCACTGCGCCTCCCCGGCGCGATCGGCGATCAGGTCCTGCCGGATCTCGATCTCGACATGCGGCAGGCCGCGTCGCTCGCCGTGCACCGGCACGGTGTAGTCGTCGAGGTCGGACAGCGCGTACGGCTCGTTGTCGCCGACCACGAGGTCGCCCTCCTGCTGCAGCAGGTCGCGCAGCAGCACCGCGAAGCGCGGATCGTGATGATGCAGCACGCCGGCATGCCAGGGCCGGTCGCCGGATGCCGCCGCGACGGCCGGCACGGCCGTGGGACGGTCGGCACGGCGCAGACGCGGCGTGAAGCTGTGCAGCGCCACCAGCACCGTCTCCAGGCCGGCGCTGCGTCGTGCATCCAGCAGGCCGGCGATGGCATCGTGGTACGGGGTGAAGATCTCGCCCACGCGTGCCGCGCGGTCGGCTTCGCCCAGGCCCTCGTTGCCGGGCACCGCGGTGCAGTCGCTGCTCGGCGCGATCGAGGTCGGATGCCCTGGCCGGCGGTTGCAGTCGATCACCAGCCGCGAGTAGCGCTGCGCCACCGTCACCGCATCCAGCGCGTCGGCCAGGTATGCGCCGGTACCGACGACGCCGATGTCCCAGGCGATGTGGCGCAGACGCTCCGTCTCCGGCAGGCCGAGGTCGCCGAGTCGCGCCGGGATCTCCCGGCCGGCATGATCGAGCACGAGGACGAACGGCGAGCGCGACTCGGCACGCAGGATCGTGACCGGGTGCGGGTCGTCCGCGCCCAGCAGTACCGCGTTGACCGCGCGCAGATCCTGCCGGGTCACTGCGCACGCGGCCGATTTGTTTTGGCGGTCATCCTGCACCGTGATCTTATTCCCCAAGCCACTGGATATGCCGCATCGCGGAAGGGACTGTATGCCGGTTCTCTCGGTCCAGCACGTCACGACCTACCGATATCGTCGACCGGTCGGATTCGGCGAGCACCGGATGATGTTCCGACCGCGCGACTCCGCGGATCAGCGCGTCGTGTCGTGGAGCGTCGAGATCGCGCCGGCGCCGGTCATGCTGCGCTCGATCGCGGACGCCTTCGGCAACCTGGTGACGCTGGCACGCTTCAACCAGCGTGCGCAGGAATTGCGGGTGGAGAATCGGCTGGTCGTCGACCACAGTCCGACGACCCCGAACCCGGCACAGCTCGCCCCCTACGCACGCACCTGGCCGTTCACCTACGATCTCGACGACATGGAGGATCTGGGACGGGTGATGCAGCGGCATTATCCGGACCCCGAGCACAAGGTCGACAGCTGGGCGCGCAGCCTGCTGTCGGGCAGCTCCAGCACCCCGACCTTCGAGCTGCTGGCGACGATGACCAACGAGATCCGGCGCGGCTTCACCTACTGCGCGCGCTTCGAGGAGGGCGTGCAGGAGCCCGCGCGCACGCTGGCGCTGCGCGCGGGAACCTGCCGGGACTATGCGGTGCTGATGATGGAGGCGGTGCGCGCGCTGGGCATGGCGGCGCGCTTCGTCACCGGCTACATCTACGCGCCCTCGGTGGAGGGCCGGGTCAACCAGGGCGGCGGCGCCACCCACGCCTGGGTCGAGGTGTTCATCCCCGGTGCGGGCTGGATCGACTTCGACCCGACCAACGGCATCGTCGGCTCGCGCGACCTGATCCGGGTGGCCTCGGTGCGCGATCCGCTGCAGGCGGTTCCGCTCGCCGGGACCTGGACCGGCTTTCCGGCCGACAGCCTCAGCATGACCGTCTCGGTGCATGTCAGCGCCGACGCGGCTGCCGAGACCGTGGACCGCGAGATCGTGCGGCTGCGTGGCCGCGAGCGCTCGGCCGCCTCGGCGGCAACCCGCTCCGAGCCGCTTCGTTCCGCCGTCGCGGGACACTGACCTCCACCACCCTGGGACGCGTTACCGGAGAGACGAGATGCTGATACGCGCCGGATACGACATCGCCTTCAATTCACCGGCGCCGACGCCGCTGCTGCTGATGCTCAACCTGCATCCGAGCCGACTGGACGACCTGCGAACGCCGCAGCAGATGCTGTTCGATCCGCCGGTCCCCGCCAGCGACTACACCGACGGCTTCGGCAATGTCTGCACCCGCGTCGTGGCACCGCCCGGGCTGCTGCGCGTCACCAACCAGTTCACCATCGCGGATCCGGGCGAGCCCGATCCGGTGGTGGCGGACGCGCCGCAGCACCCGGTGGATGAGCTGCCGCCCGACGTGCTGGTCTACCTGCTCGGCAGCCGCTACTGCGAGACCGACCGGCTGTCCGATACCGCCTGGTCGCTGTTCGGGCACATCCAGCCGGGCTGGGGGCGGGTGCAGGCGATCGTCGAGTATGTCCACGACCGGATCACCTTCGGCTACGAGTTCGCCCGCGCCACCCGCACCGCGCACGAGGCCTTCATGGAGCGCCAGGGCGTCTGCCGCGACTTCGCCCATCTCGCCGTGGCGCTGTGCCGATGCATGAACATCCCGGCCCGCTACTGCACCGGCTATCTTGGCGATATCGGGGTCCCAGCCTCGGACGACCCGATGGATTTCTCCGCCTGGTTCGACGTCTTCCTGGGCGGGGCCTGGCATACCTTCGATGCACGTCACAACAAGCGCCGGATCGGCCGGCTGCTGGTGGCGCGCGGACGCGACGCCACCGACGTCGCGATCTCGACCGCGTTCGGCAGCGCCTGGCTCGCCGGCTTCGAGGTGATCACCTATCAGCAGGACGCCTGAGAACGCTCCCTATCCGGTCAGCTGAGCAAGCACCCTCGGCGCGTCCGCCTCGTCCCATCGCACCGGCCCCTGCACGCGGGAGACCTCGCGACCGGCACGGTCGATCACCAGGGTGGTCGGGATGCCGTCCAGGCGCAGCGCCGTCATCGTCTCCGCATGCGCGTCCAGCAGCACCGGCAGGCTGCGTATGCCGTGTCCGGCATAGAACGGCGCCACCGCGCCGGCACCGCCGCGGTCGAGCGAGACCGGCAGCACGACGATGCGCTGCCCCGACAATGCCCGCGACAGCGCGTCCAGCGCCGGCATCTCCGAGACGCAGGGCACGCACCAGGTGGCCCAGAAATTCAGCACCACCCCCTGTCCGGCATAATCGGCCAGCGAGCGGAGGCGACCGTCGGCGGTGGTGAAGCGCAACGCGGGCAGTGTCGCCGGCGGCTGAGCGCGCAGCGCCGCCAGCGTCTGCGGCTCCGGTCCGCCGGGAGCCTGCGGCTGGTCGGGCGTCTCCTGGCTCGCCGGCCACAGGTATTTGCCTGCGACCGCGACGGCCAGTAGGGTCCCGCCCGCTGCCAGCAGGCTGCGGCGCGTGATCTGGTGCATGTGGGGCATGGCGATGTCTTTAGGAGAGGATCCCGTCCGCGAAAACCCCGCAGCCGCCGAGCCCGGCCAGGACCAGGCCAACGCCCAGTGGGGCGGCCGGTTCGCCGGCGGCCCGGCCGCGGTCATGCGCGAGATCAACGCCTCGATCGGCTTCGACCAGGCGCTGTGGCGCCAGGACATACGCGGCTCGCTCGCCCATACGGCGATGCTGGCCCATGTCGGCGTCATCACCGGGCAGGACGCCGAGGCGATCCGGACCGGCCTGGAACAGATCGCCGCGGAGATCGAGGCCGGCCGCTTCGCCTTCGATCCTGCCCTCGAGGACATCCACATGAACATCGAGGCGCGGCTGTCCGAGCGCATCGGCGATGCCGGGCGCCGGCTGCACACCGCGCGCAGCCGCAACGACCAGGTGGCGACCGACTTCCGGCTCTGGGTGCGCGACGCCATCGACGGTCTCGACGCCCAGGCGGCCGCGCTGATGCGCAGCCTCGCCGGCCGCGCGCTCGAGCACGCCGCCGACCCGATGCCCGGCTTCACCCACCTGCAGACCGCGCAGCCGGTGACCTTCGGCCATCACCTGCTGGCCTATGTCGAGATGCTGGGGCGCGACCGCGGCCGGCTCGCCGATACCCGCCACCGGCTGAACCAGTGCCCGCTCGGCGCCGCCGCCCTCGCCGGCACCTCGTTCCCGATCGACCGGCGGATGACCGCCGCCGCCCTCGGTTTCGATGCACCCTGCGCGAACTCGCTGGACGCGGTCTCGGACCGCGACTTCGCGCTCGAGTATCTCGCGGCCCTGTCGATCCTGGCGATGCACCTGTCGCGCCTGGCCGAGGAGATCGTCATCTGGTGCTCGTCGCCGTTCGGCTTCGTCCGTCTGTCCGACGCCTACACCACCGGCTCGTCGATCATGCCGCAGAAGCGCAACCCCGACGCCGCGGAGCTCGCGCGCGCCAAGACCGGGCGCATCACCGGCGCCCTGGTCGGGCTGCTGACGGTGATGAAGGGCCTTCCGCTGGCCTACGCGAAGGACATGCAGGAGGACAAGGAGCCGGTGTTCCAGGCCACTGAGGCGGCGAGCCTGAGCCTCGCCGCCTGCGACGGCATGGTCCGCGACCTGACCGCCGATACCGGACGGATGCGCGCCGTCGCCGGCTCCGGCTTCTCCACCGCGACCGACCTCGCCGACTGGCTGGTGCGGGTGCTGCGGCTGCCGTTCCGCGACGCCCACCACGTCACCGGGCGCCTGGTCGGACGTGCCGAGGCGGGGGGGCTGGAGCTGGCCGGGCTGAGCCTGGACGAGATGCAGCAGGAGGAACCCGGCATCACCGAGGACGTCTTCAGCGTGCTGGGCATCGAGGCGTCCGTCGCCTCGCGCACCAGCGAAGGAGGCACCGCTCCGCTCAGCGTGCGCCGGGCGGCGAAGGACTGGCTGGAGCGGCTCGGGGAGCCGGGCCGATGAGGCGGGCGCTGCTGCTGCTCTCGGTGGCCATGCTGCTGCTGCCGCTCGCCGGTTGCGGTCGCAAGGGCGCGCCGCGTCCCCCTGGACCCGCGGGTCAGGTCATCTACCCGAAGAGCTATCCCACCGAGTAGCCACGCCCGAGCTCGGGATGACCGGCACGGCGAGGCCCCCCACCGCCCCGACCCGGGCCTCGATCTGCACGCCCACGACCCGCCAGGAACCCGCCGGATCGCGCCAGAGCAGCGGCGCGCCGCTGGTGCCGCGCGTGCCGGCGCAGTCATGCACGAGCAGCGTGCGTCCGCTTCCGTCGACCGACAGCGCGGTGATCCGGCAGGCAGGCCCGGCGACCGCGAGTTCGTCGCGATCCTGTCCGTAGCCGGCGAGCAGCACGAGGCTGCCGACCGCCGGGGCGGGCGCGGGGCGCATCGCGTCGTCGGCCGACGCGATGTCGTGATCGAGCACCAGCAGCGCGCGATCCAAGCCGGCGTCATGCGCCTGCAGGCGTGGATCATAGAGCGGGGAGACGGCAAAGTGCCGCACGCGCGCATGGGCATCGTAGTGCCCCGCCGCATAGCGCAGCAGCACGTGCAGCGAGGCCGGCTGCAGGGTGTGCAGGGTGCGCTGGCCGAACAGGCAGTGGGCGGCGGTGAGCGCCAGCCGAGGCGCGACCAGGAAGCCGGTGCAGCGGCCGCCGAGCTCGGTCTGCACCCGCAGCAGGCCGCGCCAGGGCGTGCGCGAGACATCCACGGGCCGAAGCCCGCCGGTGGCGCCGATCCCCGGCAGATATGCCACGGCGAGCAGCAAAAGCCGCGTCCACTTAACCATTTCGTATCAATATCGGTCTAAAACATCCCATAACATCCTTGCTTCTTTTTCGCACCATCATGCTGCCACGATGCACGCGAGACTGAAGCTGCCGGAGACGAGCAGAGGGAGCTCGGGAGGAGGTTTCGTGAGCAGGCACGATCATCGGGATGCAGCGCACAATCCGCCGTCGCATGCGGCGAGCAAGCGCTGCCTGGATGAGAAGCTGGCTCATCGTGCCTTGAGCGATGCGAAAGAGCGCTCAGCCGCCGCCCCGATGTCCGCACAGGCCCGAGATCGTCTCTACGACCGGATGTTCCCAAGTCATATCTGTCTAGGAACGAACGGCGATGACGAACCCGATAAGATCCCCTGACGGCGTGCATGGCGTGATCGTCGTGCACGCCTTCGGTCCCTACCGAGAAGCGGATTTCCTCGACGATCCCGAGGAGATCGACATCCTGATCGCGAATGGCGAAGGCTGGCGCATCACCGATGCGGTCCGCCTCAACATCGCCCCGGGCTCCGACCTCAGGCGCGGATGAACGCCAGCAGGTCGGCGACCAGGCGGTCCTTCTCGGTCATGAACAATCCGTGCGGCGCGCCGGGATACTCCTTGTAGACGGCGCCGGCGATGGCCGCCGCCGCCGGCCTGCCGGTGATCCCGGCAGGCACGGTCTGGTCGGCATCGCCGTGGATCACCAGGGTCGACACCGTGAAGGCGGCGAGGTCGGGCCGGAAGTCGGTCTGCGAGAAGGCCCGCACGCAGTCGATGGTGGCGATCGGCGAGGCCTGCATGGCCATCCACAGGCTCCACTCGAGGATCTCGCTCGACACCGGCGAGCGGAGCAGGCCCACGCCGAAGAACGACTTGGCGAAGTTGCTGAGGAAGTGCGGCCGGTCCGTCTCGAGGCCGCTCACGATCTGGTCGAACACCCCGGGATCCACCCCGTCCGTGTGGTCCGGCCGCTTCAGCAGCAGCGGCACCACGGTGGAGACCAGCGCCACCCGGGCGATGCGCGCGGTGCCGTGCCGCGACAGGAGGCGGGCGATCTCGCCACCGCCCATCGAGAACCCCACCAGCGTCACGTCGTGCAGGTCGAGCGTGTCGAGCAGCGCCTTCAGGTCGTCGGCGAAGACGTCGTAGTCGTAGCCGTGCGCCGGCTGCTCCGACCGGCCGAACCCGCGACGGTCATAGGCGATGCAGCGATACCCCTGACGCACCAGCGGCGTCATCTGGTACTCCCACATGTCCGCGTTCAGCGGCCAGCCATGGATGAACACGACTGGCGCACCGGTGCCCCAGTCCTTGTAGAACAGGCCCACTTCGTCTGGCGTCTTGATGTAAGGCATGCGTGCTCTCCCGCTGTCGGGTGAACGGGGACCTGTCGGGCCGGTTCCGCACCAGGGTGTGATCCGCCACGGCGCAACCCGCGCGGCCGCTTCCTGTTCGGCGGGAGAAGGAGACGCACCATGACCGAAGACCCCCGCCGGCTCTATCCGGCACCGCCTTTCGCCAAGCACAAGATCGAGCCGCCCGGCGGCAGTGCCGAGATGCAGCCGCGACCCGATCACGGCGAGGACAGCTATCGCGGCTCCGGCAAGCTCGAGGGCAAGGTGGCACTCATCACCGGCGGCGATTCCGGCATCGGCCGGGCGGTCGCCATCGCCTTCGCACGCGAGGGTGCGGACGTCGCGATCTCCTATCTCGACGAGACAGCAGACGCCCGCGAGACCATCGGCTGGATCGAGAAGGCCGGTCGCAGGGCGCTCGACCTACCCGGCGACATCAGCGACCGCAGCTTCTGCCGGTCGCTGCCGCGAACGGTGGTCGAGCGGCTCGGCCGGCTCGACATCCTGGTCAACAACGCCGCCTTCCAGCGCACCCACAGCCGCTTCGAGGAGATCGACCCGGACGAGTGGGAGCGCACCTTCGCGGTCAACGTGCACGCGATGTTCAACCTGACCCAGGCGGCGGCGGCGCTGATGCAGCCTGGGGCCGCGATCATCAACACCACGTCGGTCAATGCCGACATGCCGGTCCCGTCCATGCTCGCCTACAATGCGACCAAGGGCGCGATCTCGAACTTCACCGGCGGGCTGGGACAGGTGCTGGCGCAGCAGGGCATACGCGTCAATGCGGTCGCACCCGGGCCGATCTGGACCCCGCTGATCCCCGCGACGATGGATGCGGAGGAAGTCGAGAGCTTCGGCAGCAAGACGCCTCTGGGGCGTCCGGGACAGCCGGCCGAACTCGCCGCCGCCTACGTGCTGCTCGCCTCGGGCGGATCGAGCTACATGAGCGGCGCGATCATTCCGGTCACCGGAGGCATGCCGATCCTGTAGCCTCGTCTCGTCGGGCGGTTAACCGCCATTTAAGAACCGGCGTCGCATGATCGGCTCGTCAGCTCGATCAGGATCATGGGCGCCGGATGACCGTCATGCCTCGCGTCGCCGACCGGCCCGGCGCCACCACGCTGGTCCGGACCTTATTCGACCGCGAGTTCTACCTCGCGCGCCATCCCGACGTCGGCGCCGCCGGGATCGACCCGCTGGAGCATTTCCTGCGCCACGGCATGTTCGAGGACCGCGCGCCGCACCCGCTGTTCGATCCTGCCTTCTACCGAGCACAGATGCCGGCCGGGTGCGCGTCGGAGCTGGCGCTGCTGCATTATCTCGGCCGCGGCAGCGAAGGCGCGCTGGACCCGCACCCGCTGTTCGAGACCGCGCACTACCTCGCAGGCGTGGAGGTGCCGGTGCCGGCCGATCAACCGCCGTTGCTGCACTTCCTGGGCGGCGGCACGGCGTCGCGCCGCAGCCCCAACCCCCTGTTCGATCCCGACTACTACCGGCGGGCCAACCTTCTTCCGGCCGCGGAGAGGCGTCATCCGCTGCTGCACTACGTCGAGAGCGGCTGGCGCGAGGGCTGCCGGACGCATCCGCTGTTCGATGCGGCCTACTACCTGTCGCTGCGACCGGATGTCGCGGCGGCCGGGGTGGACCCGCTCGCGCATTATCTGCGACAGGGATGGCGCGAGACACCCTCGACGCACGAGTTGTTCGATCCGGTGCAGTATTGCGCCGGCTTCGACGACCCACGGCAGATCGAGGCGATCGTCGCGCGCGGCGCGATCATCCACTATGCCCGGCATGCGGCGGACATCCCGCCGACGCCGCACCCGCTGTTCGACCCCGCGTTCTATGCGCGAACCCGCGGCCGATCCGCGGCAGAGGGCTGCGCGGGCGATCCGTTCCTGCACTTCCTCGAGGTCGGGCTGCGCGATAATCTCGACCCGCACCCGCTGTTCGACTGCACCTTCTACCTGCGCCGCCACCCCGATGTCGCGGCCGACGGCGGCAATCCGTTCCTGCACTTCATCCGGCACGGCGCGCGCGAGGGCCGCGAGCCGAACCGCCTGGTCGACGTCGCGGCCTGCCTGTCGCGCCAGCCGCAGGCGCGCGACCTGCCGTTCGGTACGCTGTCGCACCGTCTGGCCGACCGGCCGCAGGCGCTCGCGACGCAGGATACGGCCGCCGGCACCGGTCGCGATCGGCCATCCGGCGCAGGCGGCGCTCAGCGACCGAGCGATGCGGGTCCGAAGGCGTGCGGCAGCAGGGCTCCCAGGGTGCTGCGCAGCAGCGGCGTGCCGTGCTCGTCGACCATGACGATCACCGCCTCTGGGCGCGCGAACTCGCGGATCTTCTGCCTGCAGCCGCCGCAGGGCGTGCAGGGCCCGACGCCGGCCGCGGCGACGACGAGCTCGGTGATCTCCCGGCCGCCCGCCAGCACCATCGACGAGATCGCGCCGGCTTCCGCGCAGATACCCTGCGGATAGGCCGCGTTCTCGACGTTGCAGCCAGCATGCAGGCTGCCGTCGGCGCAGCGCAGCGCCGCACCCACCTGGAAGTGCGAGTAGGGAGCATGGGCCTGCCGGCGCGCCGCGACCGCGGCCTCGATGAGCGGATCGGTCATGCCGGCACCTCCGCGAGACTGTTCACAAGGCAGAGCTGATCACAGGCAGAGTAGGCCGCGAACCGCCGCTTGGACAGGGTTCGCCGGCGCGCATATCCTGCGCGCCATGTCGTCGATCCTCCCGCACGCCTCGCGCGACGCCGATCCGGACACGGCGGAGCTGCTGGCGCGCCGGCCGCAGCTCTCGATGCAGGCGCTCGGCGGACTGATGCTGGAGGAGGTGCCGCTGCAGGCGATCGCGGACAGCCTCGGAACGCCGGTCTGGGTGACCGGGGCAGGCACGTTGCGCGCGCGCTATCGCCGCCTGCGCGAGGCGCTCGACGAGGCCGGGCTGCATGCCTCGGTGCAGTACGCGGTCAAGGCCAACGATCATCTGGCGGTGCTTCACGTGCTGTCGGCGCAGGGTGCGGGCGCGGACGTGGTCAGCGGCGGCGAGCTGCTGCGCGCGCGCGCCGCCGGGATCGATCCGCGGCGCATCGTGTTCTCCGGCGTCGGCAAGTCCGAGGCCGAGCTTCGCCTGGCGCTGGACGAGGAGATCGGCCAGATCAACGTCGAGAGCGCTGAGGAGATCGAGATGCTCTCGGCGCTGGCGCACGGCATGGACCGACGAGTGCGGATCGCGCTGCGGGTCAATCCGGACATCGATGCCGGCAGCCACGCCAAGATCAGCACCGGCCGGGCCGGCGACAAGTTCGGCATCCCGCACCGCGACGTGGCCTCGCTCTACGTCCGCGCGTCGAGCTTGCCCGGGCTGCTGCCGGTCGGGCTCGCGGTGCATATCGGCAGCCAGATCGGCACGGTCGCGCCGTTCCGGGCCGCCTATGCGTGCCTGGCCGCCCTGGTACGAGACCTGCGCGAGCGAGGCCAGGCGGTCTCGGTGGTGGATTGCGGCGGCGGCCTCGGCGTCAGCTATCGAGACGAGACCGAGGGGTCGCCGCGCGCCCTCGCCGGGGCGATCCGCGCCACCCTGGGCGGACTCGGGCTTCACCTCATGGTGGAGCCGGGCCGCTGGCTGGCGGCACCCGCCGGGGTGCTGCTCGGCTCGGTGCTGCTGGTCAAGCGCGCGCCGGACGGCGAGCCGCCGTTCATCGTGCTCGACTGCGCCATGAACGACCTGCTGCGGCCCAGCCTCTACGAGTCCTGGCACGGCGTGGTGCCGCTATCGTCGCGCGCCGCGGTGGCGCCGGCGTCGCGCGCGCACCTGGTCGGGCCGGTCTGCGAGACCGGGGATACGCTGGCGCGGGACCGGCTGCTGCCGCCGCTGCGTGCCGGCGACCGGGTGGCGATCCTCGACACCGGCGCCTACGGGGCGGTGATGAGCTCGACCTACAACGCCAGGCCTCTGGCGGCGGCGGCACTGGTCGATGGCGCCCGCTGGAGCACCATCCGGCCGCGTCAGCAGACCGCGGCGCTGTGGCGCGACGAGATCGTGCCCGACTGGATCGGCCCAGGAACTGGCTCAGGAGGCGGCCCAGAAAGCGGCTTTGAAAGCGGCCCAGAGAGCGGCTCAGGAAGCTGCGACAGGCCGCAGCGGATGATGACGGGATCAGATGGGCTTGGATGAGCCGGTCCCGAATGGGATGAATTCGGATGGGATGACCCCGTCCGGCCCGGCGGCGTCCGGCGGCTTCGGCCACGGCCTGACACGCGCACGGTCGCGGGCAATGCGGGTGCTTCGTATCGAGGCCGGCTGGCCGACGCTGCTGCCGGCCCTGGCTGCCCTGGCCGGGTTCGCGATCCTGGCGCTGCTGGCGCTGCCGCAGAAGCTGCCGGAGTGGCTGCAGGTGGCGCTGGTGCTGCTGCTGGCGGGGTTCGGCGCCGCGCGGGTCTGGCGCGGCCTGCGGCGTGCCGCACCGGTCTCCGCGGCCGCGATCGATCGTCGCATCGAGCGGCATTCCGGGCTGCGAGACCGGCCGCTGCAGACGCTGGCCGACCGGCCGGCCGGCGCGGCGGACCCGGTGCAGCACGCGATATGGCAGGCGCATCGCGCGCGCGCCCTGGCCAGCCTGCAGCGCCTGCGCAGCGGCCCGCCGCGCCTCGGGCTATGGGAGCACCGTTCCGGCCGCCTCGCCGTGCTGCTGCTGCCGGGGCTGCTGCTGGCCTGGATCGTCGCCGGTCCGGCAGCACCCGGACGCCTCGCCTCGGGGTTCCTGCCCGGGCTGTTCCAGCTGCCCGGCCCGGCACCCTGGATGCAGGCCTGGATCACGCCGCCGGACTATGCGCGCATGGCGCCGGTGTTCCTCACCGACCCGCACGGCGCGGTGACGATGCCCGCCGGCTCGGTGCTGCAGGTCAGCCTGACCGGCCTGCGCGCAGCACCCGGCCTCGCGGTGCGCGACATGGACGCCGCGGCTGCGGCGCCGGCGGCGGCGCCACGGTTCAGCCGGCTGTCGGACGGAAGCTGGAGCCTGACCAGTACGCTCGACGCCAGCCAACGGCTGCTGCTGCGCGGCAACGGCCGGGCGCTGGCGGACTGGCCGATCCGGATCACGCCGCCGCCGACGGCGGTGCTGGCCTGGGACGGCGCTCCGGGTGCCGCGAGAGAGCCCTGGCGCACCCGCCTGCCGTGGCGAGTCGATGATCCGTACGGGCTGAACACGCTCACCGCGGAGATCCGACTGGCCGATCCGAAAGCCGCCGCGGCGGTTCCGGTGCTGCGGGTGCCGATCGCGGTGACACCCGGCACGCGACTGGCGCACGGCGCGGCGCTGCCCGACCTGTCGGCCGATCCGCGTGCCGGCGAGGCGGTGGTGGCGCGGCTGGTCGCGACCGACATGTCGGGACGCACCACGCAGGGTCCCGAGGCACGCTTCACCCTGCCGGCACGACCGTTCCGCAACCCGCTCGCCCGCGCGGTGCTCGATACCCGCAAGCGCCTCGCCCTCGGACGCGAGCCGCGCGACGACGCCGCCGCCGACCTCGAGGCGCTCGGCGAGGCGCCGGGACAGTTCGCCAGCGACAGCGGGATGTTCCTCAACCTGAGCAGCATCACGACATTGCTGCACCAGGACGAGGTGGCCGACGCGCCGGCCATCGACGAGGCGGTCGACCGGGCCTGGGAGCTGGCGCTGGCGCTCGAGGACGGGCTGCACAATGACCGTCCGGGAGCGCGCGCCGCGGCGGAGGTGCGCGCCGCCCACGAGGCGGTCGCGGCACAGCTGGAGCGCATGCGCCAGCTCGGCGACAAGGGCCAGACCGACCGCGAGCAGGCCGAGCTGGAGCGCCGGATCCAGGCGCTGTCGGCGGCGATCGCGCGCCGGATGCAGACACTCGCAGAGCAGGCGCGTCGCGATCACAGCGTGCTGCCGCCGATGCCGGACGCCAGGATGCTGAGCGGCGGCGAGCTGTCGCGCATGATGCAGCAGATGCGCGACGACGCGGCACACGGCCGCGCCGGGGAGGCCATGCAGCGGCTGGCGCAGATGCAGTCGATGCTGGACCGGATGCGCGCGGCGACGCCGCAGGACCTGCAGAGCGCGCAGCAGCAGGCCGAGGCACAGCGTCAGGTGCACGAGCAGATGTCGGGGCTGCAGGACCTGGTGCGGCGGCAGTCGACTCTGCTCGACCGGACGCAGTCCCGCGAGGGCGCGGCGGAGAAGCAGTCGCGCCAGTCCAGCGCCGCGGCGCTGGACCCGCAGGCGGCCGAGCTGCTGCGTCGGCTGGGCATCCCGCAGACCGACGAGGAGGGGGCGCCCCAGGAGGCACCGCCCGGCGACGTGCCGCCGGGCGAGGCGCCTTCCGGGGATGGCAGTACCGACGCGCCGGAGAATTTCGAGCCGCCGCATCGTCCGCCGCCGCTCAGCCCCGCCGAGCTGGCGCAGCGCCAGGCGGCGGAACAGGGCCGCCAGGCGCAGCGCGGGGCGGACACGCGGGTGCAGCGCAGCCTGTCGCGCGCGCTCGAGGAGCTCGGCCAGGAGTTCAAGGCGCTCGCCGGCGCCCAGCCGGGCGGCTTCGAGGACGCCAGACGCGCCATGGGCAGCGCGCGCGCGGCCCTGGCCACCGGCCACGATCAGACCGCCGAGGACGCGCAGCAGCAGGCGCTGGCGGCGCTGCAGAAGGGTGCGAGCCAGATGCAGCAGGCGCTCGCGGCCGGCCAGGGCGGTGCCGCGGTGCTGCTGCCGGGGATGGCCGGGGCGAGCGGCGGCGACGGGTCCGATCCGGGGCAGGAGGAGGCGGAAGGCGACGACAGGTCGGGTCCACGCGATCCGCTCGGTCGGCCGGTCGCCGGCGGCCTGCACGCCGACGACGGCGACACCCACGTCCCGGACAAGGCGGAGGCGATGCGCGCGCGCGAGATCGAGCAGGAGCTGCGCCGTCGCGACACCGATCGCACACGCGCCCCGGACGAGCTGAACTACCTGGACCGTCTGCTCAAGCCGTTCTGAGGCCTGTTACCCGTCGTCACCAGATGCCCAGTTGTCGCCACGAAGGGTTCGCCATCCTCCCGGACGGCACGACGCGGCCGATGCGGGCCGCGTCGGCGAGGAGATGGATATGCGCAGACCCTACGTTTCCGCCCTGCTGCTGACCGGCGTGCTGGCCTGCTTCGGGCCGCCCGCCGCCGCGCAGTGGGCGCC
>CAXTAY010000033.1:0-37525 GCA_964242335.1 uncultured Acetobacteraceae bacterium | reverse complement strand
CGCCGCATCCAGTTCAGCAGCGAATGCGGGTCGCGCGCCTGGGCCTCGACGTTGACGGCGTTGAAGCCGTAGAGCGGGTCCATGATGGGCGGCAGCACTACGCTGGCGGGGTCGGCGCGCGAGAAGCCGCCGTTGCGGTCCTCCGTCCACTGCATCGGCGTGCGCACGCCGTCGCGGTCGCCGAGGTGGATGTTGTCGCCCATGCCGATCTCGTCGCCGTAATAGATCACTGGCGTGCCGGGCATCGACAGCAGCAGCCCGTTCATCAGCTCGATCCGCCTGCGGTCGCGCTGCATCAGCGGCGCCAGCCGACGGCGAATTCCCAAGTTGATCCGCGCCCGCTTGTCGCTGGCGTAGGTCTCCCACAGGTAGTCGCGCTCCGAGGAGGTCACCATCTCCAGCGTGAGCTCGTCGTGGTTGCGCAGGAACACCGCCCACTGGCAGTTCTCCGGGATCGCCATGTACATGCGCGGCATCAGCGGGAAGTGGAACGACATGTGGCATTCGTCGCCGTCGCCGAAATACACCTGCGCGTCCTCGGGCCACTGGTTGGCCTCCGCCAGCAGCATGCGTCCAGGCGCGTAGACGTCGATCTCGGCGCGTATCTTCTTGATGACGGCGTGGGTCTCGGACAGGTTCTCGTTGTTGGTGCCTTCGCGCTCCACCAGGTAAGGCACCGCGTCGAGCCGCAGCCCGTCGACGCCGAGGTCGAGCCAGAACCGCATCACCGAGAGCACTTCCTCCAGCACCTTCG
Source organism: uncultured Acetobacteraceae bacterium (assembly GCA_964242335.1). Classification (GTDB taxonomy): domain Bacteria; phylum Pseudomonadota; class Alphaproteobacteria; order Acetobacterales; family Acetobacteraceae; genus Lichenicoccus. The sequence continues at coordinate 36,771 of CAXTAY010000033.1, read as the reverse complement.
GGTTGTCGAAGTTCAGGTCCGGCTGGTGGCTGTAGAAGCGGTGCCAGTAATAGGCCTTCGCCTCGTCGTCCCAAGTCCAGTTCGACTTCTCGGTGTCGATGAAGATGATCCGGGTGCCGTCGTACTTCTCGTCGGAGTCCGACCACACGTAGAAGTCGCGCTCCGGCGAGCCGGCGGGGGCGCGGCGGGCGCGTTGGAACCAGGAATGCTGGTCCGAGGTGTGGTTGATCACCAGCTCGGTGATCACGCGCAGCCCGCGCTCGTGCGCCGCGGTGATGAACTCGCGCAGGTCGGCGAGCGTGCCGTATTCCGGATGCACGCCGCGATAATCGGCGATGTCGTAGCCGTCGTCGCGTCGCGGCGAGGGGTAGAACGGCAGCATCCAGACCGCGGTGACGCCGAGCTCGGCGATGTAGTCCAGCTTCTGCAGCAGGCCCTTGAAGTCGCCGACGCCGTCGTTGGTGCCGTCGAAGAAGGACTTGATGTGGATCTGGTAGATGATCGCGTCCTTGTACCACAGCGGGTCCTCGAGCGGCGTCAGCGCGACCGGCCGTCGAATATCCTGCGCGGTGCCGGTTTCCTGCATGGTGCCGGTCTCCTGCGCGGTGCCGGTGGCGCCTTGCTGGCTGCCTTCCGGGGCAGCGACCTCGGTGATGTCAGTGTTCATAGTGTCGAACGACGTCCCTTCAGGGGGGTCAGGGGAGGGGTCAGGAGGGTGAGGTCGCACGCCAGATCAGGTAGGGCTGCTGCGGCGTCAGGGTGACGGTATGGTATTTTCCGGTGAGCTGGAAACGGTCGCCGCCGATCAGGTCCTCGAGCTGCAGCTGCGCCTGGTCGGGCAGCCCCCAGCGCCAGAGCGGCAGCTCGACGCTGCTCTGCTGCTCGCGCCTCGGGTCCAGGCTGACCATGATCAGCAGGCAGTTGCCGCGGTCCGCGGTCGCCTTCTCGTAGAACAGCACCGCGTCATTACCGGCCGGCAGGAAGTCGACGTCGAGGTGCGAGCGCAGCGCCGGATTCTCGGCGCGGATCCGGTTGAGCTGGGTGATCTCGGCCACGATGTTGCCGGGACGCTGCCAGTCCCAGCTGCGTATCTGGTATTTCTCGCTGTCGAGATACTCCTCGCGCCCGGGCAGTGCCGCGGCCTCGCACAGCTCGAAGCCGTTATAGACGCCCCACAGTCCCGACAGGGTGGCGGCGAGGGCGGCGCGGATCAGGAAGCCGGGCCGGCCCGAGTTCTGCAGGAACACCGGGTTGATGTCGGGCGTGTTGACGAAGAAATGCGGCCGGAAGAAGTCGCGCGGCGCCTCCTGCGAGAGCTGGGTCAGGTACTGGGTCAGCTCCGCCTTGCTGTTGCGCCAGGTGAAGTAGGTGTAGGACTGGCCGAAGCCGACCTTGGCCAGCCGGTTCATCACCTTGGGGCGGGTGAACGCCTCGGCCAGGAACACCGCCTCGGGATAGCGCGCCCGCACCTCGCCGATCATCCACTGCCAGAACGGCAGCGGCTTGGTATGCGGATTATCGACCCGGAACAGTCTGATGCCCTGCTCGGCCCAGTACAGCACCACGTTCGCCAGCGCCAGCCACAGCTCCGGCACCGCGCCCTCGGCGTAGAAATCGACGTTGACGATGTCCTGGTACTTCTTCGGCGGGTTCTCGGCGTAGCGTATGCTGCCGTCCGGCCGCCAGGCGAACCAGTCGCGATGCTGCTTGAGCCACGGATGGTCGGGCGCGCACTGGATCGCGAAGTCGATCGCCAGCTCCAGCCCGTGCGCCTCGGCGGCACGGCGCAGGTGCAGGAAATCCTCCAGCGTGCCGAGTTCGGGATGCAGCGCGTCGTGGCCGCCCTGCTCGTTGCCGACCGCATACGGGCTGCCGGGATCCTGCGGACCGGGGGTGAGGGTGTTGTTCGGACCCTTGCGGTTGATCCGGCCGATCGGATGCACCGGCGGGAAATACAGCACGTCGAAGCCCATGTCGCGGATCCGCGGCAGGTGGCGCTCCACGTCGCGGAACGTGCCGTGCCGGTGCGGATCGTCGCTCATCGAGCGCGGGAACACCTCGTACCAGCTGGCGAAGCCGGCACCGGTGCGCTCCGCGTCCACCGGCAGTGCGGGCGAGACGGTGACGTGCGGCCGGTCGTCGGCGGCCTCCATCAGCGTCGCGAGATCCGGCGCCAGCAGCGCCTCCACCGTCGCCGCTTCCTGTTGCGGCTGATCGAGGCCCTCGATCCGGGCCAGACGGGCCGCGATCGAGGCGGCACCCGGCGCCTGCCGCGCGACCGCCGCGCGCAGCAGCTCCTGGCCTTCGACCAGCTCGAGCGTGACCGAGACGCCGGCGGTGGACTTGGCGCCGAGCTCGTGTCGGTAGGTCGCGTAGTGGTCGCGCCACGCCTCGATGCGGTAGTGGTGCAATCCGCGCAGCACCAGCGGGAAGCTCGCCGCCCACCGGTCGTTGCCGAGCAGGCGCATGCGCACCTCCTGCCAGTCGGCGTCGCCTGGGCCGCGCCATTGCAGCGCCACCGAGAGCATGTCGTGGCCGTCGCCGATCACGTCGGCCTCGACCTCGACGCTCTCGCCGGCGGTGCGCTTGACCGGGAACAGGCCGCCATCGACGCCGGGTGCCACCGCCTCGATCGCCAGCCGCGGCCAGCCCGCGGCACGGCGCGCCGAGTGCGGCTCGAGCGGCGTCGGCCGCGGCGCCGGCAGGGCCTGGGCCTCGAACAGCTGCCACTCGCCGGGGCGGAGCAGCAGCGGCGTGCCCGGCCGCAGCGCGGCAGCGCCCTCGCCGGGTCCGCCGTCGGCGGCGCCCCGGCTTGCATCAACGGGGCTCGGAGCAACCGGGCTCGCGGCGACGAAGCCCGCGAAGCTGCCGCCCGTCGCCGGCAGGAAGCTCGCCGGATCGATCGCCGCCGGCCGGTCGAGCCGCGCGTTGAGCAGCAGCAGCCCCGCCTGCCGGCCTCGACGCGGATCGGCCGCGTCGCCGCGCAGCCACAGCTGCACCGGGGCGTCCGCCGCACTCAGCCGACGGCCGGCCGCGAAGCCGCCGATCTGGGTCGCGAGCGTCGCCGCCGCGCGGGCGCCGGTGCCGAGGGACGCGATCCAGCCGAGGCCGCGCCCGAGGCACAGGCCGAAGGCGCGGTCGAGCGCCGCCTCGCCGCCGAGCACCGACGCGGGCAGCGGCGCCAGCACCGGCGCCACCCGGCGCAGCATCGCCAGCTCGTCCTCGAACCACCGGTCCTGCCAGTTCCACCAGGCGAGCGAGGACTGCACCCCGTCGAGACCGATCCCCTGCAGCGCCGCGATCTCGCTCCAGGAGACGACCGCCGTGTCGGCGATGATCAGCGCGTCCGGCGCGTGCCGGCGCAGCGCGCGCAGCAACGGCGGCATGCTGCCCGGCGGCAGCCCGGCGAGGCCGCGCAGGCGCACCCCGGCGAGGCCGGCGCGGGTCCAGCCGGCGATCAGCTCTCCCCACCACGCACCGAGCGCCGCCGCGGACCCGCCGCCGGCCTGCAGCAGCGGCCGTGCCAGGTGTGGCGTCGGCGCCACCCGCGGGTCGAGCGCCCCGGCGCGGTCGGGGGCCGCGAACAACTCGGGATGGTCGCGCGCGAAGTCGCCGTCGGCGGCGACACGATCGAGTGCCAGGTCGATCAGCCCGACCTTCTCGCCGACGGTCGCGACCAGCGAGGCCACCGCCTCGGCGACCTCGCCGCGCGAGCCCAGCACCCCCGGTTCGGCGGCGCCGCGAAGCAGGCCGGTGACCAGCAGCCGGTCATAGCCGGCCGATGCGGCGTCGCTCCACAACGAGGCGATCCCGCCCGCTGCCGGCGCGTCATCTCGGTCGGCGAGCACGATACGCAGCGGCACGGTCGAGGCGGCCTCGGCCGGGCGGGCGCTCTCGACCGGGCGGCTATTCTCGACTGCGTCCATGGGCGACTCCATAGGCAGGGCCGCGGTCGGCGGTGTCCTGCGGGCTCGGGATTGGCGTGTCGCGACGGGCTGACCGGCTCGGATGCGGCGCGGATACGGGCAGGACGGCGCGCATCGAACGTCGGGTCCGGCAGGCGGTTGCAGCCTGCCTCGACCCGCTCACCATCTCAGTGTGTCACCGATCAAGCGGGCATCGATCAAGGTCGAACTTCGGCCGGGATGGTCATTTGAGGCTCACGCCGCCGGTGACCGCCTGGTAGGTGGCGATCGCCAGCGTCAGCGGCTCGAACGGCTTGGTGATGACGAAGGCGGGCTCCACCGTCTCCCCAGTCAGCAGCCGCTCCGGGTAGGCGGTGACGAAGATTACCGGCGCGTAATGGTGCCGCAGGATCCGGCTCACCGCCGAGGTGCCGTCGCCGCCCATGCCCAGGTTGATGTCGGCGAGTATCAGGCCGGGGCGCGTCTTCTGCGCGATCCGCACCGCGTCCGCCTCGGTGGAGGCCACGCCGACGACGCGGTGTCCGCAGCCCATCACCAGCTCCTCGATGTCCATCGCGATGATCGGCTCGTCCTCGATGATCAGCACGTCGGTCGCTGCCGCGGCACGCAGCCGCTCGCGCGCATCGCTGAGCTGCGCACTCGCCTCGGCCGCCTCCAGCGCCACGATCGGCGCCGCGTCCTCCACCGACACCTCCTCGAGGGCGGTGAGCAGCAGCAGCTGACGCTGCTGCGCCGTCAGTCCGCCATCCACCGCGCCGGGATCGACCAGCCCGAAGTTGAAACGCTTGGTGACCCAGTTGTACAGCCCGTGGCGCGCGGTGAGGTCATCGGCCGGTGCGGAGATCAGCTCGCGCAGGCTCTCGGCGACGAGCAGGTCGCCGCGCGGTTGGCTTCCGGTGAGGGCGCGCGCATAACGTCTGGCGTAGGGAAGAGCGCGGATCAGGTCGTCGCGCCGCGTTGTAGCCATCAGGCGTCTCTCTCTGGATGAATGGAAGCGGTTTGGTTCGACGAGCGGCAGGAGTTCCGGGTCACGACGGGCAGCAGGTCCCGGCGTCGGCCCGGACGGATGTCGAGGCCGCCGGTGCGGGGACCAACAGTGCCGGAACCGCCGCGGCGGCCGCCGAGGGCGACCTGCATCACCGCATCGCCCGCCTGCTGCCGGACCTGCGCGGCTTCGCCCGCTCGCTCACCCGAGAGGCCGTCGCCGCCGACGACCTGGTGCAGGACACGCTGGTGCGCGCACTGGCGGCGCGGCAGCAGTTCCAGCCGGACACCAACCTCAAGGCCTGGCTGTTCACGATCCAGCGCAACGCCTTTTACGAGCAGATACGCCGCCGCCGGCGCGAGAGCCGCGTGCTCAGCGAGCGCATGCCCGACCCCGTCAGCGCGCTGCCCGACGCGGCGCTGCGCGGCGAGCTCTCGGACCTGCAGCGCATGCTGTTCACCCTGCCGCCGCTGCTGCGCGAGGCGCTGGTCCTGGTCGGTGCCCAGGAGCTCAGCTACGAGCAGGCGGCGGCGATCTGCGCGGTGCCGGTCGGCACCGTCAAGGCGCGCGTCTCCCGCGCCAGAAGCCAGCTCGCGCGGGCGCTGGCCGACACGGATACGTCCTCCTCGACCTGAGAGCCCGGGATCGTCATGGATCCCCGGATCGTCGAAGAGTTCGATGCCGTTCCTCGAAGATGTCGCGGTCATCCAGAAGCGGCGCATGGTGCCAGACTAGCCCGACGCATTCGGAACGCCAAATCGCCGCACACCGCAACACGCGCCATCCGCGAACCGGTTCGCTCGCTTCCGAGGCAGCCTCGCTTTTTCGTGAAGATGCCGGCCGGCCGGGCATGCAACGCTGAGTCCCAGCCGATCATTGCTGGTCCAGAAACGGAGACATCGCCCACATGCCAGACACCGCCTCGAGCAACGCGACGCACGGTTTCCACGGCCAAGTCATCAGCATTCTGCCCAAGCTTCGCGTGCAGGCACTCGCCCTGACCCGCAATCGTGCCGCCGCCGAGGATCTGGTCCAGGACGCCGTCTGCAACGCTTTGTCGGCCCAGGCGAGTTTCATCCCCGGAACGAATTTTGCGGCCTGGATGCACCGCATCCTGCGCAACCGGTTCATCTCCAACCTGCGCAAGCGTCGCGACACCACCGACATCGACGACGTGCCGTCCTCGGTGTTCGCCACCGAGGCGCCGCACGAGGATCGGCTGGCGCTGAAGGATCTCGGCAAGGCGATGACGCGCCTGCCCGCCGACCAGCGCGAGGCGTTGATCATGGTGGTGGTGCAGGGCATGAGCTACGAGGCGCTGGCCGAGGCGACCGGCTGTGCGGTCGGCACGGCGAAGAGCCGGGTGTTCCGGGCGCGCCGGCAGCTCGAGGCCTGGCTGATGGGCGAGACCCCCGAGCGTGACGGCCGCGCCTCGGTCAAGGCGGCCCGCATCGCCCGTCTGCTCGAGGCCAAGCAGGCGGCGTCCCGTGCGGTCGCGATGCACGACAGCGTGTTGGCCTAGTCGCGCGACATGTCGTCTCGCTGGTGCAACCGAAAGGCTGCATCGGCGCTTGGAGGATGTGTCGGCTATGACGCCGGCTCGATCCATCCGGAATTGACGCGACTTGATGACTCAGCGCAATGACAGTCCGGATCCTCCGCCGCGGCGCGCCAGGCGCAAGTCCGACAGCGCGTTCGACCAGTGGCTCAACCGCGGCCTGCATCAGCTGTTCGACGACGTCGCCAAGGAGCCGATACCCGAGGAGCTGCTTAGGCTCATCGAGGAAGACAAGCAGTAGCCGTCTCGCTGGATGTCGCCAAGGAGCCGATACCCGAGGAGCTGCTTAGGCTCATCGAGGAAGACAAGCAGTAGCCGTCTCGCTGGATGGCGTCGCGTTTTCGTGTTGGAGACTGCATCGGATGCCGAGCACGGCCGCGCGGCGTTACCGCCGGATCGTTCCCGGCCTGGGTCGATTGCGCCGCGCCTTCGACACCGTCAGCATCCGGATGATCGCGATCATCCTGCTGTCGTGCATCCCGCTCGCCGTGCTCTGCGGCCTGATGTCGTGGCGAAGTTACGAGAGTGCGTCGGGTTATAGCGCGGCGCGTGCGCAGTCCTTCGTGGCATTGTTCGGCAACCGGGCGCAGCAGGATCTGTCGCAGGCGGCCGCCTTCCTGGAGGACGTCGCCTCGCTGGACGAGCTGAGCGATCCGGAGGCGTGCAGCAAGGCACTGCATCTCGCGGTGGTCACCCAGGCGCCGCGCTACGACGCACTCGACCTGGTGGCGGCGGACGGTCGCACTCTCTGCAGCTCACGTCGACGCGACGCCGCAGCGCTCCAGGCCCTGCGTGCCGTGCCGCGGGGGAGGTCGGGCATCCAGCAGGTGGCGTTGCGCGAGGGTGCCGACGACACACCGGTGATGACCGCCGAGATGGTCTCGCGCAGCGCCGTCGATCCCGCCCACTTCCTGGTCGCGGAGATGCGGCTCGGATGGCGCAAGGGGGACCTGTTCGGCGGTGACGGACGCGCCGGGATCCTCGGCGGCGGCCTGCCGCTGCGCGCCTGGCTGATCGGGCCCGGCGGCATCGTCGCACCACTGTGCCAGGACTGCGGCTGGACCGCGCCCGCCGACCTTCCCACCTTGCGCGCCACCGCCATCGCCGACCGCGGCAGTCCGGTCGCGGCCGGCGACGGCTCGGCGGTGATCGGCACCTTCGCCGGGCCGGTCGACGTGCTGGCGATCACCCAGCCGACGACCGAGGAGGCGCGCGCGCTGAGCGTGTTCATCATCCGCGTGATCGGCATCGTGCTGCTGCTCGGGATCGGACTGGTCGCGGTGTCGGTCGGCGCCAACATGCTGGTGGTGGCGCCGCTGCAGCGGCTGACCGGCGCCGTCACCCACTGGCGCGAGGCCGGCGATTACGCGGTGCACGATGTCCGGCTGATGCCGTTCGAGTTGCGCGAGCTGTCCCGTGCCTTCACCCAAGCGACGCGCAGCCTGGCATCGCACGAGCACACGCTGGGCGAGGCGGAGTCCAAGCAGGAGCTGCTGATCAAGGAGATCCACCACCGGGTGAAGAACAACCTGCAGATCATCGCCTCGCTGCTGAACCTGCAGGCCAACCGGATCCGCCAGCCTGAGGCACGCGCCGAGTTCGCGTCGGCACGCGACCGGGTGCGGGCGCTGGCGACCCTGCACCGCTACCTGTATTCGGAAGGCGAGCTGCAGACGTTGAACATGCGCTCGTTCCTGCAGGAACTCTGCTCGCAGCTGTTCCAGGCGATCGGCGAGAAGCAGGGGCGCCGCATCCAGCTGCATATCGAGGCGCCGGAGATCGAGATGGCCACCGACCAGGCGGTGCCGCTATCGCTGATCGTGACCGAGGCGGTCAGCAACGCGGTCAAGTACGCGTTCCCCGGCGGACGCAGCGGCCATGTGCGGGTCATCCTCAGCGAGCTGGGTCCGGACCATGCCGAGGCGATGGGCCGGCTGGTGATACAGGATGACGGCATCGGCATACCGGCCGGTCGTGCCGAGACCGAGACCGGCATACGCGACGGCCTCGGCATCCAGCTGATCCGCGGCTTCGCGCGACAGCTCGGCGCGCGGCTGGAGGTCGATGAAGGCGAGGGCACGCGCTATACGCTCACCTTCCCGCTGCACCCACGCAAGCCCGACGCCGAGGGCGCCGGGTCCGACGACGATCCGGAGCACGAGGGTGATCGCGAGGCCGCCGCATGAAACCGCGGCGATAACCGAGCCAGAACCGTGCCGAACGCCTCGGTGCCCCTGTTGCTGCGATGCTGCCTTGGCTACATAGCCGGTCGAGATGAGCAGCGATCGAGCAGCGACGAAGGGGTGGGTCCGCGCGCAGTCGCGTCTGGGCCGACGGGCAGCACTTCCGGTGGTCCTGCTGAACCTGGGCGCCGCGGTGATGTCGCTGTGCCAGGCCTGGTGCGTGGCCAGTATCCTCGCGGCTGCCCTGGCCGGTGCCGGTGCCGGCGCCGGCGCCGCCTCGCTGCCTCGGGTCCTGCCATGGACACTGCCCGGCTTCGCCCTTGCCGCCGTGCTGCGCGCAGCCCTGCAGGGGGTGGGCGAGATCCTGGCCGCCCGCGCCGGCGGCCGTGCCCGCGTCCGGCTCCGCCATACGACCCTGACCGGCATCCTGTCGGCCGGCCCGCGGCTGCTGCGCGGCAGCCATAGCGCCGCGCTGAGCGCACTGCTGGTGGACCGTATCGAGGCGGTCGACGGCTTCTTCGCCCGCTACCTGCCTGCCGCCACCCTGGCCATTCTCGGCCCGCTGCTGGTGCTGCTGGTGGCCGGCTTGGTGCAGCCCTTCGCCGCCCTGGTGCTGCTCTGCTGCGGCATCGTCGTGCCGGTGCTGCAGGCGGTGTTCGGGATCGGCGCCGCCGCCGCCACCCGCCGGCAGTTCCAGGCGCTGTCGCGCCTGCAGACCCGGTTCGTCGACCGGATGCGCGGCATCGCCACCATCGTGCTCGCCGGCCGCACCGAGGACGAGGCACGCCGGATCGCCGATGCCGCATCGGAGCTGCGGGTGCGCACCATGCGGGTGCTGCGAGTGGCGTTCCTGTCTTCGGCGGGCCTCGACCTCGCGATGGCCACGGCCCTGGTGGTGATCGCGCTGCATGACGGACGCAGTCTGCTGCACCCGGCGGCCGCCGGTTCGGTGGTGACGCTGCCGGTGTCGGCGGCGCTGTTCTGCCTGCTGCTGGTGCCGGAGTTCTTCGCGCCGCTGCGCAACTTCGCCCTCGCCTACCAGGACCGCATGCAGGCCAGCGCCTGCGCCGAGGCGCTGGCAGCACTGCCGACGCGCGCCGAGGCGCCGGACGTCGGCGCGCCGCAGCGTGCCGTGCCGCCGCCGCGTCGCCGGGCGGTGAGCCTGGCGTTCGAGGATGTGCACTATGCCTGGGACGCGGCGCGCGGATCCGCCCTGGACGGGCTTAGCTTCCGTGTCGAGCCGGGCGAGACGGTGCTGCTGGTCGGCCCGTCCGGCGCCGGCAAGTCCACCCTGATCGAGATGCTGCTGGGCTTCATCCGACCGGACCGCGGCCGGGTGCTGATCGACGGCGTCGACCTGCACGGGCTGGACGCCTCCGAGCTGTCCGACCTGATCTCCTGGATCGGCCAGAAGCCGGTGCTGTTCGCCGGCAGCCTGCGCGACAACATCCTGTTCGCGCGTCCCGATGCCTCGCCCGACATGCTGGACCATGCGCTGCAGGTGGCGTCGCTCGACAGCGTGCTGGCCGGGCTGCCGCATGGCCTCGACACCGTGATCGGCGAGGGCGGCTACGGCCTCTCCGGCGGCCAGGCGCAGCGCGTCGCCATCGCCCGCGCGGTGCTGCGCGACGCGCCGCTGCTGCTGCTCGACGAGCCGACCGCGCATCTCGATCCGCTAACGGAACGCTCCATCCTCGACAGCCTCGGCCTGCTGGGCCGGCACCGCACGGTGGTGATGGCGAGCCACTCCGCAGCCGCGCGTGCGCTCGGCGGCCGTCGCCTCGATCTGGTCGGCGGCCGCCTGGCGCCGGCGTGCGGCGTCGCATGAGCGCCCGACCGCCGCGTCGGCCGCAGGCCGCGACCCTGCCGTCGCTGGCCCCGCTGCTGTCGGTGCTGGCGCTGTGGCGCCGCCAGGCCTGGCGCCTCGGCTTCGGCGTCGCGGTATCGCTGCTGGCGCTGCTCTGCGGGCTGGCGCTGCTCGGCGTCTCGGGGCTGCGCCTCGCCGGCGCCTCGGTGGGCGTGCTGCTGGTCTCGGCCTGGTCGCTGCGCGCCCTCGGCGCCGGCCGGGTGGCACTTCGCTACGTCGAGCGGCTGCTGACGCACGGCGCCACCTTCCGCGCCCTCGCCGACCTGCGTGTCTGGTTCTTCCGACGCCTCGCCGCAAGTGCGGCGGGCGGCCTCGGCTTCCGCCATACCGGGGACGCGCTGTCCCGCCTGGTCGGCGACGTCGAGGCGCTGGACGGGCTCTACCTGCGCCTGCTGCTGCCGCTCAGCGCCGTGCTGCTGATCCTGCCTGGGCTGGCGTTGCTGCTCGGCCGTCTCGATCCGGTGCTCGCGGTCCTGGTCTGCACGCTGTTCGCGCTCGCCTCCCTGCTGCTGCCGTGGCGAGCGGCCCGACGTTCGGCGGCGGCGGGCGCACGGCTCACCGGGGCGGCCTCCGGACTGCGCGTCGCCGCCCTCGACCTCGTCTCCGGGCTGCGCGAGATACGCGCCTTCGGCGCCGGCGCGCCGGCGCTGGCGCGGGTGCAGGGACGCGAGTCGGAGCTGATCGCGGCGCAGGCCGCGCTGGTCCGGCACGGCGCGATCGCCGGCGCCGTCGCCTTCCTGTGCGGCCAGGCGGCGATCCTGCTGCTGCTGGCGGCGGCACTCGGCCTCGGCTTCGCGCGCCTCGGGGCGATGGCGTCGGTGCTGTGCCTGTTCCTGCTGCTGGCGGTGTTCGACACCGCCTCCGGCCTCGTGCGTGCCGGCGTGCTGGCGGGCCACATGGCGCACGCCGCCTCCCGGGTGCTGGAGGCCGGCGGCGGCAGCGTGGAGCGCGTCGTCGCGGGGCCGGCGGCGCCGGCGGCGGTGCCGGACGGGCTGGCGCTGCGCTTCGAGGGCGTGCGGTTCCGCTGGCAGCCGGACCGGGCGGCGGTGTTCGACGCACTCAGCCTCGAGATCCCCGCGGGCTCGCGCATCGCCCTGCTCGGCGCGTCGGGATCCGGCAAGTCGACGCTCGCCTCGCTGATGCTGCGCGTGGCGACGCCGCAGGCCGGGCGGGTCACCCTCGGCGGCGTCGACCTCGCGCGGATCAGCGAGGCGGCGGTGCGTGCCCGCTTCGCCTGGGTCGGCCAGGACAGCCACCTGTTCGACGACTCGATCCGCAACAACCTCCTGCTCGGCCGTCTCGATGCCGACGACGCCGCACTCTGGGCCGCGCTGGAGCAGGCGCAGATCGCGAGCCTAATACGCAGCCTGCCGGGTGGCCTGGAGTGCTGGCTCGGCGAGTCCGCGACCCGCGTGTCGGGCGGCCAGGCGCGCAGGCTCGCCCTGGCCCGCGCGCTGCTCTCTGAGGCGCCGATCCTGATCCTGGACGAGCCCTGCGCCGGCCTGGACGCCGACACCGAGCGCCAGTTCCTGCTCACGCTGAACGAGGCGGCTGCCGGCCGCAGCGTGATCCTGATCGTGCATCGGCTGCTGGGCGTGGAGCGGCTCGACCGGATCTGGCGGCTGCAGGACGGCAGGGCGGTCGCGGCGGCATGACGTGTGCGGCTTGAGCGGAGCCGCACCGGATGCTGTTTCCCTGCCCCGCCTTATTGCTCTAACAGGTCGGGTCTCATGCCCAGCTCCGAGGGAGCCCTCGTCCCATGCGTCGCCTGCCGCTCGCCTTCTGCCTGCTCTCCGGCCTCACCGCCTGCTCCCTGTTCGAGGGCGGCGCGCTCGGGCACAAGTACGTGGTCTTCTTCAGCACCGGCTCGGCGTCGCTCGATCAGCCCGCCCGCTCGGTGGTGCGCCTGGCCGCCGATGCCGCCGCCGACAACCCCTCGCTCGACGTGCTGGTGGCGGGGTATGCCGCCGCGCATGGCAACCTCTCCGCCGACGAGGCGCTGTCCGCCAAGCGCGGCGAGGTCGTCGCCGCGGCGCTGCGGGCCGACGGCGTCGCCGCCAACCGGATCGAGCTCAACCCGCGCAAGCCCTCCAACGAGGATCCGACGGTGGGCGCACGTCGGGTCGAGATCGACTTCTCGCATTGACCGGGCAACACGCCGAGGCGGCGCCGGACGCATGTCGGATCCGGCAGGGCTGAGCACCCTCCAGGACCCGCACGAGGGCGGCGACGATGCCGGCTGGACCGGCCGGCCGCCGCTCGAGGTGCTGTCGCGCATCTTCGGCTTTCCCGCCTTCCGCGGGCTGCAGCAGGCTGCGATCGCCCGCGTCATGGCAGGCGGCGACGCGCTGGTGCTGATGCCCACCGGCGGCGGCAAGAGCCTGTGCTACCAGCTGCCGGCGCTGTGCCGCCCGGGGATGGGGCTGGTGGTGTCGCCGCTGATCGCGCTGATGGACGACCAGGTCGCCGCCCTGCGTCAGCTCGGCATCAACGCCGCCGCACTGCACTCCGAGCTCGACCCCGACGAGGCGGCGCGGACGCGCAGCGACCTCGCGGCCGGCCGCCTCGACCTGCTCTACGTCTCGCCGGAGCGGCTGCTCTCGCCGGGGATGCTGGAGCGTCTGGCACGGGTCGCGATCTCGGTCATCGCCATCGACGAGGCGCACTGCGTCTCCGCCTGGGGCCACGAGTTCCGGCCGGAATACCGTGCGCTGGCGCGCCTGCCCGACGCACTCCCCGGCGTGCCGCGTGTGGCGCTCACCGCGACCGCCGATCCGCGCACCCGCACCGACATCCTGCACGCCCTGGCGATGCCGGACGCGGAGGTGCTGGCCGCCAGCTTCCATCGCGCCAACCTGCATATCGCGGTGCGCCCGAAGGGCTCGGAGCTGCGCCAGCTCACCGACCTGCTGGAGCGGCATCGCGGCGGCACCGGGGCCGCCATCGTGTACTGCGGCAGCCGCAACAAGACCGAGCGCGTCGCCCGCTCGCTGCGCGACCGCGACTTCCCGGCGATCGTGTTCCATGCCGGCATCTCGCCGCTGGAGAAGCGCGCCGCCCTGGCCCGGTTCCGCGCCGGCGAGGCGGTGGTGATGGTGGCGACGATCGCCTTCGGCATGGGCATCGACCGGCCCGACGTCCGCCACGTGGTGCATCTCGACATGCCGGACAGTCCGGAGGGCTACTACCAGCAGATCGGCCGCGCCGGCCGCGACGGCGAGCGCGCCGACACGCTGCTGCTGTACGGCGGCGAGGACATCGCCCGTGCCCGGCACTGGCTCGACCAGTCGCAGGCGGGGGCGGCGCAGAAGCAGGTGATGAGCCAGCGGCTGGAGTCGATGATCGGCCTGACCGAGACCACCGGCTGCCGCACCCGCGCCTTGCTGGCCTGCTTCGGCGAGACGCTCGGCGGCAATTGCGGTCACTGCGACAACTGCCGCAACCCGATCGCGACCTTCGACGGCACGGTGGCGGCGCAGAAGGTGCTGTCGGCGATCTACCGCACCGGCCAGCGCTTCGGCGCGCTGCACATCGTCTCGGTGCTGCGCGGCCGCACCACCGAGATGGTGACCAGGCACCGCCACGACCAGCTGCCGCTGTACGGCATCGGCCGCGACCACCCCGAGGGGTTCTGGCGCAGCGTCATCCGACAGCTGGTCTCGCGCGGCGCGCTGCGCACCGGCGACGGCGAGTACGCGACGCTGTGCTTCAACGACGCGGTGGCGCGGCCGATCCTGCGCGGCGAGGAGAAGCTGATGCTGCGCGAGGACCCGGTCGAGACGGTCGCCGCCGGTGCGCCGGCCGCGGCGCGGCTGCCGCGCGACGCCGCCGCCGGCGATGCCCCGCCGCTGGACGCGCCGGCGCAGCAGCGTTTCGAGGCGCTGCGCGAGTGGCGCAAGCAGGAGGCGCGGACGCAGTCGGTGCCGCCGTACGTGATCTTCCACGACTCCGTGCTGCGCGACATCGCCTCGGCCAACCCGCGCGACGCCGCCCGGCTCGGCACCATCAAGGGGGTCGGCGCCTCGAAGCTGGAACGCTACGGCGACAAGGTGCTGGCGCTGCTCGCGTGAAGCCAGATGGGGACGCAGACTTGCCGAAGCTCATGCCGCGGCGCCCGGTGGGCTCGCGTCGTGGCTCCGCCTTCGAGAGCGTCCGTTGCCTGTCGAGCTCGGACGTCCCGATCGTCGTGCCGTCATCGCGGCGGAAGTAGGTCTGGGGAAGTCCGGCACGGGACGGGTCATCCGGCCTTCGAACATTCCGGCGCAGCGGGCGGTCCTGACCCGTATCGGCCTGCTGACAGCGCTTTGCCTCTCGGCAAGCCTGACAGCGTGCGGTGGCCAGCAGGATGCCGGCCGTGCCGCGCGTGGCCAGATCGATCAGCACGCGCCCGTGCGGACAACGCTCCGCGTCACCATCAGGGCGGCGCCCCCTGTGGTCTGGAAAACATTGAGCGACATATCGCGCTGGCCCGTTTGGCAGCCGGACATACGCACGACGGCGATCGCCGCACACGCCGCCGCAGGCGTTCCGTTCGTGTGGACCACATCGGGCGGGACGATCCGCTCCCGCATCGTGCTGGACGAGCCGGAGCATCGCCTCGTCTGGATCGGCCACATGCTGATCTTTCGGGCGATCCACCTGTGGGAACTTGCCGCCTCGGGCGATGGCGAGACCACGGTGACGACGACCGAATCGCTGAGCGGCTGGCCGATCGGCTGGTTCTATTCCTCGAACGAACTTCGCGAGGCCGACCAGCGGTGGCTCACCGCGCTGAAGCGGGAGGCGGAACACGGCACCGACGAGACGGGTGCGCCTGCCGGACGATAATCGTCACCCGGACGGTCTCACGCAGCCTCGGCCGATGCCGGACGGGAGGGGTCGGAAGGCGGGCATCGAGAGACGGCGCGGCTCCTTCTCGAGCCGATGCGGTCAGTCGGCACCTCCGGCCTCTGCGAGCCCGGCGGCGATCGTGGCCGTCGCCCACTCGATGAAGATGCGCACGCGCGGCGGGAGCTGCCGTCCCTCGATGAAAAGCAGGTAGACCGGCGTGCTCTCCGGCGGATACGCCGCGAGCACCTCGACCAGGGCACCGGTCGCGAGCTCGTGTGCGACGCGGTAGCGCGGCACCTGGACCAGGCCGAGGCCGAGGCGGGACAGGCTGGCGTTGGTCGCCGCCGCCGACACGGTGACCGATACCGGGAGCGAGACCATGCGCACGCCGCCGTCGATCTGGAACTCGAGCGGCATCACCGCCCGCGTGGCCGAGGAGACGAAGCCGATCATGCGGTGACCGCCCAGATCGTCGGGGGATGTCGGCACGCCGTGCCGCGCCAGATAGGCGGGGCTGGCGAAGGTGCCCTCCGCGAGCACGCCGAGCTTGCGGCCGATCAGCCCGCTGTCGGCCGGCTTGCCGACGCGTATGGCACAGTCCACGCCCTCGGCGACCAGATCGATCAGACGATCACCCTCGCCGATATGCAGCTGGATGTTCGGGTAGCGCTCGAGAAACACCGGAAGGCCGGGTAGCAGGTAACGCTGGGCGAAGCTGCTGTGGACGTCGATCCGCAGCGGCCCGGCCGGCATCGTCCGGGCGGCGGCGTCGTCGGCGTCGTCGATCGCGGACAGGATCGCCAGGCAGCGCCGGTAGTACTCCTCGCCCTCCGCCGTCGGCGTCACGCGCCGCGTGGTCCGTGCGAGCAGGCGGACGTGCAGATGCCGCTCGAGCTGCTGGACCGCCTCCGAGGCACGCGAGCGCGGCAATCCGAGGTCGGAGGCCGCCAGCGCGAAGCTGCGCCGCTCGACGACCCGGGCGAAGGCCCGCATCGCATCGATCCGGTCCACCCGTTGTTCCAGCTTCCCGATCAGTGAGACCGGGATAAGGCCCCTAAACGGGTGCAGTCGCAATTCGTATCTGGCGGGAACAGCAAACCACGGAGGTTCCCATGGCAGACACGCAGCGATGCGCCATCATCACCGGCTCGTCGAGGGGCATCGGCGCCGCGGTCGCGGAACGGCTGGCGCGGGACGGCTTCGCGGTCGTCGTCAACTACGCGGGCTCTGCCGCGGCGGCCGACGAACTCGCGGCCAGGATCGCGGCGGCGGGCGGCCAGGCGATCGCGGTCCGGGCCGACGTGAGCGACCCGGCGGCGATCACCGCGCTGTTCGACCGGGCGATCGCCGCGTTCGGCCAGGTCGACGTGCTCGTCAACAATGCCGGGATCATGAAGCTGAGCCCGCTCGCCGAGACCGAGGACGCGGTCTTCGACCAGCATGTCGCGATCAATCTCAAGGGCACCTTCAACGGCCTTCGCGAGGCGTCGCGGCGCATGCGCGATGGCGGGCGGATCGTCAGCTTCTCGTCGAGCGTGGTCGGTCTGTACCAGCCGACCTACGCGGTCTACGCCGCGACCAAGGGCGCGGTGGAGGCGATGACCCGCATCCTCGCCAAGGAGCTGGGCAGGCGCGGCATCACGGTGAATGCCGTGGCACCGGGCCCGGTCGCGACCGAGCTGTTCCTCGGCGACAAGTCGGAGGAGCAGGTCGCGGCGGTCGCGAAGATGATCCCGCTCGGGCGGCTCGGCGAGCCGGAGGACATCGCCCGCGCGGTGGCATTCCTGGTCGGTCCCGACGGCGGCTGGGTCAGCGGCCAGGTGCTGCGCGCCAACGGCGGCATCGTCTGAGGGAGGGCAGGTCGATGAGCCAGATCGCCCTGGTCACCGGCGCATCGAGCGGCTTCGGTGGCATGATCGCGGGCGCGCTCGCGCCTGCCGGCCACACCGTCTACGCCTCGACGCGGGACCTGTCGGGAAACTACGCGCAGCAGAGGGAGGAGGTGGCCGCCCACGCGCGGGACCACGGCGTCGACCTGCGCACCGTCGAGCTCGATGTGCGATCGCAGGACTCGGCCGACGCCCCGGTAGGGCTGATCATCGCCGGGCACGAACGGCTGGATGTGCTGGTCCATAATGCCGGGCACATGGTGTATGGGCCGAGAGAGGCCGTCCTGCCGGAGCAGCTGGCCGAGTTCTACGACATCAACGTGCTGGGCTGTCAGCGGGTCAACCGGGCGGCGCTGCCTCCCATGCGTCGTGGGCGCCGCGGCCTTGGACACGGTGCTGGCGCTGCCCGCGTGAGGCGCGGCCTCCGGTCGGATCGAGGTCCCGCGCCGCGGGATCGATGATCAGGCCGCCGCGCGCTCGACCACACCTTCGGCGAGCAGGCTCCGCGCGGTGTCGATGATCGCGTCGTCGTTGCTCCGCGGCGTCCAGCCGAGCAGGCGTTCCGCCTTTTCCGCGCTGACCGGCCGCTGCTTGTCGAGCTCGAACAGCCGTCCGCGCAGCACCGGGTCGAACACCGACGACAGCCGCACCAGCCAGCCCGGCAGGGGGCGCCTGGGCACCTTGCCCGACAGCTCGGGCACGTGTTCGCGCAGCACCCGCGCGATGTCCGCCATCCAGTAGAACCGGCCGGCGCCGATGAAGCGCTGGCCGGCGGCCTCCGGCGCGCGCAGCGCCCGGAGATGCAGGTCGGCGACGTCCCGCACGTCGACGAGCGGCCAGCCGAAGGACGGCAGTCCGGGCAGCGAGCCGTCGATCAGCCTCCTGACGATGTCGAGCGAGGCCGAGAAGTCGCGGCCCAGCACCGGACCGATCACCGCGCCGGGGCAGACCGTGACGAGTTCCAGCGCGCCGCCCTCGCGGGAGTGCCAGTCCCAGGCGGCGCGCTCGGCGATCATCTTGGACCGCTCGTAGGCGGAGCTGTCGGTGCGGTCGCCCGGATCGGACCAGTCCGCCTCGGTGAACGGCCGTGACCGTCCGCCATGGCCGTAGGCCACCGCGGCCCTCGACGAGGTCATCACCACCCGCGCGACACCGGCGTCGCGGGCGGCCGTGAGGACCCGAACCGCGCCGTCGCGGGCCGGCCGCACCAGTTCGTCATCGTCGCGTGGCGCGCGCGTCGGCAAGGGCGATGCGACGTGCAGCACGCCCGAGCAGTCCGAGCAGGCCTCCCGCCAGCCGACATCGGTGTTGAGATCGGCGACTACGACCTCGAGCCTGTCGTCGGCCTGCACCAGCTTGCGGATCGCCGCCCGGACCTCCGCCTCGCGCGCGAGGCTGCGGACGGTCGTGCTAACCTGCGAACCCTCACGAAGCAGCTCAGCGATGCAGAAGCTCGCGATGTATCCCGATCCGCCGGTCACCAGCACACGTTCAGACCCGACCATGACGATCTCCTTGCCGACACCCAGATCTAGACATCTTGGACGTTGAATGTCCAGTCCGTCAGACCTCAACCTGAAACGCGTGCTGGCTGCCGCGCTGACGCTGTTCGGCCGGCACGGCCTGCGACGTACCAGCATGGCCGACATCGCGCGCGAGGCGGGGATCGCGCGAGCGACGCTGTATCTTCGCTTCCCCGACAAGCGGACGCTGTTCGAGGCGCTGGCGTCCTCGCTGGTCGACGAGGCGCTGGTCCGGGCTGAGGCAGCCTGGATCGCCGATGCGTCGCTGTCGGAGAACATCGCCGCGACCCTGCTCGCCAAGGATCTCGGCTTCTTCCACATCATCAACGCGACCCCGCACGGCCGGGAGCTGCTGGAGCTGGACGCGGAACTGACTGCCGTCCACGTAGCCCGGCTCGATGCGGGCTTCACGGCACTGCTCGCCAAGTACGGTCGCGAGGCGGCGCAGGGGGGCGCAGACCTTGCCGCCTTCGGGGGCGCCGACGGTTTCGCTGCGTTCCTGGCGACGGCCGGCTCAAGCCTCAAGCGCGAGGCGCGCACGGAAGAGGCGTTCCGCTCGATCGTCGACCGCTTAGCGCGGGTCTCAGCCTACGCAGCGGGCCAGAGCTGAAGCGGGGCCGCGGCGGATCATTGCGGAGGCCGGTCGGGAGCCGCCGGTCTACTCCGTCATCAACGGATCCCGCGGCAGCGGCTCATCGAAGCTCACGCGAGCTGCTCGACGGACCGTCGAAGCTTCAGCGAAAGGTGCCGCTTCGACAGGTAGACAGCATGAAGCCCAGCTCGGCCTTCCCGTGGTCCGGCAAAGTGCTGGCTAACTGTCCTGAGCCAGCGAGACTAGTTTCGGTTAAATAACATTCTCGCGATGTCGGTTCGATCGATCAAGGACGAGCGGGGATGACCGAACGAAGAAGACTGGCGGGACATCGCGCTCGCGTGGGTCTGCTGGCTCTGCTTGAGCTGTCGTCCTGCATGGCCGTCAACGTCGGCGAGGAGGTGGTGGACCACGATTACCATGGCACTCCGAAGCGCATGCTCGTGTTCGGTACCCTCGATTCTGCGTTCTCCAACGGCGCCGCTGACAAGTTCCCGGACGCAGTTCGCAATGCCCTGGCGCCATGCGGGGTGCAGGCGGAGGTCTATGCGCCGAACCATCTGCAATTGAATGCCGCGGAGAGGCTCCACCTGCTGATCGCAAGTTTCAAACCCGACACGGTGCTGTTGCTTCGTCAGAGCGTCCGCGCGAGCGTGAACGGCCAAGTAGGATCAGGAACGTACGTCCTGACCCTCAGCGATGTCGCGACCAAGCGTGACATCTGGAGCGCAGAGATCGTCCTGCATGGACCTTCCGAACTGATCACGGGCCGCAGCAAGGGTGCGGCGATGTTCGCCGACAGGATCGCAAGCCGCCTTGCCGCCGAGGGGGTGCTGCGAGATTGCCCGCTCAAGACCCAGACACCTTCAAGCTGACGCTGTCCTCCGCCGCGACAGCAGGGCGGCGGTCAGGCCGCAGCCGGCGGCCAAGGTCAGCCACACTCCCGGCATCGCCCGGTCGGCGGTGACGTGGATCAGCACGGTGCAGATCGCCGGCGTCAGGCCGCCGACGCAGGTGGCCAGGCTGTAGGCGAGGCTGAAGCCGGAGCCGCGCACCCGCGCCGGCACCAGCTCGGTCAGGTACACCACCATCGCGCCGTTATAGGCGCCGTACAGCAGCGACAGCCACAGCTCGACCAGCAGCAGCCGCCCGAACGACGGCGCGGCGGTGAGCCAGAGCATCGCCGGGTAGGCGGTCGCGATCATCGCCAGCGTGGCCCCGATCAGGATCGGCACCCGCCCGATGCGGTCCGACAGCGCACCGGAGGCCGGCAGCCAGACCAGGTTCGACAGCCCGACGCACAGCGTCACCACTAGGCCGGCCCGGCTCGACAGGTGCAGCACCGCGCTGCCGAAGGTCGGGGTGTAGGCGGTGATCACGTAGAACGAGCTCGTGGTCATCACCACCAGCAGCATACCCAAGCCCACCACCCGCCAGTTCGCCGCCAGCGTGCGCGTCACCTCGCGCAGGTCGGGATGGTCGGGTTGGGCGGCGAAGCTGGCACTCTCCCGCAGCGAGCGACGCAGCACCAGCAGCAGCGGCACGATCGAGCAGCCGATCAGCAGCGGCAGCCGCCAGCCCCAGTCATTCATCTGCCGCACCGACAGCGTCGCGCCGAGCCCGACGCCGATCAGCGACACCAGCACCACCGCCACCTGCTGGCTCGCGGACTGGAACGACACCATCAGGCCGGCGCGCCCCGGGGCGGCGATCTCCGACAGGTAGACCGAGCTGGACCCCAGCTCGGCGCCGGCGGAGAACCCCTGGATCAGCCGCCCGGCCAGCACCAGCAGCGGTGCGGCGAGCCCCAGCGTCGCATAGCCGGGCACGCAGGCGAGCAGCAGCGTGCCCACCGACATCAGGCTCAGGGTCAGCAGCAATCCGCGCCGGCGGCCCATCCGGTCGACATAGGCGCCGAGCAGCAGGGCGCCGAGCGGGCGCATCAGGAAGCCGGCGCCGAAGGTCATCAGCGACAGCAGCAGCGAGGCGAAGGCGCTGCCGGCGGGGAAGAAGGTCAGCGCGATGGCGCGGGCGTAGTAGCCGAACACCATGAAGTCGTACATCTCCAGGAAATTGCCGCTGGCGACCTGGAGTACCGCACGTATCGGGCCGGGCGGGGCGGAAGGGCAGGGCTCTGCCCTGGACCCGCCGGGGCCTGAGGCCCCGGACCCCCAACCTGAGGACTGGGATGGCACCGTGTCAGTGACCGCGGGCATCTCTTACCGGGAAGGCGGTCTGCAGCGAGCGGCCATCGCCGAAGCGCAGCGTCACCGCGATGCTGCGTCCGGCCTGCACCGCCCCTGTCGGATGCTCGCACATCAGGTGGTAGCTGCCGGGCGCGAACCGGACCGCGCCGTGCTCGGGCACGGCTACGGCGGCGATCGGCTGCATCATCGTCATGCCCGGCATCGCGCCCGCGCCTCGTCCGGCGTTGCCGGGATCCATCCCGCTCATCGCGCTCATCGCATGCTCGCGGACCGTCTGGTGCAGGGTCAGGCTGCCGCAGCCGGGGGAGGAGGCGCCGACCAGCTGCACCATCCCGCTCGAGTCGTTGCGCAGAACGAAATAGCCGGCGGCGGGCAGGCCGGCCGGCAGCGCGCGGATCCAGGGGTCGGCCAGCGAGAGGCCGGCCGCACCCTGCGCCGCCGCCGGCGCGGCGGCCAGCAGCAGCACGCCGGGAAGCAGCACGCCGGGAAGCCGCAATCCGGACAGCAGCGGCCTCACGCCGGCGCTGCGGCCCGACGCTTCGGCGCGCGCATGAAGCGCCGCGCGAACCGCACCATCGCCGGCATCGTGGTCGGGCGCAGCAGCCGGCGATCATAGCCGGCGAAACGGCGGTCGTTCTCCTCCAGGCATAGCCCCATCAGCTCGCGCACGCTGATCTCCTCGTCGCTGACCGATTTCGCGCCATTGACCGTGAAGTTGTTGTCCTGCGCGACCGCCTTGCCGTCGCCGTCCATGCCGCGCGCGAGCCCGATCCGCTCCCAGCCGAGGAACACCCAGACCGCGGCGACACGCAGCTCGAACCAGGGCCGCTTCCATGCCGGCATGGTGCGGCGGTGCCACGCCACCCAGTTCGCGAACAGCAGGATGTGCCGGCACTCCTCCTGCATCACCGGCTCGAAGGTGTCGATCAGCGGCTGCGGGAAGAACCCCGAGCGGCGCGCCATCTCGAACAGGCCGAAGGCGAAGAAGCTGTCGATGCACTCGCTGTAGCCGGTGACCATGTACGCCCACTCGGCGTCGCGCGGGCGCACGTATTCCGGCTCCGGCGCCAGCTTGATGCCGTAGAAGGCGACCATGCGCGACAGCACCTCCTTGTGCCGGTTCTCCTCCCACGCGTTCAGCCCGATCGCCTGCTTCAGCGCCGGCTCGTCCAGCATGTCGGCATAGGCCTGCATGCGCAGCCTTGCCTTGCCCTCGGTCTGCACCGCGATGTCCCAGATCGGCAGCGCGGTGATCCGGGCCAGCGTCTGGGCGTCGAGCGTCGGCCAGTCGATCACCGAGGGCTTGTACGGGTTGAAGGTGTCGTGGAACATCGCGCACATGGCGCGCTTGTGCGCCTCCGATCCCGGGCGCAGCCGGCCCGCCTCGGGGCTGCGCCAGTGCCGCGCCGCGCGGTCGGCGGCCTCGATGACCGCACCGCTGGGCAGCCCTGCGCCGGGAGCGGCCCTGCTAGGCCCGGGCCACGTCGCGTCGTCCGGCGCGGATGGAAGCCGGGAGAGGCCGATCGATGGATTCATTCGACAAACGTCCTGCGAAGGTTGGGCACGATTGCACAGGCTGCGCCGGATCGCGGCTCTTGTCAGCAACCGGTCCGAGGAGCACCTACGTTTCCGCGCGCGCCTACGTGCAACCCGAGAGATCGAGGATCACCAGCCGTCATGCGCTGTCCTTTCTGCGGCCATGACGACACCCAGGTCAAAGACAGCCGACCCAACGAGGACGCGGCCGCGATACGCAGGCGGCGCTTCTGCCCGGGTTGCGGCCAGCGCTTCACCACCATCGAGCGGGTGCAGCTTCGCGAGCTGGTGGTGATCAAGGTCGATGGCAGGCGGGTGCCGTTCGAGCGCGAGAAGCTGCTGCAGTCGATCCGCATCGCGATGCGCAAGCGGCCGATCCACGAGGAGCGCATCGAGCGGATCGTCAACGGGCTGGTGCGCAAGCTGGAGGCATCGGGCGAGAACGAGATCCCGAGCACGCAGCTCGGCGAGCTGGTGATGGACACGCTGCGCGAGGTCGATGCCGTGGCCTACGTGCGCTTCGCCAGCGTCTACCGGGATTTCCGCGAGGCGCGTGACTTCGAGGCGATCCTCGGCTCGCTGACCAGCCTGCCGGTCAGTGGCTCGGCCACCGCCGCGGCCTCAGCGGCCGAGGCACCCGAGGCTGGACGGGCGGAGGCAAAGGGACGATGAAGCCCCCATGAGCGACAGCGACGCGTCCCCGCCTTCCTCCGGCCGCCGCTCGCCGAAGCCGCGCGGCGGCCACGCCCGCCCGCGCACCGCGGCCCGGGTCGGCGCGGTGCAGGCGCTGTTCCAGAGCGAGCAGGCCGCCGACAACCCCGAGGCGGTGATCGACCAGTTCGTCCGTCACCGGCTCGGCGAGCTGCCGGGCACCGGCGGCTACGAGGAAGGCCGGGTGCCGGACGCGGACGTGGTGCTGTTCAACCGGATCGTGCGCACCGCGGTGCGCGAGCAGGACCGGCTGGATACGCTGCTGGTCGCAGCCCTTCCCGCCGAATGGCCGCTGGCGCGGCTCGACCCGGTGCTGCGCGCGATGCTGCGTGCGGCCGGTGCTGAGCTGACCATGCGCGACGGTCCGCCGGGGCGGGTGGTGATCAACGAGTACCTCGACATCGCGCACGGCTTCTTCTCCGGCGACGAGCCGCGCATGGTCAACGGGCTGCTCGACGCGCTCGGGCGCCAGCTGCGGCCGCAGGATTTCGAGCAGCGTCCCACGGCGGGCTGACGGTGCCGTCGGCGGACGCGCTGCCCGCGGAGTTCGGGTTCATCGCCCGCCATTTCCGCCCGCTCGCCGGCCCCGGCGCGCTCGACCTCGCCGACGACGCCGCCGCCTTCCTGCCGCCGCCCGGCCGGCTGCTGGTGGCCTCGGCGGACGCGATGGTGCAGGGGGTGCACTTCCTGCCGGACGACCCGGCCGAGAGCATCGGGCGCAAGCTGCTTCGGGTGAACCTGTCGGATCTCGCGGCGATGGGGGCCTCGCCGCTCGGCTACCTGCTGACGCTGGCGTTGCCGCCCGAGCGCACCGAGGCCTGGTTCGCCGGCTTCTGCGCCGGCCTCGCCGCGGACCAGGCAGAGTTCGGGCTGCACCTGCTGGGCGGCGACACCACCGCGACGCCGCACGGGCCGCTGGTGCTGTCGCTGACCATCCTCGGCCACGCCGCAGCCGGCTGCATCCTGCGTCGCGACGGTGCCGCGGCCGGCGACCGGCTGTGGGTCACCGGCACCGTCGGCGACGCGGCGCTCGGCCTCGCGGTGCTGCAGGGCCGGCTGCGTGCGGACGGTCACGCGCTGGTCGAGCGCTACCGCCTGCCGCAGCCGCGCCTTGCCTTGAGCGCCGGGCTGCACGGCATCGCCAGTGCCGCGATCGATATCTCGGACGGGCTGGTGCAGGATCTCGGCCATCTGTGCCGCGGCAGCGGTCTCGCCGCGACCATCGACGCCTCGCTGCTGCCGCGCTCGCCGGCGGCGCGTGCCGCCGGGCCGGACTGGCTCGAGACCTGCCTCACCGGCGGCGACGATTACGAGCTGCTGCTCGCGGTGGCCCAGGAACGCGAGGCTGCCCTGCTGGCGCTCTCGACCCGGACCGGCATCGCGGTGACGCGCATCGGCGCCATGCAGCCCGGCGCGGCCCGGGTGCGGGTGCTGGACGCCGCGGGCGACGAGATGCGGCTCGCCCGGCCGGGCTGGAGCCATCTCTGAGGGCGCGTGGCACGGCTCTTGCTGCGATCCGCTACATCGCCAGTTCGCCGGGAGGATCACCCAATGCTGTCGCCGATCTGCCTCAAGAGCGCCCTGCAGGCTCCGGTGTTCCGCATCGGCGCCGACGACACCAACTACTTCGTGCTGCTGTTCGACCATGAAGGGGAGGCGTTCGAGACCGTGGCGGTGGTGGAGATCTTCACCGTCGGCGGCGCCACGCCGCCGAACATGCACAGCCGCGCGCACGAGATGTTCTACGTGCTGCACGGCGAGGGTGTCGCGCGCTGCGAGGGCGAGACCGCAGCACTCGGCAAGGGCTCGGCGATGCTGCTGCGGCCGGGCTCCGAGCACGTCGTGCAGAACACCGGCGCCGGCAAGCTCTATACCCTGACCGTCATGGTCCCCAACGAGGGCTTCGCCGAGCTGATCCGCGCCGGCATCCCGATGCAGCTCGACGACGAGGATCGCGCCGTGCTCGGCGGCCTCGCCGCGTGACCCTGCTCGGCTCGGCCACCGCCAACCAGTGGCGCGTCGGCGCCTCGCAGGTCGACATGACGCGCGCGCGTCCGGCCGCCCGGCCGCTGGCGCTGGACGCGACGCCGAAGCCGGTGCGCTTCGATCTCGCCCAGTCGGCGATGCTGGTGATCGACATGCAGAACGATTTCTGCCACCCCGAGGGCTGGCTCGCCCATATCGGCGTCGACGTCGCACCGGCACGCGAGCCGATCGCGGCACTCGCGGCCCTGCTGCCGGCGCTGCGCGCGCACGGCGTGCCGATCCTGTGGGTGAACTGGGGCAACCGGCCGGATCGCCTCAATCTCAGCCCGGCCCTGCTGCACGTCTATAATCCGAGCGGGCAGGGGGTGGGGCTCGGCGACCCGCTTCCCGGCCACGGCGCCCGGGTGCTGGAACTGGGCAGCTGGGCCGCGGCGGGGGTCGACGAGCTGCCGCCGGACCCCGCCGACATCCAGGTCGCCAAGTCGCGCATGTCCGGCTTCTGGGACACCGCACTCGACAGCATCCTGCGCAACCTCGGCGTCCGCACCCTGCTGTTCGGCGGCGTCAACCTGGACCAGTGCGTGATGGCGACGCTGCAGGACGCCAACTTCCTGGGCTATGACTGCCTGCTGGTGCAGGACTGCGCCGCCACCACCTCGCCCGGCTACTGCACCGAGGCCACGCTGTACAACATCCGGCAATGCTTCGGCTTCGTGCTGCGCGGCCCCGACCTGCTGGCGGCGCTGCGCGAGGAACGCCGCTGATGGAGCTGGGAGAGGCGCGCACGCTCGCGCTGTCGGCGGCGGCATTGCTGGAGCTGCGCATCGACCCCGCCCTGCTCGACGGCGTCGCCGCCAACCTCGTGCTGCTGGCCCGGCACGCGTCGCGGGTGATGGCGTTCCCGCTGCCGCCGGAGGCGGAGGCGGCCCCGGTGTTCGATCCGTGCGGCGAGCCGTGACCGCTGAGCGTCGGGTGGGCGAGGCGCTGGACCGCATCGCGCGGCACGATCGCGTGCTGAACTGCTTCACCAGCGTGCTCGCCGAGCCGGCGCTGCGAGCCGCCCGCGCGCTCGACGCACGCGCCGCGCGCGGCGAGGCGACCGGCCCGCTCGGGGGCATGCCGTTCGCGGTCAAGAACCTGTTCGACGTTGAGGGCGTCGTCACCCTGGCGGGCTCGCGCATCCTCGCCGACGATCCGCCCGCGGCGCGCGACGCCACCGTGGTCGCGCGCCTGCGCGCGGCCGGCGCGATCCTGGTCGGCTGCCTGAACATGGACGAGTTCGCCTACGGCTTCACCACCGAGAACGCCCATCACGGCACCACCGCCAATCCGCACGATCCCGAACGCCTGGCCGGCGGCTCGTCTGGCGGCTCGGCGGCGGCGGTGGCGGCCTCGCTGGTGCCGCTGGCGCTGGGATCGGACACCAACGGTTCGATCCGGGTGCCGGCCTCGCTGTGCGGCGTCTACGGCCTCAAGCCGACCTACGGACGGCTGTCGCGCGCCGGGACCTACCCGTTCGTCGGCAGCCTCGACCATGTCGGCCCGTTCGCCCGCTCGGTGCAGGACCTGGCCCGAGCCTACGACGCGATGCAGGGCGTCGACCCGGCGGACCCGGTGCAGGCGCGGCGCGCCGCAGAGCCCGCGGCACCCCGGCTCGGCGACCAGGTCGGAGCGACGCCGCTCCGCGTCGGCCGGCTGACCGGCTGGTTCGTCGAGGGTGCCTCGGCGCAGGCGCGCGACGCGGTGGCGCGCGTGGCGGCGGCGCTCGGCGGCGCCCGGGACGTCGAGCTGCCGGAAAGCGCCCGCGCCCGCTCCGCCGCCTTCTGCATCACCGCCGCCGAGGGCGGCGCGCTGCACCTGCCGGCGCTACGCAGCCGGGCCGCCGAGTACGATCCGGCGACGCGCGAGCGGCTGCTCGCCGGCGCCCTGCTGCCGGCGTCGGCGGTGGTGCAGGCGCAGCGCTTCCGCGCCCGGTACCGGCGCCAGGTGCTGGCGGCGTTCGAGCATCTCGACGTGCTGCTGGCGGCGAGCACGCCGTTCCCGGCGCCGCGTCGCGACCGCGCCACCATCGTCCTCGACGGCGTCGAGGTCTCCGCCCGCGCCAATCTCGGGCTGTACACGCAGCCGATCAGCTTCGCGGGCCTGCCGGTGGTGTCGGTGCCGGTGCTCGGCACCGGGGCGCTGCCGCTCGGCGTCCAGCTGATCACCCGGCCGTTCGCCGAGGCGCTGGGGCTGCGGGTCGCCGCCAGGCTGGAGCGGATGGGCGTCGTCGGCTGCGCGGAGCTCGGCTATGACTGATCCGGTGGTCAACGATCCCGCGGTGCTGGCCGAGGTCGAGGCGGTGTTCGCCCGCTACGAGACGGCGCTCGCCGACAACGACGTCGCCACGCTCGACGCGCTGTTCCTCGAAGGCCCGCACACCGTCCGCTACGGTGTCGGCGAGAACCTCTACGGCTCCGACGAGATCGCGGCCTTCCGCCGCGCGCGTCCGGGCGGCTCGCCGGCGCGCACCCTGCGTCGCACCGCGATCGCCACCTATGGCCGCGACGCCGCCACCACCAACATCGAGTTCCAGCGCCGCGGCGGCGGCCCGGTCGGCCGGCAGAGCCAGTGCTGGATCCGCACCGCCGCCGGCTGGAGGATCGTCTCGGCGCACGTTTCGCTGATGGCAGGCGTCTCGTGAGGTGCCGACGCCCGCGCACCCGAGGCCGACGCCCCGTCGCGTCCGCCCTACCGCGACCGGACGTGCCGGGGTAGGCTGCGCCGTGTCGATCTCCCGGGCGGCCGCCGAAGCCGGCACGCCGGCCGGTCCGGGGGGCCAGCAGCCTCGGCGGGGTTGAACCAGATGCGTGACGTTCCCCGGCTCAGGCGCTCGCGGCCCGATCCGCGCCCGCGGCCGCAGCCCCGGCCTTGAGGATGCCGCTCGGCCTCGCCGGAACCGACCCGCTGCCGTGGCTGGTCGTGGCGACCCTGCTCCTGACGGCCGCCGTCATCGTCCCGCGCCTGAGCCGGCGCTGGCCGCTCTGGGCGATCGTGCTGTCGCGCCTCGCCGTCTTCGTCTCGCTGACGCTGCTGGTGCAGCGGATCCTCGCCTCGCCGCTGCGGCCGCACTTCACCAGCACCCCCGCCGGCCGGCAGCTCTGGGAGCAGCTGATCGAGGCCGGGTGGTGGCTGGTCGCGGCCCGGGTGGCGGTCGGCCTCACCAGGCTGTTCGTGGTGCTGGAGAACCGGCCGTACGAGACACAGATCGTCTCCGACCTGCTGGCCGGCGCGATCTACGTCCTCACCGCGCTCGCGATCATCAATTTCTGCTTCGGCGTGCCGATCGGCGGCCTGCTGGCGACCTCGGGCGTCATCGCCATCGTCCTCGGCCTGGCGCTGCAGAGCACCCTGTCCGACGTGTTCTCCGGTGTCGCGGTCGGGCTGGAGCGGCCGTACAAGGTCGGCGACCTGGTCTCGGTGGAGGGCGGCATCGAGGGCCGGGTGCTGCAGGTCAACTGGCGCTCGACGCATATCGCGACCGTCCAGGACAACATCGCCGTGGTGCCCAACAGCATCATGGCCAAGTCCCGGCTGGTGAACCGCAGCGCGCCGACGGCACGGCGCGGCGACACCGCGGCGGTGAGCCTCGACGCCAACGCGGTGCCCGAGCGGTGCCTGGCCGCACTCGATGCCGCGGTCCGCGCCTGTCGCGTGATGCTGTCCGAGCCGAGCCCGAGCATCGGCTGCACCGGCCTGCACGGCGACGGCGCGATCTACGAGATCAGCTTCTCGGTGGATTCGAGCGAGCACCTGCCGGCGGCACGCACCGAGCTGTTCAGCCAGATCCACCGGCACCTGCGTCATGGCGGGATCGCGCTCGCGGTCACCGGCCTCGCCGCACCGCCGCCGGTGCCGATCCCGACGCCGGCCGAGCTGATGCGGCAGTCCGACCTGTTCGGCGTGATCGAGCCGGCCGAGCGTGACCTGCTCGCCGAGTACTTCACGCCGCAATGGCTGCAGCGCGGGGCCACGCTGATCCGCGAGGGCGAGACGCCGGAGGCGCTGTTCCTGCTCGCTTCCGGCACCGCCGAGATCACCCGCGAAGGACCTTCCGGACCGCGCGTCGTCTACCGCATGAGCCCGGGCGAGAGCCTCGGCACCGTCGGGCTGATCAGCGGCACGCCCTACACCGCCACCGCCACCGCGCTGACCGCGGTCAAGGCCTACCGGCTCGGCAAGGCGGACATCGCGACGGCGCTGAAGGTGCGGCCGCAGCTGGCGGCGGCGCTGGAGGTCCTGGTGCAGCGCGGTCAGGAGGCGCTGCGCCGCAGTGCGGCGGCGCAGCAGGACGTGCAGCTCGACCAGCCGGAGCTGTTCCTGCCCAGGCTGCGCAACTTCCTGCGCCTGCTCGGCAGCTAGCGGCTGCCGACGCACGGAGCATCGGCAGCAACAGAACGAGCACGAGGGGCGTTGCCCCTTGGACCCCATCAAAGGCCAAGCCTTCGAAATCCATTCTCGAGGATCGGGGTCTGGGGCCGCCGGCCCCAGCGGGTCAAGGGCAGCGCCCTTGCCTGGCTTCGCTAACGCGTGCTCAGAACGCGCCGTAGGCGGGTGCCAGCCAACCCAGCAGCGTCAGCACGACGCCGATCGCACCCAGCCCGACCGCGCCCAGCAGCAGCGGCGCCGAGCCTGCGATCACCGACACGGTGGCCAGCACGATGCCGAGCTCCAGTGCCGCGGCGCCGTTGTCGTAGCTGTGCGTGCGGTCCGCCGCCGCGTCGCGCGCGACCTCGAAGCCGTGCGCGCGACGCGCGATCGCCTGCTTGCCGTCGGCCGGATCCTGTTCGTAGTGCGACTGCTCCTGCGCCAGCCGGTCCAGCACCGCGCGGCGCGCGGCGGCCCCGGCATCCCCCGCCGGCGCGTCGAGGGTGGCGCCGAGATCGGCGAGGTCGTGCGCCAGCGCCTGACGGATCGACTTGCCCTGGTACTGGGTCCAGGCGTCCGCGGCCGCGATCGAGTTCTCGCTGACCCGGATCTCGGCGTGCTTGGCGCCCTGCTCGCTCACCGCGAGCAGTGCCGCCAGGATCGCCACCAGCAGTGCCGCGCGCTTGTTGCCGTGCTCGGCGGCGTGTCCCGCATGTTCGTGGTGCTCGAGCTGTTGTTCCATCGGAGTGTCTCCGGGCATCCTGGTTGACGCGCAGCACCCGGGTATAGGACGCGGCGGCGCCTCGCGTCGAACCGCGCGGGATCCTGCCGCCGAGGCCGGATCAGCCGGGGCGGTGGCCGAGCACGATCACCCCGGCGCCGATCAGGCAGCAGGCGGCGCCGCCGACGTCCCAGCGGTCCGGCCGCACCCCCTCCGCCAGCCACAGCCAGAGCAGCGAGGCGCAGATATAGACCCCGCCGTACGTGGCGTAGGCACGTCCGGCGGCGGCGCTGTCCGCCAGGGTCAGCAGCCAGCCGAACAGCGCCAGCGACGCGAGCCCGGGGGCCAGCCAGAGCATCGGCCGGCCCAGCCGCAGGACCGCCCAGAAGCAGAAGCAGCCGGCGATCTCCGCCAGCGCCGCGAGAGGATAGAGCAGGGCGGTGCGCATGCGGATCGGGCGGCGCTCAGGGCGACACCCTGTAGGAGGTCAGCTCGTCCATGTAGCGCTCGTTGCGGACGCCGTTGCCGTCGTAATATTCTTCCACCGACTTGACCCACCTCTTGACCGACGGCACGTACCAGAACGCCTTGTAGGTTCGACCGCTGACGACGCCCGGGGTGATCCGGTGGGTCTGCAGCACGCTGGTCGCACCCTGCGCGTCGACCCTGCTGCCGGCGTCCGCCGCGACCGCCGGCGCGATCGCCGCCGACCATTCTCCCTCGGCCTCGATCTTGACGGCGTGGAAGCTGCCGGCGGGCACGACGACGTCCTCCCAGCCGACCACCCGGTAGACCGAGTGTATGTGCTCGCTGCTGTGCTGGCGGTTCGGATGATCCTCGACGTAGTCGAGTTCCCAGCTCTTGCCGATCCTGAGCGGAAAGGCGAGCGGACGGTTGACCACCGTCCGGTGCCCGTTGACGCTGCGTGCGCGGGCCCAGTCGGGCTCGGTCAGCTGCACCCTCGGCGGCATCGTCGAGCCGGAGGGCCTGGTGCTGGTCTCGATGCCGTCGGCGCCGGCGCGGAGCACCGTGCTCTCGATCCGGGCCTGGTGCCAGCCGGCGCGGTTCTCGATCGTGTCCTGGTAGGTCCAGCTGTCGTCGGCGCTGATGCGCGGCGCCGCGACGGACTGCGCGGCCGCCGGTGCGGCGAGCAGCATGACGGCGAGTGCCGGCCAGATCGTGCGCACGATGTCGATGTCCTTCGCGCTGATGCCAGGCCTCGCCGATGCCAGGCCTCGCTGATGCCGGGCCTCGCTGATGCCGGGCCGCGCTTAAGCAGGATTGGCGGCCCACGCCGTGGCCGCAACCTTGCGCCAGAAACAACGATGTCTGCAATGAATTCGCCGCCGCGCGGGACGCGCGCTGGAGGTCCGGGCGGGAATCGAACCCACATTCGCGGATTTGCAGTCCGCTGCATCACCACTCTGCCACCGGACCGGGTGCGCGACGGCCGCTATATCCACCGCACCTCCGCGCCGGTCAAGCGCGGCTTTACGGCGCCCGAACCGCACCCCTATAACCCGGCGAATGAGCCAGAGCGACGCCACGACGCGGCCTGCGACCGCCCCGGACTATTCGCAGGCCCGCGACCGCATGGTCGACAGCCAGATCCGGCCGGTGCAGGTGAACGATCCGCGCATCCTCAAGGCGATGCGCACGCTGCGGCGCGAGCGGTTCGTGCCGTCGGAGTCGTCGGCGCTGGCCTATGCCGACCGGGCGATCAAGCTGCGCGACGGCCGCGTGCTGATGGAGCCGCGCATCATCGCGCGCATGCTGCAGGTGTCGGTGCCGCGCGCCGGCGAGGCGGCGCTGGTGGTGGGTGCGGCCACCGGCTACGCGGCTGCGCTGCTCGCGGCCCTCGGCCTGCGCGTCACCGCACTCGAGCAGGACCCGGCGCTGGCGGCCGAGGGGACGCGGCTCTGCGCCGAACTCGCGCCCACCGTGCGCTTCCGGAGCGGTCCGCTGCAGGCCGGCTGGCCGGCCGATGCGCCGTACGACCTGATCATCATCGACGGCGCGGTGCGCGCGCTGCCGGCCGCGTTCGGCGCGCAGCTCGCGGCCGGCGGGCGTCTCGCCGCGGTGCTGCTGCCGGAAGGGCGCTGCGGCACCGCGGTGCTGGCCGAGGCTTCCACGCACGGCCTGCGGGCGCGGCCGCAGTTCGACGCGTCCACCGCCCTGATCCCGGAGCTGGCCCCGGCGGCGCGGTTCAGCTTCTAGGGCGGAAGCGCGAGCTGCCCCGCCACGGTCCCGTGCGGTCGCGGCGACGCGGCACTGGCAGGGA
This sequence comes from uncultured Acetobacteraceae bacterium, assembly GCA_964242335.1. Lineage (GTDB taxonomy): Bacteria > Pseudomonadota > Alphaproteobacteria > Acetobacterales > Acetobacteraceae > Lichenicoccus. Next base: position 3,569 of record CAXTAY010000033.1, on the reverse strand, counting down.
CGGCGGGACTTATGGCACAGAGGTCGAACGCCACCGGTGCCGCGTGGCCGGGACCGGCTGTCGGAGGGGCGTTGGATGATGATTCGCACGGGTGTCGGGGTCGGGCTCACCGCCTTGCTGTGCAGTAGCACCGCGCTGGCGCAGAAATACGACGGCAGCGGTTCCCCGACCTTCATTCCGCACACGCTGCAGCAGGCGCTCGCCGCCGCCTACCTGACCAACCCGCAGCTGCAGGCGGAGCGCGCCAACCTGCGCGCCACCGACGAGAACGTGCCGACCGCACTCGCCGGCTGGCGGCCGACCATCACCGGCACCAGCACGCTGACCTATTTCCAGGGCACCACCTCGGAGGGCGCGCTGCTGCCGCAGACGCCGGTCAACTCCCCCGGCTATACCGGCGGCGTCACCATCCAGCAGCCGATCTACACCGGCGGCCACACCACGTCGCTGACGCACGAGGCGCTCAACCGGGTGATGGCGGAGCGGGCCAACCTGATCGCCACCGAGGAGACGGTGTTCACCAACGTGGTCAACGCCTATGTCGGCGTGATCCAGAACCAGCAGAACCTGCAGATCCAGACCAACAACGAGCGCGTGCTGGTGGAGCAGCTGAACGCCACCAACGACCGCTTCCGCGTCGGCGAGATCACCCGCACCGATGTCGCGCAGGCGCAGGCGGCGCTGGCCACCGCGCGCGCCCAGCGCCAGCAGGCGGAAGGCCAGCTCGAGACCGCCGAGGCGACCTACGTGCAGCAGGTCGGCATGCCGCCGCCTCCCAACCTGATCCCGCCGCAGCCGCTGATGCTGCCGGTGCATAGCGAGCAGGAGGCGATGTCGGTCGCGATCTCCAACAACCCGAACGTGATCGCGGCGCTGTTCACGCAGTCCTCCGAGAAGGACGCGGTGGACGTAGCGGTGTCGGCGCTGCTGCCCAAGGTCGCGGCGCAGGCCGAGTACCTGCACGGCGTGAACCAGGGCTACAAGGGCTACGAGCAGGACATCAAGGAGGCGATCCTCAACTTCCAGATCCCGATCTACCAGGGCGGTGCGGAGTATTCGGCGGTGCGGCAGGCGCGCCAGACCGAGCAGTATTCGCGTCGCCAGGTCGACGTGCAGCGTCGCACCGCGCTGCAGGCGGCGGTGTCGAACTGGGAGAACCTGATCGCCTTCCGCGCCTCGATCGAAAGCAACCGCTCGGCGGTGCAGGCCAACATCGTGGCGCTGGACGGCGTCGAGCGTCAGGCGATCGTCGGCACCAGCACCACCCTGGAGGTGCTGCAGCAGCAGCAGACCCTGCTCTCGGCGCAGCTCGCGCTGGTGCAGAGCCTGAGCAGCATGATCACCGCCTCCTACAGCGTCGCCGCCGCGATCGGACGGCTGACCGCGCGCGACCTCAAATTGAACGTGCCCATCTACGACGAGACGGCGTATTACAACGCGGTGAAAGACCGCCTCTGGGGCTTGAACGACTACGCCGTGGGGCAACCCGGGCGCTGACCGGCAGGGACATCGATATCTTGAGCAGATCCAAACCGACCGATGCGGTCGAGCGGGCTTCCGGCGAAGACGGCTCGATGGACACCATCCTCGCCTCGATCCGGCGCATCCTCAACGAGGACGAGGTGGCGCCGGCGGAGGCCCCCCAGGATCGCGTTAACCAGGATCGCGTGAACCAGGATCGCGGCAATCCCGAGCGCCTGCAGGCGAAGCCGCCGGTTCCTCGCCACGAGGACGACGTGCTGGTGCTGGGGGAGGCCATGATGGTGCCCGAGAAGATCGAGCCGGTCCTGGCCGTGCCGCCGCCGCCGATGGCCCCGGCCCCGGTGACGGCGCCGGTGACGGCGCCGATCGCCTCGCCGGCAACCGCGTCGGTGCTGTCGGCGCCGGTGATGACGCCGCCGCCGCCGATGGCGCCGGCGGAGCCGGCCGCCGCCGAGCGGGCGGCGATCGAGGGGCTGGTGGCGGCGCGCACCCGCGCTGCCACGTCGCAATCCTTCGATGCGCTGCACGAGGCGCTGCTGCGCGAGCAGCCGGCACCGGCCGCGTCGCCGGCCTCGCCGCCCCTGTTGCGCGCGGGCGGTCCGACCATCGAGGATCTGGTGCGAGACGAGCTCCGCATGCTGCTCAGCAACTGGCTCGACGTGCACCTGCCGGTGATGGTCGAGAGCATGGTGCGCGCCGAGATCGAGAAGCTGACGCGGCGCTAGGCCGGGACGCCGCGCCGGCCGCGGCCGTCCGACATAAGCGGCGGCGATCGGCAGGCAGGCCTCGCCGATCCGTCGCAGCCTGCTAGGTTGGCTGATGCTCGACAAGAACTTCGACCCTGCCCACGCCGAGGGCCCGCTGTACGCGCGCTGGGAGGCCGAGGCGGCGTTCGCCGCCGCGCCGGAGAGCGGCAAGCTGCCGTTCGCGGTGATGATCCCGCCGCCGAACGTCACCGGCACCCTGCATGCCGGCCACGCGCTGAACATGACGCTGCAGGACATCCTGATCCGCTGGCGGCGCATGCAGGGGCGCGACGCGCTGTGGCAGCCCGGCACCGACCATGCCGGCATCTCCACCCAGCTGGTGGTCGAGCGCGCGCTGCGCGCCGAGGGCGGCAGCCGGGAGGCGATGGGACGCGACGCGTTCGTGGAGCGCGTCTGGGCCTGGAAGGCGCAGTCCGGCGGCACGATCACCCACCAGCTGCGCCGGCTCGGCTGCTCGCTCGACTGGTCGCGCAAGCGCTTCACCATGGACGAGGGCCTGTCGGAGGCGGTGCGCGAGGTGTTCGTGACGCTGCACCGCGAGGGGCTGATCTACCGCGCCCGCCGCCTGGTGAACTGGGATCCGGCGTTCCGCTCGGCGCTGTCCGACCTCGAGGTCGAGAGCCGCGAGGTGCGCGGCCAGCTCTGGACGATTCGCTACCCGATCGAGGGCGAGGCGGGCGCGCCCGACGCCGGCTGCATCGTCGTCGCCACCACCCGCCCCGAGACCATGCTGGGCGACGTCGCGGTGGCGGTGCATCCGGACGACGCCCGCCATGCCGCCCTCGTCGGACGCCACGCGCTGCTGCCGCTGACCGGGCGCCGGGTGCCGATCATCGCCGACGCCTACTCCGACCCGGAGAAGGGCACCGGAGCGGTCAAGATCACCCCGGCGCATGACTTCGACGACTTCGCGGTCGGCCAGCGCCACGGCCTGGCGATGCCGACGATCCTGGACGAGGACGGCCGCGTTACCCTGTCGGAGATCGCGGACGAGCTGCGCGCGCTGCCGGGACTGGCCGACCCCGAGTTCGTGCGCGGCCTCGAGGGCGAGACGCGCGAGGCGGCCCGACTGCGTGTCGTCGCCGAGCTCGAGCGGCTGGGCTGGCTGCAGGCCACCGAGCCGCACACCCATCAGGTGCCGCACGCCGAGCGCGGCGGCGCCGTGGTCGAGCCGCGCCTGACCACGCAGTGGTACTGCGACGCCGGCCGTCTCGCCGGCCCCGCGATCGAGGCGGTGGAGCAGGGGCGGGTGCGCTTCGTGCCGAGGCAGTGGGAGAACACCTTCTTCGCCTGGATGCGCGACATCCAGCCCTGGTGCAT
>CAXTAY010000032.1:0-38048 GCA_964242335.1 uncultured Acetobacteraceae bacterium | reverse complement strand
GCGCTGGCCTCGGCGCACGGGGCGGTCGGCGCGCTCGATCCGGCGGCAGCCGGCTTCCGGCGCGTCGCCGAGCTGCTGCCGCAGGACGCGGCGGCGCAGGCCAACCTCGGCACCGCGCTGTTCGCCCAGGGGCATCTGGAGCCGGCGCGCGACGACCTGCGGCGCGCCCTCGCGCTGGCGCCGCCGAACGCGGCCACGCTCGGCAGCCTCGGGCTGGTGCTGATGGGGCTCGGCGAGACCGTGGAGGCGGAAGGCCTCCTGTCGCAGGCGGCGACCATGGCGCCGGACGACGACGCCATCGCCGTCAACCACGGCACCGCGCTCGCGGCACTGCAACGGCCGGCGGAGGCGGAGGCGCGGTTCCGCGCGGTGCTGCGGCGTGACGCCGCGGCGCCGCAGGCCCGCTTCAACCTCGCGACCCTGCTGCTGGCGCGCGGCGCGCTGCCCGAAGGCTGGGCCGGCTTCGAGGCGCGGCGCGAGCTGATCACGCGGGCCGCGCCGTCCGGGCTGCCGGAATGGGACGGTGCACCCTGCGCGCATGGCGCGGTGCTGGTCCGCGCCGAGCAGGGACTGGGCGACAGCATCCAGTTCCTGCGCTGGATCGGGCCGGCCGCGGCACGCGCGGCACTGGTGCTCGAGCTGCCGCCGCCGCTGCTGCGGCTGGTGCGCGAGACGTGTTCGTTCGATCCCGCCCGCGTGCGCCTGCTGCGGGCCGGCGAGGCGGCACCGGACTGCACCGCGCAGGCGGCACTGCTCAGCCTGCCGCACCTGCTGCGCGTGCCGGCACCTCCGGCGATGACGCAGCGGGCCGATCCGGCCGCGACGCGGGCCTGGCGGTCCCGGCTGCCGCCCGGCCTGCGGGTCGGGCTCGCCTGGGCCGGCTCGTCGAGCTACCGCTTCGACCGGCTGCGCTCGGTCGCGTTGGACACCCTGGCGCCGCTGGCACGGATCCCCGGCGTGCGGTTCGTCTCGCTGCAGCAGGGGCCGGCGGCGGCCGAGACGCTCGCACCCCCGGACGGCATGGCGCTGACCGTCCCGCAGCCTGCCCCGCACGACCTCGCCGATACGGCGGCGCTGATCGCCGCCCTCGACTTGGTGATCAGCGTCGACACCGTGATCGCGCACCTGTCGGGAGCGCTCGGCACCGAGACCTGGCTGCTGGACCGCTTCGGCGGCGACTGGCGCTGGGGCGAGGGCTTCCGCTCGGGTCGGGACTGGTATCCCTCGCTGCGGCGGTTCGGGCAGGTCGCCCCGCACGACTGGAGCCCGGTGGTCGAGAGCATGGCCGCGGCGCTGTCGGCTCGGTGTCCGACCTAGCGAGGCCAGGGGCGCCGCCCCTGGACCCGGGAAGGCGGAGCCTTCGCGATCAGATCACTCGCCGCCGTGATGCACCGCGATCAGCTCGATCCTGAAGATCAGCGGCGCGTTCGGCGGGATCGGGCCCTGGCCCTTGGCGCCGTAGCCTAGCCGGCTCGGGATGTAGAGCATCCAGATATCGCCGGGACGCATCAGCCTGAGGCCCTCCATCCAGCCCGGGATCAGCCCCTGGAACGGCAGGTGCGCCATGCCGCCCTGCTGCTCGGTGCTGTCGAAGATCGCACCGTCCGACAGCTTGCCCTCGTAGTTCAGCACCAGCTGGTCGCCCGGCGCCGGTGGCGTGCCGTGCGGATCGCCGGACTGCACGATCTCGTACTCCAGGCCCGAGGGCAGCGTCTTGACGCCGGGCCGCGCCGCCATGCGTTGCATGAAGTCCGCATCCTCGCCGCCCGCCGCCGCCGCGTGGGCGCGCGGCGGCCACCCCAGCGATGCGGGACCGGCTGTCGCCAGCGTCGCGAGAAGCATCGTGCAGAGGATCCGCGGTGGGGCGGGGCGGCGGAAGCGGGGGGAGGGCATCGGGCGGTTCTCGTGCGGCACGGGGCTGAGGCGATACCATCCGGGCCCGGGATGGTCCAGGACGCGCCTAGCTGCCGCCGGCCGCCGGCTCGACGTAGCGCGCCAGGCGCGCCGCGATCGCGGCGCCGGAGTCGGTTGCGGGCAGCGGCGCCAGGTAGCGGCCGTCCGGCCCGATCAGCAGCAGGACCGAGGTGTGGTCGATGGTGTAGCCGCCCGGCGCGCCGGCGGAGCGGCGGGTGATCGCGACCACCCGGAACTCCCGCTCGACGGCGCGGATCTGCGCGGCCGTCCCGGTCAGGCCGACGACGCGCGCATCGAAGCTGGCGGCGAACTGCCCGACCACGCGGACGGTATCGTGCCCCGGATCGATGGTGATGAAGATCGGCTGCACCCGCGCGGCGCGCTCGCCGAGCCGGTGCATCGCCTCGGCGACGTTGCTCAGCGTCGTCGGACAGACGTCGGGGCAGGAGGCGTAGCCGAAATAGATCAGCAGGTAGCGGCCGCGCAGGTCACGGTCGCTCACCCTGCGGCCGTCGCCGGCGGTCAGCGTCCACGCGCCGCCCACCAGGTCGAGGCCGGCCGGCGCCACGCCGCCGAGCAGCCGCAGCAGACCCGCGCCGAGCACCAGCAGCACCACCGTCACCGTCCCCAGCAGCAGCAGGTCCGACCGATGCCGGCCGGGCGCGCCGGCACGCCCGGCACCGCGGCGCTGCGGCCGCCTCACGACGCCGCCGCCTGCATGTCCATGCCCGGGGTCAGGCCGCTCAGCACCGCCGACGCGGCCACCGCCAGCAGCCCGAACGCGGTCTGCACCAGGATGCTGCCGACGAGCCTGCGCCGCGCCGCGTCCGTGTCACCGCCACGCAGGCGTGGCGCCAGCCGGTAGCGGTTGAGCAGTGCGAAGCCGAGCAGCACCCCGAACAGCGCCGTCTTGACCAGCACCACCACGCCGTACGGCATGCTGCGCAGCGCGGTCAGGCTGCCCACCAGCACCCAGCCCTGCACCAGCGCCGACCCGGCGAGCAGGCCGACCGACCATTTCCCCAGCGGCGTGAAGCGGCGGGCGGCGGCGGCGCCGGCCGCGGCCGGCCCGAGATGCACCACCAGCAGCAGCGGCGCCAGCCCGCCGATCCAGACCGCGGCCGCCAGCAGATGCAGCACGTCGAGGTCGAATAGCAGGCTGAGCCCGCCTCGCATCGCCATCGCGTGACCGTGTCCCGCCTGCGCTGCCGTGTCGATCGAGGCGGCGACGGCGGCGAGGCGAAGGCGGCCGGCTCGCAGCAGGGTGCCGCCCGCGGCCGCGAGCACCAGCTGCAGCAGCACCAGGCGGCCGAACCGGGTGTCGGCCAGCACCGTCGGCAGCGCCGACAGCGCCTGCTGCAGGCCGGTGGCGTCGGAGATCGCCCCGGCCTGCAGCACCGTCCAGGCGACCACGCCGAACAGCGTGGCGGCGAGGCTGATCCAGCTCAGGCGCGACAGCGCACGCTCGAAGGCGGCGCCGCCTTCGCCGGATATCGCCGCCATCGCCCGCGGCGCGACCAGTGCCCGGAACACCAGGCATCCGTTGAGCGACAGCAGTGCCGCGACGTAGGTCGCGCGCGCCAGCAGCAGCGCCACACCGCCGTCGGGCATCGCTACTCCTTCACCGTGAAGCTGTATCGCCCCTCGGTCCTGTGCGTGTCGGTCGCGACCACGTGCCAGCTCACCGAGTAGGTGCCGGGCGCGAGCGGTCTCAGCCCGACCGCGAGGTGGCTGTCGTCGCCCTGCGGATGCGCCGCGCCCTCATCGACGCGCACGCCGGCGGCGTCCTGCACCGTGATGCTGCTGAAGCGCGGCTCGACGTCCTCGGTGAACTCGATCGCCACCTGCTTCGGCGCCGTCCGGGTCGTGCTGCCGACGGCCGGGCTCGCATGCCTGAGGAAGGCGTGCGCCAAGGCCGGGGCGGGGCTGAGCAGCAGGCCGGCTGACGCCAGCACCGGCCACGCGCATCGGCTCCGCATCCTTTCCGGCCGGCTCATGGCAGCAGCGGCCGGCCGATGCCGGCCGGGAACAGGTCGTCGAAGAACAAGTGGACCAGCCCGACCGCCCCCACGTTGCTGCCGGCCGCCTTGTTCAGCGGCACCAGCGCCTCGAGGCCGATCTCGCCCCACCGCGCCATGTAGATGACGCCCGGTGCAGCGGTCCAGGTGGTGCCCTGCGCACTCGGGGTGGAGGCCGGCGACGACCAGCTGAACTCGACCAGCGGCACCAGGTCGCCGAGGAAGCCGGGCAGGCCGAGATCCTTCACCTGCGACTGCAGGTAGGGAAGGCTGTACTGCAGCGAGAGCGCACCGGCCCACAGATCGTCGCTGCCGTCGTTGTACTGGGCAGGATACTGGGCGGCCAGGCCGCCACCCAACGGGGCCATCGGCGCCGTGGCCGGCTGCACCGTCTTCAGCGCCCGGTCGGCGAACGTGTAGCTCAGCTCGCCGGTAACGGCGAGCGGCCGCAGCATGCCGATCGGCAGGTCGCCGAGGCCCGTGCCGAAATAGCCGGTCGGCGCCGTCGAGCCGTGACGGTCCGCGCCGGTGTGCGTCGTGCCGGTGCCGCCGATCTCGCGGGTCAGGCCGAGCGAGGCCACGAACTCGTGCTCGACGTCGGTGTAGGCCTGCCACTTGGCGGTTACGAACAGGTTCTCGAAGCCGGTCCGGATCTTGGATCCGTCCATCTGCTGGATGTCGTAGCCGTCGTCGAGGATCAGCGCCGTGGTGGGCGTGATCGTCTTGTCGTACTCGAAGCCGAGATCGACCTCGTGGCCCGGACCGGTGCCGCCGTCGGTACCGCTGCGGCTGTAGCCGAGCGCAGGCAGCGAGGCCTCGTCGCTGACGCCGGGGTCGTCGAAGGTCAGCGTGACCGGGAAGACGCGGGCGCCGGCGATGACGTGGGCCGCGGCCGGCAGGATGGGCAGGCAGAGTAGCACGGCGCCGAGCGCCGCGGGCGGGGGGAAGTATCGCACCGATGATGTTCCCTGACATGAGAGTCCGGACGCCGGCGCTGGGCCGGCGTCATGCGACGATGGATCTCAGGCCGTGACGGGAGGTGCGCGCGGCGCGCCGACCCGCGCGGTGGCGGCGGGCGGCCCGCGCCCGGGCGGTGGTTCCCGGCTGCCGTCGCCGGTCCCGCACGATCGTGCCGGCGTCAGCGGCGCCGACGTCGGCAGGAGACAGTCGGGAACCGCCAGCGCGATCGCGAGCGGGCAGAGCGCCAGGTCGATGGCGTGATGCCGGTGCGGCGCCTGGCCTCCCTTTGGATCCGCCGCCTGGTGGCCGCTGCACAGGATGCTGACCGCATCGAGGGCCGCGAGTCGGCTCACGGCGTCGTCGTCCGGCGGCACCAGGCCGCCGAGCGCCAGCTGGCTGACCAGCGCGATCATCGCGACGAGGAAACCGGCGCGGCGGGGGCTCGACCGCGCCCGGCGGAACAGCCGGAACGGCATCCGGTGCGGCGCCTGTGGCAGCCTCGGCTCGATCGATGCCGCCAGGCGACGTCGCCTCGTGCCAGCGGCCGGCGGAGCGTCGGTCACTCGGCGATCACCGCGCCGCGCACGACGCGCGCCCGTGCACGCAACTGGTCGCAGCGGGCCGCCGCCAGGGCTCCGATCAGCATCAGCGACGCCATCGCCACCGGGCTGGTGCCGCCGACCACGCCGACCAGCACGGTGCTGATCGCGCCGATGAAGAACACGACGGTGCCGTAGAGCGCCGACGCGCTGCCGGCCTCTCCCGGATGCGGCAGCAGCGCGCCGATCACCGCGCCGGGCAGCAGGAAGCCGAGGGCCACCATGCACCCCATCATGCAGCAGGCGATCGCCAGCGGCCCGCGCAGCGGCGACAGCGACACCGCGAGCATCGCCCCGCTGGTCACGATCAGCCCGATCGACGAGGCGCTGAGCACGCGCGTGGTGCCGAAGTGCGGCATGACCTTCGCGTTGAGCTGGGTGCCGATGATGTAGCCGACGGCGTTGAGGATGAAGACGGCGCCGAACCAGGGCGGCGAGAGCCCAAAGCCGGCCAGGAACACCGGCGGCGCGCCGCCCAGGAAGGCGAACAGGCTGAAGGTGGCGAAGCCGCCCTCCAGCGCGTGGCTGCGAAACACCCGGTCGCGCCAGACCTTGCGATAGCGCAGCAGGGTCGGCACCAGCCGCAGCGTGACGTGATTGCTCGGCGCCAGCGTGTCCGGCAGCAGGCGCCAGATCAGCACCGTGCAGAGGATGCCGTAGAGGGCGGCGATCCAGAAGATCGCCCGCCAGCCCAGTCTCTGGGCAATCAGGCCACCGGCGGTGGGAGCGAGGATCGGCACCACGCCGACCACCAGGGTCAGCCGGCCGAGCAGCCGTGCGGCACCGGCGCCGTCGATCACCAGGTCACGGATCACCGCCCTCGGGATGGTCAGGCTCGCGGCACCGCCGAAGGCCGCGATCACGCGCCAGAACGAGAGCATGCCCATCGAGGTGGCCAGCGCGCAACCGACCGAGGCCAGGCTGTAGAGGGCGGTGCCGAGCAGCAACGGCACCCGCCGGCCGAAATGGTCGGATAGCGGTCCGTGCGTGATCTGTCCGACCGAGAGACCGAGGAACCACGCCGCCAGCGTGATCTGCGTAGCACCAGGCGGCGCCTGCAGCTCCAGCCGCATCGCCGGGAACGCCGGGAGGTACATGTCGGTCGAGATCGGGCCGACCGCGGTGAGCAACGCCAGCAGGACGATGATGAGGCTGGAGTCGCGGCGGAGCATGTCGAGCCGGTGCCTGGGCTTGCCCGGGATCCGGGGTCGGTCAGGCTATGGCGAGAACCCGCCGGTCAGCAAGGGCGGTCCTTCGGATCCGGCCCGCGGCGCGGCGTTGCTGACCGGGCCGCTGTAGCTCGTGCAGGCCGCGAGCAGCATGCAGAGCAGGGCGGCCGCCGCTCCACGTGCGATCCCCGCCGGGAAATGAACGCCGATCCGCATCTGCCTCGTCCTCCTGACCTGCCTCCGCCCCTCCGGCGTCGACGTGGTCGCGAAGGACCAAGCTCGGCGTGTCGGGGTGGGCGACCGCACGCGCCGGCCAGTGCCACGACACCGCGTGGTGGTATGGCATGCCGAACCGGATCGCGCCGTGGCCACGGATATCATGCACATCGACCGCCAGGACAACATCTCGCGGGCCGGGGATGATGAATAACCTGACGCCTTTCGCCTCCGGCCATCGTTACCGCGCGACGGCGAGCTGTGCGCGTCGAACACGTGCAGCGGCGTGCAGTCGGCGCTGACAGCGGCAGCCCGCGGGTGCGCGGGCAGGCCGGATCCGGCCGTTCCGGAACCACACTGCAGCCGACCATACGCTGACGGAACAGAACCAGAACATCAACCTTCCGGTGCGGCGGAAAAGTTACAATGATGTTATGATCCACAGCCGACCGCAGAAAATGCTGTGTTGCAACATTTTGCCTCCTATATGGTTCTGGCGTGCATGGTGATGCACCGGAAGGGCCTGAAGATGTCGACGCCGCAATACCGTTCGGGAGTGCATGCCTGGGATGAGCGCGATGCGCGCTCCATCGCCAGCAATACCCCCGCCTACCGTGGCACCGTGTTCACGCCGCATCCGGATTTCCGGCCAGTCCCGGCGCCGGGCGGCATCGGCATCTCGGCGACCACCCGCTTCGCCTCGACGCTGCTGGCACGTATCCGGTCGCGCCGCCGGCCTGCCGGCGGATCGGGCCAGAGCGCGGGTTCAACGGGGCGGCCGCACCGCTAGGCTCTGCTCGATCATCTCGCCCACCTGCGGGAACAGGCGCGCCTCGTCCAGGCGGAAGTTGAAGAACGACGACTGCCCGGGCGCCACGTTCACCAGCAGCGGCGCCGCCGGCTGATCCTCCACCAGATCGGGGTCGATGAAGCGCAGCCGGGTCGGCGCCTCCATGAAACGCGGCGCGTCGTAGATATGCAGGTCGGCGCGCTGCAGCAGGTTGCTGCGGCTGCTGAGCACCAGGCCGGTCTTGTTGCAGACCCAGCGATACTTCGCGAGGCTGGCGCCCCAGATCGAGACGAAGCAGTCGCACTGGTCGGCCCAGGCGAGGCTCGCCTCGATCGGCTGGCCGAGGGTGTCGACGATGGTGACCGGGCTCCCGGCGAAGCGGCGACGCAGCTGCCCGACCAGCTCGCGCTCGATCTCGACCGGCCTGCGGCCGGTGAGCGACTCGCCGTGGCTCTCGATCACCTTGCCGCTTCCGGCGGCGCCGCGCGCATTGTGTCCGTCGAGCACGATCACCGCCGCGGGGTGGCGCGCGACGATGAACCCGACCAGGTTGCCGAAGCAGCCCGTGAGGTCGACCAGGGTGCGGTTCTCCACCCGCAGCCCGAGCAGGATCACCGGGATCCCGGCATCGCCCGCCCACGCGCGCGCCGCCTCGATGTCGTGCCTCGCCGTGCGGTAGGCCTCGCTCTCCCGCACCCGTCCGAGCAGGCGCTCGCGCAGGCGTGCCGAGACGTGCTCGCGGGTGACGCGCAGCACCGCCACCCGATGCGTATAGGCGTAGCGGATCAGCGCCGGGATGTCGGCGAGGTCGCGGTTGACGTGTCCGAGTAGGGCCGGGAACAGCGCGTCGATCGGGCCGTACAGCTCGATGCCGTCCGCCGCGTCCAGCACGATGAACTCCGGCAGCACCGCCGGCCGGCTCTCCAGCAGCGCGTCGATGCCGCTCAGCTCGTTCCAGAGCTGGTGGCCGATATGCACCCCCGGGCGGCCGCGCAGCACGCTGGCGAAGCGCGCCGCACTCTGCCTCAGGTAGGGCACCAGCAGCTCCGCCCACTCGCAGGCGTGGGTGACGAACCAGTGCGGGAGGTGGCGCAGCATCGGAGCGCCGACGCCGCGCGCCAGCGCATCGTGGCTCACCAGCAGGCCGAGCGAGGGGAACCAGATGCCGCCGACGCGCGAATAGTGGTCCGCGACCATGACGAAGAACACCAGGCCGTGCGCCCGGTCGGCGAAGCGAAAGGCGAAGTGGAAATCGTCGAAGCACAGGCAGCCCTGCGCCTGGAGGGCGGCGCCGTCGACCGGGCTCGGCCAGGACAGCGCGCCGTCGCGGAACGCGGCGGCGAGCCGGTCCTGGAGATCTCCGGCCAGCCCGGCGGCCAAGTGCGTGCGGTCGATCGCGCGCAGCGCGCCGCCCTCGTCACCGCGGAACAGCAGCGAGCAGGGCGCGAGCTCGCTCTCCAGCAGCAGCAGCGGCGGCCGCACCAGCAGGTCCAGGCAGTGCAACGCGATCGCCTTCCGGCTGGCCGGATTGATGCCCAGGAAGGCGAGGCACTCCGGCGTCAGCGCCGGCCGGACCTGATGCAGGATCGCGTGCATCAGCTGGCCCAGCACCGGCGCCGCCTTCTGGCGCAGCAGGTCGCCCAGCTCGCGGGGCAGCGACTCCACCCTGTCGCCGACGTGCTGCATCCGCTGGTCGAGGAACCAGGTCGCGCACCGCCCGTCATCGTGCGCGAGCTCGAGCAGGAACAGCGGGGCGAAGCCGGTATAGAGGTGGGAGGCCCGCCAGCCGGGCAGGAACTGCGGGACGATGGTCCCGGTCATCAGCAGCGGCACCGCGTGGCCGTCGAGGACCACGTGGAACCCGCCGTCTCGAAGCGCCACCGGATCATGGACGATCAGGCTGGGCACGACCCAGCCGGGCACGGTCAGGCCGGCCGGCAGGCTCTCGGTCGCCTCCAGCTTCTGCATCTCGTTCCTCGAGCGACCGCGATCGCCATCATCCGACCGCCGCCGCCATGCAGGCAAGCGCGATTGTAACGCGAGACGATCTTTCTCCCGCAGGCCGCTGAAAACTCACGGGGCATCACCGACGCGGCGAGGACGACAAGGGGCTCTGCCCCCCGACGCCATCAAAGGCTAAGACTCTGAAATCCGATACCTGATTAATCGTGCTCTGGGGCCATCGGCCCCGGTGGGTCAAGGGCAGAGCCCTTGCCTGCTCTTTCTCGGCATCCCCGCTAGTGCGTCGCGACCATCCCAGCGGTGGTGATCCAGTGCGCGTGCCCGTCATCGACCACCAGCATCCCGGTGCCCGCCCCGCCCGCTTCTCCCGGCTTGACGCAGTCGGTGCAGAGCATCTCGGTCCCCGCCGTGCCGGTCGGGGGCAGGGCGCTGAAGGTCGCGCTCGCGAGCACCAGCGGCTTGCCGGCGATCACCCGTCCGCCCGGCTGGCTCGAGTACAGCACGACGTCGCCGGCGCTGTCGGTGCTCACGGTCCCGCCGTTGGCGCTGGAGGCTGTGCGCAGCACCAGCGACGCGTTGGGGCCGGTATAGATGCTGCCGCCGGCGTAGAACGCATTGAGGATGGTCTCGGTGCCGAGGCGGTCGATCCCGAAGATCTTGGTCGCCTGGGCGAGCTGGTTGCCGGAGCTGTCCTGGTAGACCGAGAAGCCGTTATAGGCGCCGGCGTCGCCCGCCACCTGCAGGCAGGCCTCGCCGCCGCCGTTGCTGCAGTTCCAGCCCAGCGACGCCGAGCTCGCGTTCACGCTGCGGTTGCTGGAGAACACGGTCATCGTCGGCGACCTGACGCCGGTGGTGCTGGAGGCCGGGATCGACAGTCCGGCACCGCCGCTGATCGCGCTGCTCAGGTTCAGGTTGCCGGTGCCGTCGGCGTAGATGCCGCTTCCGGTGGCGCCGGCGCCGTTCTGGAAGATCAGGGTGCTGCCGTTGGTGAGCGTCGTGTTGCCGCTGGTGTTCACCACCACGCCGCCGCCGTTATAGCCGAGCATGCCGACGCTGCCGGTGCCGAAGCCGGCCGGGTCGAACACGATCTGGCTCTGCGGCTGCCGCACCACGCCCTGCGCGCCGTCGATGATCAGGCCGAGATGCATGCTGCCGCCGGCGGCGCCGATCGCGGCCGTGTCCTTCTGCAGCCAGTCGACCAGGCGCATGTTGTTGGTGCCGTCGACGTAGCCGCTCTGCTCGAACAGCTCCCCCGTGTTGCCGGCGGCACCAGCGACTCCGGCATTGCCCTTCACCAGCATGCTCGGTGCGGTGATGACATTGGCCGCGGTGCCGCCGCCGATGCTGATTCCGTCCTGCGCCAGCAGCGGCGCGGTCGCCAGGATCTGCGCGCCGCTGGTCCGGGTCCCGACCACCAGGTCGCCGGCGATGTCGGACGAGACCAGGCCGCCATTGGCGTTCGCGCCGGTCTTGAAGCTCAGCGCGCCGTTCGGACTGACGTAGGTCACGCCCACCTGGTCGACATAGAGGCCGCTGCCGCTGTAGCCGAACATACCGATGCTGCCGGGGCCGACGCCGGGCACGTCGAACACCACCTGGCTCTGCGGCGTGATCACGTTGCCCTGGGTGCCGTTGAGGATCAGGCCGAGCCGCATGCTGCCGCCGCCGGAGCCGGCGACGCTGCTGTCCTTCTGCAGCCAGTCCGCGAGGCGGAAATTATCCACCCCGTCCATGAACGCGCTGTGCTCGAACATCTCGGCGGTGTTGCCGGCAGCGCCGTTGACCCCGGCGGTGCCCTTGAACAGCATGCTGTCGCCGCTGATGTAGGTCGCGGTCGGCGCACCGGTGAAGCGCAGCAGCGTCGGCACGTTGCCGGCCAGCTGCAGGTCGTAGCTGTCGGTCGAGGGCAGCACGCCGTGGCTGACCCCGCCGCTGGTGACAGAGGCGAGCGGGGTATAGCCGATCGTCAGGCCGCGGAAGGTGCCCTCGTAGTCGCGCTTGGCGAAGTTCCACTGATCGAGCTCAAGGCCCTCGAACGCCTGGATCCTGCTGTTCTCGCCTTCGCTCGGGGTGCTGGTCGCGGGCACGGTGGGGCTCGGATCGTAGCTCTGCACCCAGTTGTTGATCGTGGCGGTCGTCGGCGTGCCGACATACACCGTCGGCGTCGTGTACGGCATGCTCGGATCGAGCACCGACGACGGCACCTGGCCGGTCATCGCCCGGCCGCCGCCGGGAACCGTCCAGCCATTCACGCTGATGCTGCCGCCGGCGGGATCCCAGCCGGTGATCGTGCTGCCGTAGGTGAAGGTCGGGATATGCTGGCCGGCTGGCCAGACACAGGGCAGGGTCAGGTAGTAGGTCGTCCCCGCGGCGTAGGAGGCATCGCCGGCCGCATCGGTGACGACCGGGTTGCTCAGCGTGACCACGGTGTTGTTCTTCACGGTCGAGGTGCTGACCACGGTGGTGTTGGCGGCGATGCCGGGGTTGGCGGTCGACAGCGCGGTGCCGGCGGGGATGTTGAAGACGCCCGAGAAGGTGAGGCTGGAGCTTCCGACGCTCGCCGCCGATGCGGTCACTGCGGGCGTGTTGTAGGTGAGGAAGCCGTAGCCGGTGCCTGCGGCGTAGCTGGTGACCGGGCTCTGGTCGGTGCCGCCATCGACCAGCGGCGAGGACAGGCCGACCACCGTGTTGCCGCCCGATGAGGTGACGCTGGTGACGGTGACGGTCGGCCCGTTGATGCCGGCATGGAAGCCCTTGACGTAGCTGCCGACGCCGACGCTGACCGTGCCGCTCAGGTTCAGCACGCTGTCCCCGGAATTGGCCGCACTGGCGAGCGCGCCCGTGGTCACCTGGGCGATGGCGGGATCGATCGCGTTCGTGGTGACCCACATGTTGCGCCGCAGCTGGCTGATCTGCTGCGCGGTGAGCGGAGTCGCGAACTGGATCTGCATCGGCGTAAAGCTCACGCCGCTGCTGACCACGAAGCGCGGCGCCAGTGCAGTGGTCTGGTTGTACAGGTTCACCGAGTTGAAGTCCCGGTACGCCGCCATCGCATTCAGGCCGGCGGGATAGCCGTTATAGCCGCTGTTCACGCCGGCGCGGGAATTATACAGCGAGTGCGACGTCGAAACGATGGACAGCAACGTGCCGGTGTCGAGGAATCCGTAGGGTGCGCCTCGAACCGTCAGCGATCCGCCGCCGTTGAAGTCGGAGAAGCCGCCGAGCTGCACGCTGTCCGGGGAAGTGTAGGGATCTCCGGTGGTCGGTGTCACCGGCAGCACGCTGACGCGCGTGCCGGTCGCATCGTTGGAGAAGTTGGCCGTGCCCGGCGCGCTGACCGACAGGGAAGAGCCGTTCACCACCTGACCACGCGCCGGTTCGAGCGCCAGTTCGGGTGCCAGTCCGGAAGTGGCGACGAGCAGGAAACCGACCGATCGGGCGAACTTCATCGCGATCTCCGCTTCTGGGAATACGGCAACCGACCGCGGCGCCATGCTTGGGCAGCCGATTTTAGGTTGACCCAATCGGCGGAGAAAGCTTTACGGCAAATGTCATGACGCAGGCGTCGGCGCGCGCTGTCGCAGGCTGCTGCAGACGTCCGGGCTCGCTACGGTGACAGTCGGCATGATGCCAGGCATGGACAACAAGTCATCGATATTGACGGGCAATCCTGTCTCGCTCATGCTGCGTCGCATGCGCGTATCCTGCAGCCACTTCCCGCCGCAACGAGGCCGCTCCCGCGGGCGGTCTTCGCGTATCGGGATGGTTGGGTGGACGCAGATCCAGCCCTGAGAGCCGTCCTCATCGTGAAGCAGCCCGCCATGTTTCCGGCTGGTTTTTTTGCGCCTGCCGGGAGCCGAGCCACGGAGCCCGACATGCACGACATCCTCCCGTTCCGATCCGATACCGAGATCGCCTCGATCGGCCGCGCGCTGATCGACCGAAGCTTGCCGAAGCCGCAATGGACACACGCCGCTCATTTCGCAGCGGCTCTATGGTTCCTCGCGACACGGCCGAACCTGGACGTCCTGCGAGAGCTGCCGCTCGCCATCAAGGCCTATAATCTCGCGACGGGCGTCGCCAATAGCCAGGACAGCGGCTACCACGAGACGATCACCCTCGCCTCGATCCGGGCAGCGCGGTTCGATCTGCGTCGGCAGCCCGACAGGCCGATCTTCGAGATCACCAACCTGCTGATGGCCTCGGAGCTCGGCGATCCGGACTGGCTCCTGACCTACTGGTCGCGCGGCCTGCTGTTCTCGGCTCACGCCAGGCTGAACTGGTGTGAGCCGGATCTCGAGAGCCTGCCGTTCTGACCGCGCGAGCCCGAGGCCGCTGAGAAACCTATGAAGCGTCGACAGTACCGAAGGGAAGGCAGAGCAAGCGGCGTTGCCCCTTGACCCCATCAAAGGCAAGCCTTTGAAAACCGTTCTGAGGGATCGGGGTCTGGGGCCTGCGGCCCCAGCGGGCCAAGGGCAGCGCCCTCGGCTCGCTTTCTCGGCCGCCCGCTAGCCGCTCGAGGGCGGCAACCGGGCGGTCGAGCGGTCCGGCCCACCGGTCTCGCCGATCGGCGCCGGTCGCCGTCCATCGCGCGCGACCTCGGCAGTCGCATCGATCAGCAGGTGGACGGCGTGCGGCAACTCCAGCAGGAACGCCTGACACGCCACCGCCGTGCCGTGCACCAGTCGCGCCGCTTCCTGATCCGCGAACCCCGATGTGGTCGCATGAGGCGTCCGCAGCGTGAAGAGCCGGAACGACGATGACGACACGGACAGGCTTCCGCCGGCATCGGACATCCGCCCTCTCTCCGGTTCATGACGATTTCGGGGGCCGCGCCTTGCCGGCCGCGGTGATCAGGGCGGCATAGTAGGTCTGCATCGCCCGCAGCTTCTCGATCGCATGCCCCGGCGGCCAGAAATGCACGAGGCCGATCCGGCCGCCGGCGTCGTGCTCGATGCCCTTCAGCCCGTAGCGGACGAAGCGGCTGAGGATGCTGGTGTCGACGTTGCCCGCCTTGTAGCCGACATAGTTGGCAACCTCCTGGTCCACCCAGGACAGCGAGCCGCGCCCGGACATCCCCGCGTAGCTCATGATGATCACGCGTATCATGCTCAGCACGTGGCCGTGCTCGGCGAGGTTGAGGAAACCCAGCGTGCCGCCGTTGAATCCGCAGGCCTCGCGTGTCTGGAAGCCGTCCCGCTGCAGCAAGGACGTTCCCATCGAAGGGGCGGAGCGCAGCAGCGAGAAATCCTCGATCGGCGCCGCCACGCTCTCCGCCGCCGTCAACGCGCACAGCATCCGCTCGATCGGCCGGTCATAGACGATGTCGGGATCGGAGAACAGCAGCGGCTGATATCGCCGCGCCGCGGGATGATCGAGCAGGAGGTATTTCGAGGCGACGAAGCCGGTGAAGTCGGCCGCCTTGACGGTCTGCACCGTGAGGCGTTGTGCGGAGAGCCTCGGCACCTCGCGCAGCAGGTCTTCCTTGCTCTGGTCTGTGATGACGTGGATGTGCCCGTCATACTCCCCGAACTCGAGCAGCGACGTCATGCTGAGATGGAGCTGGCTCAGCACCAGCGGCGCGCGGAACGCGGTGAAGAAGACGCACGGATCGTATCGCCTGATCCGGTCGATCTTCCAGCCATCGATGATGACGTCGTAATAGAAGGCGCCGGTCTCGTGCCCGGGCGTCTCGACGCCCAGGCTCGCCCGCAACCGCTGGTCCCTCCAGAGCTGAAGCGTGGTCGCGACGTCTATGGTCACGGCACCGAGCTGGATGGAACGGAACCCGGTCGAGATATCCTGCCGGCGCGTCAGCACGCCGGTCGAGCGCATCACCCAGTCGGCGTCGAGGATGTGCCTGATCCGCGCGATGTCTTCGGGATCGACCAGCTGGAACGTCTCCCACGCGCTCGGCTTGTCGCGCGTGTGGTCGAGCCGGGAGAAGTGCGGGCCGGCGCAGAGGTAATGGCCGTCGCGGGTCACCGTCACGCCCTCGGCCTTCTGCGCGGCGCGGACGACCAGCGTCTCGCCCGCCGGCCCCTCGATCTCGAACGCGGAGCCAGCGCCCTCGCTGCGTTCGATGAAGTCGAGATAGTCCGAGCTGCGGAAGTCCCTCGGGAGATCCACCTCCAGCAGCCGCTCGAACCAGTCCGCGTCGCGGTAGTCGCTCTGGTGGAAGCTCCGCGATTCCGCGTCCACCCGGACGAAGGTTCCCCAGTACGTCATCAGATGCATGTGCCAGGTTCCCGCCGCCGGTGCTCGTGGTGGATCGACATGGTGTTGCGTCGTCGCGGCGATTGCCGCGTCACTCGGCGGCGACGCTTCCGGCGATCGAGACCCAGTGCGCGTGCCCGTCGGCGAACACCATCATGCCGGTGCCGGAGCCGCGGCCCTCTCCGGGCTTGCGGCAATCGGTGCACAGCACCTGCGCGCCGGCCGGCTGGGGATGCGGCAGCGCCCGGTACGCGTACGTTGGAAACACGATTGGCGCGGATGCCGTCATGCCGTTCGGGAACGAGGCCCGTCCGCTCTGCGGAATCGAGATGCCGACCTTTCCCGAGCCCGCGACCAGCGCCAGGCCGCCATTGTTGTGCGACGCGCCGTCGTAGTTGTTGAACACCAGCTCGCCGCCGTTGCCGCCGTCGAGCTGGCCCTGGTGCCCGTTGACCTCCAGGCCGAGATGCACCGAGGCTTCGGCCCAGCCGATGCCGGTGCCGTCCTTGGACTGGTACTCGACGATGCGGTCGTCGTCGGTGCCGTCGACATAGGCGGAGAACTCGTTCATCTCCTGCTTCTTCCTGGCGTTCGAGGCGCCGCCATTGCCGTGCACGTAGACGCTGTCGCCCTTGATCTCGTTGGTGTCGGCGTCGCCGTTGATCGCCAGCATCGTCGGCATGTTGCCGCCGAACAGCAGCAGCTCGTAGGAGTTCGCACCCGGCTTGACGGCGTGCCGGCCGGCGCCACTGCTGACCTGGCCGAAGGCAGAGTACTCGATGGTCAGCCCCTGGAAGGTCGCGGCGTAGTCCAGCTTGCCGAAGTTCCACTGGTCGAGCTCGAGCCCGGTATAGGCGCTGACCTGGCTGTCCTTCGCGTCGCCCTGGTAGGGATCGTACGACGACACCCAGTTCTCCGCCGTGGCACCCGTGGGGGCACCGATCGCGACGGTGGGGCTGCCATAGGGCGAGTCCGGGTCGAGCAGCGTCGTCGGCAACTGGCCCGGTGCGGCGTGACCGCTCCCGGGGACGGTCCACCCGTTCACGGCAATCCACCTGCCTTGCGGATCCCAGCCGGTGATCGTGCTTCCGTAGGTGATCCGCGAGGGTTGGGTATCGGCGGCGACGGCCGAGACCCGTTCGGCGCCGTCCATCCTGCTCTCGAAGCTGTACAGCGTGCCGGCGGCCCAGCTCGCGGCGCCGTCCGGCATCGTGACCAGCGGCATCGACAGGCCGATGACGGTGACGTCGTGTCGCGGGTCGTACCGCACCGTCTGGACCAGCACCGCCGGTCCGTCGAGGCCCAGCCCGAAGCCGGCCAGCTTCTCTCCTGCGGCGACCGCCGGGCGACCGCTCAGCGTCAGGGCGGCGTCGCCCGAATGCGCCGCCGCAGCGAGACGAGCCGGCGTGACGTGCGCCAGCGTCGGGTCGTAGCTGTTGGTCGAGACCCACATCGAACGGCGGAGGGCCGCGAGCTGGGTCGCGGTCAGGGGCGCGCCGAGATCGATGCGCGACGGGTTCGCGGTGTAGCGCACGTCGTGCAGCACGAGGCGCGGCGGCAGCGCCATCGTCTGGTTGTAGAGCGACACCATGTCGTAGCCGCCGTACTTGGCCATCGCCGGCACGCCCGCCTCGAAGCCGCCGTTCACGCCGGCCCGGCTTCCGGTCAGAGGTCGCTCCGTGGTCACCAGCGAGAGCAGGGTGCCGGTGTCGTAATAGCCGTAGGGGGCACCCCTGATGGTGAGCGAGCCGCCGCCATTGGTCTCGGTTCCGTTCGCGAGGCCGCCGTACAGGCCGCCGATGGAGAGGCTGTCGGGCGAGGTGTACGGATCGCCGCGCCCCTGGGGTGCTGCCGGGAAGGCGGAGATGCGCGGGCTGCCGCCCTCGCGCGCGGGATGCGGATCGACCACCGCCGGTGCCGGGTTGACGACGAAGCCGCCCTGGGAGGTCGCGGCCGGAGCCTGCGCGCCGCCGGCGACCGGCAGGACCAGGCCGAGCGGCGAGGTCGCCAGCAGGATCGCCAGCGCACGCCTCATCCGCGCCCCCGGCCGGCGTTCGCGCGCATCAGCCGATACCGGCCAGGCGCAGGAACTTCAGGCTGGTCTCGTCGAGCTCCTGCATGCTCGGGCTCGCGCGCACCGCCGCCTTCACGTCCTCGAGCCTGGTGCGGTAGGCGGAGCGCACGAGGGCGGCCGCCGATGCGACCTGAGGAAGCGAGAGCAGGGTGCTCATCTCGTGGTCGAGCTTCGCGCGATAGGCGAGCATTCCGTTGACGAACGGCTGCTCCGGGGCGTCGCTCTGTCTCATGAAGTTCTTGATCCAGTCATTGTTCAGCGACTTGATCGAGATCCCGGTGGCCATCGGATGATCGCCGCGGTTGCGGGAGCTCTTCCACAGCCATTCCTCCGCCGATTTGAAGAAGTAGTGATAGATGCAGATGTTCTCGGCATTGAAGTTGTCGGAGAAGCCCGCATCGGCATGGAACCCGACCGGATTGTTGCGGTAGGCGTGCAGATCGCCGGTCGAGAGGCGATACACGTAGGCGCTGCGCTCATCCGTCACCGGGGTATGCGAGCGCGAACTCAGCATCAGCCTCGGGCGGAAGATCGTCTTGATCAGCCTGTATCCGTCGCCGATCAGGGCGATGTCGACCAGGCGGGTGTTGCGACGGGTCATCAGCTCGTCGAGGCAGCCGATCTGGTCGTTGGAGCCGATGAACCTCCAGTTCATCGCGATCGCATCGACCTCGCGCCTGGTCTGCCAGCGCAGGAAATCGGAGATCGAGGTGAACCGGGCCGGATTGGGAACGAGGAACTCGTCGGCATCCAGGACCAGCGCCCACTCGAAGTCGAGGATGTCCGGCAGCATGCCGAAGGCGTGTCCGTACGCCTTGTCCTGCGCCGGCACGCCCGGACTGATCTCGCTGTTGATCCAGGTGATGATCCCGGCGTTCGCCAGCGTCGAGAGCAGCTCGTCCGAGCGGTCGTCGTTGTTGTTGCTGTAGACGAAGAACCACTCGAAGCCGATCGACCGGTGGTGGGCGATCCACTCCAGCAGGTAGATGCCCTCGTTGCGCGCCGACATGACCATGCAGGCACCACGGCGCGGCCTCACCGCGCGACGCGCGAACGCGTTGCAGGCGTGCGACAGCGAGACGAACTGTCCGTTGCGGCCCTGCGTCGCCAATCGATCGAGATCCGCACCGATCGTGGTCCGCGCGGTCGATGCCGCAGCCGTGGCGGCACCCCGGACGAAGGCGCTGCGGGCCTTCAGCCAGGCGGCGAGCCCGGTGATCGCCTCGGTGGCCCAGAAATTCGCCGGATCGTGGTCGATCAGACGCGATAGCAATGCCGGCCGGTTCAGGAAGCTCTCCGACAGGGCCGAGATCTCCGCGATGCCGAGCAGCGGCAGCAGCCCGTTCAGCGCCGCGGCGGCATGACGGCTTTCCGAGGCCAGGATGAAGTCGATGAGCGCGTCCACGACGAGACCGTGTCTGGTCAGCTCGTGCATCGCGGCGGCCACGCCGGCGGCCGGCTCTTCGATCTGATCGAATGCCAGCGGCTGGAGGGAGAAATACTCCCACTCCTTGGCCTGGTCGCGGCTGGCGGTGACCGCCGCCAGGCTTCCGGGCTTACCGATCGGAGGCGCGCTCAGGTAGCGGCCATATAGCGGGTCGTGGATGGTGGTGCGCCCCTGCCCCGCCGATCGCGTGACATGCAGAGGAAGCACCATGTTGCGAAAGCTGCTGAACTGCAGCGTGATCGGCAGCACCTGCGGCGCATTGACGACGAGGAACAGCAGGTCGGGCTGGTGCGGCAATACGAAGCCGATCACCGGGAGGCTTCCCGGCTCGGGCGAGACGTCGGACGCACAGATCAACAGGCCCGTGCCCGCCTGGGCACGAAACTCGGTTCCGTGGAATGAAGAAACGCCGAAATACTCAGTCATGGTTCCTCATCGCAGTTCGTTCGCCCGGATGACGACGAGCCGACGACAGCGATCGCCGAACCGACCCCTCATGCTGACACGATCGGGGCTGAACCGCCAACTCCGCAAGCCGTCGCGGCGGTGACCTTCGAGGCCGACCCCGGAGCGCTGCAGCGGCGAGGCGACGCGATGGTCGGCGGCATGAACGTCGCCGCGATCCCGAGCCAGCCTCAGGAGTTTCGGAGCAATCACTTGCGCCAAACCGATCCACAGGCATAACAATCACGTGATGCCATCCCGCTCGCCGAAGCCGTCGTGCGCTTCTAGACGGTGCCGGCGTGCGACAGACTACGGGACGATGGGCTCGCCTGCCGCGACCGAAGCGAGTGGAGGATCCGCCATGCTGCCGCTGCCCGATGTCGCCCGTCATCGATTCGACGCGGAGGCTCGTGGCGAGGGGCGGCGGGCCGCCTTGTCGCGTATCGCCACCAGCCGTCCCGTCGCCATGGGTGCCGGAGGCAATGCCAGCCTGAACGGCGGCACCTACAGCTTCGCCGAGCTCTGGAGCAGCGAGAGCGACTTCGACTTCGTCCGGCTGATCTACGCCAACGCTCAGGGCGGTTCCAGCTTCGCGGTCGCCGCGGCGAGCATCGCCCCGACCGCGACCACCGCGCTGCGCGAGCAGCCGACCGATCGCGACGGCGCGGTCATGCCCTACAGCCGCGTCACCTTCGGCAATGGCGGCGTCGACGTGGCGATCCACGATCAGATCATGGGCTCGCTATACGCCGCGGCGGCCGCGGCGACGACGCTGGCGATCCCGCCGCTGCCCGGCGTCGCCGCCGGATTCAAGCCCTGGACGCCGCAGCTCGTCTTCTCCGACTGGATGGCGCTGACCAGCACCGAACGGGCGGATGTCGGACCGGGACGGCTGCTCTCCATCCGCAGCTTGATCACGAGCGGTCAGAACCTGGTCGGGATCAACACGCGGACCTGGGAAGGTGCCGATGCGTCCGATCCGGTCTCCGTCACCGGCCGCTCCTACACCAAGGGCTTTGGCGCCGGCGATCTGGTCACCAACTCGCCGAGCTTCGGCGCCGGGCAGTTCCTCGGCTACGGCATCGGCCTCGTCTACGGCGTGCAGTTCCAGTCGCGCATCGGCACCGCGACGGTCCAGGCGGTCGGCGACAGCATCCTGCAGGGCGTCGGCTTCCGGTCAGGGCAATCGATCCGCGACCATACCGGTGCGGCGACGCTGTGCTGTGCGGCCGCATCCTCGCCGGCGCGTCCGGTGTCGCTGCTGCAGTCCGCCTCCGGCGGCGAGCCGTCGCTGAACTTCTACCAGTCGGCGGTGAACGACCTGAGGCACGCGGACGTGGCGGTGGCGCTGATCCAGACCTGGTCGGGCAACGACATCGCGTCCTCTTCCACGCCCGCGCAGTCGGTGGCGGCGGCGGACGCCGCCTGGGGCCGGGCGATGAACTATGGCGAGCTGGTGCGGCGACAGGGCGGTGTACCCATCTTCCTTTCGGCGGTGCCGCAGGCCGCCAGGATGGGCTCGCTCGGCGCGGAAGCCGCGCGGCTCTCCTCGGCCCGGCGGTGCGCCGAGATCGCCTCGCACGGCGAGTTCGTGCTCGACCTGAACGGCATGCTGGGCGACGGTGCCGCGATCGCCAGCTATCAGCCGCGTTGGCAATCGCCCGACGACACCCATCCCGGCACGCCGGCCCACGAGGCGATGGCCGAGGCGCTGGTGCCGATGATCCGCCGCATCATCGGATCCTGACCCGGATCGTCGCGATCGTCGGCCGAGGCGTGGCGCGCCCTACTGGACTCGAACCAGTGACCCATAGCTTAGAAGGCTATTGCTCTATCCAACTGAGCTAAGGGCGCGTCGGGAAGGCTTCAGTGCGTCCAGTTCTGGCGGCGATCGAAGCGGAAATTGTCGGCATACGCCTTGGGCCTGCGGATGCGCGGCACCGGAAGCTCCAGGTCGTAGGCGATCCCCTCCCGGTCGGCGTAGGCGATCGCTTCTTCGCGGGTCGCGAACCTCAGCCGCAGCTGGCTCTGGGTATCGCCGCTGCCGGTCCAGCCCATCAGCGGGTCGGTGCGGCGCGGCAGCGACTGGCCGTATTCCAGGATCCAGTCCTGCATGTTGGCCTGACCGGACTGCGCTGCCGCCTTGGGCTCCCTGAAGATCCGGGCACGCAGGCCCATCCTGTCCGACATGCTCGGCTGCCTCTCCTTCGACCTGGTCGGGGCGGCCGGACTCGAACCGGCGGCCTCGTGTACCCAAAACACGCGCGCTACCAGGCTGCGCCACGCCCCGCACCGCCGCGGAAGCTATGGAACCCACCCGCTCCTGGCAAGCGCCACTGCCGCCTCAACGCCGCAGGGCGGCACGAAGGTTGCCGTCGTGCGACGCCAGCAGCGCCAGCGCGGTCTCCGCGTCGAGCCCGCGCGCCGCCACCAGGATCGCCGGCTTGACCCGCATCGCGCACGCTGCGAGGGCTGCCCGCGCCGTCTCCGGCGGACAGCAGGCCAGCTCGCAGACCATCTCGAGGGCGCGCCGGCGCAGCTTCTCGTTGCCGGCCCGCAGCTCGACCATGCGGCCGGCGTGCACCCGGCCCAGCCCGGTCATGATCGCCGTCGAGAGCAGGTTCAGCACGACCTTCTGCGCGGTGCCGGCGCCCAGCCGGGTGGAGCCGGCGATCGGCTCGGCCCCGGTCTCGACCAGGATCGCGTGGTCGGCGGCATCCAGCAGCGGTGCGTGTCGGCTGTTGGCAATGCCGATCGCGAGCGCGCCGGCCGCGCGGGCACCACGCAGGCAGGCCAGGGTGAACGGGGTGGCGCCGCTGGCGGCGAGGGCGACCACCACGTCTGCCGCACCGATCGCCGCGGTCCGCAGCGACTCCAGAGCGGCTGCGGTATCGTCCTCCGCGTTCTCGACCGCCCGGGTGAGGGCGCCGAGGCCGCCCGCGATCAGCAGCACCGTCCGTGCGCGTGGCCAGTCGAAGGTCGGCTCCAGCTCGGCGCCATCCTGCGCGCCCAGCCGTCCCGAGGAGCCCGCCCCGGCGTAGGCGAGCCGCCCCGCGGGATCGCGCAGACGCGCCGTCGCGGCACGCGCTGCGTCGGCGATGGCGGGCAGGGCGGGTCGGATCGCCGCCAGCGCGTCGAGCTGGCTGCCGTACAGCGCCGCCACCTGCTCGCCGACCGGCCAGGCATCCAGCTCGGCGAAGCGCGGGCTCGCCTGCTCGGTCGCGATCACGCTCGCGTCCGGCATCGGCTCAGGCGGTCTCGCCGTTCCTGGAACGCGCGAGCGGCGGGACGAACAGCGGCGCGGTGTCCCAGGGGAACAGGATCCAGGTCTCCTGCGGCACCTCGACCACGAAGCTGTCCGTGCTCGGCCGCCCGGCCGGCTTGGCATAGAGGCAGGCGAAGTAGGCGCGCGGCAGCGCCCGGCGCACCAGCTGTGCGGTGATGCCGGAATCGACCAGGTCGTCGATGATCAGGAAGCCCTCGCCATCCTCCGCGGCGGTCGGGTGCTTGAGGATCTTCGGCTCGGCCTGCTTCTCCTCGTCGTAGGTGACCACCGAGATCGTCTCGATCAGCCGGCAATCGAGCTCGCGGGCGATGATCGCGGCCGGGATCAGGCCGCCGCGGCTGATCGCGACGATGCCGCGCCACGGTCCGAGCGGCATCAGCGTCCCGGCGAGCAGCCGCGCGTCGCGATGCAGCTGGTCCCAGGTCACGGTGGCGTAGCTGACCGCCATTCAGAACAGCCGTCCGCCGTCGGGCACCTTGTGGTCGGGCCGGATCAGCACGACCTCGCCGCAGGAATCCGGCATCCCCAGCGTCAGCACCTCGCTGACGAACGGGCCGATCTGGCGCGGCGGGAAGTTCACCACCGCGCAGACCTGACGCCCGATCAGCTGGTCCGGCGTGTAGTGGCGGGTGACCTGGGCCGAGGATTGCTTGACCCCGACCTGCGGGCCGAAATCGATCCAGAGCCGGATCGCCGGCTTGCGCGCCTCCGGGAACGGCTTGGCGTCGGCGACGGTGCCGACGCGTATGTCGACATGCTGGAAATCGTCGATGCTGATGCTGCTCGGAGTCGGAGCGGATGGGGTGCCGGCCATGCCACGTTCTGGCGGATTCGCGCCTTCTTGCCAAGCGTGCGGCAGCACCCGATCGCCTGCTCCGGCCGCCCCCGCCGGCGTCCGAAGCTCTGCCAGACACGGGTCCCGCCGAGATCAGGCACCGGCCCGGTGCCGCAGGCCCGGCGAGCAACCCCGCCTGACCCACCCGCCGGGCGAGACCCCGCGGTCGTTGCGGCGAGCCACAACCTCTCTGACTGTGCTTCCTGAGCGGACGGGACGGCCGGGGATCACGCGGAGGTGGCTCCCGGAGTAGGACTCGAACCTACGACCGAGCGGTTAACAGCCGCTTGCTCTACCAGCTGAGCTATCCGGGATCGGCGCGCGACCCTATAGCGATGCTGCGGCGGGACGTAAAGCCCCGCGCCGCGTTGCCCCGGCGTGGCTCCGGCGCGGCCTCAAGGGCTGCTCCGTGTGGGAGTTGGCCGGGCGCAGGCACGCGCCGGTCCGAGGTCGGATGCACGTGCGAGGCGGCCTCAGGAGATGCTCATGGACCCGCACGACGAGCAGATCGCGAGGCGCCGGCTGATCGGCACCGGCCTCGGCGCCGCGGCGGTGATCGCGGGCGGCCTGGTGCTGCGCAACCAGATCCGCCATCCGCACAAGCGCAAGCGGACCCTCGCCGACATCAGGCCGCGCCGACTGCTGCTGGCGGCTCCCAATCCGTCGGGCGATCCGGTGCTGCTGACCGCCGCCGACCAGGGCATGTTCGAGCGCTACCGCCTCGACATCCGCCTCGCCGCCGGGATCGGCTCCAGCCGGGACGCGCTCGACCAGGTGCAGTCAGGGCACGCCGATGCCGCCGTCGCCGCGGCACTGGGCTGGCTGCCGAGGCTGCAGACCGGGCTGGATGCCCGCCTGGTCTGCGGTCTGCAGGCCGGCAGCGCCCGGCTGCTGGTCGCCCGACGCTCGCCGCTGCGCCGCATCGAGGACCTGCATCGCCGCGTCATCGGCATCGCCGATCCGGACGGACCGGACCGCCTGTTCTTCTCGATCATGATGCGCCGCAAGGGGATGGACCCGAACCGCGACGTCGAGTGGCGGTCGCTCCCGGCCGCCTTCCTCGGCCTCGCGCTGGCCGAGGGGCAGGTGCAGGCGATCGTCGGCCACGACCCCTCGATCTGGAAGCTGCGCCAGACGCTGCATCTGGGCGAGCTCGCCAGCAGCATGTCCGGCAGCTACGGCGCGCGCGTCAGCCGCGTGCTCGGCATGCGGACGGCGCTGCTGCGCGACGATCCGCAGGCCGCCGTCGCCCTGACGCTCGCCATGCAGGAGGCGGCACGCTGGGTGGCCGGGCATCCGCGCCAAGTCGGCGCGCTGCTGGCCGCGCACGATGTCGACCTGACGCTGGAGCAGGCGAACCAAATGCTGAACAGCGAGGGCCACGACGTGCATCCGGTAGGACATGATCTACGAAATCAGATCGCACAATATGTGGACGAGCTGCAGCTCCTGGGACTGGCGACGCAAGACGTTGATTCAGCTGCGTTCGCCAAGCGCGTGACGGCCGATGTCCTGAAGGGATGACCGCCGCCGCGGGCGGTCGATACGGCGTGCAGGACGACGCTGCGGCGCAGATGCCACAGAAACACATTGCTGCCTTGTTGGTCCGATTAAATCCCTGACGCGCACGGTGGGCCCTCCTATATTCGGCAGTGCACAAGGATCGCGATCTCGAAGATGGACCTGCCCGCCTCCCTTGACGCCGCGTCCCGCGTCTCTCAGCTGACCGAGCAGGAGCGGGCGGAGATCCTGGAGTCCCTGCGACGCATGGAGCTCGCCGGCGCCACCGGCCGTGAGGTGCTGCGCCATGCCGTCGCCGGGCCGCTGCGGTACCGGATCGCGGTGGTATCCTCGTTCGGCGCCGAGTCGGCGCTGCTGCTCTCGGTGGTGGCGGAGATCGATCCCACGCTGCCGGTCGTATTCCTCGAGACCGGCAAGCATTTTCCGCAGACACTGGCCTACCGGCGCCAGCTCGCTGCCCATCTCGGCCTGACCGACGTGCGCGACATCGTGCCGCGCAGCGCCGCGGTCGCCGAGCGCGATCCCGATGGCGAGCTCTGGTACTACGACCAGGATGCGTGCTGCCGGCTTCGCAAGGTCAGACCGCTCGAGCGCGCCCTGGCGCCGTTCGACGGCTGGATCAGCGGACGCAAGCGCTTCCAGGCGGCGACCCGGGCGGCGCTGCCGCTGGTGGAGCGGCAGGGGACACGGCTGAAGCTCAACCCGCTGGCGGACTGGGACACCGATCAGGTGAGCCGGGAGCTGGCCCGACGCGACCTGCCGCGCCATCCGCTGGTGGAGCAGGGCTACCCCTCGATCGGCTGCGCCGTCTGCACCCGCTCGGTCTCCCCCGGCGAGGACAACCGCGCCGGACGCTGGTCGGGATCGCGCAAGGTGGAATGCGGCATCCACGTCGCCGCGACATAGAAGGCTTCGTCGAAACGGGTCCGGGGCCTCAGGCCCCAGCGGGGCCAGGGCAGCGCACTGGCTCTACAACCCGCCCCCTGCTAACCTGCGCACAAAAGCGGGCGTGGTGGAACTGGTAGACGCGCCGGACTCAAAATCCGGTTCCGAAAGGAGTGTCGGTTCGATCCCGACCGCCCGCACCAGCCTCAGCCGTTCTCCGTGCGCCCCCGGCGCTGCTGGCGGAGCACGTCCTCGATCCAGCCGTTGAGCCGCAGCGTCGCCGCCTCCGCCTCCTCGCGCGCCGGATAGAGTTCGGGGAAGCGCAGCGCCAGCCAGCGCCAGGCGACCAGCCGCTTGTGCCGCTTCTCCGCCCGCTCCAGCTCCTCCCGCGAGGCGCGATCCGGCGGCAGCAGCCGCCCGGCCGCCGGCGGCATCACCGCGCGTCCGGCGGCATGATCGCCGGCCCAGGCGGCGAGGCGCGCGATGCCGTTGTCGCGCTCGTCCACCGGGCACATCGCGTAGGTCCAGCGCTCGGTCAGGTCGAGCCCCACCACGCCCTCCAGCGCCGAGGCGACGGCGAATGCCTGGCTCATGTCGGCCAGCCGGTAGTTCGGGTCGTCGCGGCGCAGCACCGCGCGGCGGATCCGCGCCAGCACGCCGAACAGGCTGTCGGAGTCGATCTCGGCCGCCACCGCGCGCACGATGTCGGCGTCGGGCTGCACCAGCGGGCGCAGTTCCGGCTGCTCGGCCATCGGTGCGGCCAGCATGGTGCGCACGAAGGCCGGGCTGCCGGCGCCGGCGAGCACCGCCACCACGCCCTCCTCGTGCATGCCGTAGCGTCCGGCGCGGCCGCCGATCTGCTTGACCTCCTGGGCGGTCAGGTCGCGGCTCTGGGTTCCGTCGAACTTGCGAAGGGCGGCGAACACGATGCGGCGGATGTTGAGGTTCAGCCCCATCCCGATCGCGTCGGTGGCGATCAGGATCTCGGCGTCGCCGGTGTTGAACCGCGCCGCCTCGGCACGCCGCACCTCCGGGCTGAGCGCGCCGTAGACCACGGCCACGCGCCGGCCGCGCGCCATCAGCGAGGCGCGCAGGTCGAGCACCTCGCGACGCGAGAACGCGATCAGCGCGTCGCCGCGACGCAGCGAGCCCAGCCGCACCGCCTCGTCGGCGGCGATCAGCGGGCCCATGCGGGCGAGCGTGATCTCGTCCAGCGGATCGTCGCAGAGCGCTGCGATGCGACGCACCATCGCGATGCAGTCGGGCGCCCCCAGCACGAACAGGTGCCGCGCCGGCGCGCCCATGATCGCCGCGGTCCAGGCGGCACCACGCTCGGGGTCGTGCAGCATCTGCGCCTCGTCGACGACCGCGACGTCCACCGGGTTGTGCAGCGGGCACATCTCGACGGTGGCGGCGAGGTGACGGCTGCCCGGCACCGGGATGCGCTCCTCGCCGGTGGAGAGCGAGCACGGCACGCCGCGAGCCGTCAGCGCCTCGCGGAACTCGTGCGCGAGGAGGCGCAGCGGCGCCAGCGCCATGCCGCTCGGCGCCCGCGACAAGGTATCGAGTGCCGTGTGCGACTTGCCGCTGTTGGTCGGCCCGGTGACCAGGGTGATGCGACGCTGCAGCGCGCGGGCGGTGCGGAAATGTGCCGCGTAGCGATCGAGGGCGGCGATGCGCGCGATCGCCGCGTTGCCGATGCGTATGCCGTTCGACCTGCCCCTGGCCTCGAGCCCCGCCGGCGGCTGCACTTCCGGGCTCGCCGGCGGCTGGCGGCGCAACCCCTCGAGCACCGCGGGATCGAACTCCCAGTGCTCCACGCCGTCGCGGGTGACGCGGCGCGCCACCGGCAGCCGGTTCTCGGCCACCATGCGCAGCGCCTCGGCCCGGTCGCAGCCGAGCAGCGCCGGCACCGCGCTGAACCCGACCAGGCTCTGCTCCCAGTCGCGCAGCCGGCGCAGCTCGTCGCGCCGCCGTGCCCGCGCGGTGCGCGCGGCGAGGTCGCGCTCCTGCTGGCGGCGTTCGGCCTCGCGCGCGGCAGCGTCGACGAAGCCGGCCCCGACCCTGAACGCGTCGGCGACGTCGCGCACCAGCATCGCGTCCTGCGACGGGGACAGCACCCGGCCGGCGCCGTCGGCCAGCTCCTGGCGGATCAGCTCGAGCGCCTCCTCGGCGGTGTCGGCGGTGCCGCGCAGCCGCGCCGCCAGCACCGGCTCGAGTGCGGCGAGCAGGGCCGCATCGTCCGGCGCCGGGTCCTCGACGCCCTCCACCGCCGCCTGCGCGTCGCCGCGCCGCACCCAGACCCGGCCGGCACGCTGCGTCAGGTCGATCACGCGGGACGCCCAGCCCTTGCGGCGCACCTCGCACAGGGCTGCGCGCACCGATTGGTCGTCCGCGGGCAGACGGCGTGCGACCAGGCGCAGCAGGCGCGGCATCTCGCGGCTATGGATGGAGAGCGCGGCCTGCGCGACGGCAAGCTCGGCGGGGGATTGCAGGGATGACATAGCTGTCCTTGCGGGTGGACGCGGGGAAAAGGCAAGTGCCGCGTCTCGCCCGGCGGGGATCGCGCCGTCGCAGGATCGCATCCGGCCGGCCAGGGCGCGCCCTGGCCTTGCTGAAGCCGACTGGGCTACGCTGCCGCCGCAACCCGGACCTGTTCCAGCATGCCCACTCCGCCGAAGCCGGTCGCTCGACCGGCGAGCCCGAACTTCGCCTCCGGTCCCTGCGCCAAGCGTCCGGGCTGGACGCTGCAGGCGCTGTCGGGGGCGCTGCTCGGTCGCAGCCATCGGGCTTCTGCCGGCCGGGCACGGCTCGCCGAGGTGATCGATCGCTCCCGCGCTCTGCTCGGCATGCCGCCCGGCTGGCGTCTGGGCATCGTTCCGGGCTCTGATACCGGCGCGGTCGAGATGGTGCTGTGGTCGCTGCTCGGCGCGCGGCCGGTCGACGTGCTCGCCTTCGAGAGCTTCTCGGCGAGCTGGGCGCACGACATCGTCGCCGAGCTGGCGCTGCCGGAGGCGCGCGTGCTGGAGGCGCCGTACGGCCAGCTGCCGCCGCTGGATCGGGTGGACTGGTCGCACGACGTGGTGTTCGCCTGGAACGGCACCACCTCGGGCGTCTGCCTGCCCGGTGCCGACGCGATCCCGGCGCTGCATGACGGGCTCGCGATCTGCGACGCCACTTCGGCGGCGTTCGCCATGCGGCTGCCGTGGGACCGGCTCGACGTGGTCACCTGGTCCTGGCAGAAGGTGCTCGGCGGCGAGGCGGCGCACGGCATGCTGGCACTGTCGCCACGCGCGGTGGCGCGGCTGGAGTTCCGGCCGCCGCCGCGGCCGCTGCCCAAGCTGTTCCGGCTGACCACCCAGGGCCGGCTGATCGAGGGCATCTTCTCCGGCGACACCATCAACACGCCGTCGATGCTGTGCGTCGAGGACGCGCTGGACGGGCTGCGCTGGGCCGAGGCGATCGGCGGGCTGGAGGCGCTGATCGCGCGCAGCCGCGCCAACCTGGCCGCGATCGAGGACTGGGTGGCGCGCTCGGACTGGGTCGCATTTCTCGCCGAGGCGGCGGAGACGCGCTCCAGCACCTCGATCTGCCTGCGCGTCGTCGCGCCCTGGTTCGCGCAGCTTCCCGCCGCGCGTCAGGCCGAGGCGGCGAAGCATCTCGCGGGCCTGCTGGAGCGGGAGGGGGTCGCGCACGACATCGCCAGCTACCGCGACGCACCCCCGGGCCTGCGCATCTGGGGCGGGGCGACGGTGCAGACGCACGACATCGAGGCGCTGCTGCCCTGGCTGGACTGGGCGGCGCACGAGACCCGCAGCGCCTTCGCCCCGGCTCCCGCCGCATGAGCGAGATGCCCGCCAATCCGGCGCTGCTTCCGGCCGGCCTGCGCGACCTGCTGCCGCCCGACGCGGAGGCGGAGGCGGCCTCGGTGGGGGCGATGATGGCGGTGTTCGCCGGGCACGGCTACGAACGGGTGAAGCCGCCGCTGCTCGAGTTCGAAGACAGCCTGCTCGCGGGCTCCGGCGCCGCCGTCGCCGAGCAGACCTTCCGGCTGATGGACCCCGGCACGCACCGCATGATGGGGCTGCGTCCGGACATGACGCCGCAGGTGGCGCGCATCGCCACGACCCGGCTGACCAACGCGCCGCGTCCGCTGCGCCTCTCCTATGCCGGCGCCTGCGTGCAGGCCCAGGGCACCGCACTGGTCGGCGACCGGCAGATCGCCCAGGCCGGGATCGAGCTGATCGGTCCGGATTCGCCGCAGGCCGACGCCGAGATCGTCGTGCTCGGCGTCCAGGCGCTGAGCGCCGTCGGCCTGACCCGGTTCAGCTTCGACCTGACCCTGCCGCCGCTGGCCTCCACCCTGATCGAGGAAGCCGGCCTGGATCCCGCCGCGCGTCCTGCGCTGCTGCATGCGCTCGACCGCAAGGATGCCGCGGAGGTGTCGCGTCTCGGCGGCCCGATCGCGCGCACCCTGACCGAGCTGCTGCTGGGCGCGGGTCCGGCGGCGCGCGCGCTCGAGGTGCTGCGCCGCGCCGAGCTGACGCCGGCCGCCCGCGCCCTGTTCGAGCGCATGGCGGCGAGCGTCGAGGCGATCCGGTCACGTGTCCCGGAGCTCCGCCTGACCATCGACCCGATCGAGTTCCGCGGCTGGCGCTACCATACCGGCCTGTGCGTGACCGTCTACGCGCCCGGGCGCCACGAGGAGCTCGGACGCGGCGGACGCTATCTCAGCGGCGGCGGCGAGCCGGCCTGCGGCCTGACCCTGCGCCCGGAGGCGATCCTGCGTGCGGCGCCGCCGCGTCCGCCGCGTCCGCGCCTGTTCCTGCCGCACGGATCGAGCGAGATCGCCGCGGCATCGTTGCGCGCCCAGGGCTTCGCCACCGTGGCAGCGCTGGAGCCGGCGCCGGATCCGTGCCACGAAGCCGTCCGCCTCGGCTGCACGCACGTGCTGACCGACGACGCCGCGGTCGTGCTGGCCGCGGCCTCCGCCGCGCCCTGAGGAGCCGAGAATGTCGAACGTCACCGTGATCGGTGCCCAGTGGGGCGACGAGGGCAAGGGCAAGATCGTCGATTGGCTGGCCAGCCGGGCCGACATCGTGGTGCGCTTCCAGGGCGGTCACAATGCCGGCCACACGCTGGTGGTCGGCGCGCAGACCTACAAGCTGTCGCTGCTGCCGAGCGGCCTGGTGCGCGGCAAGACCGGGGTGATCGGCAACGGCGTGGTCGTCGACCCGGAGGCACTGCTCGACGAGATCAGCCGCGTGCGCGGCCAGGGCCTCGACGTCGGCCCGGACACGCTGCGCATCGCCGAGAACGCCACCCTGATCCTGCCGGTGCATGGCGCGCTCGACCGCGCCCGCGAGGCGGCGCGCGGCGACCGCCGCATCGGCACCACCGGGCGGGGCATCGGTCCGGCCTACGAGGACAAGGTGGCGCGCCGCGCGATACGCGTCTGCGACCTCGCCGAGCCGGCCACGCTCGACTGGAAGCTGGACGAGCTGCTGCTGCACCACAACGCCCTGCTGCAGGGCCTGGGCGCGCCCACCTTCGAGAAGGCGCAGCTGATGGCCTGGCTGACCGGGATGGCGCCGCGCATCCTGCCGTTCGCGGGTCCGGTCTGGGAGCTGCTCGACGAGGCGCGACGCGCCGGGCGGCGCATCCTGTTCGAGGGCGCCCAGGCGGTGATGCTCGACGTCGATCACGGCACCTATCCCTACGTGACCAGCAGCAACACGGTGGCCGCCAACGCCGCGACCGGCAGCGGCGTCGGCGCCGCCGACGTCGGCTTCGTGCTGGGCATCGCCAAGGCGTATTCCACCCGCGTCGGCGCCGGTCCGTTCCCGAGCGAGCTGTTCGACGAGACCGGCCAGCTGCTCGGCAGCCGTGGCCACGAGTTCGGCACCGTGACCGGTCGTCCGCGACGCTGCGGCTGGTTCGACGCGGTGCTGGTGCGCCGCGCGGTGCGGGTCGGCGGCATAGATGGCCTCGCCCTGACCAAGCTCGATGTGCTGGACGGGATGGACAGCATCCGCGTCTGCACCGGCTACACCCTGGACGGCGTGGCGGTGCGTCACCTGCCGGCGGCGCCCGGGGCGCAGGCGCGGATCCGCCCGGTGTTCGAGACGCTGCAGGGCTGGCGCGAGACCACACGCGGCGCCCGCTCCTGGGCCGACCTGCCGGCGCAGGCGATCAAGTACGTCCGGCGCATCGAGGAGCTGATCGAGGCGCCGGTGACGCTGCTCTCCACCAGTCCCGAGCGCGACGACACCATCCTGATGCGCGACCCGTTCGAGGGCTGAGCCCGTTCTCGTCGTCGCGGAAGCGACGCCCCGCCAGCGTCGTCGCGGAAGCGACGCCTCGCCAGGCTCATTGCGGAAGCGACGCCCCGCCAGGCTCATTGCGGAGGCGACGCCCCGCCAGCCTCATCGCGGAGGCAATGCCTCGCCATCATCGTCGCGACATCAAGGGAGCCTTAACC
The DNA here is from genome assembly GCA_964242335.1 of uncultured Acetobacteraceae bacterium. GTDB lineage: Bacteria > Pseudomonadota > Alphaproteobacteria > Acetobacterales > Acetobacteraceae > Lichenicoccus. The sequence goes on along the minus strand of CAXTAY010000032.1, from coordinate 5,231 downwards.
TTTCACCCTCATCCTGCCCGGGCGGGCGAGCGACGGGGGAGGTGGGATGGCTGCGATCAGGCAGGGACAGGGCCGGCCCGCAGGCGCCGCGGCCAGCCTGGTCATCGACGAGCGTTTCCTGATCCAGCCCGATGCTCGGCTCGCCGATCTGGCCGGCCTCGCCTGCTTCCAGGCGGAGGACCGGCGCGGGGTCGCCGGCGCGGTGGTGGCGCTGCGCCCGGCCGCCGCGGCACCGCCGCGCGCCAGGCTGAACAGCTACCAGGCCGCCCACCACGACGCGCTGTTATCGCCGCTCGCGCACGGCGCCGCCGGATCCGCCTACTGGATCGTCACCGCGGCGCCGCCGGGCCCCTCGCTCGCCTCGCGGGCGGCTCCCTGGAGCGGGAACGGTCTGCTGACCCACGTGCTGCGTCCGGCGGCCCAGGCGCTCGACCACCTGCAGATGCTCGGGCTGACGCACCGAGCGATCCGGCCGGACAACCTGTTCGTGGCGGCCGGCGGCAAGGCGGTGGTGCTGGGTCCGTGCTGGGGCGCGCCGCCGGCGATGCACCAGCCGGTGTCGTTCGAGCCGCCGTACAGCGCGCTGTGCGCCCCCGCCGCTCGCGGCGACGGCAGCATCGCCGACGACGTCTATGCCCTCGGCGTGCTGCTGCTGACGCTGCTCGCCGGCGAGGTGCCGCTGGCCGGCCTCGAGGCGCGCGAGATCCTGCAGCTCAAGCTCGAACATGGCAGCTACGCGGCACTCGCCGGACAGATGCGGATGCAGCGCGGCTTCGAGGAGATCCTGCGCGCGATGCTGTCGGACGATCCGCTCGCCCGACCGACCCCGGCGTCACTCGCGAACCTCGAGGGCATCCACGCGCGACGCGGCGGCCAGCGCACGGTGCTGCGCGCCACGCGGCCGATCGCGCTCGGCGAGCGGACCGCCTGGAACCGGCGCACCCTGGCGCTCCTGTGTTCCGAGCGGCCGGCGGAGGCGATGCTGCTGCTCAGGCAGGCCGCGATGGAGCACTGGCTGCGTCGGGCGCTGGAAGATCCGGCGGCGGCGGTCGAGATCGAGGAGCTGCGCCGCGATATGCCGTCCGCGGGTCCGCAGATATCCGGGCGCGGCGCGGCCGGCCAGGCCGGCTATGCCGACGATCTCTGCCTGATGCGCCTGATCGCGCTGCTCGATCCGCTGGCGCCGCTGTTCTGGCGCGGCACCTGGCTCTGGCCGGACGGGCTGGGTCCGCTGCTGGCCGGCACCGTGCTGCAGCCGCCGGGAGGCGATCTGAACGAAGCGGGCTCGCTGGTCGACGCGCTGCTGGTGCGGGGTGCCGCGAGCCGCTGGCGCTGGCAGCGCGCCGGACGCCCGGATCCGGAGGGGCCCAACGTGCCGCCGCGACTGCTGCGTCGCGCCGAGCAGGACGACGCGCACGCGGCACTGCTGCGGGTCTCCTACGCCCTCAACCCCTATCTGCCCTGCGCCTCGCCGCAGCTCGCGGCAGAGCTCGCCATCGATCCCGCGGCGGTGATCGAGGCGCTGGAGCGTCTCGCACCGGCCGCCACGGCGAAGCCGCTGCTCGATCCGCACATGCTGGCGTTCCTGGACTCGCGCATGGACGAGGCGGCGGGGGCGCAGGAGCCCGTCGGCGACGATCCCGACCCGGCGATGCGCGAGCTGTCGATCCTGGCGCGCTGCCAGGTGCAGCTGAAGCACGCCTCGCTCGCACGGCTCGCGGCCCGCCTGCTGCCGCGCCTGGAACCGAAGCTCGCCGACTGGCCCGGCCTGAGCCGCAGGCAGCAACGCCTGGAGGCGCTGCGCGGGCTGGCGGCGTCAGGCGACCTCGCCGGCATGGCCGGTCTTCTCTGCGACGGCGGCGCGCGGCGTCAGGACGAGGCGGTCCGGGAGCAGGCGATCGCGCAGGCAGGCCGGATCGTGGCCTCTCTCGCCGAGCAGGACCGCACCTCCGCGGAGCGACTCAGATCGGGCCGGCAGGCGGCACGTGACACCGCCTCTGCGATCGGCCTGCTCTGCGTCACGGCGGTGCTGCTCTACGAGCTGCTGGTCTGATGGCCCGCGCCGCGAGAGCATCGACGCTGCCGGCGCCGAACGCGGGCTGGAAGTGGTGGCACGGCATGCTGGGCGGCATGCTGCTCATGGTCTCGCCCGGCGCCGCGCTGCTGCTGATCGCGCTCGCGGCACCGGTGCTGCTGGTGCTGGTGGCCGACGTCACGCCGCGGCGCACGCTCACCCGGACGGTGACGTTGTTCTGCGCCGCCGGTGCCGTCGATCCGCTCCGGGCCTTCCTGTCGATGGGCCACGAGCTGGCCACCGCAATGGAGCTGCTGACGCATCCCTCCATCATCCTGCTGGCGTGGACCGCGACCGGATGCGGCTGGCTGCTCGATGAGATGTGCGGGCTGTGCGCCACCCTGCTGACGAGGATGCAGCTGGCCGCACGCAACAAGGCGCTCGAGGCCGAGCTGCTGGCGGTGCGAGCGGAGTGGGAAATCGGGCCGGCCTGACTGGTCGGTCCGGGAAGACGGGAAGCGACGCCCGATCGTCCGACACGGCCGCAACCCGGCGACTTGCGCCGGGCCGCGAGCCTCAGGCGGCGGCTGCTTCTCCCAGACGCCGCGTCGTGATCTGCGACTTCATCGCCTTCTGTACCTTCTCGAAGGCGCGCACCTCGATCTGCCGCACCCGTTCACGCGAGATGTTGTATACCTGCGACAGGTCCTCCAGGGTCGCCGGCTCTTCCTTCAGGCGACGCTCGACCAGGATATGCCGCTCGCGCTGGTTCAGCGTGTGCAGCGCCTCACCGAGCAGGGCCTTGCGACCGGAGAACTCCTCGTGCTCGGCGAGCATCGTCTCCTGGCTGTCGCTGTCATCGACCAGCCAGTCCTGCCACTCGCCCTCGCTGTCGGCGCGGACCGGTGCATTCAGGCTGTGGTCGGGCGCGGCCAGGCGACGGTTCATGTTAACCACGTCCTGCTCGGACACCGACAGCGAGCGGGCGATCTGCCCGACCTGCTCGGGCCGGAGGTCGCCGTCCTCGATCGCCTGCATCTGACCCTTCAACCGGCGCAGGTTGAAGAACAGCTTCTTCTGCGCCGCCGTGGTGCCCATCTTGACCAGCGACCAGCTGTGCAGGATGTACTCCTGGATCGCCGCACGGATCCACCACATGGCGTAGGTCGCGAGGCGGAAGCCGCGGTCCGGATCGAACCGCTTGACCGCCTGCATCATCCCGACATTGCCCTCGCTGATCAGCTCGCTGATCGGCAGGCCATAGCCGCGATAACCCATTGCAATCTTCGCAACGAGGCGCAGATGAGACGTCACCAGCTTGTGCGCGGCGGCACTGTCCTCGTGATCGCGCCAGCGCTTGGAGAGGCTGAGTTCCTCTTCCGGGGCGAGCATGGGAAACTTGCGTATTTCCTGCAGGTATCTGGAGAGATTACCCTCAGGACCAACATTAAGGACGGCAGAGGCCACGGTAAGGCTCCTTTCGTCTGAACTTCAGCGAACCCTCGAGGCCCATACGGCGCGGTCGAGAACGGGTTCCACATCCGGTCAGGTTGGGCGCGGGTGAGGACATCACGTCCCCGAGACTTCCTCCGGATCAGGCAAGAACTCTCAGGACGTCCAGACCGGCGGGCGCCCCCGTCGGAATAGCCGTGTTCATACCGGACCGCTGCGGTCCGGTCAAGATGAAGCTGGGCTCAGCCACCTGAACTCTTGGTAATGCATGACAGCAACGCATTGAAATCCGCGGGCGGCGGCGTCTCGAAGCGGAGCGTCCGTCCGTCGCGCGGATGGACGAAGCCGAGGCTCGCGGCGTGCAGCGCCTGGCGCGGAAACCCCAGCGCCGTCCGCCGTGCCGGCTCCGCAAGCAGACGCGCGGCGGCCGGGGTGCGACGCAGGTACACTGGATCGCCGAGCAGGGCGTGGCCGCGCTGCGACAGGTGGACGCGGATCTGGTGGGTGCGCCCGGTGGCTAGCCGGCACTCGATCAGGCTGGCCGCACCGTGTGCCACCTGCAGCGTGCGGTAGCGGGTCAGCGCCGCCTTGCCGCCGTGCGTCACCACCGCCATGCGCTTGCGGTCGCGCGGGTCGCGGCCGATCGCGCCCTCGAGTTCCCCCGCCGCCGGCGACAGCATGCCCCAGCACAGCGCGAGATAGGCGCGCTCGATCCGGCGGGCGGCAAAATCCGCCGACAGCGCGGCCAGCGCCGCCTCGGTCTTCGCCACCACCATCAGGCCGGAGGTGTCCTTGTCGAGCCTGTGCACGATCCCCGGCCGGCGTTCGCCGCCGATGCCGGGCAGCGTATCGCCGCAATGCGCGAGCAGGGCGTTGACCAGTGTCCCGTCCTCGTTGCCCGGCGCCGGATGCACCACGAGGCCGGGCGGCTTGTCGAGCACGATCAGGTCGTCATCCTCGTGCAGGATCGCGAGCGCGATCGTCTGCGGCCGCGGACGGGCGGCCACCGGCTCGGGTGCCGCGACCCTGAACAGCATGCCGGCACGCACCGGATCGGCGGCATCGCGCAGCACCGCGCCGTCGCGCAGCACGTGCCCGCCTTCGATCAGGGCCTTGACGCGCGAGCGTGAGACCGTGCCGATGCTCCCGGCGAGGAACCGGTCGGTGCGCTGCCCGGCCTGATCCGGAGTCGCGACGAGCTGGAACGGGGGCGCGGGCCCGGTCGGGGGATCGGCCATGGCGTCGGCTTAGCGGAGAAGCAGGATGGGGAGAAGGCCGACGAGCGGTGGATGAGAGGGAGCGGCTCGGGATGCAGACGCGCGGCATGAAGGCGTTGCTGGCGGCGGTGATCGTGATGGGGGTGATGATCCTGCTCGGCACCGCGGTGCTGATCGGCACCGTCGCGCGGCGCGCGATGCGGGTGCCGCCCGGCCCTGCCGCGACCGCCCGGCTGCTCCCGGACGCGGCCATTCGACAGCTGACGCTGGATCAGCCGCCGGGCACGCGCATCGCCTCGGTGGTTCGCCAGTCCGACACGGTGCTGGCGGTGATCCTGTCGGGAGGCGGCAGGGCGGATCGGCTGCTGCTGTGCGACGTCGCCGCCGGCCGCCTGGTGGGCCGCCTCACGCTCGATCCCGTGGGCGGACGCTGAGCCGCACCGAGCCCGGACAGCCGGCTTGCACCGCTGGCGGGTCTGCTCTAAGAGCACCCCCGGCCATGTCCTGTTCGTCTAGAGGCCTAGGACACCGCCCTCTCACGGCGGTAA
>CAXTAY010000031.1:18253-45722 GCA_964242335.1 uncultured Acetobacteraceae bacterium | reverse complement strand
CTTGGCGGTGTCGGGGATGATGATGCCGCCCGCGGTCTTCTCTTCGCCGGTCAGCCGGCGGACCACGACCCGGTCGTGCAGGGGACGGAAACTCGCCATTTCGGATCGCTCCTCGATCGAGGCGACGTCCTCACAGGAAGCGACGCCGCCGGTTGCTGGCACTCCGAGGCACTGAGTGCCAAGGTCGCCAGGAAGGCGGTTTAGGCTCAGCCGGCGGTGCCGTCAAGCCTTCGGCAGCACTCCAGGGTGGTGAGTGCCAAGTGCTTGATCGAACAGGAGTTTCTTGTTGCGAACCAGCACCGGGACAGGCCAGGATCGGGTGTCGTCACGAAAGCTTCGCCATCGCGTCGGAGACGCTCATGACCCTGTCGCTGCAGCTCAAGGACTACCGCCTGACCACGGCGGAGATCCTCTACCACCTGCCGGACCATCCGGCGATGCTGCAGTCCTACATCTGGCAGGAGCTCGATATCGCGCCGGCCTACCCGACGCTGCACAAGTTCCTGGAGTTCTGGCGCAAGGAGATCGAGGGGCGGCTGCATTCCGTCCGTGTCGGCTCGCTGACCCTGATCCGGCCCCCCGCGATCCGCACTCCGCGCACGGTGCTGACGCTGCAGTAGGTCACTTGGATCGGGGTCCGGGGCCTCGGCCCCGGTGGGTCAAGGGCGAGGCCCTCGCCCACCCTACTCCGGCCCTAGCGGATCGTCCGGCGCCGCCTCGCGGCGCGCGCCGTCCAGTAGCGCGCGGCGCGCCGCCTCCGCCCGCCGGTCATTCAGCTTGGCGGCACCGGTGCGGCCGAAGCGGACGCGGTTCTCCCCGGCCAGCGCCGCGTCGTGCTCGCGGGCACGGCGTTTCTTCACCCGGTTGAGGTTGACGATCTCGCCCATCGCTTCATCCTGCCGCATTCCGCTTCCAAGGACGAGCAGCATGGGCAAGATCATCACCCTCACCGCGACCGACGGCCACGGCCTCTCCGCCTACGAGGCCGGCCTGCCGGACAGCCCGCGCGCGCTGGTGGTGGTCCAGGAGATCTTCGGGGTGAACCACCACATCCGCAGCGTCTGCGACGGCTTCGCCGATGCCGGCTACCACGTCGTCGCACCGGCGCTGTTCGACCGCGTCGAGCGCGGCGTCGAGATGGGCTACGAGGGTGCCGACATGCAGCGCGGCGTCGGGCTCTACCAGAAGATCAAGCCGGAGGACACGCTCGCCGACATCCTCGCCGCCGCCGAGGCGCTCGGGCGCGAGACCGTCGGCATCATCGGCTATTGCTGGGGCGGCGCCCTGGCCTGGGCGTCGGCGACCCGCACCCATCGCTTCAAGGCCGCGGTGGGCTGGTATGGCGGCGGCATTGCGGCGATGAAGGACGCGGTGCCGAACTGCCCGGTGCAGCTGCATTTCGGCGCAGAGGACGACCACATCCCGCTGTCCGACGTCGAGGCGATCCGCGCGGCCCAGCCGGGCGTGGAGATCTTCGTCTACGAGGGTGCGGGTCACGGCTTCGGCTGCTCCGAACGCGGCAGCTACGAGGCTCGCTCGGCGGCCCTTGCCCAGGAGCGCAGCCTGACCTTCCTGCAGCATAATCTCTGAGGGGCGCGCCGCGAGCTCGGCGCCGCGAGCCCGGCACCGCGAGCCCGGCGCTTGGGGCGCGGCTGCCGCGCGATTTTGCGCCAGCCCGATCATGAACCGATCGTAACTGTTATCGTTATGTTCGCCAGCGCAATTTGGCTGCAACCTGACGGAGATGCGTCGCATGCTCGGAACGATCCTGCTGGTCATCCTGATCCTGCTCCTGGTCGGCGCACTGCCGACCTGGGGCTATAGCGGCGGCTGGGGCTACTTCCCATCCGGCGGATTGGGTCTGGTGCTGATCGTGGTGATCATCCTGCTGGTGATGGGCCGGATCTGACCGCCGCCTGCTCGGTCAGCCGGCGCGGAGCACCCGCCCGGCGACCGCGTCGAGCCGCGCCAGCACCGCGGGGTCGCGGGCGCCGGGCGATGTGATCAGGGCGTGATCGAGTGCGCGGTCGCAGCCGGCGGGGCACGGGCCGCGACGCTGGCCGAGGCGGGGGATCACGCCGGCCACCAGGCTGCGCGCACGCTCGGCATTGGACTGCATCACCTGCACCACCGCGTCGACGGTGACGCTGTCATGGCCCGGATGCCAGCAATCATAGTCGGTGACCATGGCGACGGTGGCGTAGCAGAGCTCGGCCTCGCGGGCGAGCTTGGCCTCGGGCATGTTGGTCATGCCGACCACCGCGCAGCCCCATGAGCGATACAGCAGGCTCTCGGCACGGCTGGAGAACTGCGGCCCCTCCATCACCAGGTACGTGCCGCCGCGCGTCACCGGCAGGCCGAGCGCCAGCGCCTCGGCCTCCAGCGCGTCACCGAGCCGCGGGCAGAGCGGGTCGGCCATCGAGACGTGCGCCACCATGCCGCTGTCGAAGAAGCTCTTCTCGCGCGCGAACGAGCGGTCGATGAACTGGTCGATGATCACGAACTGCCCCGGCGGCAGCTCCTCCTTGAGCGATCCGACGGCCGATAGCGACACCACGTCAGTCACCCCCGAGCGCTTCAGCGCGTCGATGTTGGCGCGGTAGTTCACCCGGCTCGGCGGGATGCGGTGGCCGCGGCCGTGGCGCGGCAGGAACACGCAGCGCACCTCGCCAAGCCGGCCGAACAGCAGCGCGTCCGAGGGCTGGCCCCACGGTGTCTCGACCTCGCGCCAGACCTTGTCCTCGAGGCCCGCGATATCGTAGAGGCCCGAGCCGCCGATCAGGCCGATCACCGGCTGGATCTCAGCCTCCGGGCCGGCTTCAGGAGCGGACATCGGCCCAGACCTTGCGCTTGACCACGAACACCAGCCCGAGCAGCGCGGCGAGGTAGATCACCACCCGCACCCCCATGCGTCGACGTTCCTCCAGGTGCGGCTGCGCCGTCCAGGCCAGGTACGTGCTGACATCGTGCGCCATCTGCAGCTTGGTCGGCTTGGTGCCGTCGGCGTACCTGACATGCGCGTCCTCGAGTACGTCGGGCATCGCCACCGCGTTGCCGGGCACGTAGTCGTTGTAGTGCATGCCCGCGGCCAGGGTGACATTGGGCGGGGTGTCGCGGAAGCCGGTCAGGTACGCCTGGATGAAGCTCGGGCCGCCGGGGATGGTGAGCGCGAGCCGCGACTGGTCCGGCGGCGCGATGCCGCTGTTCGCCGCCCGCGCGGCGGCGTCGTTCGGATACGGTGCACGGAAGTGATCGTCCGGCGTCGCCGCGCGCAGCACGACGCGGCCCTGCGCGTCGGTGCCGCCCGGCACCGGCTGGCCGGAGGCAATGTCCTGGATCTGGTCGTCGTCGAGCCCAAGCCCGGACAGGTCGCGGAAGGTGACCTGCTTCATCGAGTGGCACGACGCGCAGACCTGGCTGTACACCGCGTAGCCGCGCTGCGCGCTGGCCAGGTCGAAGCTGCCGAACGCGCCCTGGAAGCTCCAGTGCTGCCCGGGGATCGGCAGCGCCTGCAGGGTCTGCGCCCGTGCCGTGGCCGCGAGGCCGAGCACGGAGGCCGACAGGCACGCGCCGGCGAGCGGGAGCCCGCGCATCAGCGATGCTCCATCGCGGTCGCGGCGGCGCGTGCTGGGCCGTAGCCGCCGCCGACGGTCGGGCGCTGCGGCAGCACCGGCCGGCCGATGCTCTCCGGCAGCGGCAGCGTCCGCTCGACGCTGCCGAGCAGCGGCATCAGCACCAGGAAATGCGCGAACCAGTACAGCGTCGCCAGCCGCGACAGCGCCAGCCACAGCCCCTGCGGCCGGTTCAGCCCGGCCACCAGCAGCACCAGGAAGGCGAGCACCAGCAGCACCATCAGCCTGCGGTAGATCGGCCGGAAGCGGGCGCTGCGCACCGGCGAGGTGTCGAGCCACGGCACCGCGAACAGCATCAGCACCGAGCCGCCGGCGAGCAGCACGCCGCCGAGCTGCGACGGCACCGCGCGCAGGATGGCGAAGAACGGCGCCAGGTACCATTCCGGTATGATGTCGGACGGCGTCGAGAACGGGTTGGCCTCGACGTAGTTGTCGGTCTGGGTCAGCCAGCCCGGCAGGTAGAACACCAGCAGCGCGAAGGCGATCAGGAACACGCACAGCCCGAGCCCGTCCTTCGAGGTGTAGTACGGGTGGAACGGCAGCGTGTCCTGCGGGCCCTTGACCTCGATGCCGAGCGGGTTGTTCGACCCGGTCACGTGCAGTGCGACCACGTGCAGCACCACCGCGCCGATGATCAGGAAGCCGAGCACGAAATGCAGCACGTAGAAGCGGTGCAGGGCGGCATCGCCGAGCCCGCTGCCGCCCTGCAGCCAGGTCGCCAGCCCGTGGCCGAAGCCCGGCAGGGCGGAGACCGCGTTGGTGAGCACGACGGCACCCCAGTAGCTCATCTGGCCCCAGGGCAGCACGTAGCCGGCGAAGGCGGTCACCATCACCATCACCAGCAGCAGCATGCCGGTCAGCCAGAGCAGCTCGCGCGGCGCCTTGTATGAGCCGTAATAGAGCGAGCGGAAGGTGTGCACGTAGAGTGCCACGAAGAACAGGCTGACGCCCGCCATGTGGATGGAGCGGATGATCCAGCCGCTGCTCACCTGGCGGTCGATCGCCTCGACGCTGGCGAAGGCGGCGGCACCGGTCGCGGTGTAGTTGATCGACAGGAAGATGCCGCTCAGCGTGAGTGCGAGCAGCGCGATGGTCGCGAAGGCGCCGAAGTTCCACAGGTAGTTGAGGTTGCGCGGCGTCGGGTAGTCGACGTACTCGCGCCGGAAGCCGGAGATGATCGGCAGGCGCTGGTCGATCCAGCGGGCGAAAGGACTGGTGAGGCCGGGCGCTTCGGTGAGACCGGCGGGGTCGCGCATGCCGGCGCGTCGGGAGGCGAGCGGCGCTGCGCCCGGTGCAGGAGGCGGAGATGCATCGCCGTGGAGCGGGCCAGCCATCAAGGGGTCCTTCAGCCTGTTGCGTGGACCGGGCGCCGAGGCGGACCGCCGGCGGTGCGGCCGACCTGGTCACCCCGACCTGCTTAATCCCGGCGTGGTAGCGCCCGCGCGGACGCCAGGGGTCGGACCTCGTGGAAGATCGTCTCCGCGCGGGCACTCTAGGGAGGGGGCGGAGGGGCTGCAACAGCCCGCCCGCTCGTCTATCGGTGCCGGCTCGTCTATGACTGCGTGCCATGGACGCAGCCAGCCCAGCCGACGCCGCCCGCCCCGCCCACGATGACCTGCGCGACGCGGCGCGGCACTGGTTCGAGGCGCTGCGCGACCAGCTCTGCGCCGCCTTCGAGGCGATCGAGCGCGAGTCCGCCGACACGACGCGGCCCGCCGGACGCTTCGAGCGCACGCCCTGGACGCGCCCGGCCGCCGAGGTCCCGAACCGCGGCGTGGACGGCGGTGCGGATGGCATCCCGGATGGCGGGGGCGGCGTGATCAGCCTGATGCGCGGACGGGTGCTGGAGAAGGTCGGCGTCAACGTCTCGACGGTGCAGGGGGAGTTCAGCCCGGAGTTCCGCGGCTCGATCCCGGGTGCGGCGGAGGATCCGCACTTCTGGGCGTCGGGCATCAGCCTGGTGGCGCACCCGCGCAGCCCGCTGGTGCCGGCGGCGCACTTCAACACGCGCATGCTGGTCACCACGCGCGGCTGGTTCGGCGGCGGCGGCGACCTCACGCCGATGTTCCCCGCCAGCCCCGAGGCCGCCGACGACGCGTCGCAGTTCCACGAGGCCCTCCGGCGAGCCTGCGACCGCCACGACCCGGAGTACTACCCGCGCTTCAAGGCCTGGTGCGACCGCTACTTCTTCCTGCCGCATCGCAACGAGCCGCGCGGTCTCGGCGGCATCTTCTTCGACCATCTCGACACCGGCGCCGCCGAGGCCGACTTCGCCTTCACCCGCGACGTCGGCCTCGCCTTCCTGTCGGTCTATCCGCGGCTGGTGCGCGCGCGCATGCACGAGCCCTGGACCGCGGCGCAGCGCGAGCAGCAGCTGGTGCGGCGCGGCCGCTACGTCGAGTTCAACCTGATCCACGACCGCGGCACCCTGTTCGGGCTGCGCACCGGCGGCAACGTCGAGGCGATCCTGATGAGCCTGCCGCCGGAGGTGCGCTGGCCCTGATCGGAGCCGGCGCGGGGGGTTCCGGGGCCCGGCGCGACCGCCTGTTTGGGTCGCGGGGAATTCGCTGTATCATGACGCGAGAATCAGCGGCAGCGGACCTGCGCCAGGATCGGCGCCGGACGTCGCCGGCGACGAGGCGACCGAGATGACGGCAGCACCCGTTCTGCGACGGCGATCCATCCTGCGTCTCGCCTGCGGCCTGGGTGCCTCCGCGCTCGCCGCCCGTGCAGCCCAGGCCGAGCACCGCCCGGCCGGCTCCACGCTCACCGGACGCAGGCTGGGCGTCTCCGCCCCCGACCTGACCGACGCCGCGATGATGGTGGCGGGTCCGGCCGACACCGCGACCGGCCACTGGGCCGGGCTGCTGGCCGGGCCGCTCGCCGAGGCGCTGCATCCGGGCGACGGGCTCGCGGTCTCGGCGGTCGGCGGCCGCGACGGCGTGACCGGCGCCAACGCCTTCGAGGCGCTGAGCAATCCGGACGGCTCCACCGCCCTGCTGGTGCCGGGTGCGGCCGCGATCGCCTGGCTCGCCGGCGATCCGCGGGTGCATTTCGATGCCGGGCGCTGGGTGCCGGCGCTGACCAGCTTCGGCTCCGTCGTCGTGCTCGGGCGCACCGGCCCGCAGCCGGCGACGATGCGGGTCGCCGCCTCGACGCCGAACGGCCCGGAGCTGGCCGCCCTGCTCGGGCTGACCCTGCTGGGCTATGCGCCGGCACCGGTGTTCGGCCTGTCCGATCCCGCCGACGCGCGCGCCGCCCTGGAAGACGGGCGGGTCGATGCGATCGTGCTGACCGGCGGCGGCGTGCCGCAGCGTGCGGCCGCCCTGTCGAGCCAGCGGCTGCGGCCGATCTTCTGCTTCGGCGCCGATGCCCTGGCGGCGGCACGCGACCCGGCGCTGCCGGACGTGCCGACGCTGCCGGAGCTGTATCGCGCGAGCATCGGCCGGGCGCCGGACGGACCGCTGTTCGAGGCCTGGAAGGCGACCGCGGCGGCGGCGCGGCTGGATGCGGCGCTGGTGCTGCAGCCGCTGACCCCGGCCGCCCTGGTGGCGCGCTGGCGCGGCGCCTGCAGCCGGGCGATCGCCGATCCGGCGCTGGCCGGCGCGGTGCGCTCGGCACAACTCAGCCCGCTTCCGGCACCGGACTGCGTCACCGCGCTGTCGGCGGTGGTCGCCGACGAGAATACCCTGCTGACGCTGCGCCGCTGGATCGCCGGGCACTCGGACTGGCGCCCCGCCTGAGCTTGTCCGGCCCGAGCCTCATGCCGGCTCGACGCCGACCCGCACCGGCGCCGTCTCGCGCAGTTGCAGCGCCGCCGCCAGGCCGAGCACGACGCCGCCGGTCATGTACCAGGCGGCGGCGAGCGGGTTGCCGGTCGCCATGATCAGCCAGGCGACCATGAACTGCGCCGAGCCGCCGAACAGCGAGATCGCGCAGGCATAGATCATCCCGAGCCCGCCGGACCGCGCGCCCTTCGGCAGGCTCTCGGTGATGACGACGGTCACCGAGACGCCCGACAGGTTCGACGTCGCCGCCAGCAGCGCCGTCACCGCATACAGCGCCAGCGGCGTGCGGGCGTAGTCGAGCAGCCAGAAGCACGGGAACACCGCGATCAGCATCACGCAGGCGGGCAGGATCAGCACCGGCTTGCGCCCCACCCGGTCCGACAGCCAGCCGCCGAGCGGATCGGTGACGACGCTGCACAGCCCGACCGCCACGGTGGCGCCGAAGGCGAGCCGCGTCGGCATGGCGAGCGTGGTGGCGGCGTAGGTCGTCAGGTAGTCGAGGAGGTAGTTGCTGGTGGTGGCGCCGGCCAGCATGGCGAGGCCGAGCACGACGATGCGGACGAGGCTGCGCGGCCGGCCCGGCGCGGCAGGCTCCTCGGGACGGTGCAGCGTCTCGTCGAGCGAGCGCCGCAGCATCAGGCCGAACGGGACGATCGCGGCACCGAGCAGCAGTGCGACGCGCCAGCCCCAGGCATCGAGGGCGGCGGCGTCCATGAGGCTCGACAGCACCACCCCGACCAGCCCCGCCGCCAGCACCGCGAGATCGGCACTCATCGCCTGGAACGAGGTGTAGAGCCCGCGCCGCAGCGGCGGCGCCGCCTCGATCAGGAACGCCGTGCTCGGCCCGACCTCGCCGCCGAGCGCGAACCCCTGCAGCATGCGGAAGCCGACCGCCAGCACCGGCGCCAGCGTGCCGATGCGGGCGTAGGAGGGCGTCAGCGCCAGCCCGATGACGGCGATGCCGATCAGGCCGAAGGACAGCAGCATCGCCGGCTTGCGACCGCGCCGGTCGCCCATCCGGCCGATCACGAACGCGCCCAGCGGCCGGGTCAGGAAGCCGGCGCCGAAGGTCGCGAGCGACGCCAGCAGGCTGGCATTCGCCGCGTGCGACGGAAAGAAGCTCCGGCCGATCTGCACCGCGAAGAAGGCGTAGGTGACGAAGTCGTAGAACTCGAGCGCGTTGCCGGCCGCGACCGCGGCGATCTGCCTGGATCGCAGCGCGCGGGGAACGGCGGAGTCGGGAAGGGCCGCGGATGTCATCGCTGCTCCGCTGCAGGGTGGCGCGGCCCGTCCTCCGGTCCGACCGGCAGCCTAGCGAGCCGACCGGCCGATGCAATCGCCGGTGGCCGAGCGGCGCCGGATAGGTCCCGCAGTCGATACGACCTCTGCCTCGTCTCGGCGCGAGCGAGGCTGACGCCGCCTTACGGCAGGCCCGTCGTCACGACCGCCGTCGCGCTGGAGAGCACCTTGATCGTCAAGGTCGCGTACTGGCCGGCTGAAATGCTGGCACCGCTGTAGGCTTCAATCACCTCGTTCGAAGGACTGGTGGCACCGACGACGGTGATCTTGCCGCTGCCGCCCTGGACGACGCCGATCGTGCAGCCGATCGGCAAGCTCGCGTAAGGAATGGTAAAAGTGTGAGCGGTCGATCCGCTGTCGTTGATCGTCGTGCCGCAACTCGACGCGGCCAAGGTCAGGGCGCCGGTGGCGGCCGCGATCAGGCCGCCCGACGCCTGGACGGTGCCGGCGATCAGCCCGCCATTGAGGGTCAGGCCGCCCGTCGAGGAGAGCGTCATCTCGGATGTCGCTCCGTTCAGGATCTCCATCAGGTTGTTGCCGTAACCGGCAGCGGCATAGAGGCCAAAGCCGGTCACGTGGCCGCTCGGCAGGGTGCCCACCGTGAGGCCGTTGCTGCCACTAGCGAGACTCACGCCGAGTGCAAGGCTGCCGGTCGAGGAGAGCGTCATCTCGGGCGTGGCTCCGTTCAGAATTTCCATCAGGTTGTTGCCGTACCCGGCGGTTGCGTAGAGGCCGAACCCGGCCACGCTGCCGGTCGGTTGGTTGCCGATCACGAGGCCGTCGTTGCCGCCGGTCAGGCCGGTCGGCGCAACCTCGACGCGTGGCTGCGCCAGGATCGTGGTCCCGGCGCCGGTGACGACGATCCCCGGGTTCGTCCCGGAGCCGGAGATCGCGACGCCGCCGAGGACGGAGGCGCCATTATAAACCGGGTTGTAGCAGTACGACGCCATCGGCGTGCCGCCCGTGCTGAAAGGCGCGCCGTCCACGAAGCCGGCACGGCAGAGCTCGGCCTGCTGCCAGCCCTGTCCGTTCGCCACCATCCGTTGCCCATAGAGCACTTCGCGAAAGCGACTGGCGGTCGACGTGGTGCCCTCGAGCAGCGCGCGCTCCTCCAGCAGCTCCTGGCCGGCGGCGGTGGCCGGCAGGAAGCCCGCATCGTTCAGCGTGTAGACGCCGCCGAGCTTACCGGTGGTGTGGTCGAAGGTGTCGATCAGGTGGCCCTCGTCGGTGGCGCCGCCGAGCTGCACCAGCGAGTTGAAGGCGCCACCGCCGACCACCTTGAGCTGGTAGCTGTTGATATCCGCGGGCACGCCATAATTCTTCGCGTGCCCGATCGTGAGACCGGTCCAGTTCACCGGCCGAGTGGCATCGGCGTTGTTGTCGACCTCGTCCATCTCCAGTCCCGCGATCTGGCGGATCTGCGAGTCCGTGTTGCCTGGGTCGAACTCGTCGTACCAGTTCTGATTGAAGACCTTTCCCGGCACGCCGATGGCGATGGTGGCGGTGCCGCGGCCGGCGAAGACGGTGGTATCGACGAGAGACGCGCCGCTGCTGCTGGTGGCGGCGAGCACGATCGGGTTTCCCGTGCTGCCGCCGCTCAGCGGACGGTTCTGGCCCGGAACGGCGAAATCATAAACATTCAGCGTGGTAGCGCTCGGGTTGCTGGTCCAACCGACCAACTGTGTCCACAGGGTGCGCTGCTCCGTCGAGACGGGCGGCTGAGGATTGACCCCCGGATCCTGCAGATTGGTCGCGATCCAGAGGTGCGAACGCAGCAGCGAGAGTTGAAAGTCGGTGAGAGCGGGCGTCAGCACGATCGTGTTCGCCGTGAAGGTGATCGTCTGCTGCGTGTTCGCAGATGCGACCACGATCCGCGGGTTGGTGTTGCGGACCTCCTCGTACAACTGCACCATGTCGGCGCAGCTGTTGGCGGCCATCCAGCCGGTCGGGTTGAAGGGATTGCCGCCATCTGCCCCGCCGCAGATCCCGGGGCGCGCCGTTCCAGGCCGCATTGCTCATCGTCAGGTCGAGCATCGATCCCTGATCGTAATAGCCGCCCGGGTTCGCGAAGATCTGCAATGCGCCGTCGCCGCCGGCGTAGTTGCCCGGATTTCCCGGCAAGGTCGACGGGAAGCCGCCGAGCCGCATGGCATTGATGTCGATGTAGTTAGTACCGTCGTTGGCCGCGAAGTCGGCCTTTGCACCGCCGCTGGTCGTCGGGGTGACCGGATCGTAGATGCTGGACGTCCATCCGGCCGGCAGATCCAACAGCCCGGCGACGGATTGCCGCGCGGTCGTTCCGGTCTGCAGCGCCCCGACCGCATCGCTGCCGATGGTGCCGATGGGGACGCCATTGACGGTATCCTGCGGGCTGATCACGCTCTGTGCGAAGGCCGCGGCCGCTGTGCCCGTTAGCAACACGAACGTCAAAGGGATCTGCTTCATCGAAAGCCTTCCTTTCGCAGCCGCTTCATCCGGCCGTTGATCGCTGGATCATCGGAATGCTAACCGACCCACTTCCGTTTCAGATTGAGAACATCCTCGTTGCGATCATCTTCTTATTACTCCGGACCACGGATCCGACTTGCCGCCCGCCGGGACACCCATCTTGTCTGCCTCTCGGGCGCGGCCCGGTTCGTCTCAGCCGCCGGGAGCGTGGACAGGTAGCCCCCTAGACGGGCCCGTCGATGGCGATCGCGTCGAGGAAGCTCGCGGCCTGCTCCCGCATCGTGGCGACGCGCTGCGGGTCCATGCGCGCCAGCGTGCGCACCGGCATCGCCATGCGTGGGTTGCCGCCCAGCCGCTCGCTGTGCCGGGCGATGAAGTCCCAGTAGAGGAAGTTGAACGGACAGGCGTCGGCACCGGTGGCCGCGCGCACGTCGTATTCGCAGCCCGAACAGTAGTCGCTCATCCGGTTGATGTAGGCGCCCGACGCCGCGTACGGCTTGGACGCCATCACCCCGCCATCGGCGAACAGCGCCATGCCGCGCACGTTGGGCATCTCCACCCACTGGTAGGCGTCGGCATAGACGATCAGGTACCACTCATCGACCTGGTCCGGATCGAGCCCGGCCAGCAGCGAGAAGTTGCCGACGATCATCAGGCGCTGGATGTGGTGCGCGTAGGCGTGCGCGCGGGTGTCGGCCACCACGTGCGCCATGCAGTTCATCCGGGTCTCGCCGGACCAGTACAGCCAGGGCAGCGGCCGCGTCGCCTGCAGCGCGTTCAGCTGCCCGTACTCCGGCATGCGCAGCCAGTAGATGCCGCGCACGTACTCGCGCCAGCCGAGGATCTGCCGGATGAAGCCCTCGACCGCGTTCAGCGGTGCGACGCCGTCGCGCCAGGCCGTCTCGGCGGCGCGGCAGGCCAGCAGCGGATCCAGCAGGCCGGTGTTGAGCGAGGTCGAGATCAGCGCGTGGAACAGCACCGGGTCGCCGGCGCGCATGAAATCCTGCCAGTCGCCGAACGACGCCAGCCGCTCGGTGATGAAATGATCGAGCGCCAGCACCGCCTGCTCGTGCGTCACCGGCAGGTCGAAGGCGTCGAGGTCACCGAAATGATCGGCGAATTCGCGACCGACCAGCGCGATCACCTCGCGCGTCGTCGCGTCCGGCACGAACGGCGGCAGCGAAGGGGGAAGCACCGTCGCCGGCATGCGCTTGCGGTTCTCGCTGTCGAAGTTCCAGCGTCCGCCGGCGGGGGTCTCGCCCTCCATCAGCACCGCGTGGCGGCGCCGCATCGCGCGGTAGAAGAACTCCATGCGCAGCTCGCGGCGACCATCCGCCCAGTGCCGGAACTGCTGGTGCGAGCACAGGAAGCGCGTGTCGCCGGCGATCTCGGTGGGCAGGCCACTGGCCTCGCCCCACCCTGACATGTCCTGCAGCAGCCGCCACTCGCCGGCCTCGGTGGCGACGATGCGGTCCGGCCGGAACTCGGCCGCCGCGCGCAGCATCTCGCCGCGCAGCGAGTGGGTGTTGAGCGGGTCGTCCAGCGTCACGTAACGCACCTGCACGCCGCGGTCGCGCAGCCGCTGCGCGAAATGGCGCATCCCGGACAGCACCAGCACGATCTTCTTCTTGTGGTGGCGGACATAGGTGCACTCGCCGCGCACCTCCGCCATCAGCACCAGGTCACGCTCGCGATCGAGCCCGTCGAGTGCCGAGAGACCGTCTGACAGCTGATCGCCGAGCAGCACACGCAGGGTTCGCACGCGGGATCCTCCTGGCGCCGTCGGTGGCGCCGCGACCGAAAGGCATCAGCGCCCGGGCAGGTTCCGGCGCCGCAGCAACACGCGCACCGCACCCTGGTTGGCCGGATGCGGATGCACCGCGGCGAGCACCAGGTGCCGCAGGTCCTGACGGCTCAGCCAGAACGGCAGCTCGCGTCGCAGGATGCCGCCCTCCTGGCCCGATCCGACCCCGGTGATGATCTCGACGCAGCGCAGCTGCTCGGACTGCGCGCGCAGCAGGAAGCCGTGCAGTGCGGTGAACGCGCTCTGTGCGGTGCGGCCGTGCAGATCCAGCGTGCGCTGCGGCCGCAGCCCGCCGTTCGAGAGCCTGCGCCAGCTGGTGTCGTCCAGTCCCGGCTGGCGGGTGCCGATCTCGACCAGGCGCGCCGCCCCCGGGTGCGGCATCGTCCGCTGCACCGGCGGCGGTGACGCGGCCGCGGGCAGGGCACCGGCCGCCGGGACGATGCCGGGCGAGCCAGGTGGCGGCGGGGCCGGCGGCGGCGGGGTGGGCGGCGGCGAGGCGGGCGGCGGCCGGCGGCCACGCAGCGGGCGGATCTGCCGGGTCACCGCGTCCCAGAGCAGCCGTTCGGACTCCCCCAGGCGACGGGGCATGACGATCTCTCCTCCCGTCGGATACGGCGGGAACATCGTGTCACGCGCGCCCCGTATCGCGCAAAGTCCCGCACTGGACCGCGGCCGGCGCCCGACCTACAGACCGCCGGTGCGCTCCGCCCTCCCCGCTCGCCTCGCGGCACCAGCGCTGATCCTGGTGGTGCTGGCGATGCTGTGGCCGGGCGCACCGGTGACGCCGCTCTCCAGCTACGACCAGCGCTTCTATCTCGGCATCGCCTACGACCTGCGCCAGTTCGGGCGCTTCACCGACGGCTTCTCCTATGCCGGTGGCGGTCCCGGCCGGCCCGGCGTTCCGCCGCGTCCGCCGGGGATGCGCTTCACCCCGCTCTACCCGGCCTTCCTGGCCGCCGCGTCGTGGTTCGACCCCGGGCTGCGACGCGCCATCGCCTGCGTCGAGCGCACCGCCGGCCGCGATCCGGCCTGCCCGCGCGCGGCGCCGGTCGTGCGCGGCGCCCAGTTCCTGATGCTGGGCGGGTTCTACTGGCTGCTCTGGGGCGCGGTGGGACGCGCCTGCGGCACCGCGCGCGCCGGCTGGATCGGCCTCGGCCTCGCCCTGCTGACGGCGCCGTCGCTGCTGCGGTTCGTCAACACGCTGATGACCGAGACGCTCAGCCTGCTGCTCTCCGCCGCCGCCTGCGCGCTGGCGCTGGAAGCCTGGCAGCGCGGCCGCACCGGACCGGGCGCGGCCGGGCGGGGGGGCGCCTGGTGGTTCGGCTGCGGCGTCGTGCTCGGCCTGGGCGCGCTGGCCCGGCCGGCGCTGCTGTATCTGCTCTGGGCCGGGCTCGCGGCGGCCGCGGCGGCGGCGCTGCTGCGCGGCCGCGCGCGGCCGCTCGTGCCGGGCGCCGCCTGCGCCGCCGGCGTGGGGCTGGTGGTGCTGCCGTGGGTGCTGCGCAACGCGCTGCTGCTGCACCGCGCGGCGCTGAGCTTCGGCTACGCGTCGCACACCCTGATCCAGCGCGTCGCGTTCGATGCGATGACGCCGCTCGAGTACCGCCTGAGCTTCGTCTGCTGGCTGCCGGACGGCAGCGGGCTGGGCCGGCTGATCGCCGGACGGGGCGCCTGCGACCGCTTCGGCTGGGACGAGCATCCGGACAGCTTCTACGCGATCGGCACCGGGCCGCTGCTGCGCCAGAGCCTGGCCGCCTCCGGCGGCTGGCCGAACCACCTGCACTACGTCGTGCGGCACTACCTCCTCGCCGCGCCCCTGCCGCACCTGCTGACGACGATCCCGCTGGCGCTGCGCGGCCTCTATGTCGACCACTACTGGGGCCTGCTGCTGGCGCCGGTCAGCGCCTGGGCGACGCTGCGCGCGCTGCGGCGGCGGCAGGCGGCGGTGCTGCTGCTGTCGCTGCCGGCGTGGTTCCTGCTGCTGTTCAACGCGGTGGTGGCGGTGAACCAGCCGCGCTACAACCTGCTGCTGGTACTGCCCTTCTCGCTGGCCGGGGCGATGCTGATCGATGGCATCCTGCGCCGGCGCGGTGCCGGCGCCGCGTCCGCAGCGTTCACATCAGGAAACCGTCGCATGAGCATCTTCGGCTCGATCCTCTCCAAGATCTTCAGCCATCCCGCCGCCGCCGCCGCGCCCGGGACGCCGGCCGCGGATGCCTCGGCCTCGGAGACACCGGCTGCGACCGCACCGGCAGCGACCGCACCGGCAGCGACCGCGCCGGCTGCGGCGACACCGGTAGCGGCGGCTGCGGTGGGTGCCGCGCCGGGAGCGGCGGCACCCGCCCCGGTCGACGTCGAGGCGGTGCTCACCGCACTCGCGGCGAACAACCCGCAGAGCCTGAACTGGCGCAGCTCCATCGTCGACCTGATGAAGCTGCTGGATCTCGACAGCAGCCTGAAGTCGCGCACCGAACTCGCGCACGAGCTGAACTACGGCGGCGACACCTCGGACTCAGCCTCGATGAACGTCTGGCTGCACGGCGAGGTGATGCGCAAGCTGGAGGAGAACGGCGGCACCGTGCCGGCCGACCTCAAGGGCTAGCCGCTCGGCTCCGACCGCGACGCCACCGGCTCCGGCGGGATCGCCTGCCCGATCACCACGGCGTAGGCCACCGCCGCGAGGGCGGCGATCGCGGCTCCGGTCAGCAATGCCGACTTGAACGAGCCGGTGGCCTGGCCGAGCATCCCGGTCACCGTCGGCGCCAGGGCGCCCCCGACATAGCCGCCGAAATTCTGCATCGCCCCCAGCGAGGCGGTGCAGTTTCCCGCTGCCGCGACCGGCGCCATCGCCCAAGCGGTGGCGGTCGAGACATAGATCAGGAACACCGAGATCGAGATGCAGCCGATCGCGACACCGTTGCTGCGCACCTCGGCGGCGAGCACGGTGAACAATGCGGTGCCCAGCAACGCCGCCGCCATCGGATATTTGCGGCTGTCGATCGGCGAGACGCCGCGCGCCACCAGCCAGTCCACCAGCCGGCCGCCCGCCAGGCTTCCGACGACGCCGAACAGGAACGGGATCGCCGCGACCCAGCCGGTGCGGGCGATGCTCATGTGCCGGTCCTGCTCCAGGTAGCCCGGCAGCCAGGCGTTGTAGATCCAGAGCACGTAGATGCAGCCGAAGAAGCCGGCGATCATGCCCCAGCTGGTGCGGTAGGCGAACAGCCGCCGCCACTGCCGCCACGTCACCGGGCCGCCGGCGTCGCCGCCCTCCTCCAGATAGGCACGCTCGGCGGGGAGCAGCGCGCTCTCGGCCGGATCGCGATGCACGCGGTAGAACACGGCGGCGAGCAGCAGGCCGGCGAGGCCCATGCAGGCGAACATCCAGCGCCAGCCGAACCGCAGCATCAGCAGCGTCACCAGCGGCACCGCGATCGCCGAGCCGAGCGTGGACGAACAGTTCCAGATGCCGGTCGCGGTGCCGCGGCCGCGCACGTTGAACCAGTCCCGGACGATGCGGGCACTTGCCGGCGATTGCGGCGCCTCGCCCGCACCCAGCAGCAGCCGGGCGGCGAAGAACTCCCCGTAGCCGAACACCAGGCCGCCGAGGACCTGCGCCACCGACCACAGCGCCATGCCGGCCGACAGCACGCGCCGCGCACCGAGCCGGTCGACCAGCGCGCCGGCGGGAAGCTGGGCGACGGCGTAGGCCCAGAGGAAGGCCGAGAGCAGCACCCCCATGCCGCGCAGGCTGATGCCGAGATCGTGGCGCACCAGTGGGTTGGCCACCGCCAGCGTGGCGCGGTCGACGTAGTTCAGGGCGCCGCTGAGCACCAGCAGCAGCAGCGCCGCCCGCTGCCGGCGCCGCACCCGCAGCGAGGGCGCCGGTACGCGCCGCATCAGATCAGCGGCTGCCACAGTCGCGCCACCCTCTCGGCGATGCGCTCGCGCAGCGAACGGCACTGCCAGTCGCGCAGTGCCACGTGCACCGAGCGGTCGATGTGCGCGCGCAGCATCGCCTCGACCGCCGATGCGGTGTGCCGACCGAGCACGATCGCATCGATCTCGTTGTTGAAATAGATCGAGCGCCGGTCGAGGTTCGACGATCCGACGGCGCTCCACACACCGTCGATGGTCGCGACCTTGGCGTGCAGCATGCCGCGATGCACCTCGTGGATCCGCGCCCCGGCGCGCAGCAGCCGGCCATAGGTCGCGCGCGCCGCATGCACCGCCGATGGCACGTCGCTGTAGCCGGCGAGCAGCAGGTCGACCGCGACGCCGCGACGGCAGGCATCCGCGAGCAGGGCCTGTTCCGTCGCGGTCGGCGTGAAGTAGCCGGTCGCCAGCAGGATCCGCCGCTGCGCGCCGGCGACCGCGGCACCGATCGCGGCGTTGAACAGCGGCCGCTTCTCGCCCGGCGCGCTGCCGTCGATGCGCAGCAACTCGCCGTCCCCGCAGTGCGGCCCCGCGATGTTGCGCTCCGTGCCGCCGCGCAGCGACGCCGCATCACCGCCGAGGCCGCGCCAGGTGTGCAGGAACAGATGCTGGATCTCCGCGACCGCGGAGCCCGAGATGTGCACCGCGCAGTCGATCCAGAAGGCGTGCTGCGGATCCGGCCCGCGGCCGACGCACTCGGACGTCTCGTACACCTTGGAGAGGTTCACCCCGCCGAGGATGCCGACCACGCCGTCCACCACGGTCAGCTTGCGGTGGTCGCGATCGTTGACGCTGATGTTGAAGTACTGCCGCAGCGGGTTGATCGAGTGATACTCGAGCACGCGCACCCCGGCCGCCTGCAGCCGGTCGAACTGTGCGTCCGGCGTGTCCCCCGAGCCGACCGCGTCCCAGATCACCGCCACCTCGATCCCCGATCGCGCCTTCGCCTCCAGCAGGTCGAACAGCGATCGGCCGTCCAGGGTGACGTCGTCGAGGGTGTAGTATTCGAGGTGGACATGCTCGGACGCCGCCTCGATCGCGTCCAGGATCGCGCGGATGGCGTCCGCACCGCTCGGCAGCAGCGTGACCCGTCCGCCGGTCAGGGGGCAGTCGGAGACAGGTCCGTGCAGGCGGAGATGATGGGCGAGGTCGTCGTCAGACAATGATGGCTCGCTCCGGGATGGCTCGCTCCGGGATGGCTCGCTCCGGAATGGCTCGCTCCGGGATGCGTCGCGCCGGCCGGCGCCCTTTTGCCCAGGCGCGCGTGAGGGTAGAGAGGAGCATGACCGCGCTGTTCGTCACCAGGCTCGACCGGTATGTGCTGCGCCAGCTGCTGGCGGCACTGCTCGCCACCACGGCCGGGCTCGCCGCCCTGATCTGGCTGACCCAGTCGCTGCGCTTCGTCGCCATGGTGGTCGATCGCGGCCTGTCGCTGCGCGTGTTCCTGCAGCTCACCGGCCTGCTGATCCCTTCCTTCGTCGCCGTCATCCTGCCCATCACCACCTTCGTGGTCATCCAGTTCATCTACCAGCGCCTGTCCGGCGACCGCGAGCTGACGGTGATGCGCGCGGCCGGCCTGTCGCCCTCCTCGGTCGCGCGACCGGCGCTCGCCTGTGCCGCGATCTCGGTGCTGCTCTCCTACGTGCTCAACCTGGTCGTCGTGCCCACCAGCTATCACGCGTTCCGCGAGTACGAGTTCGAGATCCGCAACAAGATGGCGGCCTTCCTGCTGCAGGAGGGCGTGTTCACGCCGGTCTCCGACAACCTCACCGTCTATGTCCGCTCGCGCGACCAGGACGGGCTGCTGCACGGCATCCTGGTCGAGGACGACCGACAGAAGAACGTGCGCGCCACCATCCTCGCCGAGCGCGGTGCGCTGGTGGCGACGGACGGGCCGCCGCACGTGCTGCTGTTCAACGGCTCGCGCGAGGAGATCGACCGCACCACCGGTCGGCTCAACGTGCTCACCTTCTCGCGCAACAGCATCGACCTGAGCCCGTCGAACAAGGACCAGCAGCGCTTCCGCGACTCCGCCGAGATGTCGATGGGCGAGCTGCTCGACCCCGACCCGCGCACCGTGGCGGCGCGCGACCGCGGCAAGCTGCTGGTCGAGGCACATCGCCGGCTGACCGCGCCGCTGACCGCGTTCTCGTTCGCCATGGTGGCGCTGGTCTGCGTGCTGACCGGCGCGTTCAGCCGTCACGGCAGCACGATCCGGCCGCTGGTGGCGGTGCTGGTGGTGGTCGGGCTGCTCGCGGTCGGCCTGGTGATCCAGAACGTCGCCGCCCGCCGGCCGGCGCTGATCCCGCTGATCTGGCTGGAGGCGATCCTGCCCGGCCTGATCTGCGCCGGCATGCTGTTCGTCCCGCAATGGCAGCAGCGCGACATGCGCGGCGCCCGCGCCCCCGTGCGGTCCCGGCACTCCTCCTCGGTGGCGTAGCGGGTGCGGGTGGCCATACCGTGCCGGCGGCCGCGCCGCCGTCCCGTGCGTCGCGGCTAGCACGATGCCGGTCGCCGTCACCCTCTCGCTCTACCTGGCGCGCCAGTTCAGCCTCGCGGTGCTGGCGATGATCGCCGCCCTGACCGGGCTGGTCTCGCTGTTCGACTTCATCGACCTGCTGCGCCGCGCCGCCACCCGTCCGGATGTCGGTGCCACGCTGGCGCTGCAGATCGCCGCCCTGCGCCTGCCCTACGCGTGCATCGAGATCCTGCCGTTCGCGGTGCTGCTGGGCGGCATCGTCTGCTTCTGGCGGCTGACCCGCTCCTCTGAGCTGATCGTGGCACGCGCGGCCGGGATCTCGGCGTGGCAGTTCCTCGCCGCCCCGCTCGCCTGCGCGCTGCTGATCGGCGGGCTCGCGACGACGGTGCTGAGCCCGCTCTCCTCGGTGATGTATGCGGAGGCGGAGTCGCTCGACAACGTCTACCTGCGCAGCGGCAGCGGCGGCACGCTGGACCTCGCCGGCGGCCAGCTCTGGCTGCGCCAGGCGGATCGCCAGCTGGTGCCGGACGGGGTGACGATGCTGCACGCGCGGCAGGTGCAGATGCGCCACGACACCCTCGACCTGTCCGGGGTGAGCGTGTTCCGCCTCGACGGCTCGGATCACCTGCTGCTGCGCATCGAGGCGCCGTCGGCCCGGCTCGGCCGCAGGCAGTGGCGGCTGCGCGACGCGCACACCGTCAGGCCGGACCACCTGCCGGTCTCGGTCGGCGACATGAGCCTGCCCACCGACCTGACCGTGCACCGCGTGCAGGAGAGCTTCGCCTCGCCCGACACGCTCTCGGTCTGGACCCTGCCCGGCTTCATCCGGCTGCTGGAGCGCTCGGGCTTCTCGGCGATCCGACACCAGCTGCACTTCCAGACGCTGCTGGCGCTGCCGCTGCTGGCCGGCACGATGGCGCTGGTCTCCGCCGGCTTCTCGATGCGACCGGCGCGTCGCGGCGGGGTGGCGCGGATGATCGGCAGCGGCGTGCTCGCCGGCTTCTCGCTGTTCACCGTCTCCAAGATCGCCGAGCAGTTCGGGCAGTCCGGCGCGCTTCCTCCGGTGATGGCGGCCTGGGCTCCGACCGGGGCCGGACTGCTGCTCGCCATCACGCTGCTGCTTCACCTGGAGGATGGCTGATGCGCGGCCGCCTGTTCCGACCTGATCCGCACCCACCCGCCACGCTCCCGCCGAGCCTCCGTGAGCGGGCGCTTCGTCGCACCTGCCGAGGTCCGGTGCCGGATGCCGCACTCGGTGCCGCACTGGGCGCTGCACTCGGTGCTGCACTGGCGGTCGCCTGCACCGCGACGCCGGCGTCGGCGCAGGTGGCGCTGCCCGGCCTGTCGAACAAGGGCGCGCCGCTGTCGCGCGACGAGCCGGTCACCTTCCAGGCCGACGCGGTCTCGTACGACAGCAAGCGGGCGCTGGTCACCTGGACCGGCCACGTCGAGATCTGGCAGAACGACCACATCCTGCGCGCCGACAAGGTCACCTACGACCGCACCACCGGGGTCGCCGCCGCCACCGGCCACGTCGTGCTGGTCGAGCCGGACGGCCAGGTGCTGTTCGCGCAGTACGCCGAGCTGACCCAGGGCATGCGCCAGGCGGTGATGGACGACATGCGCGCCCTGCTGGCGATGAACGGCAAGCTCGCCGCCAACGGCGCGCGCCGCACCGACGGCAAGATCAACCAGATGTCGCGCGCGGTGTACACCGCGTGCAAGCTGTGCGCCGCACATCCCGAGCAGGCGCCGTTCTGGCAGCTGCGCTCGGCCTCGGCGACGCAGGACCTCGAGCACAAGCGCATCGAGTACGAGGACAGCTACCTGGACATGTTCGGCATCCCGGTCGGCTACCTGCCGTACTTCTCGGTGCCCGATCCCTCGGTGAAGCGGCAGAGCGGCTTCCTGCTGGCCAACATCTCGCCGCACGACAAGAACCTCGGCACCTACGTCACCCTGCCCTACTACCTGGTGATCAACGACTCCTCTGACGCGACCTTCGTGCCGCTGATCGCGTCGGCCACCGGCCCGCAGCTGACCGCGCAGTATCGCGACCGGCTCAACGAGGGGCGCTTCAACCTCACCGGCGCGCTCGCCTACGACACCCGCACGCCGTACGAGGTCGCCGGCGACACCACCGACCACGGCACGCTCGGCCTGTCCGGCTACCTGTTCGCCAACGCCGACTTCGACTGGAACGACCACTGGCACTACGGCGCCAGCGTCAACGTCGCGACCTCGTCGGACTACATGCGCGACTACCGGATCAGCGGCTACGGCAACGACGTGCTCACCAGCACGGCCTTCGTCGAAGGCTACGGCATCGGCGCCTACTCGCGGCTCGACGCGATCGCCTTCCAGGGCCTGAACCGCGGCGTCATCAACCAGAGCCAGCTGCCCTACGTGCTGCCGCGCTACCAGTACCACTTCTTCGGCGAGCCGGACGCGCTCGGCGGCCGCCTCAGCGTCGATACCAACGACTTCAACGTCTACCGCCCCGACGGCACCTCCGACGAGCGCGCCAACCTGAGCCTGAACTACGACCGGCCGTTCCGCGGCCCGGCCGGGCAGCTCTGGGACCTGACCCTGCATCTGGATTCCGCGGCCTACAACGCGCACAAGCTCGACCTCGCGCCGAACTACGACTACGCGAACGCCGCCAGCACCGCCCAGGCGCTGCCGACCGCGGCGCTGAAGCTGAACTGGCCGTTCCTGCGCACGCTCAGCGGCGGCAGCAGCCAGATCGTCGAGCCGATCGTGCAGCTGATCGCAGCACCCAACACCGGCAACAGCGCGCGCGACAACATCCCCAACGAGGACAGCCTGGACTACGAGTTCACCGACACCACCCTGTTCCAGATCAACCGCCACGAGGGCATCGACCGGCTCGATGGCGGCCTGCGCGCCAACGTGGGCCTGCACGGCAACTGGAGCTGGGGCACCCGGGAGATCGACGCCCTGGTCGGCCAGTCCTACCAGGAGCATGTCGACCAGAACCAGATCCCGAACAGCGGCCTCGCGACGCGCGCGTCGGACATCGTCGGCCGGGTCAGCTTCGTGCCGGCGAGCTGGCTCGACTTCACCGCGCGCGGGCGGTTCGACCACGAGACCGGCCAGACCCACTTCGCCGACGGCCTGGTCACCGCCGGCACCGACCTGCTGCGCGTCAGCGGCGGCTACATCTACAACTCGCGCGACATCTACTACTACTACGACACCAACATCCACACCGGCACGCCGGACCTCGCCTACTTCGAGCCGATGAACGAGGCGACGCTCGGGATCTCCAGCCACTTCCTGCAATATCGCCTGTCGACCTTCGCCCGCCGCGACCTCGCCACCAACCGCTACGTCGCCCTCGGCGCCAACGCCGCCTACGAGAACGACTGCTTCATCTTCGACGTCTCGTTCGTGCGCCGCTACACCACGATCAACGGCGACAACGGCGACACCTCGGTCCTGTTCAGCATCACCTTCAAGACGATCGGCACCTTCCCGGTGAACGGCTAGATCGGTGATCACGTTTAGAAAGAGTCCATCCATGCGCCTCCCCGTCCCGCCGAGCCTGGCCGCGCTGGCCCTGATCCTCGGGCTGCCCGCGGTCGCCGCCACCCATCCGCTGCATTCCGGGACGCACAGGCCGGGCGCCTCGCCCGGCGCACCGGACGCCCAATCCTCGCAGCCCGGGCCGCCCGGGCAGTCGCAGGACGCGATCGTCGCGGTGGTGAACGGCGCCATCATCACCCGACGCGACGTCGACAACCGCTCGCGCCTGTTCGCGCTGTCCACCGGCCTGCCGGTGAACGACGAGGTGCAGGGTCACCTGCGGCCGCAGATCACCCGCCAGCTGATCGACGAGAAGCTGCGCATGCAGGAGATCCAGTCGCGCCGGATCGTGATCACGCCGGAGCAGATCGCGTCGGCCATCGGCGACATCGAGAAGCGCAACAGCATGAAGCCGAACGCGCTGCGCGACCACCTGCAGCAGGACGGCGTCTCGCTCACCACCCTGATCGACCAGATACGCGTGCAGCTCGGCTGGACGCACGTGCTGCGCGAGCAGCTCGGCGAGCGCGCGCGGATCAACAACCGCGACATCAAGCAGCGCGAGGAGGCACTGAAGCGCGAGGTCGGGCAGCCGGAATACGAGATCAGCGAGATCTTCGTGCCGGTCGACGATCCCAAGCACGGCCAGGAGGCGTACGCCTTCGCCCAGACCGTGATCCGGCAGCTGCATGACGGGGCTCCGTTCTCGATCGTGGCGGCGCAGTTCAGCCAGGCGCAGACGGCGCTCGAGGGCGGCTCGCTCGGCTGGGTGCAGGCGGACGAGCTGGATCCGCAGGTGCTCGACATCGTCCAGCAGATGCCGGTCGGCGCGATCAGCAACCCGATCCTGGTCGCCGGCGGCTACGATGTCGTCACCCTGATCGGCAAGCGCGAGGTCGGACGCGAGATCGCCACCATGATCGACCTGCGCCAGGCCTTCATCCCCTTCAGCTCGACGCTCGACCCGCAGGCGCCGACGGCGCAGCAGCGCCAGGCGCTGGCGCGCGCCGAGGCGATCTCCAAGAGTGCCCGCTCCTGCACCGACATGGAGACCGCCAACACCGCCGCCGGCGGCGTGCGTCCGGCCAATCCGGGCGACGTGCGGCTGGACCGGCTGAACCCGCAGATGCGCGCGGTGATCGATCCGCTGAAGCCCGGACAGGCCACGCGTCCGCTGGTCTCGAACGACGGCATCGCGGTCATCATGGTCTGCTCACGCGACACCCGGAACCTCGCCGACCAGACAGCCGACGAGATCGCCGACCAGCTGCTCAACGAGCGCGTCGAGCAGGTCTCGCGCCAGGTCAACCGCGACCTGCACCGCCGGGCCTCGATCGACATGCGGTCCACCAGTTGAGGCCGCGGGGACGTCGCAGCCGCGGGTGACCGCTGCGGCACACCACCCGGAGCACGGCCCGGTGCATGGCGGAAGTGCCGGCAGCCTCGGCTCGATCCGCGAGACCATCGGCCGGCACGGGCTGGACGCGCGCAAGTCGCTCGGCCAGCACTTCCTGCTCGACCTGAACCTGACGGCGCGTATCGCCGCCCTCGCCGGCGACCTCGCGGGTCGAGAGGTGGTCGAGGTCGGTCCCGGACCGGGCGGCCTGACCCGTGCGCTGCTGGCCGGCCATGCCGGACGCGTGGTCGCGGTCGAGCTCGATCGCCGCGCCATCGCGGCCCTCGCGGAGCTGCAGGCCGCGCATCCCGGGCGGCTCGAGGTCGTCGAGGCCGACGCCGTGCGGCGTGACCTCGCGGCCTGCTGCGCGAGCCCGCGCCAGATCGTCGCCAACCTGCCGTACAACGTGGCGACCCCGTTGCTGGTTGGCTGGCTGCGCCAGGCCGCGTGCTGGGAGCGGATGACGCTGATGTTCCAGATGGAGGTGGCCGCGCGCATCTGCGCCGCCCCGGATACCGCGGCGTACGGGCGCCTGTCGGTGCTGTCGCAATGGTGCTGCGGTGCCACCCTGCTGATGCGGCTGCCGCCCGCGGCGTTCTGGCCGCCGCCGAAGGTGTTCTCCGCGGTGGTCGGGCTGGTGCCGCACCCCGTGCAGCCGCCCGCCTCGCTGTTCGCCAACATGGAGCGGCTGACCGCGGCCGCCTTCGGCCAGCGCCGCAAGATGCTGCGCGGCGCGCTGCGCGGGCTGGGCGGCGAGTCGCTGCTGTCTCGCGCCGGCATCGACGCCAGCCGGCGCGCCGAGACCCTCAGCATCGCCGAGTACGACACGCTGGTCCGCCTGCTCTGATGCCGCTACACCACGGGCGACCACTCTCAGGACAACAAGATGCGCAAGCTAATACTCGTCGGATGCGTGCTGGCGCCGCTGCTCCCGCTGGCCGCCACGGCGATGGAGCCGCCGCTGCAGCGCGCGCTCGAGGCACCGACGCGCAGCGAGAAGTTCGTCGCGCGCGACGGCGCCCGGCACCCGGCGCAGGAGCTCTCGTTCTTCGGCGTGACGCCGCACGCCACCGTGGTCGAGATCTGGCCGGGCGGCGGCTACTGGACCCAGATCCTGGCGCCGCTGCTGCACGACCACGGCACCTACTACGCGGCGTTCGGCTCACCCGACGGCGATCGCACGGAGAGCTACTTCGCGCTGTCGCCGACGTTCCGTCAGATGCTCGCGTCGCGCCCCGAGGTCTACGGCCACGTCAAGCCGACGGTATTCGACTCGCACCATCCGGACCTCGCACCTGCCGGCAGTGCCGATCTCGTGCTGACCTTCCGCAACCTGCATAACTGGATGGCGGCGGGCAACGCCGAGACGATGCTGGCCTCGATCCGCCGCGCCCTGAAGCCGGGCGGCATCCTCGGCATCGAGGACCACCGCGGCAGCACCAGGACGCCGCAGGATCCGAAGGCCGAGAACGGCTACGTGCGGCAGGACTATGCCGAGGCGCTGATCGAGCATGTCGGATTCAGGCTGGTCGCGGCGTCCGAGGTGAACGCCAACCCGCGCGACACCGCCGACTGGCCGAAGGGCGTGTGGACGCTGCCTCCCACTCTGGCACTCGGCAAGCGGGACCGCGCCAAGTACCAGGCGATCGGCGAGGCGGACAACTTCGTGCTGAAGTTCGCCAAGACAGGAAGCTGAGGTCCGGAAGCTGAGCTGCCGGCCGCCGGCAGCGGCCTAGGGTCAGATTTCCAGGCGCTCGCTGCGGATCAGGCTGCAGCCGGCGATGCGCCAGCTGCCGTCCGGCTCGTGCTCCATGTCGTAGAGCGCGAGCGCGGCCTGCCCGTCCGCACCGATCAGCTCGACCTTCTGCGTCAGCATCCCCCCGCGGCCGGCGGCGAGGCTGCCGAAGCTGAAGGATCGCGGGCGGACGATCACCGCGTAGCCGGCGTGCACCATCGCCAGGAAATGCGGCACATCGCCGAACCTGCTGCGTATCGCGGGTGCGGCGAGGGCCAGGGCGGCGGCGCCGTCGTCGCGCCGCAGCGCCTCGATCTGGGCGGTGATCACGTCGCGGATCGCGGCCTGCTCGGCCGGCGCCGGCTGGGCGTGGACCGGGAGCGGTGTGCAGAGCGGCACGCAGGCCGCGAGAAGCAAGGCGATCAGCACCCGGCGCATCGTCGGCCTCCGGCGGCCGCGCTTCCGGCGTAGCCGCAGCGCCACTGGACCAGAACCCGCGGCGATCCGCCAGCGACGCTTTGCCGCAGCGGCTCAGCCGAGGGCTGCGGCGACCAGCGCGCCGATCCCGGCCTGGGCGGCCTCGAGGCGTTCGAGCGGGGCGCGCGATCCGCTCATGCAGCAGGCGATCAGGATCGGCGCGCGCGTCGGCGGCGGCCAGGCCCAGGCGAAATCGACGATGGCGCCGTTCTCGCCGGTGCCGGTCTTGTCGCCGACGACCCAGTCGCGCGGCAGGCCGGCACGCAGACGGCTCCTGCCGGTGGCGCAGTTCCTCAGCCATCCGCGCAGGGTGTCGCGGCTGCCGGTCGTGAGGACGTCGCCGAGCAAGATCCTGCGCATCGTCGCGATCATCGCCTGCGGCGTCGTGGTGTCGCGCGGGTCGCCCGGCAGGTTGGAGTTCAGCGCGAGCTCGGTGCGGTCCAGGCGGGTCAACGGATCGCCCGACGCGCGCAGGAACCCGGTCAGGCCGGCCGGACCGCCGCAGAGCCGGAGCAGCAGGTTGGCGGCGGCGTTGTCGCTGACCTCGACCACTGCCTCGGCGAGCCGCTCGACGCCCAGGCTGCCTTCGCCGAGATGGGCGCGCGTCACCGGCGAATGCGGCAGCAGGTCGGCGGCGGCATAGCGGACCGGCTGGCCGGGCCTGATCCGGCCGGCGTCGATCGCGGCCAGGATGCAGGCGGCGAGGATCCACTTGAAGCTCGACGCCATCGCGAAGCGTTCGTCGGCACGATGCGCTAGCGACCTGCCACCGGCGGTGTCGAGTGCGGCGACGCCGATGCGGCCGCCGATCTGCGCCTCGATCGCCGCGAGCCGGGCAGTGAAGCTCGCGGTTCCGCCCCGGGCCGAGGCCGGCCCGGCGAGGGCGGAGGCGCCGCTGCCGGCGAGGGCGAATGCGCCGCTGCCGGCGA
>CAXTAY010000031.1:8905-18153 GCA_964242335.1 uncultured Acetobacteraceae bacterium | reverse complement strand
CCGGCGAGGGCGGAGGCGCCGCTGCCGGCGAGGGCGAATGCGCCGCTGCCGGCGAGGGCGAATGCGCCGCTGCCGGCGACGAAACTGCGCCGTCTCACGGGCTGGCGGTCGCGGCGGCGCCGGCGGCTGGAGGCATCGGCTTCCTGCGGACGGCGTCGTGCGACCGAGCCGGACGCCTCAGCTCGCCGCGCCGATGATCCGCTCGGCCTGCTCGAACAGCGCCGCCGGCACCTCGTGCCCGGAGGCGCGCGCGTTCTCGTCGACCTGCTCCGGCCGCGTGGCGCCGATGATCGCGGCGGAGACGTTGGCCTCGCGCAGCACCCAGGCGAGCGAGAACTGCGCCAGCGTGAGGCCGGCCTGATCGGCCAGCGGCCGCAGCGCGTCCACCGCCTGCAGCACCGGCGGCTCGAGCCACTGCCGGCGGAACATGCTGCCCATGGTGTCGTGGGCGGCGCGGCTGTCCGGCGGGATCGCGGCACCGGGGCGGTATTTGCCGGTCAGCACGCCCTGGCCGAGCGGCGACCAGACGATCTGGCCGATCCCGGAGCGGGCGCAGAGCGGGATCACCGCCGTCTCCGGGTCGCGGTGCAGCAGCGAGTATTGCGGCTGGCTGGAGACGAACTTCGCCACACCCGGCAGCGCCAGCGCCGCCGCGATGCGGTCGGCCGGCCACTCCGAGAAGCCGAGGCATCGTGCCTTGCCGGCGCGCACCACCTCGGTCAGCGCCTGCATCGTCTCCTCGAGCGGGGTGTCGGCGTCGTAGCGGTGGCACTGGTAGAGATCCACGTGGTCGACCCGCAGCCGGGCCAGCGAGGCGTCGATCTGCTTGTGCACCTGCGCCCGCGACAGCCCGCGATCGGTATCGCTCATCGGGAAATACAGCTTCGTCGCCAGCACGTAGCTGTCGCGCGGCAGCCCGGCCAGCGCCTCGCCCAGCACGGTCTCGGCGGCGCCGCGGCCATAGACGTTGGCGGTATCGATCAGGGTGATGCCGAGATCAAGCGCGCGGTGCACGCAGGCGATCGCCTGCTCCCGCTGCACCCCGCCCGACGTGGTCAGCCAGGAGCCGAAGGCGATCTCGGACACCTCGATGCCGCTGTCGCCGAGTTCGCGATACTTCATCAGGCTTCCCCCTCAACGGACCGGTTCTCGGCCAGAAATTCCACCAGCAGTCGGTTCACCTGGTCCGGCGCGTCCTGCTGCACCCAGTGCGACACTCCGGGCAGCCGCCGCAGCGTCAGCTCCCGCACGTAGCGGTCGGTGCCATCCAGGCAGATCAGGTCCAGTGCCACGTCCTGCTCGCCCCAGATCAGCAGGGTCGGTATCTCTATGGTGCGGGCGAGCGTCGCCGTCGAGGGGCGATCGGTGCGCAGGGCGCGATACCAGTTCAGCATCGCCGACGCCGCACCCGGCTCGGCGATCTGGCCGGCATAGATCGCCAGCACCTCGGGCGGCAGCGACAGCTGGGCGAACAGGCGTCGCACCGACGCGCCGCGTCGCGCCGCAAGCATCCGCTCCGGCAGCAGCGGGATCTGGAACAGGGCGATGTACCAGGACCGCCGCAGCTGCCGCCAGTGCCGCAAGGCTGCGCGAAAGCATAGCGGATGCGGCACGTTCATGATCACCAGCCGGCGCAGCGGCCGGATCCGTGCTGCGGCGAAGCACCAGGCGACCGCGGCTCCCCAGTCATGCCCGATCAGCACGACGCTGCCGGCGCCCGAGGCATCGATCAGCGCCGCCACGTCGTCCAGCAGGTGCGCCAGCGCGTAGGCGCGGATGCCTCCCGGCCGGGTGGTGCGACCGTAGCCGCGCTGGTTCACCGCCCACACCCGGTAGCCCAGCGACGCCAGCACCGGCATCTGGTGACGCCAGGAGATCGCGTGCTCCGGGAAGCCGTGCAGGCAGAGCGCCAGCCGGTCGCCGTGGCCCTGCTCCAGCACCTCGAAACGCATGCCGCCGGCGTCGATGAACCTGGTCAGCATCCCGGTCTCCATGCCGCGCCTGGACGATGCCGGCCACGAACGACTCGACGCCCTGGATCTCCTGCGCGTAACTGCGTTTCATCAGCATGAAAGACATCCCACGCCCGCGGGCCGACCGCACGCAGCTGCAGCAGATCATCGTCGGCCTGACCGAGGGCGTCGTCCTGATCGACCTGGACGGCACGATCGTCTGGGCCAACGAGGCGGCACTCGCCATGCACGGGCTGCGCACGGCCGATCAGCTCGGCGGCAGCGCCGCGGCGTATCGCGACCGCTTCGAGCTGCGCTACCGCAACCAGCACCGGCTGCCGCCGGAAGAATACCCGATCGACCGCGTCGTCGCCGGCGAGAGCTTCAGCGAGGTCACCGTCGAGGTCACGCCGCGCGGCGGCGAGAAGCGCTGGGTGCACGAGATCCGCAGCCTGATCCTGACCGACGCCGGCGGCCGGCCCGACTGCCTGGCGCTGGTGCTGGAGGACGAGACCGAGCGCTTCAACGCCGAGGAGCGGTTCGAGCGCACCTTCGGCGCCAACCCGGCGCCGGCGATCATCGTCCGGCTCTCGGACATGCGCTACGTCAAGGTGAACCAGGGCTTCCTGGAGCTGACCGGCTACGTGCGGGAGACGGTGATCGGCCGGTCGCTGCACGAGATCGACGTGCTGGAGGGGGCGGAGAAGCGCGACCTCGCGGTGAAGCGCCTGCATGCCGGGGCCACCATCCCGCAGATGGAGGCCTGCCTGCGCCTGCCCGACGACAAGACCAAGACCGTCATCGTCGCCGGCCAGCCGATCGAGGTCGGCGATGCCGCCTGCATGCTGTTCAGCTTCGCCGACCTGCATCCGCGCAAGCAGGCCGAGGACGCGCTGCGCCAGAGCGAGGCGCGGTTCGCCGTCGCCTTCCGGATGGCGCCGGGACCGATGGTGATCGTGGCACTCGACGGCCTGCGCCTGCTCGACGTGAACGACGCCTTCACCGCCGCCAGCGGCTGGCGGCGCGAGGAGGTGATCGGCCGCACCGAGGCCGAGATCGGGCTGTGGAGCGGCGGCGAGCAGGAGGAGCTGGCGCGGCTGGTGAAGCAGACCGGCCACATACGCAGCATGGATATCGGGCTGCGCAGCAAGGACAGGCAGAGCCGGGACTACCTGCTGTCCGCCGAGACCGTGACGATCAACGGCGAGCACTGCGTGCTGATGGTGATGCTCGACATCACCGAGCGCCGGCAGACCGAGATCGAGCTGCTGACCGCGATCGACGCCGTGATGCAGGACACCTCGTGGTTCGGGCAGAAGGTGGTCGAGAAGCTCGCCACCCTGACCGGGCGGCAGGCGGCGGAGCCGTCCGGAGCCGATGTCGGCGACCTCAGTCCGCGCGTGCGCGAGGTGGTCAGCCTGATGGCGCAGGGGCTCTCGGACGAGCAGATCGCGGACCGGCTCGGCGTCAGCCGGAACACCATACGCAATCACGTCTCCGCGAGCTACCGCAAGCTGGGAGTGCATTGCCGCAGCGCCCTCGTCATCTGGGCGCGCGAGCGCGGGCTGGGCGGCAAGGCGAAGACCGCGGCGAAACAGCGCGGCACGAAGCACGCCGGGAAGCGACTAGTGCACGCGGCCCACTAGCATAGTTCGCCTGCACTAAGTGGTTTCTGTTCCCACCAGAGTAATTACAGTATCCGCGATCAGAACCTTTTCGCCCGCGGGCGGTTATCTGCGTATCCGGCCGTCCGTCGAACGGACGGCGGACCACAGAAACCAGGGGAACGTCATGGACAAGGATCGCCTCGAGGGCATCGGCAAGAAGGTCACCGGCTCCATCAAGGAAGCCGCCGGCAAGGTCACCGGCGACACCAAGACGCAGGCCGAGGGCAGCGCCGAGAAGACCGCCGGCAAGGCGCAGAACGCGGTCGGCGGCGCCAAGGACTCGGTGCGCGACGCACTGAAGGAGTGACCGCGGCGCACCGTGGAGCGCGCAGCGATGCGCGCTCCACGGTGCACGCACTGCGGCTGCCGTCGGGAGCTCCGCAGCACCAGTGGCTCGGCCGCTGATCGGCCCGTCGCTGCGTTCCGGCAGCATCCCGGGCCGCCGATGCGGCGGGCTCGTCTCGCCCGGTCGTGGATCGCGACGCCTGCGACCGCCAGCACGACGAGCCAGTCGCTACACGCGTCACACGCAACCGCAGCAGAGCGAACGAAGGAGCACCGGACCATGAGCGACGAGACCCTCGTTGCTGTCTATGACAGCGCCGCCCAGGCCGATGCCGCAGTACAGGATCTCAGGGCGGCAAACGTCCCGGAGGACGCGATCACCCAGCACGCCGGTACCGGCACCGGCAGCGGCATGATGAGCGGCTCCACCACCGGCTCCGTCCCGATGCGCGAGAGGAGCTTCTGGTCCGGCCTGTTCGGCGGGCAGCCTGATCATGACACCGCGGTCTATGACCGCAGCCTGCAGGGCGGGTCGATGGTGGTGACGGTGAAGGCGCCCGAGCAGCATGTCGCCGTCGCGGCCGCGATCCTCGACCGTCACAGCCCGATCGACATCGACGAGCGCGCCTCCGGATATGGCCTGTCGGCAGGTGCTGCTGACGCGGTGCCGGCGCCGGTCGCGGGCGCCGGCAGCGGCACCGCCGTCGAGCAGGCGGTGATCCCGCTCTCCGAGGAGCGGCTGGTGGTCGGCAAGCGCGTGGTCAATCGCGGCAGCACCCGCGTGCGTCGATTCGTGGTGGAGACGCCGGTGGAGCAGCAGGTGACGCTGCGCGACGAGACGGTCCAGGTCGAGCGCCGCGCGGTCAGCGACGGGCGAGCGACCGGTGCCGGCGACTTCACCGACAGGACGATCGAGGTGAGG
This sequence comes from uncultured Acetobacteraceae bacterium, assembly GCA_964242335.1. GTDB lineage: Bacteria > Pseudomonadota > Alphaproteobacteria > Acetobacterales > Acetobacteraceae > Lichenicoccus. Next base: position 13,327 of record CAXTAY010000031.1, on the reverse strand, counting down.
CAGACCGGCGAGGAGGCCGTCATCGGCAAGACCGCGCATGTCCGCGAGGAGGTGGTCGTGCGCAAGGAGGCGCAGGAGCGCGTCGAGACGGTGCACGACACCGTGCGGCGCGAGCAGGTCGCGGTCGAGCCGGTGACCGACGCCGGCGTCGCCGGTATCATTCGCACTCCGAAGGTCTAGCCTTCATCACGCGGCGCAACCGGCCCCGCGTCGCGAGGCCGAGCGATATCCGCCTTCCCGGGCCGCGGCGGGCACGGTGTCGCCTCGCGGGCAGGGCTTCCTCCTGAGGTCGAGCCTGCACCAGGATGGCGGCGCGGTCCGGCGCGGCAGGCCGGCATCGGACCGCAGCGGCGCCGGTCGAGCGGCTCGTTGCACGCGAGCAGACAGGAGACCGACATGGCCATGCGAACCTTCACCCACCTCTATGACAGCTACGATGCGGCGCGTCGGACGGTAGAGGCGCTCGAAGCCGCCGGCATCGCACACTCCGACATCAGCATCGTCTCGAGCGACGCCGACGGTCGCGACAGGGTCGCCGGCCCCGGTGCCGGCGAAGCGGCGACGTCCAGCGACGCGACCGGCACCGGCGCCACGACCGGAACGCTGGTCGGCGGCGGCGTCGGCCTGCTGACCGGCCTCGGTCTGCTCGCGATCCCGGGCGTCGGACCGGTGGTCGCCGCGGGATGGCTGGTGGCGACTCTCACCGGTGCCGGCGTGGGCGCCGGGCTGGGTGCCGGTGTGGGCGCCGCCGGCGGTGGACTGCTCGGCTCGCTGGTCCATGCAGCCGTCCCCGAGGAGCAGGCGCACACCTACGCCGAGGGGGTGCGACGCGGCGGCACCCTGGTGACGGTGCGTGGCGACGACAGCCAGGTGACCACGATCGCGACGGTGCTCGACGGCAGGATCGCGCACGCGGTCGACCTGGCCGATCGCCGCTCCGACTACCAAACCGCCGGGTGGACACGCTACGACGACACCGCCCTGCCCTACACCGTCGAACAGGTCACGGCGGATCGTGCGCGGCGCGTGCGGATCCTGAAGACGAAATGACCCTGGTGCCGCGAGGAGATGCACGGATGCGCGAGAACGCTGTCGATCACGGCGTGGTGGGTCGACGCCGCGTCGGGGAACCCGTCGGGGCGCCGATGAGCCAGGGATGGGTCGCTGTCCTGCGCCGGGCGGCGGGCGGTGCTCTCATGGTGTTGCTGCTGCAATGCCCGGCGCCGCCGGCGCATGCCGAGAATGCGATGGGCTACCGGCTGCTCTCCTCGGAAGAGGCGACCAGCCTGCCGCGCCGCGGTGGAGCGCTCGGTCTCGACGTGGCGCGGGCGCGCCAGATCGCCGACGGCGGCATGGTGTTCGAGGTGATGCAGGTGCGGGCGGTGCGACCAGGCTCGGCGGGCGATCAGGCCGGCCTGCATGTCGGAGACCAGATCATCGCGGTCGACGGGCGGGTGTTCCCGAGCGTCGCCGCCTTCGCTGGCTACGTCGGCGCGGTGCCTCCCGGCCAGCAGGTGAGCGTCGACTTCATGCCGGCCGGCGGCGGACCGCAGCAGGCGCAGCGCATGACCGTGGTCGTCGGGGCCGCTGGCGGTGCCGCTGGAGCCAACGGGAGGACCGACGATGCGAGCCAGGACGGCCGCGACCAGCCGCCCGTTCGTTCCGGGATGTCGACCGGCACCAAGGTCGCGATCGGCGCCGGGGCAGTGGCGCTGCTGGGCTGCTACGAGGCCGGCTGCTTCTCGCGGCACCGGGCCGCACCGCCGCAGCCTGCGCCGAGGCCGTACTAGCCGGCCGGCGTCGCGCGCTGCACGACGCCGCCCGGCTCAGTTCGCCAGCTCGAACTCCGGCGCCGTGTCGGCTTCCTCGGCCACGTCATCGTCGTCGTCGCGCCCGGCCTTCTCGCCGCGCGCCTGGCGCTCGGCATCCTCCGGCGAGCGGGCGACGTTGACGGTGACGCGGATCACCACCTCGGGATGCAGCACCACGCGCACCTCGGTCAGGCCGAGGGTCTTGATCGGCTGGTCGAGCTGCACCTGCTGGCGGCCGATGGTCAGCCCCGCCTCGGAGGTGGCGACGGCGATGTCGCGCGGCGAGACCGAGCCGTACAGGCTGCCGGAGTCGCCGGCCTGGCGGATGATCACCACCGACATGCCGCCGACGCGCTCGGCGAGCCGTTCGGCCTCCTCGCGCCGCTTCAGGTTCTGCGCCTCGAGCTGCACCCGCTCGCGCTCGAAACGGTCGCGGTTATGGGCGTTGGCGCGGATCGCCTTGCCCTGCGGCAGCAGGTAGTTGCGGGCGAAGCCCGGCTTGACGCGCACCACCTCGCCCATCTGCCCCAGCTTCTCGACCCGCTGCAGCAGGATCACTTCGGTCGCAGCCATGATCCGTCTCCCTCAGGTCAGAATATAGGGCAGCAGCGCGAGGAAGCGGGCGCGCTTGATCGCCTGGGCGAGCTCGCGCTGCTTCTTCGCCGAGACCGCGGTGATCCGGCTCGGCACGATCTTGCCGCGCTCGGAGAGGAAGCGCGACAGCAGCCGCACGTCCTTGTAGTCGATCTTGGGCGCGTTCGGACCGGAGAACGGGCAGGATTTGCGACGACGATAGAACGGCCGGCGTGCGCCGACCGCGGTGCGGCGCTGGGCGGGATTGACATCGGTGCTGTCTGACATCTGTCTTACTCCGCCTCGGCCATGTCGCGGCCGCCGCGCGGGGCGCCCTCGTCGCGCGCGCGGAACTCCTCGCGATCGTCGTAGCCGCGCTTGCGGCCGCTATCGAAGCGCCCGGCCGGCTTGGGGCCGCGGAAGCCGCGCTCGCGGTCGTCGCCCTTGCGGCTCAGGATCGCGGACGGGTTCTCGTCGATCGCCTCGATGCGCAGCGTCAGGAAGCGCAGCACGTCCTCGTTGAGGTTGAGCTGACGCTCCATCTCGTTGACCGAGGCCGGCTTGGCGTCGAGGCCGAGGAGCATGTAGTGCCCCTTGCGGTTCTTCTTGATCTTGTAGGCGAGGCTGCGCAGCCCCCAGTACTCGCGCTTCTGCACCGACCCGCCCTCGCCTTCGAGCTGGCCCGCGATGATATCGGCGAGCCCCTCGACCTGCTGCTGGGTGACGTCGTTGCGCGCGATCAGCACGCACTCGTAGAACGGCATGGCTGCTCCCTTCGGCTGAGTTCAACCCGCGGCCACGGACCATTCCAGGCGGCTGCCCGACCGGACGGCACCGGTCCGGGCATGGGTATAGCCGAGGCGGATGCCACCGCCCCGGCAGGGAAGGCGCGGCTTAGAGCACGCGCCGACGCATCACGCAAGCGACGGCGGCGCCGGCTGGCGGGACAGCTTGAGGACATCGCGACCGACGCCCGATCCGCCGTGGCGCTGCATCCGGGCGGGGGCGCCATGAGACCTCGCGGTCATGGGTCGAAGCGGTCGCGCGGAGGAAGCAGACCGTCACGTCGGTGAAGACGCGCCGATCCCCCATATCTTACGGTCTCCAAGCATCATCGGACGGGACACGTGGCGTATCAGCTTCCGGCGAACATGCGTTACCCGCAGGAGAACCTCTACGGCCGCGACCTCGAGCAGGGGCGCGAGTGCTCCGGGGGTCCGGGAGCGCTGAGCGCACGGCGAGCGCCTGGCGATAGACAGCGATCGCTGAGCCCAGGTCGGTATCCTGATGAAGCTGCACTTCCGCGACGAACGTCCGTGCCGCTCGCTGCCTGTCGTCCGCTGCCCGTCTTGCCGTCGGCTCACAGTCCATCGGTCAGGGTGCTCACGAGCGGATCGAGTTGCTCCCGCACGCGCCGGCCTGAGTGGCGTGGTCAGATCCGGTTCAAGACTTCCTTAGTTCGGAAGCGCGGCGTCGAACCTCGTCTTCGGTAGCGCGCGAATACGCTCTCTCCGCTCGAGCGACGGACGCCGTGTCGCTGCACGCTCCGCCGCGGCATCGAGCCGGCGCGGGCGGCCGGATGGACCCGGTATCGTCGCGGATCGGACCGACGCTCCGGCTGCCTCAAGCCGAGCCGGGAGCCGTGACCCTCGCCACCAGCCGGTCCAGCGCCTCGGCGAGCCCGACCGGATCGACGGTGAAATCGTTGTAGAAGCCGCCGTGGAAGTCCGACGCGGGCTGGTCGGTGACGTGCCGGGGCGCGATGAAGTCGAGCGCGGTCGGCGCCTCCATCAGCTCCGGCGCATGATAGATGCGAACCGATCCGTCCGGGTGGTCCAGGTTGACCCGGTTGGTCAGCACCAGGCCCGGCTTGTTCGCGACCCACCGATATTTCGCGAGCCCAGCACCCCAGAGCGAGACGAAGCACAGTGCCTGCTGCGCCCAGAACAGGCTGCGCGCGATCGGCGCACCGACCATATTGATCAGCACGTGGCCGACATGCAGTCCCGGGAACGGGGTCAGGATATTGGCCGGGCGC
>CAXTAY010000031.1:0-8805 GCA_964242335.1 uncultured Acetobacteraceae bacterium | reverse complement strand
CAGCACGTGGCCGACATGCAGTCCCGGGAACGGGGTCAGGATATTGGCCGGGCGCTTGCGCATCGCCAGGTAGCCCGGCAGCACGTCCGCATGCCGCACCACCGCCGCGAGCAGGCGCGGGAACAGCCGGTCGACGTGCTCGGGCCGGCGCAGCGCGATGGTGCAGTTCAGCGCCGGGATGAACAGCTCGCGCTCGCTGATCACCGGGTTGTTGCAGAGATAGAACACCCGTTCGGGTCGATCCGCGGAGGCCGGCGTCTCGAACCGGCAGGCGCTGGTGCGCTCGTCGAGGATGGTCGTGGTGCTGCGCAGCGCCGCACCGGTGAACGGGCAGGCCGCCTCGTAGGCGCCCCCCGCGAGCACCGCCATGTGCTGCTGCTGCATCCGCGCCGCCAGGCAGGCGCGCAGTGCTGCGACGGAGAGCGGAACGCCGCCGACCGTGATCGCCTGCTGGTCCAGGCCGAGCGCGTTCAGCGAGATCAGCGTCGGCGCTGCGGCCAGCCGCTCGCCCGCCAGGCCGATCAGCCGCGCGATCGTCTCCGGGTTCAGCGCGTGCAGCCCGAGCGGATCGACCGCCTCTCCTGCCGGGTCGCCTGCCAGCAGCAGGTCGCGAAGGCGTCGCAGGGCCGGCACGGCGAGTGCTGCGAGCGCGTCCAGCGCGTCCGCCGGCAGCCGGCCGAGGTCGTTGCAGATCAGTGCCTGCGCCTCGTCGAGGAACCAGGTGGCCTCACGCCCGCTGCCGTGCCGCAGCTCCAGCAGCAGCACCGGGCCGAAGCCGCGATACAGCCCCACCGGCCTCCAGCCATGCGCCAGGCGATCCACCGGCTGGCCGTCCCGACAGATCGCGCGCCAGACCTGATCGTAACCCTGCGCCTGGTAGTGCCCGTCGCGGAAGCGGACCGGCGACAGCCCCCCATTCATCGCGGCACGTGGGACGCCGGGCCGACATAGTGGGTGCGGGCGCAGTTGATCGCGGTGGCGATCGCGCCCAGCCCGTCATCGGCGGCCTCGACCTCGCGCATCTCGATCACCACCCACCCGGCGTAGCCGACCGCGTCCAGCGCCGCACCGGCGGCGGCATGATCGCCCACCGGGGTCTCGAACGGTCCGAGCTGCGGCTCGGCGACGTGGTAGTGCGCGAGCAGCGGCGCCGCCTCGCGGATCGCGGTCGCGATGTCGTCGCCGCCGAGCTCTACGCAGGCGGTGTCGAGATGGGCGCGCACGCGTGGGTGGCCGGCGCATCGCACGATCTCGAGCACGTCGGCGGCGCGTTCGAGGAAATCCGCACCGTACAGGGCCGGCACCGGCTCGACGGCCAGCGTCAGCTCGGCCGCGGCGGCGATCTCGCCCAGCCGACGCAGCCGCTCCGCACCGCGCGCCATCGCATCCGCGACCGGCAGCGCGCCGCGCAGCCGGCTCTTCGGCGCGCCGAACACCGCGACTCCGGCGCCGAGCGCCTGCGCGATCCCGGCGACGCGGCGCACATGCTCGGCCATCGCCGCGAACGCGGACGCGTCGCCGAGCAGCGCGGCCTCCGGCCTGAGGTAGAAGATCGCCTGCAGCGAGCTCACCGACAGGCCGGCCTGGTCGCAGCCCTGCCGGAACGCCGACAGGCGCTGCGGCGTGATCTCGTCCCAAGGCGCGATCCGCGTCGGCGCCACCTCGATGCCCTGCGCGCCGCGGGCGGCCAGCAGCGCCAGCGCCGACGCCTCCGCCCGTGCCGGCCAGGCCAGGTTGGACACGCCGAGCCGGCGCGCGACCCGCATAGCGCTCACGCCCGGCGCTCGGTGGTGACGAAGCGGACGATCGCGTCGAGCACCGCGCTCCGGTCCAGCACGTAGCCGCCGCGGCCGCCGAACCGTGCGTCGTGCACGGTGCGCATGTCGTACCGTGCCGCCAGTGGCGCCTCGGCGCCGATCACGCTGCCGGGAAAGCAGCGCGCGCGGATCTGCTCCATCGCCAGCGGCTCGGTCGCGAGGTTGAGCAGCGACAGGCCGTGCGCGCGTCCGACGCGCAGGTCGGCCGACAGCCGCTCTAGCGGATACCACTGGAACGAGGAGGCCGGGTTGATCAGGGCGACGCGGTTGTCGTGCATCAGGTCGAAGATCGCGTTCTTCTTCAGCCCGGGTCCGAACAGGGCGGGCAGGCGGACGATCTGGTGGGTCTCGAAGCGCGCGGCGACGAAGCGCTCCAGCATCGCGCGGTGGCGTCCGTAGGCGGGCAGCCCTTCCAGCACCGGCGGATCGCGCTCGGTGACGCCTACCGGTGGGTCGTAGACGTCGATGGTCGAGATCAGGGTGAAGTGCCGCACGGTGATCGTCTCGAGGTGGCGCATCAACCCCTCGATGCGGGCGCGATCCTCGTCGGGGTTCTGGTTGGCCCACCATTTCACCGCGGAGACGCCGGCGCAGACCACCTCGTCGAAGCGGCGACCGTCGATCTCGCCGATGCTGCCGGAGTTGAAGCTCGCCGCGAAGTCGCGCTGACGCCGCAGGTTGGAACCGACGAAACCGGTATGCCCGATCAGCGCGTCCTCACCGGTCATGCGTGATCAGGCTCCGGTGGACGACGGGAGACAAGTTTAGGAACAGGCTGACGCCGCGCGCAAGTTTCGCGCCCGTCGCCGTCGCATCCCCGCCGACCCGTCTTGGATCAAGATCCTCCCGAAGCAAGTTTAGTGGGGAAAGAGCACACCCGTGGCCGCGATCCCGGCCGCACTGTCCTGAGTTGCCTCTGGCGTACGCGTGAAATTGGCCAGCACATCGGAACGACTTTGGCCGCCGCCGAGCTCGCCTACCCAATACGCCTCGCCGGGCGCATCAGACGACGAGCGTGCCCCTGTCCACGTCAAGAATACCGTCATCGATCAGCGCGGCGGCGCCCGAATCTGCAGGATCTACCGGCACGATGACGGTATCGCCGGTGAGAGAATCCAGATTACTGAGTCGATAGGTCAGCGTGCCGGTGCCTGACAGCAGAACCGTTTCACCGCCGGTGAATGACGCGTCCGAAAGGCCAGTGGAGACGTTGCCGGCATCGATGACGGCCGTATCGCCGGAGCCTGGTACGCCCGTGGGCGACCAGTCCGCCGCGGTGTCATAGCTGCCGTTCGTGCCATTCCATGTACAGGTAGCCATCTGCAGCGCACTCCTCGTTCTCAGCCGCAATATTGTTCATTTCTCGATACGAATAGCGACCATCAAATCGTTGCGGGCTCCTCCAGGAACTGGTCCAGCACCGTCCCCCGCGGCGCTCGCCTGGTCCGAGGGAAATAGCCGCGAACAGCGGCAGCGTGCGCCGGATCACGTGGACCGCCTGCAGGCAGGACAGCCGGTCCGGGTCCACCTTTGGTGCGAAGGGCTGCCTCGTGCATCGGCCCGCGAGCAGCGGCATGCGCCAGCAGAAGATTACAGGGCTCCTGCCGCACCAGCCCTATGCGCTTGCTGCGCAGCACGACCGGGCTCCGCGCAGATGCGTCTTCAACCCGGCGAACGCTCCCTCAACCTGCCGGCGCTCGTCGAGGAGCGCGGCCAGGTCCTCTGCCGGTGCGTGCTTCGAGTCCAGGATCGTGGTCAGCACGAGAAATCCACCCGCACCCGATCTCTTGCCATCAGCTCCGACAGAATAAAGCAGCTCAGGCTGGTGCCCCGGTCATCGGCCGAGCAAGGCGGGCTGCTGCCGATCATGCGGCCCTCGATGCTCAAGGGGATGCGCGTCTTGTCGCGTATCATCGTGACATCGAGGTGCCGTCCGGCAGGCGGAGGGTCAGGCGATCCTCGAGTGCCGTGACCGGATCCTGGCCCGGCGCCGCCGGCGGCATGCCAACCGGTTCCGCCACCTCGGCGATGCTACTGCTCATGCGTGATCAGGCTGCGGTTGACGATGTCCTGGCGCAGTGGCGAGGCCAGGTTCGCGAAGCCGCGGGACTGCGAGGATTCGATGAAGGAGAGGATGCGCTCCATCGCGAAGAAGATGGTGTCGATCTTGCCCGACATGACGTGGAAGGTGCGGCCGCGGCGGAACACCGAGCAGGAACGGTCGTCGAAGTTGCCGACCGGCTTGGTCTTCAGCGCCAGCTGCGGGCCGACGAAGCGGAAATGCTCCCGGAAGGTCGGCAGGTAGCGCGACACCTGCTGCTCCATCGCCGCCACCTTGGCGCGCACGGTCTCCAGCGACACGCTGTCGCGCACGGAACGCGCCTCCTCGATCACCTGGAAGCGGCCGAGAGGCGTGTGCGGCACCGAGGACAGCGTGTAGATCGACGGATCCTCGGTCGGATAGACCGAGCAGAGCGGGCCGTCGACGAAGGTGACGGCCGGGAACGGCTCGTCGGTCTCGTAGTACAGCAGGATGGTCGGCTCGTAGAAGAACGGCATCGGCATGCCGAGCTGCTGCCCCCAGCTCGCATCGACCAGCAGGTCGAACGCCTCGCCCTCGATCCGGACGCAGTCGACCTCGTTCTCGATCGCCGCGACCCGGTGGTTGAGCACCAGGCTGCCGCCGAGCTGCTCCTGGAAGTAGCGCCGCGACTGCTCGATCAGCAGCACCCGCTCGCTGGTCAGCATCATCCCCGCGACCTCGCGGATCGGCACCGAGCTGTCGCCGGTCTCGCGGAAATCGATGCCCGTGGAGGTCATGATCAGACGATAGGTCGAGAAGTCGATCAGGCTCTCGGCGCGCGGCACCGCGTAGATGTTCTCCACCACCTCGCGCGAGAGGTAGGGATAGCGCTCCATGAAGCGCATGAAGCCGTCGCGGGACTGCACCCGGGTGCCGTGGTGGCGCGGATAGTGGAAGCCCAGATGCAGCCGGAACTGGTTGTTGCCCGAGGCCTCGTGCAGCGGCCGGGCGTGCTGCTCGAACACGGTCACGTCGAAGCCGAGCGTCTTCAGCGACGAGCCGATATGGCAGCCGTACCAGCCGGCGCCGATGATCGCGACCTTTGAGACCATGCGCGTTACCTAACGTTTCGCTAGCATCAGTCTAGCCATAACACGATGCGCGGGGGAAACCGGTTCCGCGTCGCGGCGACGCTTCAGGGCGCGCTGCCACCGCGGGCGGTCATCACCTGCTCCAGCAGGCCGCGGAACTGGGCCAGCACCCGGGCATGGTCGACGCGGAAATTGGCGAAGAACGGGTTGTCGAGCGACACCGGCACCAGCCGCGGCGCGTCGGGATCGTCGACCACGCTGGCGGGGTTGGCGAACAGCAGCGTCGTCGGCGCCTCCATGGTGCGAGGCGAGTCGTAGATGTGCAGGTCGTCGCGGTGCAGCAGGTTGGCCTGGCTGCTGACCACCAGGCCGGGCTTGTTGCAGACCCAGCGGAACTTGGCCAGGCTCGCCCCCCACACCGACAGGAAGCAGTCGCAGAGCAGCGCCCAGCACAGGCTGCTGGCCATGCTGGCGCCGAGCGTATCGAGGATGGTGACGTCCAGCCCGTCGCTCAGCACGCGCAGGCGGCTCGCGATCTCGCGTTCGACCTGCAGCGGCGCGTGGCGCGCGAGCGACTCGCCGTGGCTCTCGATCACCGCCTCGGCGCCGTCGGCGCCGCGACCGGTGCCGGCGGTGTCGCGCGCGTTGTGGCCGTCGATCACCAGCGTGGCGCCCGGCCAGGCCTCGGCCACCAGGCGGATCACGTCGCGGAAGAAGCCGGTGATGTCGACCAGCGTGCGGTTCTCGACCCGCAGCCCGAGCACGATCACCGGCGCGCCGCGCGCGCGCGACCGCCCGGCCTGCTCGCGTATGCCGTCCCAGACCGGGTCGGTCTGGGTGATACGCTGCAGCCGCCGCCGCAGCTCGGCCGAGACCCGCTCGCTGGTGACGCGCACCGCGCAGATCCCCTGGGTGTAGATGTAGGGCATCACCTCGCTGCCGTGGCGCAGGTCGCGCTTGACCCGGCGGCGCAGCTCCGGGAACAGCGCCTCGACCCTGCCCCACAGCTCGATCCCGTCCTGCGCGCCGGGGATGATCCATTCCGGGATCTGCTCGCCCTGCGCGCCGGTGAGCAGGTACTCGATCCCGGAGAGCTCGTTCCAGAGCTGGTGGCCCAGGTGGGTGCCGGGCTGGCCGCGCATCACGCTGGCGATACGCCTCGCCCCCCGCACCAGGTAGGGCACCAGCAGCGGCCCGTTCAGCGCCGCCTGGTTGATGAACCAGCGTGCCAGGTTGGGCGGGAAATACACCTCCAGCAGGTGCCGGCACCAGGCGTCGCGCGCCACCAGCAGGTCGAGCTGCGGCACGTAGACCGCGAGCGCCTTGCAGTAGTGGTCGGCGGCGATGACGTAGAAGGCGAGGCCGGCGCTGATGTCGGCGAAGCGGTAGGCGAAGCGGAAATCGTCGAAATACAGGCAGCCCTGGCAGCGCAGCGGATGGCCGTCCACCGGGCTCGGCCAGGACAGCATGCCGTCGCGGGTGGCGGCGACCAGCCGGTCCTCGAAGGCGACCGCGAGGCCGGCACGCAGCTGCTCCCGCGACAATGCCACCGGCACGGCCGCCGGGCCGCCGAACAGCGCGGTGCAGGGGACGCTGGGCGGCATCTCGTCGATCAGCAACGCCCGCGGCACCGGCAGCACCGCATCGCCCCCGGACTCCGCGATGGCGATGCGCAGCACGTCGTGGATCCGCGCGAACGCCTGCGCCTCGCGCGACAGCACCGGCATCGGGCGCATCAGGATGTCGATCACCATCCGACGCAGCGGCGGCGCCGCACGGCCGCACAGCGCGGCGGCCTGCGACGCCTCCAGGTCCGCGAGCTTGTCGCCGAGCCGGCACAGGCCGCGATCGAGCAGCCAGGCGGCGCGCGCGCCATCGCGATGGCGGAACTCGAGGATCAGGAACGGCGCGAGGCCGGCATAGAGCAGCACCGCACTCCAGCCCGGCACGAACGAGGTGATGGTCTGGCCGGGGGCGCTGAACAGCGGTCCGAGCAGCGGCGCCTCCGGCTCCGCGCCGCCGCGAAGCTGCAGGACCCCGTCGCGCAGCACCACGGGATCAACGAGCAGCACGGGCAGGGAGTCGATCAGCGGACCAGGTCCATCCGGCATCGGCGAGACATGGACGGGGCCTCGTTGCGAGTCAAACCTGCGACGACCCGGTCGACCGCCCGGGCGATCTCGTGACGGTCCCGGACCGGTCGAGGTCAGCGCAGCGTGAAGTGGTAGGCCTCGCGCATCTCGGACTCCACCGGCTGCCCGTCCTGGATCGCCGGCCGGAAGTGCCAGCCGGCGATCGCGTTGCGTGCGGCGCGGTCGAGGTCGGGGTAGCCGGAGCTGCGCTCGATCTGCACCGACGTCGCGTGCCCGTCCGGCGCGATCAGCGTGCTCAGGTAGACCGTGCCCTCCTCGCCGCGCAGCGCCGCCGACCGAGGATAGGCGGCCGGCTTGTTGACGTAGCGGTCGTCGGCCGAGGCGGCGATGGTGCGCTGGTCCACCAGGCCCCAGCCCGGCTGCCCGTCCAGGTCGAGATTGACCTGCAGCGGCGAGGCCGGCGGCGCCGGCGGCGGCGTCGCCTGCGTCGCGTGGCCGGCCTCCGCGCCTCCGGGATCCGGCGCGGGCCGGTCCGCCGGCGGCGGCACCGTCGGTCCCTGCGGCGCGTCCATCGCCGACGCGCCGCCGCCCTGCTGAGCCTGCTCCGGCGTCGCCCTGGCTGCCGGAGGCGGCGTCTTCTGCGGCGGCGGCGTGCCGCCCACTGTCGGCGTGTCCTGCTTGACCATCACCAGCTCGGCCTCCGGCGGCGGCGGCGGCGAGTGCGGCGGCGGCGTGCGCAGGGCCGGGATCAGGCTGGGTGCCCCCACGATCGCGGCCACCGTCGCCAGGTGCAGCAGCACCGCGACCCCGGCCGCACCCAGCAGCATCTCGCGCCGACGGCGGCCGCCCCAGCCGGAGGAGGGCACGAACAGCCGCACCCGCGGGGCGCTGAAGCGTCCGCTCCTCGCCCTGGGCAGGTCGAGCACCGGCTCCGCCAGACGGTCGCGGGGCGCCTGCACCGGTGCTGCGATCACGCCCGGAGATGCGCCGGGATCGGCAGGCCGAGATGGTCGGGGATATGCCACATCTCGCGCACGGTGCGGGCGGGCCGGAAGCCGGCGCGAAGGTAGCAGCCGATCGCGCGCGGGTGGTCTGCGGTGCAGGTATTAACCCGGATCATGCCAGCTCCGGGTCCGACCTGCGACCAGGCCCGATCGATCGCGGCGCGCAGGAAGGCGGTGCCGAGCCCGCTTCCCACCAGGTGCGGCATCAGGCCGAAATAGCCGATATTGACGTCGCGGCCGCCGGACCGGCCGTCGAGCTCGAAGAAGCCGCCCGGCTCGCCGCCGCGATACAGCACGTGCAGCGAAATCTGCGGATCGCGCAGCAGCGCCTCGATCTCGGCGTCGGCAGCGAGCCGGCGCAGCCACCAGCAATAGTCGCGGCCGACCATGCCGTACAGGTAGCGGTAGAAGCCGACGGTCGGCGCCGGCACCTGCACCAGGTCGCAGTCCTGCGGCAGGCTGCGCCCGGGCTGCTCGGGCCGCGCGGTCATGCGCAGAAAGGTCACGTCGACGGTGATCCGGCTGACCCCGTCGCTATTCCCCGTCGCCGGAGTCGGCCAGCCCTGCGTGTGCTCGACCATGCGGACTCTCCGGCTGTCGATCGGTCCCGTCGCGGATCGTCCCTGCCGCCCGCGCGCCGGTCAAGGCGCGGGCGCGGGAGGTAGGCGCCGGGCGTGACCTGCTTAATCGTCCAGGAAGGAACGCAGTTTCCGGCTGCGGCTGGGATGCTTGAGCTTGCGCAGCGCCTTGGCCTCGATCTGGCGGATGCGCTCGCGG
>CAXTAY010000030.1:0-45750 GCA_964242335.1 uncultured Acetobacteraceae bacterium | reverse complement strand
GCGACGCGGCGAACCGGGCGCCTTCCGGCTATCCGGCGGCGGCGGCGCGCGGCTGGCCCGCGACGACGCGCTGGCCGATGCCCCGCTGCTGGTCGCCGCCGCCCTGCAGGTGCGTGCGGCGCCGCAGATCCGCCTCGCCGCGCGGCTCGATGCCGAGGCGCTGCCGGCCTCGCTGCTGGCGCGCTGCGACGAGCAGGTCGAGCATGCGCTGGATCCGGTCTCCGGCGCCGTGGTCAGCCGCAGGCGGCTGCGGCTCGGCGCGCTCGTGCTGCGCGACCGCACGCTGACCGCCGATCCGCACGACGTGGCACGGCTGCTGGCGGAGCAGGCGGCGTCCCGGCTGCGCGCGACGCTGGAATGGAGCGAGCCGGCCTGTCAGCTGCAGGCGCGCGTGGCGCTGGCCCGCGAGGTCGGGCTCGACGCCTCGCTGCCCGACCTGTCGGACGCGGCACTGGCGGCCGGCGTCGCCGAGTGGCTGCTCCCCGCCCTGTCCGGCATGACCCGCGTGTCCGAGCTGGCGCGGCTCGACCTCGCGTCGCTGCTGCGCGCCCGGCTCGAGCCGCGCCAGCTCGCCCTGCTCGAGCGCGAGCTGCCCGGTCAGCTGACGCTGCCCGGCGGACGCGCCGCGATCGACTACACCGGCCCGGTGCCGCAGGCATCGGCGCGGGCGCAGGCGTTCTACGGGCTGCGCGAGACGCCGCACCTCGCCGGCGGCCGGGTGAAGCTGCGGCTCGCGCTGCTGTCGCCGGCCGGCCGGCCGGCCGCCATCACCGGCGATCTGGCCGGGTTCTGGCGCGGCGCCTGGGCGGAGACCCGTCGCGACCTGCGCGGGCGCTATCCCAGGCACGACTGGCCGGAGCGCCCGGATGAGCCGCGGTCGTGAGAAACGACTGTCTTATCAGCCGCATGGTCTGCAAAGCGATATCCACGCGGCCGCCGCTGCTCTAGCATGTCGTGATGAGCGCCAGCCTGCATGGAGCCTCCGCATGATGCGGCGCGCGAGCGGCATGCTCCGGTCGGCCATGCTGGCCTCGTGCTGCGCGGCCGGCCTGGCGCCGGGCGTAGCGGCCGCCGCCCCGGCACGATCCGACCCGGACGACATGGTCGCGATGCTGCCGACGGTGCCGGCGGCGGTGCGCGCCGATCCCGTGCGGATGGGTCCGCTGAGCTTCGCGCCGCTGGTGCGCAAGGTGGTGCCGACGGTGGTCAACATCGCCGTTACCCAGGACGTCGAGGAGGACAGCGCCGCACACGTCAAGGTGCCCCCGGCGCTGCGCGGCACGCCGTTCGAGAAGCAGTTCCGCGACCGCATGCGCAGGCGGCGCGAACAGATGCTGGGCGCAGGTTCGGGCTTCGTGATCGATCCGGCCGGGGTGATCGTGACCAACAACCACGTGGTCGGCAGTGCCGACAAGATCACGGTCTCGTTCGCCGACGGCACCGAGCTGGCGGCCAAGCTGCTCGGCGCCGACGAGCTCACCGACATCGCGGTGATCTCGGTCAAGCCGTCGCGGCCGCTCGCCTACGTGGCGTGGGGCGATAGCCGCAAGGTCGAGGTCGGCGACTGGATCCTGGCCGCCGGCAACCCGTTCGGACTGGGCTCGTCGGTGACGGCGGGCATCGTCTCGGCACGCTCGCGCGATATCGGTGCCGGCCCGTTCGACGACTTCCTGCAGCTCGACGCCCCGATCAACCCCGGCAACTCCGGCGGCCCCTCCTTCAACATGAGCGGCGAGGTGGTGGCGCTGAACACCGCCATCGTCTCGCCGACCGGCGGCTCGGTGGGCATCGGCTTCGGCATCCCGTCGGAGATCGTGGCGCCGATCGTGGCGCAGCTGCGCCAGAAGGGCCATATCGACCGCGGCTGGCTCGGGGTGACGCTGGAGGACCAGCCGGACCCGAACCCCGGGGTGGCGATCGTCGCCATCGACCATACCGGGCCGGCGATGCGGGCGGGCCTGCGCGCCGGCGACGAGGTGGACTCCGTCAACGGCGACAAGGTCGACAACGCGCGCAGCCTGATACGGGCGGTGGCGGCAGCCGTCCCCGGCAGCTCGATCCGCCTGCTGGTGCATCGCCACGGCGCCGCCATCGAGGTGCCGGTCGTGGTCGGACGGCGTCCGGCCGACGACGCCGGATGACCTTCCTCACCGAGACGCTGCGAGGTCCATGACGTGCGTATCCTGCTGGTCGAGGATGATCCCACCGTACGCGGTTTCGTCGCCAAGGGGCTGAAGGAGGCCGGCCACGTCGTCGAGCAGGTCGATAACGGCAAGGAGGGCCTGTTCTTCGCCGTCAGCGAGAGCTTCGACTGCATCATCCTGGACCGGATGCTGCCGGGCGGCATCGACGGGCTGCGCCTGCTCGAGACCCTGCGCGCGCAGAACAACGCGACCCCGGTGCTGCTGCTCTCGGCGCTGGCCCAGGTCGACGAGCGGGTCGCGGGGCTGAAGGCCGGCGGCGACGACTACCTGACCAAGCCGTTCGCCTTCGCCGAGCTGCTGGCGCGGGTGGAGGCGCTGTACCGCCGCGGCCGCGGCGAAGGCGGCCCGCAGACCAAGCTGGTGGTGTCGGACCTCGAGATGGACCTGCTGTCGCGCGGGGTGCGCCGGGCGGGGCAGAAGATCGACCTGCAGCCGCGTGAGTTCCGGCTGCTCGAATACCTGATGCGCCACGCCGGCCAGGTGGTGACACGCACCATGCTGCTGGAGGGGGTATGGGATTATCATTTCGATCCCCAGACCAACGTGATCGACGTGCACGTCTCGCGGCTGCGCCACAAGATCGACAAGCCGTTCCCGACCGCGCTGATCCACACCATACGCAACGCCGGGTACATGCTGCGCGCGGAATGACACGGATGCGCGCCCTGCGTTCGGCGAGCCTGAGGCTGGCGGTGGTCCACGCGGCGCTGTTCGCGGTCAGCGCCACCATCTTCCTGTGCTTCATCTGGTGGGCGACCATCGGTCTGCTGGAGCGTCAGGTCGAGGCGGCGATCAAGTCCGACGCCCAGGCGCTGTCGGAACGCTGGGAGGAAGGCGGGCTGCCGGCGCTGGCGCTGACCATACAGGACCGGCTGGAGCAGAACGTCGACGACGACGCGATCTACCTGATGGTGGACCCGTCCAGCGCCCGGGTGGCGGGCAACCTGCGCTCCTGGCCCGCCGACGTCGGCCGCACGGATGCCTGGTACCAGCTGCCGATCGCGCGCGCCGGCAGCAAGGGGCTGGCCGAGGTGCATGCCTTCGCGCTGCCGGGCGGCTTCCGGCTGCTGGTCGGGCGCGACGTGCGGGCGCGCCTCGTGCTCAAGCGCCTGCTCACCGACACCATGCTGTGGACGCTGGTGATGGTCGCGGTGCTGGGTGCGAGCGGCGGCTTCGTGCTGCGCGGGCTGTTCCGGCGGATGGTGCGCGACATCGCGCGCACCACGGCGTCGATCGCCGCCGGCGACCTGACGCGTCGGGTGCCGCGCTCGGGCAGCGGCGACGAGTTCGACCGGGTGGCGCAGACCATCAACGCCATGCTGGACCGCATCGCGCGGCTGATGGACGGGGTGAAGCAGGTCAGCAACGCGATCGCGCACGACCTGCGCACGCCGATCACGCGCGCCCGCAGCCGTCTCGAGGACGCCGCGACCCATGCCAGCGGCACCGAGGAGCTGCGCGCCGCCGCCTGGCGCGCGGTCAGCGACCTGGACGACATCACCGGGGTGTTCGAGGCGCTGCTGCGCATCTCCGAGATCGAGGCCGGGTCGCGCCGCTCCGCCTTCGCCGAGGTCGAGCTCGACGCGCTGCTGGCCGACATCGTCGAGCTCTACGGGGCGCTGGCCGAGGAGCGCCAGCTGCGCCTGGAACTGGCGTTGCCGGACGGGATACGACCCGGCGCGCCGGGCCTGCGGATCTGGGGTGACCGGTCGCTGATCCAGCAGGCGGTGGCAAACCTGCTCGACAACGCGATCAAGTTCTCGCGGCCCGGCGGCCGGATCGTGCTGCGCGCGCTGACGGTCGAGCGGCACGTGCGGCTGGAGGTATCGGACCAGGGCATCGGCATGGCGCCCAACGACCGGCTGCGCGCCTCCGAGCGCTTCTTCCGCGCGGAATCCGCGCGCAGCACCCCCGGCTCCGGGCTCGGCCTGTCGCTGGTGCAGGCGGTGGCGCACCTGCATGGCGGCACCCTGCTGCTCGAGGATGGAGAACCCGGCCTGCGTGCGGTGCTGAGCCTGGCGCTGGGACGGCCGGCGGCGCGCGCGACCGCGGCCGCGGTCATGGATACGGCTTCACCCAGGGATCACGCACTGGCCACGGCCGAGCGCCTATCCTCGGCGGAATGATCTCCCCCTCCTGGCCCGGCCGCACCGCATCGCTCTGCGTGTGGTTGAGCATACCCCTCGGCATCGCGCTGATCCTGACCGCGCGGCTGGAGGACCGGAGGCGGGACGCCACCGCCATCGACCGGCACATCCTGGTGATCACCAGCGACAGCGCACCGTACTGCCGCGCCCTGTGCGAGGCGATCGACGCACGCGGCAGGCTGCCGCGCGAGGTCAGCGAGCTGCGCACGCAGGGCGAGGCGATGTGCCGCCACGGACAGGTGCGCGGCGGCCTGGCCAGATTGCGGCGCGCCCTGCTGGTCCTGCAAGACGCGCGAGCCGACGCACCCCCACCATGACCGGGGCCTGCCGCCTCAGCCGCGCAGAATGTCCCCGGTCGTGGTAACCCCCACCAGGGTGATCCTGCTGCCGTCCGACAGCCCGAGCAGCGTCAGGCTCGGGGCGCCGGCGTGGCTGGTCGATTGCAGCTGCGGCTGCTCCTGGCCGTAGCCGAACAGTGCGATCCGGTCGAGGCCCGGCCGGAACCCCTCGATGATCGTGCTGCCGCCCGCCGCACCCTTGACGACATCGTAGGTGACGGCGCCGCTGCCTTCGAAGACGGTCGCGGCACCGCGGCCGAGCACCACCTGGCCCGGTCCGGCATCGGTGTTCAGGCTCATGTTGCCGGGGCCGGTGAAGACCAGGTCGGCGCCGCTGCCGGTATCGACGATCGAGAGGCCGCTGCCGCCGACGACGATCATGTTGCCGCCGTGCCCGGTGACGTTCAGCGTGCCGCTGCCGCCGATGATGGAGTCCGCACCGGTGCTGCCGCCGCGCACGATGGTCTCGCCGCTGCCGGCGAAGACGGCGTCGCCGTGCATGTCGATGTTCAGGACGCCGCTGCCGCCGACCACCGTGTCGCCGCCGGCGCTGCCGCCGGTGACGCTGCTGTTGCCGTCGGTGAAGATCACCGCGCCGGCGGTGGCGCCGCCGGTGAGGGTGCTGGCGCCGCCGCCGCCGACCAGCGTCTCGCGCCCGCGCGCCGCCACCATCACGTCCTGTCCGTAGGCCGAGCCGAACAGCCTGTCGCCGTCGCCGCCGCCGGTCAGGCTGGTGTTGCCGCCGCCGGCGACCAGCACGCTGCCGCCGGCGCTGCCGCCCGCGAAGCTGCCGCCGCCGCTGCCGCCCAGCACCGTGACCGCGCCGCTGCCGCCGGTCACGGTGCTGGAGGCGCTGCCGCCGATGAAGCAGAGCGGGCCGCTGCCGGCCTGCAGCAGCACCGAGCCGGCGCCGGCATCCACCGTAGCCGCTCCGGTGCCGCCGGTGATGGTGTCGCCGTCCGCTGCATCGACGACCATCGGCATCGCGCCCAGCGGCACCAGCGCCCCTGGCGCCAGCCCAGTCGGATCGCCGGACGGGACGTAGGTCCAGAGGTCGATATGCTGGCCGCCGAGGGCCGTGTCGTCGGAGAGCGTGGTGGGCATGGCCTTGCTCCTGTTCCGGATCGGCGATCGAGGAGGTGCTAGATGAGGCTGAGGGCTCGCCCGGGATCGCTGATCCCGAGCAGGGTGACGCGGCTGCCGTCCGACATGCTGATGGTGACGCTGCCGTTCTGGACGTGGCTGTGCAGGTCGGACGCGGTGAAGCCGAACAGGTCGAGATGGTCGCGGCTCGGGACGAAGCCGCCGATCACGTCGAGGCCGCCGGCGGCGCCCTTGACGATGTCGAGCGTCACGCCGCCGCTGCCGGCCGCGATGTTGGTGTCGCCCCTGCCCGCGACCATCTGCAGCGGGCCGCTGCCGCCGTTGATGTTGATCTCGCCGACGCCCTGGAACACCAGCGCGTAGCCGCGGCCGGGGCTCAGGAAGGCGGGCCCGGCGCCGCCGACGATGATCATGTTGCTGCCCTCGCCGGTCACCGACAGCGCGCCGGCGCCGCCGATCACGGAATCCGCACCGGGGCCGCCGGCAGGGCTGCTGCCGGTGATCACGGCGGAGCCGCTGCCGGTGAAGATCGCGTCGCCGTCGCGGGCGGTCGCCTGCAGCGTGCCGCCGCCGCCGATGACGATGTCGCCCCCGGCGCTGCCGCCCTGCACGGTGGCGTTGCCGTTGCCGGTGAACATCACGGCCCCGCCCGCGGCGCCGCCCTCGAACAGCGTGGCGCCGCCGCCGCCGACCAGGGTCTCGCGGTCCGCGGCCGGACTGGCGCCGGCGGCGATGTCGGTGAGGCCGCCGGCCGCACCGAACAGCCGGTCGCCGGCGCCGCCGCCGGTGAGCGTGGTGTTGCCGGCGCCGGCCACGAGCACGCTGCCGCCGGCCGCGCCGCCGCCGAACACGCCGCCGCCGCTGCCGCCGAACACGGTCACCGGCCCGGCGCCGCCGCTGACGCTGGACGTGCCGGTGCCGCCGGTGAAGCACAGCGAGCCGGCGCCGCCGGTGACCTGCACCGAGCCGGAGGGGTTGCCCACCACGTCCTGTCCGGTGCCGGCGCGTATCGTGTCGCCGTCGACGGCGAGGTAGGTCTGCGGGCCGGCGCCGAGCTGCACTAGGTTGCCGCTGCCGGCCAGGGCCTCGACGCCGGTCTGCATGCTCGACGCCGCCGGCACCGCGACCTCGACGGTGCCGGCGCTGGTGCCGTCGCTCAGCCACAGCCCCTGCTTGCCGCCGGCATCGGTGCCGGTGAAGCCGACCCGGTCGAAATAGTCGAACAGGCCGAGCGGATCGAGGCCGCTCGACGACGCGCCGGCGGGGGCGAGCTCGGTGGTGCCCGAGGCGGTGCCGTCGGTGACGAACAGGGCGGCATGGTCGGCCGCATCGAGGGCGGTGAAGGCGATGCGGCCGCCGAACGCGGTCAGGTCGCCGATGTCCTCGTAGGAACCGAGCCGGTGGGTGCCGGCGTCGGTGCCGTCGCTGCTCCACAGGCCGGACGCACCGTCCGCGTCGGTGGCGGCGAACAGCACCTGGTTGCCGAGCAGGGTCATGGAGCGGACCGCGGTCAGCACGGTGGCACCGCCGCCGACCTCGAGCTGACGGGTGCCGGCGGCGGTGCCGTCGGAGGTCCAGAGCACGGAGCCGCCGTCGGCCGCGGCGAAGCTGAACAGCGCCTTGCCGTTCAGGGAGATGAAATCATCGCCACCGGCGCTCGTCCCGAGATTGGCGACCGGGAGCTGGCGGGTGCCCGACGCGCTGCCGTTGGTGACCCACAGCGTGCCGGCCACGCCGCCACCGCTGACGCGGTCGTTCTCGAACAGGATGCCGTTCGTGACTGCCGCGTAGGCATCGGGCGCCACCGTCGTGCCGGCCGGCGAAACGCGCACGGTGCCGGCGGCGGTGCCGTCGCTGCGATAGAGCTGCGCGCCGCCGGCCTGGAACGGGTCGGGCGTCCCGGTGAAGTAGAGGCTGCTGCCGACCGGCTGGAACCCGTTCGCGGTCAGGCCGGAGGCCAGCAGCCTGGTGCCGGCCTGGGTGCCGTCGGTGAACCAGAGCGAGTTCGCCTGCGTCGACGGGTTCTCGGCCGCGATCACCGCGCCGCCGGCGAAGGATCGCATGGTCTGGATGACCAGCGCCTGGCCCGACGCGGCCAGCAGGGGGGACGGCACGGTTCCGGCGACGCTGCCGTCGGTGCTCCAGAGCTGCGCCGTGCCCTGCGCGTTGGCGCCGATGAACAGGGTGATCGCGCCGATGCGGACCGGGTCGAAATCCTGGTTGATGGCCACGCCGAGATCGACCGCGCCGGAGCTGCCGGCCTGGGCGGACCACAGGTCGAGGACGCGCGTGGTCTGGTTGCCGGCACCGAACAGGATATGCGCGGTCATCGTGATACCCTTGCTGGAGCGCAACGAACTAGCCGCTATTGATTAACGAATGGTTGCCGCCGCCGTGCGCTGGGCAGCCGATCCCTGGCGGCTTGACCGCGGCGTCGAGCGCTCCGCACAGTCGGACGCCGACCGCGCGGAGGTCTCCCGATGCCGAACCATCGCCTCGCGCGGGTCGCGGTCCTCGCCTCGCTGCTGCTCGCCTCCTCCGGCGCTGGCTCTGCCGCAGCCGCACCCGACCCGCCGGCGGCGCGCGCCGCGCTGGTGACGGACCGGCTGTCCGGCACCGCGATCACCGACCCCTATCGCTGGATGGAGGCCGAGCCGGCGCCGGAGTTCGCCCGCCTCCTGCATGCCCAGGACGATCACACGCGCGCCGTGCTGTCGCGTATCCCCGGACGCGACCGGCTGCTCTCGGCGATCTCTGCGCTCGACGGGCTGAGCACCGAGGTCCGCATGCTGACGACGGCGAATGCCAAGCGCTTCTACCTGCGGCTCGATGCCGGCACGCAGCTCTCCCGCCTGGTAATGCAGGATACGCAGGTGCCGGACGCGGCCGCGACCGTCCTGGTCGATCCGGCGGAGCTCGGCACGTCGGCAGGCCAGGCCGAGATCGACCAGTTCGCGCCCTCGCCGGATGGCAGCCTGGTCGCCTACGGCATCTCCGGCAGCTCGGGGAACAGCGTGCTGCACGTCATCGAGACGGCGACGCGCAGGATCCGGCGCGACGTGATCGACCGCGCCCGTTTCGCCCGGCCCTCCTGGGCGCCGGATGGCCGCAGCTTCTTCTATGCGCGGCTGCCGCGGCCGGATCCGCGGGCACCGGCCTCGGACGCCACGCCGCACCTGCGCGTCTACCGCCACCGCCTCGGCGAGGATCCGGACCGCGACCGGCTGATCCTGGATGCCGACCGGCTGCCCGAGGCGTTCGGCGAGGCCACGTCCGGAGTTGCACCGGTCGGAGCGGCATCGGTCGGAGCGGCATCGGTCGGGGCGGCGCAGATCTTCCCGGCGCTCGTGGTGCCGCCGGGGTCCGACACCGTGCTGGCGGAGATCGGCGATGGCGTGTCACCGGAGGTCGCGATCTACGCGGCACCCTACGCCTCGCTCGAGCTGCCGCAGGTGCCCTGGAAGCGGGTCGCCGCGCGATCCGACGGCGTGGTCGCGGCGGCGGTGCGTGGGTCACGCATCGACCTGCTGACGCATCGCGACGCGCCGCACTTCAAGATCGTCGAGACCGACCTCGACCGGCCCTCGTTCGCGGAGGCGCGGCTGCGGGTGCGGCCCGGCTCCGGCGTGCTGACCGGGCTCGGCCTCGCCGCCGACGGGCTCTACCTCGCCCGCCGGGACGGCTCGGCGACGACGCTGCTGCGCCTCGCCGACGGCGCCGGCCTGCCGGAGATCGTCACCCTCCCCTTCTCCGGCAGCATCGCGCCGGCGGGAGTGGATGCGGGCGGGCTGCACGCGGACCCGCGCCGGACCGGGGTGGATGTCGGGCTGCAATCCTGGACCCATCCGCTGGTCTGGCTGCACTACGATCCCGCCACCCGGGCGGTCGCCGACCTCGGTCTGGTGCCCGGCTTCGCGCACGACCTGCGCGCCTACCAGTCGGTGGAGACCAGCGCGCGCGGCCTCGACGGCACGCTGATCCCGCTCTCCATCGTCGGCCGCCGCGACCGGCGGCGCGACGGGCCGCGCCCGGTGCTGCTGGAGGGCTACGGCGCCTACGGCATCGCCGACGATCCGGCCTTCATGCCGACTCTGCTGCCCTGGCTCGACGGCGGCGGCATCTACGCGGTCGCGCATGTGCGCGGCGGCGGCGAGGGCGGCCAGTCCTGGCACGACGGCGGCAGGCTCGCGAACAAGATCAACGGCGTCACCGACCTCATCGCCTGCGCCCGCGCGCTGATCGCGCGACACGTCACCGACGCCGCACATCTCGCCGGCAGCGGCACGGGTGCCGGCGGTATCCTGATCGGCGGCGCCATCACGCGGGCACCGGAGCTGTTCCGCGCCGCACTGATCCGGGGGGGCGCCACCGACCTGCTGCGCGAGCAGTCGCACGCGGAGCTTCCTTCGAACATCCCCGAGTTCGGCAGCGTCGCCGACCCGGCGCAGCTCCCGGCACTGCTGGAGATCGACGCGCTGGCGCACGTCCGCGACGGCGTCGCCTATCCGGCGGTGCTGCTGACGGGGAATGCCTCGGATCCGCGTGTGCCGGTGTGGGAGCCGGCGAAGATGGCGGCGCGGCTGCAGCGGGCGAGCCGCAGCGGACGGCCGGTGCTGCTGCGCATCGACGATGCCGGCCAGGGTCTCGAGGCGACGCGGGCGCAGCGAGACGCGGAGGCGGCGGACGAGCAGGCCTTCCTGCTCTGGCAGATGGGAGAGCCGGACGACCAGCCGCAGACACCATGACCGGGGTCATCGGGGCGCAACGATCGCCCGCCGGCGCCGCGTCGTGCAGCGGCACTTTTTCATCGGAACTCGGGCCAGCAATGAACGATTAGCCTGTGCTGTTGGTCGATACGCTTGGCAAGAAGGCGGTTCCGCGTGCAGGAAGACCAACCGAGCGGGAACGCGGATCTAAGTCAGCTCGTGGTCCCGCTGCATGCCGAGCAACTCGATGTCAGTCGGCTGAAGCGGGAGACGGGTCGGGTAAAAGTCTCGACCGTCACCAGGTTCCGCGAGCAGAGCGTCGACGAGATGCTCGCCGAGGAGCACGCTCACATCGAGCGTGTCGCCGTCGGCACCATCATCGACGTCATGCCTGACATACGCCAAGAGGGCGAGGTGACCATCATTCCGGTCGTCGAGGAGGTCCTCGTGGTGGAGAAGCGGCTGTTCCTGAAGCAGGAGATCCGCGTTACGCGGGTCAGGACCACCTCGCGTCACCAGGAGACCGTCGTGCTTCGCCAGCAGGAGGCGGTCGTGCAGCGGACTCCAAGTGACGGCGACGGTGACGATACCAGTGCAACCTTAACTTGAGCGGTGATTGAAATGGCGAGTGAGACAGTCGTAGCGGTATTTTCGACTCTGACGCATGCGGAGGCCGCGATCTCCGATCTGGTGGCGTCCGGCATCCCGGCGTCCTCGATCGAGCATTATGCGAAGGAAGAGACCGGTGCCGGGACCCTCGGCGCGCACACCGAAGGCAGCACGCAGCATCATGGCTTCTGGGCCTGGCTGACCGGTCAGGACACCACCCAGGACCAGCACGACGTCTATGACCGGTCGATCCAGTCGGGACGGACGGTGGTGACCGTGATCAGCGACGGAAGCAACATCGACCACATCTACACGGTGCTGGAGCGCCACGGTCCGCTCGACCTCGACGAGCAGGATACCGCGACGGCCGGCGGTACCAGCGTCGGCGGCGGCTATACCGGCACCACGGTGAGCAGCGGCCTCGGCGCCACCACCGGCATGGGTGCCACCACCGGCATGGGTGCCACCAGCGGGATGAGCACCGGCACCACGGCGGCCGTGCCTGCGGCACCGCTGGCGACCGCGGCCACCGGCAGCGTGGAAGAGGTGATCCCGCTCTCCGAGGAGACGCTGCAGGTCGGCAAGCGCGAGGTGGACCGGGGGTCGACCCGCATCCGCCGCTTCGTCGTCGAGCGTCCGGTCGACGAGCAGATCCGGCTGCGCAACGAGACCGTGTCGGTGTTCCGCCGCCCGGTGACCGGTGCGGCGACCGTGGGTGCGGACGCGTTCCGTGACCACGAGATCGTGGTGACCGAGACCGCCGAGGAAGCCGTCGTGGGCAAGACCGCCCACGTGGTCGAGGAGGTCGTCGTGCAGAAGGGCGTCCAGGAGCGGGTGGAGACGGTGCACGACACGGTGCGGCGGGAGGAGATCGAGATCGAAGGGCCGAACGGGCGCACCCTCGATGCCACCACCGGCACCGCCACCACGACGGCCGTACCGCCGATCCTCAACAAGTAGGTCGTCGACGAACAGCCAGGCCCGATCGGAGAGGGCGGCGGGACATCGGTCCTGCCGCCCTTCTTCTTGAGCGTGTTCCCGAGACGCCGCGCCGCGGCTTAGAGGGTAGAGAGCGGCGGCGCGATGCTCTCGAGCGACTTGCCCTCGGCGTCGATGCCGATCTTCAGCCCGACCACCGCGGCGATCAGCATCAGGGTGGCCGCCGCGGCGTAGCCCATCGCCAGCGGCGTGCGACCGCCGACCTCGATCAGCTCGCCGAACAGCCACGGCGCCCCGGCGCCTCCGATGATGGTGCCGAAGGCGTAGAACAGCGCGATCGCCAGCGCCCGGGTTTCCAGCGGGAACACCTCGCTGGCGGTGAGATAGGCGGACGAGGCCGCCGCCGAGGCGAAGAAGAAGATCGATACCCAGCCGATGGTCTGCGTGGTGGCGTCGAGGTCTCCGGCCGAGAACAGCCACGCCACCGCGATCATCAGCACGCCCGAGATCGAGTAGGTGATGAAGATCATCTTGCGTCGGCCGATGGTGTCGAAGAACCGGCCCAGCAGCAGCGGCCCGAGGAAGTTGCTGATCGCCAGCGGCAGGATGAACAGCCCGACCTTGTGCGTCGGCACGTGCTCGTAATGCGTCAGCACCATGCCGTAGGTGAAGAACACGGCGTTGTAGAGGAAGGCCTGGCTGATCATCAGCACCAGGGCGAGGATGCTGCGGGTGCGGTACGGCCCGATCATCGCCGCCAGCACCATCCTGAAGCCGAAGCGGGCGCGGGTGTGCACCGCGAGCGTCTCGTGGCAGGGCGGAAGCGGCTCGCCGGTATGATGGTAGATGCGCTGCTCGATCTCGGTGGTGATCCGCTCGCCCTCGACGTGCTTGCCGTGCGTGCAAAGCCAGCGCGGGCTTTCCGGGACCCAGCGCCGCATCACGATCACCGCGAGACCGAGCACGCCGCCGATGGCGAAGCCGAAGCGCCAGCCGAAGCGCACCGGCATCAGGTCGCCGCCGAGCAGGAAGATCGAGCCGCCGGCGCCGAGCGCGGCACCAGCCCAGAACGACCCGTTGACGATCAGGTCGACGCGGCCGCGCAGCCGTGCCGGGATCAGCTCGTCAATAGCGGAGTTGATCGCCGAGTACTCGCCGCCGATGCCGAGCCCGGTGATGAAGCGGAACGCCGCGAAGCTCAGGAAATTCCACGAGCAGGCCGACAGCAGCACGCCGAGTATGTAGATCCCCAGCGTCAGGCTGAAGATCGCCTTGCGCCCGACCTTGTCGGTGAGCCAGCCGAAGATCAGCGCGCCGACGACGGCGCCGATCACGTAGAGCGACGCCGACGAGCCGATATTGCTGGGCGTCAGCGCGAGCGTGCTGTGCTCCTGCAGGATCGGGCCGATCGAGCCGACGATAGTGACCTCGAGCCCATCGAGGATCCAGGTGATGCCGAGTGCGACCACCACCAGCATGTGGAAGCGGCTCCAGGGCAGCCGATCCAGCCGCGCCGGCACCGTGGTGTGAATCATGTCCGGCTCTGCGCCGACGCCGGAGCTGGGGCCGCGACCGGTCATCGAGATCGAGTTCAAGCGCTTTTCTCCAGCCGGTCGAGCAGCGTCTGCACCACCGCCGGATCGGCGAGGGTCGTCGTGTCGCCGAGTTCGGCGGTGTCCCTGGTCGCGATCTTGCGCAGGATGCGACGCATGATCTTGCCGGAGCGGGTCTTCGGCAGGTCCGGCACGATCAGCACCGTGTCCGGCGCGGCGAAGCGGCCCAGGGCCTGGCCGACCTGGCGCGAGAGCTCGGCCTCCAGCCCGTCGGGCGCCTCGCCGTCGCGCTTGAGCACGACGAAGGCGAACAGCGCCTGGCCCTTGATGTCGTGCGGCACGCCGACGACGGCGGACTCCGCCACCAGGTCATGGGCGTCCAGGGCGCCCTCGACCTCGCCGCTGCCGATGCGATGGCCGGAGACGTTGACGACGTCGTCGACGCGGCCGGTGATCCAGAAATAGCCGTCGGCGTCGCGCCTGGCGCCGTCGCCGGAGAAGTACAACCCCGGATAGGTGGAGAAGTAGGTCTGCACGAAGCGTGCATGGTCGCCCCAGATGGTGCGTGCCTGACCGGGCCAGGAGCGGTCGATGCAGAGATGTCCCTCCGCCTCGCCGGCCAGCACAGCCCCCTTCTCGTCCACCAGCACCGGGCAGATCCCGGGCAGCGGCAGGGTGGCGGAGCCGGGCTTCTGGCCGATGGCGCCCGGCAGCGGGGCGATCATGATGCCGCCGGTCTCGGTCTGCCACCAGGTATCGACCACCGGGCAGCGCTCTTCGCCGACCTCGCGGTAGTACCACAGCCAGGCTTCCGGGTTGATCGGCTCGCCGACGCTGCCGAGCACGCGCAGCGAGGCGCGCGAGGTGGCGTGCAGCGCCGCCGGATCCTCGCGCATCAATGCCCGGATCGCGGTCGGCGCGGTGTAGAAGCAGGCGACCTGATGCTTGTCGATGATCCGCCACCACCGTCCCGGTTCGGGCCAGGATGGGGTGCCCTCGTAGATCAGGCTGGTGCCGCCGTTGGCGAGCGGGCCGTAGACCACGTAGCTGTGCCCGGTGACCCAGCCGATGTCGGCGGTGCACCAGAACAGGTCGGAGGGGCGATAGTCGAACACCGCCTCCTGGGTGAAGCGCGCCCAGACCAGGTACCCCGCGGTGCTGTGCAGCACCCCCTTCGGCTTGCCGGTGCTGCCCGAGGTGTAGAGCAGCAGCAGCGGATCCTCCGCCGCCATCGTCTCCGGCTCGCACGTGGCCGGCTCGCGGCTCACCAGGGAGGCGTAGTCCCGGTCGCGGTCCGGCTGCATCGGCACGTCCGCGCCGGTGACGCGCACCACCAGCACGTGCTCGACGGACGCCGCCGAGGGCGTGGCGAGTGCGGCGTCGACGGCGGCCTTCAGGGCGATGCGCTTGCCGCCGCGACGTCCCTCGTCGGCGGTGATCAGCAGCCTGGCGCCGCAATCGCCGAGGCGGTCGGCGATGCTGGACGCCGACAGGCCGGCGAACATCACCACGTGTGTGGCGCCGATGCGCGCGCAGGCGAGCATCGCCACCGCGCCCTCGATCACCATCGGCAGGTAGATCGCGACCCGGTCGCCCTTGCCGATCCCGAGCCCGCGCAGAGCGTTCGCCAAGCGGCAGACCTCGGCGTGAAGCTCGCCGTAGCTGACGCAGCGGACATCCTCCTCGGCCTCGCCCTGCCAGATCAGCGCCGGCTGGTCGCGCCGCTCGCGCAGGTGACGGTCCAGGCAATTCACCGAGACGTTGAGCAGCCCGTCGGCGAACCAGGAGATCTGCACTTCGCCATCGAAGCGGCTCGCCCCGGCCAGTGCCGGAAAGCGGATCCAGTCGATCCGGCCGGCCTCCTGCAGCCAGTAGCTGTCGGGCTCGTGCGTCGCGTGATTGGAGAGTGCCGGATATTGGGCCGCGGTGATCAGCGCCGAGGCGGCCAGCGACGGCTTGACGTGAAAGACCGGTCCCGAGTCCATGATCCTGGTGACACTCCCTGGACAGGTCCGGCCGGATCGTTGTCCGATCCTGACCTCGCGAAGCCGCAGCGTCGATCGACACTGCGAACGCACTGCTTGTCCGCGAGAAGCCTTGCCGGATCAGGTTCCGCTAGGCAAGGGCCGGAGCCGCCTGCTGCTCTAACGGCTGCGTGCGTCGCTCGCCAGCAGGCCGCCGGATAGGACGAAAGGATGATGGCCTTGACCCAGCAGGGCGGCCGACACGCCGAACAGCACGACCAGGGCGAGGCAGACCTCGACGAGGCGTCGACGTCTACGCGCCTGGAACGGGTTTTCCATCAAAACCACCAAACAACAAGGGTCTTAGCCTATCACACATGATCGGTCGTGCAACTGGTTCAAGATTGCGCTGCTGCGTCATCCGCCGGTCATCGTCGCACCGGGCACCTGCTACGGGCGGCTCGATGTCGCGCTGGTGCCGGACTGGCACGACGCGGTCGCGGGTCAGCTCGAGCCGCTGCGCGCGCTGGCACCGTGGCGGGTCTGGAGTTCGCCCTCGACGCGCTGCGCCGCGGTGGCCGGCTTCGTCGCAGGACGGCTGGGCGTGCGGCCGGTCTTGGATGCACGGCTGCTGGAGCTGGATTTCGGCGATTGGGAGGGCAGGAACTGGGACACGGTGGAGCGCCCGGCGCTGGATCGGTGGGCGGCGGATCCGCGCGGCTTCCGTCCTCCCGGCGGCGAGAGCGGCGCCGCCCTGGTGCAGCGGGTGGAAAGCTTCGCACGCCTCCTGACCGGTGACGCGCGGCCCTGCCTCGTGGTCGCGCATGGCGGCCCGCTGCGGCTGCTGCCGGCGCTGCTCGCCGGCGACGAGGTGGACCTGCTGGCGCCGGCGCCGCCGCTCGGCCGGCTGCGGATCGTGTCGGCGCTGGCCCGGCATCGGGACGAGAAGCCCGGCTAGACGATCGTGCGGGTCGAGAGCCCGCTGCGGCTCACGGCGTTCCGTCTCGGCATGACGAACCGGGACGGAGGCGAACCTCGCAGCGCAAACCGTACTTGCCGACGTCGCGGCGCAGGCCGCCTGTTCGCCGGGAGATGCTGCGCGGCCTGATGGTTCCGCATCGCGCCGTCGTCCCGATAAGGATCGTCGTCCGGACTGATGCCACGCATCTCACCGGCATATGGTGATGCCGTCGCCCGGTGGTCGATCATGGCCGATCCCGATCGATACGCGACGCGGATCGTCATCCGCCTGACCGATACCGGTTCGCCTCCAAGGCTTGGCAGCGGACCTTCCGGGAAATCTGGACGGCACGTCGATCCCTCCCAGATCTCGTCTTGAGGTCGAGGGAACGTCCGGCGGCGAACGCGATGCTGCGACGCGAGGTATGCGTCGGCCCTGGAGGTCGACGGCGAATGGCGTGTCAGCGCCGGCGCGACAGGTTTGCAGGAGGGAGCGACCGACGAACAGCGACGAGGTCCGCAGGCTGGTGTTCCGGCTGAAAATGATCCGCACACGGCACCGAATCGTGCAGGCGCTTCTCGGCGCTGCACGCCGTCCAGCCCGCCAGCCAGAGGTCGCTCTCCAGGGTTCCATCCGGATAAGGATCAGCTGAAACCGGATCCCCGGCGCCGGCGGCAGCTTCTCCCTCCAGCTTGAAGAGGCAGGTCAAAACGCTCAGATGTATCAGCTTGGGAGGTTCAGGCGGCGCCCCAGCCATCCCCTGACGTAACATATATAGTTACAGCCTTGCCAGTTTTTTGCACAGCCGAGACTGTCGGGCGGGCAGCAGAGTTCGAGGCGAGCCGGTCAGCTATGCCCCGTCGCCTCCACGCGACAGCACGCATCGGAAGATGTCCGACCGATCAGTGCCGCGTTCGAGAGGCAGGACGCCTCGGCAACGAGGACGGCAACCTGATCAGGCGCAGCGCCGTGTCCAGCTTGCCCATGCGCTCCAGGACGATGCCCAAGGCGAGCAGAACCGCCAGTCCGAACGGCGTGACCACGAGGAAGACGATCTCGAGAAACTTGAACACACGCTGATCCCCGTTGCTGCTCTCCCTGACTACGGCAAAATCGTTAATACCCTCCTTAGACGCCTGCGGTGGGAGGCGGACCTCGCGCCGTCACTCGGGTCGACGCGGCGACGCCGCTGTCGCCGGCTCGAACCGGTGCTATCGTACGCGCGCCATCGCCATGGCCATCGCCCGCATCGGCGCCCGGCCAGGCGACGGCATCGGCTTCGGAGCGGAAATGGCCTTCAAGGGTAAAGCCCCCGGCAGCGGGTCGGGCGAGATGTCGCGCCGCACGCAGCTGCTGCGGCCCTCGATCGCCCTCTCCGACCGTCAGGTGACCGAGGCACGTCGCCTGCGTCGCGGCGGCGCGACGCCGGAGGCGATCGCCGAGGCGATGGCGCTGCCGCTCGACGAGGTCGAGAAGGCGCTGGTGCAGATGCGCTCGCCGCGGCCCGAGACGACGCGCGGCACCCTGAACGTGACGCTGGCGGCGCACCGGCTGATCATGAAGGAGCGTATCGGCGACGAGCCGATCTGGCAGACGATGGACCGCATGGTCGACGAGCTGCTGCGCCTGCGCGCCGCCGCAGCACCGCGTCGCAAGAGCCCGGCGGCACAGCAGGACGACCTGCCCTTCCCGGCTCCGGGAGCCGAGAGCTAGGCGCGGTCGCCGGCGGCCGCCGCGAGGTGTCTCCGGAGGATCTCGCGGCGCGGCATCCGCGGCTCTACCACGTCACCACACCGGGTGCCGTGCACGGCATGCTGCGCCACGGGCTGCTGCCCACCAGCGCGCTGCTGACGCTGTTCGAGCTGTCCGCTGCGGCACGCCGCTCGATCGAGGGCGAGCGGCGGACGGCGAGCGTCGTGCTGGCGCATCCGGCGCACGGCTCGGCCACCATCACCGACAACCTGCCGCTGATCATGCCCTCGCTGGCGGCCTGCCTCGACGACCGGCTCCGCGCCTCGGACTGGCTGCGCATGCTCAACGAGCGCGTCTTCTTCTGGCCCGACGAGGCCGGCCTCGCGCGTCTGCTCGGGGCCCGGCTGAACCGGCGCCGCGACCGCGAGGTGCTGGTATTCGACACGCTGAGCCTCGCCCGGCGACACGCCGAGCGCATCGACCTCTGCGCCATCAACTCGGGAGCGACGATGCGGCGCGCCGCACGACGCGGCCTCTCGACCTTCGTGCCGCTGCACCGCTACGACTACGAGACCTGGCGCCGGCTGCGCGGCCGTCGCGACCGGCTGTGCGAGGTGACGGTGCGCGGCGGCGTCCCCGACGTCGCCGACCACCTGGTCGAGGTGCGGCTGGTCGCCTCGTCGTGAGCCCGGCTCAGCGCGCGCACAGCACGCTCAGCACGGCGCACTCGCTCAGCACGGCGCAGGCGCCGAGCACGTCGCCGGTATGGCCGCCGATCTGGCGCCGCGCCAGGCGGGCGACGATCACGGCGACCGCCGCGGCACAGGCGGACGCCAGCAGCAGCCGGCCCGGCGGCAGCAGCGCCGGCCGCGCGAGTGCGGCGACGAACGTGCAGGCCAGGACGAGGGCCGCCGCCGCAACGCCGCGCGGCAGCGGATGCAGCGACGCGCCCAGGCCGTCCGGGCGCGCCGGCGGCAGCAGCAGCAGCAGCAGCACGATGGCGGCGCGCGACAGGGCGCCAGAGGCGACCAGCGCCGCGCAGACACGCATCGGCCCCGCGACCGCGCTCACCGCCAGCAGACGCAGCAGGCTCGACAGCAGCAGCGCCAGCGCGCCGTAGCTGCCGATCCGGCTGTCGCGCATGATCTCGAGCTTGCGCGTCGCGTCGCGGCCGCCGCCGAAGCCGTCCGCCATGTCGGCCAGTCCGTCCTCGTGCAGCGCCCCGGTGACCAGCAGCATGACCCCGAGGCTGCAGCAGGCCGACATCGCCCGGGGGAGCCCGATGCCGGTCGCGACCACGTAGCCGCCGCCGCCGCACAGCCCGACCAGCGCGCCTGCGAGCGGGAACGCCCAGACCGCGCGCGCCATGTCGATCCGCGGGTCGCGCGGCATCAGCCACCACACCGGCAGGCGGGTGAAGAAGCCGATCGTCGCGGCGAGGTCGGTGCGCAGCGCGCGGATCGCGGCCGCGCTCACGTCCGGTCCGCGACCCCCGCCTCGGCGAAGCTCGCCATGCCGACATGGCAGGCGACCGCCGCGCGCAGCAGCGGCACCGCGAGTGCGGCACCCGACGCCTCGCCGAGGCGCAGCCCCAGCTCGAGCAGCGGCGCCAGGCCAAGCCTTGCGGCGAGCGCGCGATGGCCGGCCTCGGCCGACAGGTGGCTCAGCACGGCATGGTCCAGCCCGTCGGGCCGCAGCCGCGCCAGCGGCGCCACCGCGGCGGTGCAGACGAACCCGTCCAGCAGCACCGGGACGCCGGCGTGCCGCGCCGCCAGCGCGGCGCCGAGCAGCGCCGCCAGCTCGAACCCGCCGAGGCGGCGCGCGACCTCGAGCGGATCGGCGAGGGCGGCGCGATGCAGCCGCAGCGCCGTCTCGACCGTGTCCCGCTTGCGCCGCAGCCCGGCCTCGTCGATGCCGGTGCCGCGCCCGACCCAGCCCGACGCCTCGCCGCCGAACAGTGCCGACGCGATCGCCGCCGCGGCGGTGGTGTTGCCGATCCCCATCTCGCCCAGGCAGAGCAGGTCGATGCCTGGGCTCACCGCGGCGAAGCCGGTGCGGACTGCATCGAGGAAATCGGCCTCGTCCATCGCCGGCGCCTGCGCGAAGTCCGCGGTGGGCCGCTCCAGCCGCAGCGCGACCACCCGCAATGTGGCGCTGGCGTTGGCGGCGAGCTGGTTGATCGCGGCACCGCCGGCGGAGAAGTTGCCGACCATCTGCGCCGTCACCTCCGCCGGATAGGGTGAGACGCCGCGCGCGGTGACGCCGTGGTTGCCGGCGAACACCAGGATCTCGACCCGTTCAAGCTTCGGCCGCGCCCGGCGCTGCCAGGAGGCGAGCCAGGCCGAGAGCTCCTCCAGCCGGCCCAGGCTGCCGGGCGGCTTGGTCAGCGTGGCCTCCCGGGCCCGCACCGCGGCCGCGGCCTGCGGATCCGGATCAGGCAGGCGGGTGCAGAGGCGGCGCAGCGCATC
The DNA here is from genome assembly GCA_964242335.1 of uncultured Acetobacteraceae bacterium. Classification (GTDB taxonomy): domain Bacteria; phylum Pseudomonadota; class Alphaproteobacteria; order Acetobacterales; family Acetobacteraceae; genus Lichenicoccus. Next base: position 25,065 of record CAXTAY010000030.1, on the reverse strand, counting down.
GAGGCTGGAGAGGTCGGTCATCATTCCCCGGCAGAGTTGGCGATCGCGTGGAAGAACGAGCCGCTGGCGTGGCCGCGCCGCCCGCCCGCGGCACCGAGCTCGGCACCTCCGGCGTCGCGCAACGTCGCCAGCGGCGCATCGCCGCCGGCGTCGCTCAGGCTGGCATAGTGGAACTCGTGGCCGCGCAGCACGGTGCCGGCCGGTCCGAAGCCGCTCGCGGCGGTCAGGCACGCCTCGCGGTAGCCGAGCACCATCCGGCGGCGGGCGAAGCTGGTGGCGTGGCCGAGCAGGCCGGCCATCGGGTGCAGGGCGCGCGCCGCGTCCTCGATCGCCTGGCCCATCACCATGTAGCCGCCGCACTCGCCGTGCACCGGCCGGGTCTCGGCGAACCGGCGCAGCCCGGCCAGGAAAGCTGCCGATGCGGCGAGCCGCCCCGCGTGCAGTTCCGGATAGCCGCCGGGCAGCCAGCAGCAGTCGCAATCCGCCGCCGGCGGCTGGTCGGCGAGCGGCGAGAACGGCACGATCTCGGCACCCGCCTCGCGCCACCCCTGCACCACGTGCGGGTAGAGGAAGCTGAAGGCGTCGTCGCGGGCGAGCGCGATGCGCTGGCCGAACGGCGGCAGCGCCGGTCGCGACGACGTGGCCGGCAGGCGCAGCGGCGCCGCCAGGGCGACGATGGCGTCGAGGTCGAGGCAGGCTTCGGCGCGCGCGGCGAGCGCCGCGAGGAAGTCGTCCAGCGCCCCGTGTTCCCGCGCCTGCACCAGGCCGAGATGACGCTCCGGCAGCGACAGCGCCGGATCGCGCATCAGGCAGCCGAGCACCGGCAGGCCGGCCTGCTCGATCGCCTGTCGGGCGCCGTCGCGATGCCGCGCCGAGCCGGCGCGGTTGAGCACCACCGCTGCCACGCGCACCTGCCGATCGTGCAGCGCGAAGCCGCGCGCCACCGCCGCCGCCGACTGCGACTGACCGGAGACGTCGAGCACCAGCAGCACCGGCAGGGCGAAGCGCGCCGCCAGATCCGCCGCCCGTCCCTGACGGCCCGCCGCCGCCGCCGCGACCCCGTCGAACAGGCCCATCGACGCCTCGACCAGCAGCATGTCCTGGGCGCGGTCCGACATGCCTCCCGCCAGCGAGGCGAGCAGCGCCGGCGGCATCGCCCAGCTATCCAGGTTGAGGCAGGGCGCACGCAGGCAGGCGGCGTGGAAGCCGGGATCGATGTAGTCCGGGCCGGACTTGGCGGCGCGCAGCGACATACCGCGCCGACGCAGCGCGGCGAGGATCGCGAGCGTGACCAGCGTCTTGCCGCTGCCCGAACGGGGTGCCGCGACCAGCAGGCCGCGCGTCACCCGCCGTGACTCCCCGATCCCCGGATCCTACACTGCGCGCCGTGAAACCGGACGGAACGCTGCGTCGTGGCTGGACCACGGGGGCCTGCGCCACGGCGGCGGCCAAGGCGGCCTACGCGGCGCTGCTGCATGGCCGGTTTCCCGATCCCGTCTCCATCACCCTGCCGCGCGGCGGCGAGGCAGCATTCGCGCTCGCCGAGAGCACGCTGCGGCACGGCGCGGCGACCGCCGGCGTGGTCAAGGATGCCGGCGACGATCCGGACGTCACCCACGGCGCGCTGATACGGGTCGAGCTGCGCCTGCTGGACGCGGGTGCCGGGGTGCAGTTCCGCGCCGGGCCCGGCGTCGGCACCGTCACCCGCCCCGGCCTGGCACTGCCGCCGGGGGAGCCCGCGATCAACCCGGTGCCGCGCGAGATGATCCGCGCCGCCCTCGCCGAGCTGCATCCGGAGCCGGCGGCGCTGGTCACGATCTCGGTGCCCGGCGGCGAGACGCTGGCGACGCAGACCTTGAACGGCCGGCTGGGCATCGTCGGCGGCCTCTCGATCCTCGGCACCACCGGCATCGTGGTGCCGTTCTCCTGCGCCGCCTGGATCGACAGCATACGGCGCGGCATCGACGTCGCGCGCGCCACCGGGCACGAGCACGTCGCGGGCGCCACCGGTCGCACCTCGGAGGACGCGGTGCGCAAGCTGCACGCGCTCGACGAGGTGGCGCTGATCGAGATGGGCGACTTCGTCGGCGGGATGCTGAGATACCTGCGCACCCATCCGGTGCGCCGCGTCACCGTGGCCGGCGGCATCGGCAAGATCACCAAGCTCGCCCAAGGGCGGCTCGACCTGCACTCGCGGCGCGGCGCGGTGGATCGCGCGGCCCTCGCCGCCCTCGCCGCGGAGGCGGGCCTGCCCGCGGCGCAGGCGTCGCGGATCGAGGCCGCGAACACCACCGCCGACGCGTTCGCACTCGCCGCCGCGGCCGGCGTCGCGCTCGGCGACCACGTAGCCTCGCGCGCCTGGCAGGTCGCGGCGGAACCGCTGCGCGACACCGCCATCGCGCTCGAGATCGTGCTGTTCGATTCTCAAGGGGCACTCCGCGGCCGCGCGCCGATGTCGCCCGCGGCCGGTGCCGCCTCGCGGAACCGCCTGGGGTAGCCCGGGCTGTAGAGCGCGCTCTCCACCCAGGCCGCGTCGCCGAGCGCCGGCCCGACCAGCACCAGGGCGGTGCGCTCGATCGGCTCGGCACGCAGCATCGCCGCGATCCCCGCCAGCGTGCCGCGCAGCACCCGCTGGTCCGGCCAGGAGGCGCGCGCCACCACCGCCACCGGGCAGCCATCGCCGTAGAACGGGGACAGCTCGTCGACGATGCGGTCGATGCCGTGGATGGCGAGATGGATCGCGAGCGTCGCCCCGCTCGCGGCGAACGCGGCCAGGGTCTCGCCCGGCGGCATCGCCGAGGCGCGGCCGGAGAGGCGTGTCAGCACCAGGCTCTGCGACACGCCCGGCAGCGTCAGCTCGCAGCCGAGCGCGGCGGCGGCGGCGGCGAAGGCCGGCACACCCGGCGTCAGCGTGTAGGGGATGCCGCGGGCGCCGAGCCGGCGCAGCTGCTCGGCGAGCGCGCTGTAGATCGAGAGGTCGCCCGAATGCAGCCGCGCCACGTCATGTCCGGCCGCGTGGGCGGCGACGCAGTGCGCCTCGATCGCGTCCAGGTCCAGGGCCGCGGTGTCGATCAGGCGCGCCTCGGGCGGGCAGTGCACGAGCATCGCCACCGGCACGATCGAGCCGGCATAGAGGCAGACCGGGCAACGCGCCAGCAGGTCGCGTCCGCGCAGGGTCAGCAGGTCGGCGGCACCCGGTCCGGCGCCGATGAAGTGGATGGTCATGCCGGATCATCCACCACCGCCAGGGCGCAGGTAACCCCCGCGCGCGCGATACGCGGCAGGAGCAGCCGGCCCGAGGGTCCGACGGCGGCGAGCGCGCAGGCCTCGGCGACGCTGCGCACGCCGACCGCGTCCGCCACCCGTTCGGAGCGGGTGACGCAGCGCGGCTGCTCGGCGCGCAGCTCGGCACTGCTTACACGAAGCAGCGGCAGCCGCAGCGCCCGCGCCGCCTCAAGCAGGCCCGGCTCGTCGCGCTTGAAGCACGGGATCGCGAGCAGCCCCGGCCGCAGCCCCGCCTGCGCGCCGGCCTCGCGCACCAGCTCGACCACCGCGGCCGCGGCGACGCCGTGCCGGCAGCCGAGTCCGGCGACCGTCCTCACCGCACCCAGCACCACTGCGTGATGCGCATCGCCGGACGCAGCGCGTGCATGCTGCCGACCGCGTCGAGCCGGTCGATGCCGATCCGGGTCAGGGTGCCGCCATAGGCCGCCTGGGCCGCGAACAGCACCGCCTCGGTCTCGATCGTCACCGCGTTGACCACCAGCCGGCCGCCCGACGGCAATGCGGCGCGCGCGGCATCGAGCACGCCCGGGACGGTGGCGCCGCCGCCGATGAACACCGCATCCGGCGCCGGCAGCCCGTGCAGCACCTGCGGCGCCGCACCCTGCCGCAGCTCGAGTGCGGGCACCCCGAGCGACAGCGCGTTGCGCGCCGCCCTGGCGATGCGGCCGGGCTCGCGGTCCACGGCGACCGCGCGGTTGGCCGGGTGGCGCAGCATCCACTCGATGCCGACCGAGCCCGAGCCGCAGCCGATATCCCACAGCCTCTCGCCCTGCCGCGGCGCCAGCGCCGACAGCGTGAGGGCGCGGATCTCGCGACGGGTGAACTGCCCGTCCTGCTCGAACAGGGCATCGTCCAGGCCGTCGGCGAGCGGGATGACGCGTGCGTCCGGCGCCGCCACGACCTCGATGCCGAGCAGGTTGAGCGGGTCGATCGCCTCCGGCAGCGACTGGTCGGCACGCTGCCGCACCACGCGCGCGCGCGGGCCGCCCAGCGCCTGCATCAGGTGCAGGACGGAGCCGCCGAAGCCGCGCTCGCGCAGCACCGCGGCGACCGCGGCCGGCGTGGCCGCGTCGGCACACAGCACCAGCAGCCTTGCACCGGGCTGCAGCGCCGGCAGCAATGCCGCCAGCGGTCGCCCGCACAATGACAGGGTGGTCACCTCCTGCAGACTCCAGCCCAGAGCAGCGCAGGCCAGCGAGAACGACGACGCGACCGGCAGGCAGACATAGTCGGAGGCCGGCAGCAGGCGCGCGATCGCGGCCCCGATGCCGAACCAGAACGGATCGCCCGACGCCAGCACCACCGTCGGCGACGGGCGGCGCGCGATCAGCACCGGAAGCGCGTCCTGCATCGGCGACGGCCAGGGCAGCGTCTCGCCGCGCGTCAGCTCCGCCGCCAGCGCCAGGTGGCGCGCCCCGCCCGCGACCAGCGTCGCACTTCCGAGCAGGGTGCGGGCGGCGGCGGAGAGGCCATCGACTCCCCCCTCGCCGATGCCCAGGATGCTCAGCCACGGGCCGTCGCTCATGACGCTGGGAGGGGAACGCGATGCGCGTGCTGGTGCTCGGCGGCACGAGCGAAGCCACGGCGCTGGCCGCACTGCTGGCGGAGGATCCGGCTCTCTCCGCCACCCTGTCCCTCGCCGGGGTGACCCGCGCGCCGGTGCTGCCGCGCATCGCCCACCGCATCGGCGGCTTCGGCGGCGCGGGCGGTCTGGCCGACTGGCTGCGCGCCGACCGCACCGGGGCACTGGTCGATGCGACGCACCCCTACGCGCTGCGGATCAGCCGGCACGCGGCCCTGGCCACCGCCGCGGTCGGCATCCCGCTGCTGCGCATCGAGCGGCCGGCCTGGACGGCGCAGGCGGGAGACCGCTGGGTCCGCGTCGATACGCTCGAGGCCGCCGCGGCAGCGCTCGGCCCGGCGCCACGACGGGTGCTGCTGACCGTGGGCAGCAAGGGGCTGGCGCCGTTCCGGCAGCAGGGGACGCATCGCTACCTGGTCCGCTGCATCGACCCGCCGGATCCGGACCGGCTGCCGGACGGCGCGACGTTGCTGCTGGCGCGCGGTCCGTTCACGCTCGAGGGGGAGATGGCGCTGCTTGGGGAGCACCGGATCGAGCGGCTGGTCAGCAAGAATTCGGGCGGCGAGGCGACCGCGCCGAAGCTGGAGGCGGCGCGGCGTCTCGGGGTTACCGTGGTGATGATCGACCGGCCGGCTGGAACCGCGGGCGCGACCGATGTTCCCGGAGCGATGCAGTGGTTGGGACGGGTGCGGCGAGGCCAGGGCGCTGCCCTGGACCCGCTGGTGCCTTAGGCCCCGGACCCCGTTCGGCGGCAGGCCGTGTTTCACGGCTGCCTGGGACGGTCCAGGGAGGTGCTAGGATGTCGCCTTCTTTGCCAGGAACTCGTGGACGAAATCCGGCAGGTGGCTGCCGAGCCAGTCGCCCATCTCCTGCTCCTCCTTCATCGACTGCTCCAGCACCGTGACGTCCTGAGGTGTTCCCGCCGCCTCGGCCAGGGTGACGAGCACCTTGTAGGAGGCGATCTCGTAGGCCTTGAAGCCGATCGCGGCGAGAACGTTCTTCAGCACCTCGTCCGACGCCGTGACATGCGCGAAGCCCGCGACGGTGGCGACGGCGCCGACCACCGCTTCCTTGGCGACCGATGCCTTGGTGCTGCGCTGGGCGAGCAGGTCGTCGAGCCTGGAGGCCTGCACCGTCGATCGCTCCAGCTCTTCCTGCATCTTCGCGTGCAGCTGAGGATAGGGTTCCATCCGGCCGAGCTGGTTCTTGACGGTGCCGATCGCCTGCGTCTCGACAGCATGCTGATTGCGCAGCCCGGTCAGGTAGACGTCCATCGCCGTATTTGAGTCGATCATGCCACACTCCATTGAGGGACGTGGAACGTGGTCTCTGCAGGATAGATCCGGCATATTGCGTCACGTTGACGTTTTCGCATCTTCTAGGCCGCACACCGCACTTCGCCGCAGCGGGTGCTCGACGGTGCTATGGTCGAACTCCTGCGGCGTCGGGCCGTATCCACCCGACGCGGCGCGGGTGGGTCCGCACCTGCGCCGGCCACAGCTACGCCGGAGGCCGCGATCCATGCCAACCGCCGTCCAATCCGCCATCCGGGCCGCGATCGAAGGCGGTGTCGAACGTGTCGCGGCCTTCAACCGCAAGCGTCTGCCCAAGGCGGCGAGCCCGTTCCTGGTCGGCATCCACGCGCCGATGCCGGCGGAGCTGACGCTGCACGACCTCGCGGTGACGGGATCGATCCCCGCCTCCCTCGACGGCCGTTACCTGAAGATGGGTGCGAATCCGGTCCGCCCCGAGATCGCGGGCCAGCACTGGTTCCTCGGCGACGGCATGGTGCACGGCCTCGCCATCCGCGACGGCCAGGCCCTGTGGTATCGCAATCGCTGGATCCGCTCGCGCATCGCCGCCGCCGCCCTCGGCGAAGCCGCAGCGCCCGGGCCGCGCCGGGGGCGCAACGACACCGTCAACACCAACGTGGTCGAGATCGGCGGCCGCGCCTTCGCCCTGGTCGAGGCTGGCAGCTTTCCCGTCGAGCTCTCGGAAACCCTGGAGGAGCAGCGATACAACCCGTTCGACGGGACGCTCGGCGGCTCGTTCAGTGGGCACCCGCACCGCGACCCGCACACCGGCGAGCACCACGCGATCGCCTATGACGGCGCCATCTGGAACGCGGTCCGCCACGTCGTCGTCGCCCGCGACGGCACGGTGACACGCGACATGCCGATCGCGGTGCAGCACGGTCCGTGCATCCACGACGCGGCGTTCACCGACCGGTTCGCCATCGTGCTGGATCTTCCGGTCACCTTCTCGATGCGCGCCGTGCTCGGCGGTCACGTGTTCCCGTTCCGCTGGAATCCGACGCATCGTGCCCGTGTCGGCCTCCTGCCGCGGCACGGCCGCGACGCCGACATCCGGTGGTGCGACATCGACCCCTGCTTCGTCTTCCACGTGGCAAACGCGTTCGACGACGCCGACGGCCGGGTGATCCTCGACGTCATCGCCTATCCCACGATGTTCGACTCCGGCGGGACGGGCCTCGATGCGATCGGCCGCTTCGAGCGCTGGACGATCGATCCGTCGACGCGCCGCATCGACCGGCGCGTGCTCGACCGGACGCCGCAGGAGTTCCCGCGCATCGACGAGCGCCGCTCCGGCCAGCCCTACCGTTACGCCTATACGGTGTCGGTGCCGCCCGACGGCGACCCGCAGCTGTTCGGCGCCACCACGCTGTTCAAGCACGATCTGCGGACCGGCCACCGCAGCGTGCATGATTTCGGCGACGACAGCGTGCCGGGCGAGTTCGTGTTCGTGCCGGCCAGCCCGGACGCCGAAGAAGACGAAGGCTGGCTGCTCGGCTTCGTCATCGATCGCGCCGCCGACGCCACCGACTTCACGATCCTCGACGCGCGTCGCTTCGAGGCCGCACCGGTGGCCACGGTGCGGCTGCCGCACCGGATCCCACCGGGTTTTCACGGCAACTGGTTTCCCGCCGGATAGCCATCGATGAGGACGGGGGGCCGCACCCTGTGATCCGGCTGTCGAAGCGGAGCCTCGACGATCTGCCCGGCGACGTCGGCCGCCCGCGCTACGATCGGGACGCCGTGCGCACCGGCGTGGTGCATCTCGGCATCGGCGCCTTCCACCGCGCGCACCAGGCCGCGGTGTTCGAGGCGGCGCTGCAGACCGGCGACCTGCGCTGGGGCATCGTCGGCGTGTCGCTGCGCTCGGCGGCGGTACGCGACCGGCTGGCACCGCAGGACGGGCTCTACACGCTGCAGGAGTGCGATGCGACCGCCGAGCGGTTGCGGGTGATCGGTGCGATAGGCGCCGTGCTGGTGGCTCCGGAGGACCCCGCCGCGGTGGTCGCGGCGCTGGCGTCGCCGGACGTGCACATCGTCACCCTCACCGTGACCGAGAAGGGCTACAAGCTGGACGTATCGAGCGGCGCGCCCGATCGCGCGGATCCGGACATGCGGCACGATCTGTCGCGCCCGGAGATGCCGCGCACCGCTGCCGGCTTCATCTGCGCGGGCCTGGCGCGTCGCCGTGCGGACGGCCTGCCGCCCTTCACCACGCTGTCGTGCGACAACGTGCCGGACAACGGCCCGCGCCTGCGCGGCGCCGTCCTGGAGATCGCCCGCACGCACGATGCGGCACTCGCCGAGTGGATCGAGGCGCACGCGACCTTCCCGCAGACCATGGTCGATCGGATCGTTCCTGCCACCACCGACGACGATGTGAAGGCGCTGGCCAGCCATCTCGGCGTCGAGGACCGCGGCACGGTGAAGACCGAGCGGTTCCTGCAGTGGGTGATCGAGGACCGGTTCTGCGGGCCGCGTCCCGACCTCGCCGCCATCGCCGGCGTCGAACTGGTGGAGAGCGTCGGGCCGTGGGAGGAGGCCAAGCTGCGCCTGCTCAACGGCGCCCACTCCGGCATCGCCTATCTCGGCGGCCTGCACGACATCGAGTTCGTGCACGAGGTGGTCGCGCTCGAGGCGGGGCGCCGCTTCGTGGAGGCGCTGTGGGACGAGAGCGCCCCCACCCTGCGTGCGCCGCCGGGGCTCGACCTCGCGGCCTACCGTCTGCAGCTCATGGCCCGTTTCGGCAGCGCCGCGCTGCATCACCGCACCCACCAGATCGCGGCCGACGGCTCGCAGAAGCTGCCGCAACGCCTGCTGGCGCCGATACGCGACCGGCTGGCCGGCGGAGCGCCGGTCGATACGCTGGCGCTCGCCGTGGCCGCCTGGATGCGCTGGCAATCCGGCCGCACACGGTCCGGCCGCAGCTTCGCGGTGGAGGACCCGCTGGCCTCCGTCACGGCCCGAGCCGTCTCCGACCGGACCGACGATCATGCCCGGGTCGATGCGCTGCTGGCGATCGGCGCGATCTTCCCGCGCGATCTGGCTGAGAACCAGCCGTTCAGGGACCTCGTGCGGCGCTGCTACGAGCGGCTCGGCGCCGACCGGCCGGCATCGCTGGGTCCAGCGCCCGCGCGGCATTGCCCCTCGACCCCATCAAAGGCAAGCCCCTGAAAACCTGGCTCCTTAGGAATCGGGGTCTGGGGCCTGCGGCCCCAGAGGGCAAGGGCGGAGCCGTTGGCTTCCTTCAGCAGCCGGCTCGAAGCAGGCCCTGCCTACTGCGTGATCAAGCGGCCGAACCCCTCGGCGCGTAGATCCAGGGCGTCGTGCCGGCGCGCGGGATCAGCCGCATCGCCTCGGTGCCGACCAGCACCAGCGTGCGCATGTCGGCCTGCGCGCCTCGCGCCGCGGCGAGGGTGGTGATCACCACCCGCTCCTCCGGCCGGCTGATCGCGGTCGCGAACACCACCGGAACGGTCGCGGCGACCACCTCGCGCAGCAGGCTCAGCGCGGCGTCGAGCTGCCACGGCCTCGCCCGCGACACCGGATTGTACAGCGCGATCGCGAATCCGGCCTCGGCCGCCGCGCGCAGCCGGCGCTGTATCAGCGTCCAGGGCTTGAGGTTGTCCGACAGCGAGAGCACGCAGAAATCCCCGCCGAGCGGCGCCCCCACGCGCGCCGCCACCGCGAGCATCGCCGAGATGCCGGGCAGCACCGCGACGTCGAGCGCGCGCCAGTGCGGCTCGCCGCGCTCGATCGCCTCGAACACCGCACTCGCCATCGCGAACACCCCGGCGTCGCCCGACGACACCACGGCGACGCGACGGCCGCCGGCGGCCAGCGACAGCGCCTGGCGGGCACGGTCGAGCTCCTCGCGGTTGTCCGAGGCGTGCCGCGTCGCACACAGCTCGCCGGCGACGCGGTCGAGATACGGCCCGTAGCCGACCAGGTCGGTGGCCTCGGCCAGCGCGGCGTCGACCTGCGGCGTGCGCATCGACGGATCGCCGGGACCCAGCCCCAGGATCGTCAGCCGGCCGCTCACCGCATGCCCTGCCGGCCCGGGACCAGGATCATCGAGAAATAGGGCGCATCCGGTGCCGGGTGCTCGATCTGCCGCAGCGGCAGGATACGCTCGCCGGGCATGGTGCCGTACTCGACGTAGAGCGCGCGCTCCAGCAGCCCGGCATCGTCGAGCGCCTGCAGGATCTTGGGGAAGTTGCCGCCGACCTTCATGATCACCGCCGCATCGCCGAGCGCCAGCCGTGCCGCCAGGCGCTGCCGGTCCAGCGTGCCGGGGAGCACCTGCAGCACGTCGTCGCCGTGGGTGAAGGGCAGGTCGGCCGCCGACCAGCAGCCGCTCATGCCGGTGACGCCGGGGATGATCTGGTGCGCGAACTCGCCGCGCAGCCGATCGAACACGTACATCGCCGAGCCGTAGAAGAACGGATCGCCCTCGCAGAGCAGCGCCGCGTCGATCCCCGAGGCCAGCCGCTCGGCGAGCCGAGCGGCACAGCGCTCGTAGAACCGTCCGATGTCGGCGAGGTAGCGCGGATCGACCACGGAGAGCTCGGTGGTGAAGGGATACTCGAAACGCAGCAGCTCCGCCTCGTGGCTGATCCGTTCTCCGGCGATGCCGCGCGCGTGGCCGGGCCGGCCGCGCTTGGCGAAGAACGCGACGCACGGCGAGCTGCCGATCACCCGCGCCGCCTTGAGCGTCAGCAGCTCGGGATCGCCCGGCCCCATGCCGACGATGGACAGCGTGCCCCTCACTCCGCCTCGCTCGCCACCGCGTTGACCGCGGCCGCCGCCATGGCACTACCGCCCTGCCGGCCGGAGACGATGGCCCACGGTACCTCGCCGAACACCGAGAGCGCCTCCTTGGATTCTGCGGCACCGACGAAGCCCACCGGCATGCCGATGATCGCCGCCGGCCGCGGCGCGCCGCCCCGGATCCGCTCGAGCAGGTGGAACAGGGCGGTCGGCGCGTTGCCGATCGCGACCAGGGCACCCGCCATCTGCTCGCCCCAGAGCTCGAGTGCCGCCGCCGAGCGGGTGGTGCCGAGGCGCCGCGCCAGCTCCGGCGTGCGCGGATCGCGCAGCGTGCACAGCACCGCGTTGTCCGCGGGCAGGCGGGCCCGGGTGACGCCGTGCGCGACCATCTCGGAATCGCACAGCACCGGCCGCCCGGCGGCAAGCGCCGCCCGCGCGGCGCGCGCGAAGCCGGGGGCGAAGTGCAGCGCGCGCGCGATCTCGACCATGCCGCAGGCGTGGATGACCCGCACCGCGACCCGGGCCTCGTCGTCGGCGAAGCGCGACAGCTCCGCCTCGCCGCGTATGATGGCGAACGAGCGCGCGTAGATCGCCGCCCCGTCATGCTCGTACTGGTAACCGGTCAAGACCCGCCTGCGCTCCCGCCGAGCTGGCGGGCGAGTTCTGGCACCGTCAGCCCGCCGGTCTGCGCTGTATCGCCCGCCCGCCCGGCGCGCACCAGCCCGTATCGGCCCGCCGCACCCACCAGGGTGATCGCCGCCGGGCCGGGGTGGGCGCAGCCCTTGGCGCAGCCCGACACGTGCAGCGACGACGCCCGCACCCCTGCGGCAAGCAGCGCACGCGCGTCGGCGCGCGCATCGACGCTGCCGCTGGCGCAGCCGGCGTGGCCGATGCAGGCGCTGACCCGACGGACCGGATCGTCCGGATCGGTGACGAGGCTCCCCGGATATTCCATGATCGCCTGCCGCAGCGGGCCCGCATCCGCCTCGCCGACGCCGGAGAGCAGGATCGCGCGCCAGGCGGTCAGGTGCAGCACCCCGTCGCCGTGGCGTTCCGACAGCGTGCACAGGCGCTGCAGGATCACGCCGTCCATCTGCCCGAACGGCAGGCCGATCCCGAACGCGCGCAGCGCCGGCAGCCATCCGATTGCGGCCTGGCCGCGTTCCGTGCCGGCGCCATGCCCGCGCGACGGACGCGCGGCGGCGCCGGAGGCGATCCAGCGGTGGGCCAGGGCGATCGCCGTCCGCACCGGGTCGGGTACCGGGGGTGCCAGTCCGCCGTCGGGGCCGAGGCCGACCCGCCAGGCGCCGCGATCCCGTCGCAGCACGATGTCGGCGGCATCCCCGTGCAGTCCCAGCGCACCGCCAGCGTCGATGCCGAAGCCGAACTTGCCGGGGAGTGCCGACAGCGCGTCGTCCGCGGCCAGCGCCTGTTCCAGCGTGCCGGCGAGCGCGCAGCTCTGCGCGTCGGCGAGCGGCGAGACCAGGATGTTGCGCCGCCGCTCGACCGCCGGGTCGGGGTCCGCGAGCTCCGCCTCGACCGCGAAGCGCGCGAACGCCTCCGCCGCCGGCAGCGTCAACCCGCGCAGCTGCAGGTTGCCGCGTCCGGTCAGCTCGATGATGCCGTTGCCGCCGCGCGCCGCCTGCCCGGCAATCGCTCGCGCCGCAGAGGCGGTAAGCCGGCCCAGGCGCGGCTTCAGCCGCAGCAGCCAGCCGTCGCCCGACCGCATCGGCGCGAACAGGTCCGGGCACCATCCGCGCACGTTGGCCGCGGCGCCAGGTCCCATCGCGGCGGCCGCGCCGCGGCCGGATGCTAGCTCCGTGCTGCCGCCTTGGCCTCGCGCTTGGCGGCGCGCGCCGCTTCGTCGGCCGCCTCCTCCGCGCGGCGCGCACTGACCTCCTCGTCGTGACGACGATACAGCGCCAGCGCCTCCACGGCGTGGCGGTTCGCCGCCGTCTCGGCCTCGGAGGCGGAGTGCGCCTGCTGCTCCGCCTTCTCGTAGTTGCCCGACCCGGCGTTGCGCGCGGCGTCGTGGTGCAGCTTCGAGGCGACCTCGAAGTGCCGGGCCGCTTCCTCGTGATGCTTGGCTGTCGCCTGCTGCGTCTCGTTCACGTTTCTGGTCTCCTGGAGGGCCGCGACGGTATGGCAACCGCCAGCGAGCGGCAAGATCGACATCCCCGGCGCTCAGGACCCGGCGGCGTCCGCCTCCGCGTGCAGCAGTGCCGCGCTGTTCGCCTTCGGTCGCCACAGCGACCGCGCCAGCGCATCGCCGAAATCCGCCCGCATCGCACGCCAGGCCTGCGGGTTGGCCTCGCGCAGGAAGCGGTCCACCGCCGGATCGGCGAGCGTGGCGGCGAACACCAGCTCGTACTGCCGGTCGAAGCGCTGCGGCAGGGTGCGCGCGAAGCCGTGCAGGCCGCTCAGCGCGCGCGCGATCTCCGAGGCGCCGCGATAGCCGTGGCGCATCATGCCGGCGATCCAGTCGGGGTTGGCGAGACGGCCGCGCACCACACGCACCACCTCCTCGCCCACCGTGCGCAGCTTCGGCGCGTCGGGACGCGAGCTGTCGGCGTGATACAGCGCCGGCTCGCGGCCGAGCAGCGCCGCCGCGGCGGCGTATCCCCCCTCGTGGGCGGCGTATTCCGGGCTGTCGAGCAGGTCGGTCTCGGCATGGTCCTGCTGATGCAGCAGCGCCTCGCTGTCGGCGACGCGGGCGGCAAAGCCCGCCGGGTCGGCGGAGCCGTCGCGGCCGCGCCCGTAGGCGCCGCACGAGGCGGCGAGATAGGCGCGGCCGAGTGCCTCGCGATCGGCACCCCCGAGCAGCGCCTCGGATCCGGCGCCGTGCAGGCCGGGCTCCGGGCCGTAGATGCGGCACGGCGCCTGCTCTCCCCGCGCGGCGAGCGGGTTGAGCGCGCCGTCCTCCTCGCGCGCGGCGATCGCCCGCACCGCCTCGTCGAACAGCAGCATCTGCGCCTCGAAGCTGTCGCGGAACAGGCCGGAGACGCGCAGCGTCACGTCGACACGAGGCCGGTCGAGCAGTGCGGTCGGCACGATCTCGATGCCGCGCACCCGGCCGGAGGCATCGTCCCAGATCGGTGCGGCACCGATCAGCACCAGGGCGAGGGCGAGGTCCTCGCCGCCGGTGCGCAGCGTGGTGCTGGCCCACAGGTCGATCACCAGGCTGAGCAGCCACTCGCCGGTGTCCTGCAGGTGACGCGCCAGCAGCGTCTCCGCCATACGCGCGGCCAGCACCATCGCACCCCGCGTCGGCACCGCGCGCGGATCGACCGCGAACAGGTTGCGCCCCGTCGGCAGCACGTCGGGTCGTCCGCGCGACGGCGCACCGGCGGGGCCGGGCTGCACCAGGCGGCCGTCGAGTGCCGCCAGCAGCGCCTGCGCCTCCGCCTCCGGCGAGGCGTCCAGCACCCGGGTCAGCGCCGCCCGGTCGGCACCCGGTGCTGCTTCGGCGATCGCCAGGGCGAGCGCGTCGCGCGCCGCCGTCGCGGTGCCGAACACGTGCAGCCCGTCGCGGATCTGCAGGTCCTTGACGTCGCAGAGCCAGGCATCGAGGCGGGACAGCGCCTCCTCCTCGTCGTTCGCGCGATCGGCACCGCTCTCGGCGAGCAGGCCGAGCTCGCCGGCGCGCGACAGGATCTCGCCGCGCAGCATCGCACCCCGCCTGCGGTCCAGCCCGTCGGCGGCGGCGTAGTCGTCGATCAGCCGCTCCAGCGTCCGCGCCGCCTCGCCGCTGCCGGCGCGCGCCATCGGCGGCGTCAGGTGGCCGATGGTGACCGCACCGAGACGGCGCTTGGCCACCGCCGCCTCGCCCGGGTTGTTGACGATGAACGGGTAGATCACCGGCATCCCGCGCAGCAATGCTGCCGGCCAGCACGTGGACGACAGCGCCGCGACCTTGCCCGGCAGCCACTCGAGCGAGCCGTGGGTGCCGAGATGGACGACCGCATGCACCCCGAGCGTGAGGCGCAGCCACAGGTAGCAGGCGACGTGCAGGTGACGCGGCGGCATGTCGGGGTCGTGGTAGCCGGCCCTGCGGTCATCCCCCCTGCGGTCGTCCCCCCCGCGACCATCGAGACTGCCGCGGTCGGGCTGCACCGCGACCAGCACCTGGCCGAGCCGCAGGTGGCGCAGCGTGAAGGCGCCGTCCCGCACCGCCGGATCGTCCGCGGGATCGCCCCAGGCCGCGTCGAGAGCGCGGTTCAGCGCCTGCGGCAGCTGCATCCGCAGTGCGGCGTAGTCGGCCAGGCGGAGGAACGGCAGCGGGGGGGCTTCGCACAGCATCTGCGCCAGCAGCGCGTCCGGACCGGGGGGTGGGGCGGTGGCGTAGCCCTCGCGCTGCAATCGGCAGAGGATGGCGCGCAGGCTCGCGAAGCTGTCCAGCCCCACCGCGTGCGCCACCTGGCCGCCGAGGCCCGGATAGTCCGACAGCATGATCGCGACCCGGCGCCCGGCGGCCGCCGCGGCACCGAGGCCCGCCCAGCCGGCGGCACGGTCGGCGGCCAGCGCGATGCCGTCCGCGTCCGCGCGGTTGACGGTGCGGACATGCTCCGCGCCGAGCGATGCGTCCTCCGACTTGAACGAGATCGCGGTGGTGAGCAGCCGGCCGTCGAGCTCGGGCAGCACCACCTGCATGGCGAGGTCGGTCTGCGACAGGCCGCGCGGGCTGCGGCACCATGCGTCGCGGCCGGCGACAGCGAGCACCAGCTGCAGCACCGGCACGCCGGCGGCATCCAGCGGCGAACCGTCGGCACCGCGCGCCGAGAAGGCGGTGGCGCTGAGCACCACCGCGGGACGCGAGGCGCGCAGCCCGTCCGCGACGAAGCCGGCGGCGGCGGGCTCCTTCAGGCTGCTGGCGAACATCGCCTGCACCGACAGGCCGCGCCGCCACAGCGCCTGGGCCAGCGCGGTGATCGGCTCGGTGTCGCCGCAGGCGAGGTGCGAGCGGTAGAACACGATGGTCGCGCGCGGGCGTCCCTCCGCCTGCAGGCCCGGCATCTCGAACCAGCCCGCCTCCGGCAGCGCCAGCGGCTGCGCGCCGTCATCCTCCGCGCGCCCCGCCAGGTGGGCGGCGAGCGACAGCGCATGGCGGACGTTGCGCGGCCCGCCCTGGCGCAGGAAGCCGTCCAGCCGCGCCAGCCGCGCCGCGTCGACGGTGGAGAGCTCGACGAGCCGCGCGTCCAGCGGTCCGTCGCCGGGCAGCAGGGCGAGTGCGATCCCGTCCCTGCGGCAACAGGCCGCCACCTCCTCGACGCCGTAGCGCCAGTACTCGATCCCGCCCAGCAGCCGGATCACCACGCAGCGCGCGTGCGTGATCAGCTGCTCGACCAGCAGGTCGACCGACATCGGATGGCGCAGGCGCGCCAGGCTGGCGAGCCGCAGCGAGGGTCCCTGCCGCATCGGTTCCGCTTGCGCCGCCTGCGCCCAGCTGCCGAGGTCGCTGTCCGAGAAGGAGAGGAACACCAGCTCGGCCGGTGCCAGCCCCGGATCGACCGCCGCTTCCGCCTCGTCGAGCGTCCGGGCCTCGCGGACCAGCAGGTGCACGGCTCAGCTCGATCCGTGGATCGCGAGTATCCTGCCGTCGCCCAGCGCCGAGGGACGAAGCCGCTCGAAGATCGCGGCGCGGTCGAGGCCGGTGCGGCCGATCACCACCAGGTTGCCCGCGCGCCCTTCCGCCGGCGACCAGGCACGGTCGAACTGGTAGCGGACGCGGGTGCCGACCGCCTGCACCGCGAGTCGCATCGGCTTGCCGCGCACCGCCACGAAGCCCTTGATGCGCAGGATGTCGTGCGCCGCGGCGAGTTCGGCGACCACCGCCGCCAGCCGGTCGGCGGACTCGATCTCGCCCACCGGCACCACGAAGCTCTCGAAATCGTCGTGCTCGTGCTCGGACTCGTCGTCATGATGCGACGGCCGCGCCTCGAGATCATCCTGCGAGGCGGCGTCCAGCCCGAGCAGCACGCCCGGTGCGACCCGCCCCTCCGAGACGCGCAGGATCTTGACCGCGCGCGGGATCAGGGCGGCGATGTCGCGCTCGATCGCGACGCAGGCCGCGTCGTCGAGCAGGTCGGTCTTGTTCAGCACCACCAGGTCGGCGCAGAGCAGCTGGTCCTCGTAGACCTCCGAGAGCGGGTTGTCGTGATCGAGCGACGGGTCCGCGGCACGCGCCCGCGCCACCGCGTCGGGGTCGTCGGCGAAGCGCCCGGCGGCGACCGCGGGCGCGTCGATCACCGTCACCACGCCGTCGACGGTCATGCGGGTGCGTATCGTCGGCCAGTTGAAGGCGCGCAGCAGCGGCTTGGGCAGCGCCAGCCCCGAGGTCTCGATCACCACGTGCTCCGGCGGATCGGACCGGTCGAGCAGCTTCTGCATCGTCGGCAGGAAATCCTCGGCGACCGTGCAGCAGATGCAGCCGTTGGCCAGCTCGATGATGTCGTCCTCGGTGCAGCCCTGGATGCCGCAGCTGCGCAGCGTCTCGCCGTCGATGCCGAGCGCGCCGAACTCGTTGACGATGATCGCGATCCGGCGTCCGCCGGCATGCTCCAGCACGTGGCGCAGCAGCGTGGTCTTGCCCGCACCCAGGAAGCCGGTGATGACGGTGGCGGGGACGCGGGCGCTCATGCCGACAGCGCCGGGATGCGGCCATGCACCATCCTGGACAGCGAGGCCGGCCGCTTCGAGGGCAGCACCGCGCCGCTCTGCGAAGCCGCGTAGATCGTCGCGTACTCCAGCAGGTCGGCGGCACGGTCGAGGTCGAGGCCGCCCAGCAGGTAACTCCACTTGCCGGGCATGGCGATCGCCGCCGAGCAGCCGCGGTCGCAGTTCGACAGGCACTTCGCCTCCAGCAGGCGCACCGGGGCGGCCGGCCGCTCGGCCAGCAGGGCGTGCAGCCGTCGATGCAGCACCGCGCCCGGCGGATCGATCCCGTCGGCGGCAGGCTGCCCGGCACGGCAGGTGGTGCAGACATGCAGCAGCGCGCGCGCCTCTGTCATCGTATCTCGATCATGGTGATGGAAGCCGCGGGGTGACAAGAGTATGCCCTCGTGCCCGACAGCGTCAAAGGTGCCGACCTGACCGAACCATCCGCACAGCTCGCCCTGGTCCTCGGCGGCGCGCGTTCCGGCAAGAGCCGCCACGCCGAGGGCCTGGTCACGGCGCAGCCGCCGCCCTGGATCTACGTCGCCACCGCGGCGGCGCACGACGACGAGATGCGCGAGCGGATCGCGCTGCATCAAGCACGACGTGACGATGGCTGGCGCACCGTCGAGGCGCCGCTGGCGCTGGGCGACGCGCTGGACCGCGCGGCGGCGGCGCCGGTGCTGGTGGATTGCCTGACGCTGTGGCTGACCAACCTGATGCTGGGCGGGCACGACCTCGAGGCGGCGACGCGGGGGCTCGAACGTGGACTCGAACGCCGCGCCGGCCTCACCGTGCTGGTGTCCAGCGAGGTCGGGCTCGGCATCGTGCCGGAGCACGCGCTGGCGCGTCGCTTCCGCGATGCCGCCGGTTCGCTGCATCAGCGGCTCGCGGCCCGCGCCGACCACGTCGTGCTGGTCGCGGCCGGCCTGCCGCTGACGCTGAAGGGAGTGCCGCTGAAGCAATGACCGGGATGAGCGAGCAGGACGAGGCGGCGCGCCACCGCATGCGGATGGCCAAGCGCAAGGCGGTGCAGGATCGCGAGGTCGCGGGCAAGACCGTCGAGAAGGGGCTGCTGATCGTCCATACCGGGCCGGGCAAGGGCAAATCCACCGCCGCGATCGGGCTGATGCTGCGCATGATCGGGCGCGGCCGACGCACCGCGATGGTGCAGTTCATCAAGGGTGCCTGGGAGACCGGCGAGCGCCGCGTGCTGGAGGGCTTCGGCCCGCTGGTGGAGTGGCACACGATGGGCGAGGGCTTCACCTGGGAGACCCAGGACCGCGCGCGCGACGTCGCCGCCTGCGGGCTTGCCTGGGAGCGGGCGCGGGCACTGCTGACGCGGCATGACCTGTCGCTGCTGGTGCTGGACGAGCTGAACATCGCGCTGCGCTACGACTACCTGTCGCTCGACGAGGTGCTGGAGGCGATCGCCGCGCGGCCGCCGATGCTGCACGTGGTGGTGACCGGCCGCCACGCGAAGCCGGCGCTGATCGAGGCGGCCGACCTGGTCACCGAGATGGGCGCGGTGAAGCATCATTTCGCCAGCGGGGTGAAGGCGCAGGAAGGGATCGAGTTCTGATGCGCGCCCTGATGATCCAGGGCACCGGCTCGTCGGTCGGCAAGTCGGTGATCGTCGCCGGGCTGGCGCGCGCGCTGACCCGGCGCGGCCTCGGCGTGCGTCCGTTCAAGCCGCAGAACATGTCGAACAACGCCGCCGTGGCCGAAGGCAACGGGGAGGACGGCGGCGAGATCGGTCGCGCCCAGGCGCTGCAGGCGCGCGCCTGCGGTGTGGCGCCGAGTGTGCACATGAACCCGGTGCTGCTCAAGCCGCAGAGCGAGATCGGCGCGCAGCTGGTGGTGCAGGGGCGCGTGCGCGGCAACGTCCGGGCGCGCGACTACCAGGCGCTCAAGCCGTCGCTGATGACGCACGTGATGCACAGCTTCGAGCTGATGCGGGCGCAGGCCGACATCGTTCTGGTCGAGGGCGCCGGCAGCGCCTCGGAGACCAACCTGCGCGCCGGCGACATCGCCAACATGGGGTTCGCCCGCGCCAGTGGCACACCGGTGGTGCTGCTCGGCGACATCGACCGCGGCGGCGTGATCGCGAGCCTGGTCGGCACCCAAACGGTACTCGACCCCGAGGACGCGGCGATGATCAGGGGCTTCATCGTCAACCGCATGCGCGGCGACGCCTCGCTGTTCGACGAGGGCATGCGCACGATCGCGCGCCTCACCGGCTGGCCGCCGCTCGGGCTGGTGCCGTTCCTGGACGCGGTGCGCGCCCTGCCGGCGGAGGACGCGGCCGACCTCGTGGCCTCCCCCGGAGGCGACGCGACGCTGCGCATCGCGGTGCCGATGCTGCCGCACATCGCCAACTTCGACGACCTGGATCCGCTGCGCGCCGAGCCCGGCGTGAGCCTGGCGATGGTGCCGCCCGGACAGCCGCTGCCGGCACCGTGCCAGCTGGTGATCCTGGCCGGCTCGAAGGCGACGCTGGCCGACCTGGCGGCACTACGCGCCGAGGGCTGGGACATCGACCTGCACGCGCATCGCCGGCGCGGCGGCCACGTGATCGGGCTGTGCGGCGGCTACCAGATGCTGGGCACCCGCATCGCCGATCCGCACGGGCTGGAAGGGCCGCCGGGGGAAGCGGCGGGGCTCGGCCTGCTCGCGGTAGAGACCGTGCTGACGCCGCACAAGCGCCTGACGAACGTCGAGGGCGAAGTGGTGGCAGACCGCAGCGCGGTGCGCGGCTACGAGATGCACATGGGCGTCACCACCGGGCCCGACGCCGCGCGGCCGATGCTGCGCCTGCAGCAGGGGCGGTCGGAGGGCGCGGTCTCGGCGGATGGCCGCGTCAGCGGCAGCTACCTGCACGGCCTGTTCGCCGCCGACATCGCGCGGCGGCGGCTGCTCGGCCGTCTCGGCCTGGCCGCCGCGCCGCGCGACCACGAGGCCGGGGTGGAGGCGGCGCTCGACGCGCTGGCCGCGCACCTGGAGCGGCACGTCGACATCGACCGCCTGCTGGCGGTCGCCGGGTAGCTACGGGAAAGCAAGGGGCGTTGCCCCTTGACCCCGTCAAAGGCCGAGCCTTCGAAATCCGACACTCAGGAGTCGGGGTCTGGGGCCGCCGGCCCCAGCGGGTCGAGGGCAAAGCCCTTGCCTTCTCCTGCCACGGCTACCCTCAATAGGGCACGCGGTCCGACTTGCCCTTGTACTTCTTCCAGACCTCGACCGCTTCCTCCTGCATGATCTGCTGCGCCGGGATCGAGCGCTCCCCGACCGGCTTGGTCAGCTCGCCGTAGATCATCGTGTCGTCGAAATCGCCGTATTCCAGCGCATCCTCGCAGGTCGCGGCGTAGAAGATGCGCTCGATCCCGGCCCAGTAGGCGGCGGCGGCGCACATCGGGCAGGGCTCCGCGCTGGTGTAGAGCGTCGCCCCCTCGAGCTTGAAGCTTCCGACCTTCTTGCAGGCGTTGCGGATCGCCTGGATCTCGCCGTGCCAGGTCGGGTCGTTCTCGGCGACGACGCGGTTGGCTCCCTCGCCGATGATCTCGCCATGCTGCACGATCACCGTCCCGAACACCCCGCCCGCGCTGTCGATCAGCGACGTCTTCTCCGACAGCTCGATCGCGCGGCGCATGAAGCGCCTGTCATCCTCGGTCATCGGAGCACCACTCGATTGCTGTATCGTTACGGTATTAGAAACGCCAGAGCATGCCAAGTTCGGTGGCATACAATGCAGCGACCGTCGCGAGGCCGCACAGCTCCGCACGTACGCGGCTCGCAGGACGAGGCTGCAGCCACCACCCGAGACCGCGGATCGCGAGCGGGGCGAGAGGCCACGTCGTGACGGCCACGCTTATCAGGTTGCCGATGAAGGTGGCCATCGCGGGATTGAGCCCGACGAGCAGGGGACTGAGAAAGCGCAGTTCCAGCATCACGGTCGGGAACAGCACCAGGAGCACGATCGCGGCCTGCTTCCACGCGGCCGGTGCGCCGCGTTCCGCCTGCCCGCCCGGGAACCAGCCCGCGAAGGAGGACGGCATACGATGGCTCTTCCAGGACGCCACTCCCTCGGACCGGCGCAGCAGCTCGCGGCGCTGCGCGGAGACCAGCCATGCCTCGAGCTGCTCGGGTCCCGAGAAGCGGACCAGCGTCGTCCAGACCGGCTGCGCCCCGGAAGCGGGCGCCTGCACGAGGGTGCCCATGTAGCCGGGAAACTCGCCCTGTGCAGCCTGGATCGCCTCGCACTAGTCCTGGAATGCCGGTTCCCGGCCGGGCTGCACCGCGGTGACGATGACCTCGGTGACGCTGCCCCAGCCGTGGAAGTCCGGGGCGCTCTCGTCCCCGTACGTACCGTCGAGCCACGCGGCTCCCTCCTGCAGCAGGCGCTGTCGGCTCGGCGCGCCGAGCCAGGCATCAAGCTGTCCGGGCGCACGGAAGCACTGCACGACGCGCCACTCGCACGAGCCGGCGTGAAGCGGGATGAACTCGATGCTGAGGAAGTCCGGCTGGGTGGTGACCGCGCGCGTCAGACGAGCCTGCCAGCGACTGAAGGCCGCATACGCGCCATCGGCGATACGCAGCGTGGTCGCGACCGATCGCGGTGACTGCACGACGGCATCCACGATCGATCCATTACAAACGTTTTCGTAATGAACATAGGCCGGTCACGACGCTTCGGGATACGGCAGAAGGCCTCGCCGGCCGATCGAGGCGGTCCACGAGATAATCGGTTCGGCGTCTAGCCGATATGCCGGACCGCACGGCTCGCCGGTGATGCGGCGGATCAGGACAGCCGGTACGCCAGCGCCGCCAGCAGCACCGTCGCGCCGAGCTGGATCGCGCAGGCGCGGCGATACAGACGCAGCGCCCGCTCCAGGTCGGCGAGCGCTGCGGCGGCCTCGCCGTCGCCGAGCCAGGGGTCCTCGATCCGCCGCGCGCCGTAGACGCGCGGACCGGCGAGGCGGAGGCCGAGCGCGCCCGCCATCGCCGCTTCCGGCCAGCCGGCGTTGGGCGAGCGGTGCCGGCGCGCGTCGCGGCGCAGGATGCGCCAGGCCCGGGCCGCGGCCCGCCGGTCGTCCAGCCCGGCCGCGAGCACGATCCATAGCGCCGCCAGGCGCGACGCCGGCAGGTTGACCAGATCGTCCAGCCGCGCCGCGGCCCGGCCGTAGTCGCGGTGTCGCGGCGTCAGGTGGCCGATCATGCTGTCGGCGGTGTTGATCGCCTTGTAGGCGACGATCCCCGGCAGGCCGAGCAGCGCGCACCACAGCAGCGGCGCCACGACGCCGTCGGAGAAGTTCTCGGCCAGGCTCTCGATCGCCGCGCGCAGGATCGCCGGCCGGTCCAGGCTCGCCGGATCACGCCCGACGATATGCGAGACCGCGGCGCGACCACCCTCGATGCCGCCGTGGCGCAGGCCGTGTCCCACCGCGGCGACGTGGGCGTGCAGGCTGCGGCTCGCCAGCAGCGTGCTGGCGGCGGCGCCGAGCAGCAGCAGCGCCGCCGGCCGCGGCAGCAGACGCAGTGTCGCCAGCTGCACGAGCAGCGCCAGCGCCGTCGGCCCGCCCACCATCGGCAGCAGGGCCAGCACGCCGTTGAGCCGCCGGCGGGTCTGCGGCACTGTCGCGCGGTTGAGGCCGCGGTCGAGAACACCGATCAGGCTGCCGACCCACACCACCGGATGCCCGAGCAGCCGGAACAGCAGCGGCGGGTAGCCGAGGATGGTCTCGATCACCAGGGCCGAGACGGCGACGGCGAGGTCGGCGAGGAGCATGCGGCCGGGCATCGCACATGGCGGCCGGCTGATCGAGGCGCGGCGATGCTTTCCGCATGCACCCGAGCCGTTCCTCGACCTCTCCACCGGCATCAACCCGCACCCTTATCCGGTCGCAGCCTTCACGCCGGAGCGGCTCACCCGGCTGCCGGAGCCGGAGGCGCTCGATGCGCTGCAGGCGATCGCGGCGTCGGCGTACGGGGCGAGCGATCCGGCGATGGTGGTGGCGGCACCCGGCACCCAGATCCTGATCAGCCTGCTGCCGCGCCTGCTCGGACTGCGCCGGGCGACGATCCTCGGTCCGACCTATGCCGAGCATCAGCACGCCTGGGAAGCCGCCGGCGCGACGGTCGCGGTCGAGCCGGAGCCGGCGGCCTTCCTGCGCGGCACCGGTGCCGCGGGGGCGGCGATCCTGTGCAACCCGAACAACCCGGACGGCCGGCGCTGCGCACCCGACGCCCTGCTGGCGCTCGCCGACAGGCTCGGCGGTCGCGGCGGCCTGCTGATCTGCGACGAGGCATTCGCCGACCTGGAGACGCCGGACGCTGGCCTCTCGCGCCACCTGCCGCATCCGGGCCTGCTGATCCTGCGCTCGTTCGGCAAGAGCTACGGGCTGGCCGGCCTCAGGCTGGGCTTCCTGCTGGGCGCGCCGGACCGGGTCGGTCGGGTCCGCGAGGCGCTCGGCCCCTGGGCGGTGTCCGGGCCGGCGCTGGCGGCGGGGACGGTGGCGCTGGCGGACGCCGGCTGGCGCGCGGCGACGGCCACGCGGCTGCAGCGGGCGGGCGTGCGGCTGGACGCGCTGCTGGCCGCGAGCGGTTTCGCCTCCGCCGGGGGCACCCGCCTGTTCCGCCTGTTCCGGGACGAGCGGGCGCCGGCGCTGTTCCTCGCGCTCGGGGCCGCCGGCATCCTCACCCGGCGGTTCGCTCACGATCCGGCGCTGCTCCGGTTCGGACTGCCCGGTGAGGAGGCGCACTGGGAACGACTGCGTCAGGCGCTGGCACGCTTCAGCAAGAACGGCGGTAGCAGCGTTGCGGGTGCCGATCCGCCGCCGGCGCTAGCCCCCTGCGTGTCGATTAGCCCGCCGCTCGCGGCGGAAGCGAAAACGTGATCCAGCTCGGCGCCGCCGCACCCGCTGCGGCGGCGCATGATCTTCGTGCGCTAGGCGATTGACCGACAACGATCGCGGCGGCGCCGGGTGCAGGCGCCAGCGCGAGCGCAACTGCCATGAGCCCGGCGCATGGCAGCCTAGAGCCAACAGGCGGTCGGCTCGCACGTTGCCGAAGCGTTGAAAAAGCGACGGGCGATCGCCTATCTAAGTCGCATGCTGTGAGACAGCCGGGCTTAAATGAGACGACCCGAGGTACGGAGAGCAGTCCCGATGCCGCCTACCCAGACCACCGTGCTGGACAACAAGGACCTCAGCGCCATCCGCGATGCGGTGCCGTCGCTCGACCTTCTGGCGATCCGCTCGCTGCGGCGGGCCGGCTTCCAGATCGTCCGACAGGAACCGGAGAGCCGGGAGACGGACCACCCGGTGGGCCATTCCCCGCGCGACGTCGAGCGGCCTCGGGGCTCCTCGTTCTGAGGCCACGACGCCGTCGGCGGATGCGGGCGGCCTAGTTCCTCGCCTTGTCGACCAGCCGGTTCTTGCCGATCCAGGGCATCATCGCGCGCAGCCGCTC
>CAXTAY010000029.1:19831-45869 GCA_964242335.1 uncultured Acetobacteraceae bacterium | reverse complement strand
CGACAGCGAGGACAAGTTCCAGGCCGCGCTGGACAAGTGGCAGCGCGACATGGAGCAGGTGCACAACAAGGCCGAGCTGCTGCTGGAGAAGCAGCGGCACGGGCCGACCGGCAAGATCGACCTGTTCTTCGAGGGCGAGTTCACCCGCTTCGCCGATCTCGACCTGGTGCATCAGGACCGGCGTTCCTGAACCCGCGCGCCCTGCGGCGGTTATGGCTGGATCCGGACAGGAGGCTCGCATGGCGGTGACGCTGAAACCCTTGGCCGAGCAAGTCATCGTCATCACCGGGGCGTCCAGCGGCATCGGCCTCGCGACCGCCCGCGCCGCCGCCGAGCAGGGTGCCCGGGTGGTGCTGTCGTCGCGTAACGGCGAGACGCTGACCCGCATCGTGCGCGAGATCCGCGACCGCGGCGGCAGGGCGATCCACGTGGTCGCCGACGTCTCCAGGCGCGAGCAGCTCGAGCGGCTCGCCGCGGAAGCGATCCGGGCGTTCGGCGGCTTCGACAGCTGGGTGAACGATGCCGGGCTCGGCATCTTCGGCCGTCTCGAGGAGATCCCCGACGCCGAGCACCGGCGCCTGTTCGAGGTGAATTTCTGGGGCGTGGTCTACGGCACCCTGACCGCGGCCGCGCACCTGAAGTCAGGAGGGGGTGCCATCATCAATCTCGGCAGCGTCGCCTCGGAGGTGGGCTTTCCGGTGCAGGGCATGTACAGCGCCTCCAAGCACGCGATCAGGGGCTTCACCGACGCCTTCCGCACCGAGATGGAGCAGGAGGGCGCGCCGATCTCGGTGACGCTGATCAAGCCCGCCGCCATCGACACCCCGTTCCCGTTCCATGCCGGCAACTTCACCGCAGGCAAGCCGGTGTTGCCGCCGCCGGTCTACGCCGCCGAGGACGTCGCCGACGCCATCCTGCGCGCCGCGGTGCATGGCGGCCGCGACATCTATATCGGCGGCGGTGCCAAGCTGATCAGCGCGCTCAGCCAGTACGTCCCGGCCGCGATCGACTGGATGGGCGCGCACGTGCTGTCCCGCCAGTCGGTCGCGGGCGAACCGGCCGACCGCGATCCGGAGGGCGCGCTGCACGCAGCGGGCGAGGACGGTACGGTCGCTGGCGACTCGCCGCACCGGGTCCGCCGCAGCCTCTACACCAGGGCCGGCACGCATCCGGTGCTGGCCGGTGCGATCACCGCCGGCTTCGGCGTCGCCGCGGCGGCCGCGACGATGTTCGCCCGTCGCGAGCGGCACTGACGATGGCGGCTCGCGCGCATCCCGGGCATCCGCCGTCCGGCCGCAGCGGCTGAGGCGGGCAGCGACGATGCCGCCGGTCCCGTTCTGCCTGATGGCGCTGTGCGGCTTCGCCGGCTTCTACCTGCTGCTCGCCGGTTCGCTCAGCCGCACCGAGGTGATCGCCTGCGCCGTCGTCGCGGTCGGCATGGCAGGGCTCGCGACGGTGCTGCACCTGCGCCAGGAACATCGGCTGCGGCTGTCGATGCCGCCGGTACGCGCGCTGTGGCGGCTGGCCTGCTCGTTGCCGCTCGACACCGCCAATGTCGGCCTCGTGCTGCTGCGGACCCTGCGGCGCCGTCCGGACGGCCAGCTCACCGCGATCGCGGCGCAGCCGTTCCAGCCGGGCGAGGACGACCCAGAGGACGCGGCGCGTCGTGCGCTGGTGATCCTCGGCAGCTCGCTGGCGCCGAACGGCTTCGTGGTGGAGCTGCCGCGCGACGCGCGGGCGCTGCGCCTGCACCGGCTGGCGAGCGCCGCGCCGAGCCGCGACACGCGGTGGCCGGTATGAGCATCTGGCTGCTCGCGGTGCTCGCCCTGCTGCCGCCGCTGGCGCTGCCGGTGCTGGTCGCCGGACGCGGCGGCACCGCCACCCGTCTGGTGGCACTTCAGCTGGCGACCTCCGTGGTCACGATGGTGCTGGCGCTGATGACCTTCGCCTTCGACCAGAGCTCGTTCATCGATCTCGCCCTCTGCCTGGCCCTGCTGGGATTGCCCGGCACGCTGCTGATGGCGCTGTTCCTCGAGCGCTGGCTGTGACCGCCGTCATCGGGACCCTGCTGGCGGTGATGGTCGGCGCCACCTGGCTGGGCTGCCTCGGCTTCGCGCGGCTGCGCACGCCGCTCGACCGGCTGCACTGCGTGGCCTTCGTCAACGCGGCTGCCGGGACGGCGCTGTGCGTCGCCGCCTTCCTCGCCGACGGGCCGTCGACCCGGGCGTGCAAGATCCTGCTGACCGTCCTTGTCTCGCTGTGCTATGGCGCCGCCCTCTCGCACGCGAGCGGCCGGGCGCTGTGGCTCCGTGCCGAGGCCCGGCGGAGCGCCGGGTCCAAAGAGGAGCCGGGCCGATGAGCCTGCTGATCGCGGCGCTGCTGCTGTTGGCCGCCGCCTCCGGGACCGGTGTCGCGCTGTCGCGCACGCCGCGGCGCCAAGTGATGGCGATGGCGGTGAACGGCCTGGTGCTGTCGCTGCTGTTCATGGCGCTGCAGGCGCCGGACGTGGCGTTCGCGGAGCTGGCGGTCGGCACCGCGGCGGTGCCGCTGCTGTTCCTCGCGGTGCTCGCCTCGGTGAAGATGGACCGCAGCGCGCGCCGGCCGGAGGACGAATGAACCGGCCGGTGGATCGATGAACCGCCTCGAGGCGGACCGGGCCATCGCCGCCGGCATGCGGCTCCGGCTGGCGCTGTTCGGCCTCGCCTGCCTGTGCGTGCTGCCGGCGCTGCTGCACGTGGCGGCGCACATGCCGGCGTTCGGCGCCCATCCGCTGCCCTACGGCGACGCCATCAACGCCGCCGGCGTGCCGGAGCGCCACGTCACCAACATGGTCAGCGCGGTGAACTTCGACTATCGCGGCTTCGACACCCTGGGCGAGGAGTTCATGCTGCTCTGCGCCGTCACCGGTGTCACCGTGCTGCTGCGCGGCAGCCGCGGCGAGCAGCGCAGCGCCAGGCCCGGCGTCGCGCCGGGGCGGCCGATCCCGCCGCGCAGCGAGGCGGTGCTGCTGATCACCCGGGTGGCGGCGCCGAGCCTGCTGCTGTTCGGCGTCTACGTCGCCCTGCACGCGATGACGACGCCCGGAGGCGGCTTTCAGGGCGGCGCGATCATGGCCTCGGGCACGCTGCTGTTCTTCCTCGGCGAGGGCTATCGCGGCTGGCGCCGGCTGATACGATCCGAGGCGATGGATGCCTGCGAGGGGCTGGGTGCGACGCTCTACGCGCTGTGCGGCCTGGCCTCGATGGCCGTCGGCCTGCCGTTCCTGCAGAACATGCTGCCGTTCGGCAGTGCCGGCGACCTGTTCTCCGGCGGCCTGATGCTGATCGAGAATGCCGGGGTGACGCTCGCGGTGTTCGGCGGCTTCACCGTGCTGTTCATCGAGTTCCTCGAGGAGACGCGGGTGGTGCCGGACGACGGCGCCGAGAAAGAGAAATGAGCGGCCTTGGCGGCCTGCTGCCGTGGCTGGTCGCGGCCTGGCTGCTCGGGGTCGGGCTGTACGCGATCGTCGGCAGCCGCAACTTCGTGCACCTGATCGGCTGCCTGTCGGTGGTGCAGTCCTCCACCTACGTGCTGCTGCTGGCGGCCGGCTATCGTCGCGGCGGCCTGGCGCCGATCTTCTACACCCACCCGCCCGGCACCCCGGCCGTCGATCCGGTGCTGCAGGCGCTGGTGCTGACCGACATCGTCATCGGCGCCACCGTGACCGCGCTGCTGCTGGCGCTGGCGCTGCAGCTGCACAAGCGACGCGGCACGCTCGATCCGGAACAGCTGCGGCCGATGCGCCGATGACCTGCCGACGATGAGCGTGGCGTGACCCTGGGGATCACCGTGTTGCCGCCGCTGCCGGTGGTGGGCCCGCTGGCCGTGGCCGGTCTGCTGCTGGCGGTGGGAAAGGCGCTGCCGCGGCGCGTGCCGGACGTGGTCGCGATCCTGACCGCGCTCGCCGCGGCTGCTGCCTGCCTGGCGATGGCGATCCACGTCTCGCCGGCTGGCAGCGCCGGGCCGATAGTGTACTGGTTCGGCGGCTGGGCACCGCGCGACGGCCACGCGATCGGCATCGGCTTCGTCGTCGAGACGGTCGGGGCGACGCTGGCCGCCTTCATCGGCCTGCTGTTCGCGGCCACCCTGCTGTTCGCCTGGGGCTTCTTCGAGGAGGTGCACGCGCATTTCCACGTGCTGATGCTGCTGTTCATGGCCGGCATGATGGGGTTCTGCCTCACCCACGACCTGTTCAACCTGTTCGTCTGGTTCGAGGTGATGAGCGTCGCCGCGTTCGCCCTGACCGGCTACCAGCTGCACTCGGACGCGCTAGAGGGCGCGCTCAACTTCACCGTGGTCAACACCCTCGGCAGCTACCTGCTGCTCGGCGGCATCGGCCTGATCTATGCCCGGCTCGGCGCGCTGGACATGACCGCACTCGGGGTGGGGGTGGCCCGCGCGCCGGGCGATCCGGTGGTCGCCGCCGCCTTCGCCCTGCTGGCGAGCGGGCTGCTGATCAAGGGCGCGCAGGTGCCGTTCCATTTCTGGCTGCCCGACGCGCACGGGGTGGCACCGAGCCCGGTCTCGGTGATCTTCTCGGGCGCCATGGTGTCGCTCGGGCTGTTCGGGCTGGCGCGGCTGTTCTTCACCGTCTTCGAAGCCTCGCCCGCGATCGCCCACGTGGTGCACACGCTGCTGCTGGGCCTGGGTGTCGCGAGCACGGTGCTGGGCGGCGTGATGGCGCTGTCGCAGCGCCACGTGAAGCGGCTGCTCGCCTTCTCCACCATCTCGCACGCCGGGATCATGCTGATCGGGCTGGCGCTGCTCAGCCGCGGCGGCCTGTCCGGGATGCTGGTCTACCTGGTCGGGCACGGGCTCGTGAAGGCATCGCTGTTCATGGTCGCGGGCATCCTGCTCGCGACCTGCGCCGGCATCGACGAGATCGGCCTGCGCGGCCGCGGCCGCGACATCTGGCCGGCGGGGGTGGCGATGGCGTTCGCCGGACTGCTGCTGGCGGGGCTGCCGCTCGGGCTGATGCATTCGGGCTCGGACCTGGTGAGTGCAGCGGCCCGCGACGCCGGCCTGTCCTGGCTCGCCGGCGTGATCCTGTTCGGCGCCGGCTGCACCGGAGGGGCGGTGCTGCGCGCCGCCGGACGCATCTTCCTCGGGCTCGGGCCGGTGCCGGGGGAGGAGGCGCGCGCGCCGACCGACGAGGAGAAGGAGAGTGCCGCCCGTCCGCTCTGGCTGATGCTGCTGCCGACCGCGCTGCTGCTGGCGCTGGCGCTGCCCGCCGGAGGTGCCGCCGGCCGGCTGGCCTGGAGCGCCACCCCGTTCTTCATGCATCCGGACGCGGCACTCATCCTCGGCGTCGGGCCGCACGCCGCCGCGGCGCCGGCTGCCGGCTTGCCGCGTCCCGGCCCTGCCTGGCTGCCCTGGCTCTCGGTGGTCCTGGCGCTGCTGCTGGCTGGCCTCGACCTGTCGCGCGGCCGTCTGCCGCGCCGTCTGCTGCGGCTCGTCGACGGCGCCACGGGGTTGCCGCTGCGCGGGTTGCAGGCGGTGCATAGCGGCCTGATCGGCGACTACGCGATGTGGATCGTGGTCGGGCTGGCGCTGTTCACGGCGGCCTTCGCGCTCGGTTGAGGGCAGGCTCGGCCGCTTGCGACGGGACGGTGCGCCGGCGGCTGCTCAAGGAAGCCGAGGGCTCTGCCCTTGACCCGCCGGGGCCGGCGGCCCGGACCCGATTTCTAAAAAGATGTTTTCAAAGGCTTGCCTTTGATGGGGTCGAGGGGCGACGCCCCTTGCCCTGCGACCTGCTAGATCATCGCGGCGATCGCGTCCGCGATGACCGCGGTGCAGAACGGCGCCGAGAAGCGCTCGGCCCGGCGCCGGATCGTCTCGCGGTCGAACTGGTGCAGGCGTCGCTGGAAGCGTCGCAATCCGTCGGCGATGCCCGCCGACGAGACGTCGTGCAGCAGCAGTCCGGTCACGCCATCCTCGATCACCTCGGGGATGCCCCCGGTGCGGGTGCCGATCGACGGCAGGCCGGTGGCGGCGGCCTCGGCATAGACCATGCCGAACCCCTCCACGTCGACGTCGCCCTGGCTCGGCCGCACCGCCATGACGAAGCCGTCGCTGCGGCCGAACTCGTCGATGATCGCGTCGGTCGCGACCGCGCCTAGGAAACGCACGCGATCCAGGATGCCGAGCCGGCCGGCCAGCGCCCGCAGCCGTGGCAGGTCGTCGCCGTCGCCGATCACCGTGTAGCTGAGCTCGAGCTCCCCCTTCAGGGCTGCCACCGCCTCGAGCACGCCGTCGATGTTCTTGCGCTCGGCGTCCCTGGCCAGCCGCGAGACGGTCACCAGCCGCAGCCGGGAACTAACGACCGGGTCGGTCGCCCGGAAGAACTCCGCGCGCATCCCCGGCGGCACCACCGTGATACGATCCGCCGGCACGCCGTACAGCTGCGCGCACAGGCCACGGCAGAAGCCGCTGTTGGCGAACATCCATCGCGCGCCACGCAGGCCGGCGCCGATCCGGCGCGTCCGCCAGCGTCGCACGACGCCTTCGCCGCAGAGCCTGCGCGCGAGGCGGACCCGGCGGTCGGGATGCGGATGCCAGGGGCGGGTGAAGTCGTTGCCGTGCACGTAGGCGAACAGCGGCGCCGAGAGACCGAGGCTGTACGGTGCGAGACCGGCATTGAGGGTGATCCAGGCATCCACCGCCTCACGCTCGAGCTCGCGCAGATCCGGGCGGAGCTGCCAGTCCATGACCGGCCTGACGCTGACGTCGCGGCTGCCGATATCGATCTCCGAGCCGCGCGAGGTGTAGACGCAGACGCGATGATCGCGTGCCAGGTTCTCGACCAGTCCGCGCGCGTGCTCCTGCATCCCGCCGTGGTCGGGCGGGAACTCTGACGCGATCACGCCGATCCGCAACGTGCGGCCGCCGGCGCCGCGGACCGCCCTCGGCGTCCGATCGAGGCTCCGTGCCGTCTCGCCAGCGCTCGCCGGGCTGTCCGATCTATCCGCGACAACGTTAAGCATCCGTAAGAGTTAGGATGCCGCTCACGTCGAAGCAACAGCGCCGGACGATACGATGCTTCCTTCCTCCATCTATGGCTTTGCAGGATCGTCCGCTGCCCAAGAAATATGACCGCGTCCAGAAAACGAGAGAATGCGACGGCCCAAGATGCATCATCGTGACATTCCTGCACATGCCGGATGCGGAACGGATTTGGATTTGCTGACGAATGGGCTAGCCTCTGATCGGACCGACACCGGACAGAACCGGCTTGGCCATGGAGGAGATCGCCTTGTCGGGTGT
The DNA here is from genome assembly GCA_964242335.1 of uncultured Acetobacteraceae bacterium. Taxonomy (GTDB): domain Bacteria; phylum Pseudomonadota; class Alphaproteobacteria; order Acetobacterales; family Acetobacteraceae; genus Lichenicoccus. Next base: position 38,567 of record CAXTAY010000029.1, on the reverse strand, counting down.
TCCTGCTTCAGTGTCGACGGCGTTCCGTGAGGCGGACCCCGCGGCGCGCGCGACGATCCTCGGCGAGATGGCGAACCACCAGGCCGCCGCCATCTACGACACCCGCCGCGCCGAACCGGGGTGGCGGACGCAGCCGCCGCGCCGGGTGGGCTCGCTCGCGAGGGCGGTGCTGTTCGTGATGGCGAAGGACGAGGCCGACATCATCGGGCAGAACCTCGCCCACCACCACGCGCTGGGCTTCCGCCGCTTCTTCGTGCTCGACAACGCCAGCACCGACGGCACCGCCGACGTCATCGCCGCGTTCCGCGCCGCGCACGGCGACGCGAGCGTGTTCTACGCCTACGACTTCGTCACCGGGCACTACCAGGCGGCGAAGATGAAGGCGCTCGATGCCTTCATGCAGTCGTACCTGCACTATGAGGATACGCAGCCGGAATGGCTGTTCTTCGTCGATGCCGACGAGTTCATCACCTGCGGTTCGGTCGAGCACGAGCGGAGCATCGAGAGCTTCAACCGGATCCTCAACGATGCCTCCAAGAACCTCTTGGTGTTCCACTGGGTGCAGTGTTCGAGTGCCGAGGTGATCCGCAGCCTGCCCGACCGGCACGACCTGTTCGAGGCGTTTCCGCATAGCTGGCCGCGGATGCGGGCGCAGGTTCCAAAGATCGCGTACCGGATCGGCAGGGGCCTGTCGCCGATACAGGGCAACCACAGCGTCACCGCGTTCCCCTACGACCTCTCGACGGTCGCGGTGATGGCGGAGGTCGATTTCTACCTGTTCCACTTTCCCAACCGCACCGTGGACCAGCTGCGCAAGAAGGTCGTCAACGCGAACACCGCCCTGAGTGCCACCAAGGATCGCGACGGCCTGAGCGGCACCGCCAGCCACTGGCGGGTCTATTACGGCTGGTATCGCGAGCACGGCGACGCGGCGCTGGAGCGGATCCTGGCGGAGCACATCTCGGGATGCACCGGCGGCTGATGCGGACGGGACCGGCAGCGTGACGCTGGAGGACGCCATGACGCCCAGCATGACGCTGGACGATGCCGTGACGGCCAGCATGACGCTGGACGATGCCGTCGCCGGCATCGGCGGTTTCGAGGCGGTGCGCCTGCTCGGCGACGGCAGCAGCCGCCGGCCGAACCCGCACTTCATCTTCGGTCCTTGCACGCGCGAGCAGATGAGCCACTTCCACGGCGACCAGTATATGCCGGCGGTCTGCGTCTACGTGGCGCGCAACGTCGAGGTCGCCGGTCCGTGGTTCATGACCGGGGCGTTGCTGAGCCACGACGGCGTGCATCTCAGCTGCCGCGAGCTGGCGCTCGATCCGGCATCGCCGGAGGCGCGCGCGAGGCTGGCCGCGCACGAGGCGGCGCGGCGCGACGGCAGCCGGCCGCTTCGCCGCATCGCCGGACGCTCGATCCTGCTGGCGACCAACGGCCACCAGATCTACGGGCACTGGCTGATCGATTTCCTGCCCAAGCTGTACGTGCTCGACCGCGCCGGCTTCGGGATCGACGACATCAACATCCTGCTGCCAACCAACATGGACGCGTTCGGCGCGCATTATCTCGACCTGCTCGGCTTCGATCCGGACCGCATCATCCGCTACGATCCCGATCGGGAGGCGCTTCTCGCCGAGGAGCTGCTGATCCCGACGGTATTGCGCTGGGGCGGCCGGCTGTCTGCGGCATTCGCGGACTCGATCGCCTACCTCAACCAGAGGATCGACCGCTTCAACCGGGTCCCCGTCATGCGCGGTGGCGGCCGGATCTTCCTGTCGCGCGCATCGAGCGGCGTCACCACGAGACCGCTGGTCAACCAGGAGGCGATCGAGGCCCTGGCGCTCGAGGCGGGGTTCTCCGTCGTCCACCCGGAGAGGCTGCCGCTGCTGGAGCAGATCGGCATCTTCCGCAGCGCGCGCCGGGTCATCGGGCAGTACGGGTCGGCGCTGCACGCGACGATCTTCAGCCGTCCGGGCGTCGTGGTCGGCGGGCTGCACGGACCTTCGCCCGCGACCTTCGATGCGCTGCAGTCCGGCATCGCCGAGCGGCTCGGCCAGACGACGGGATACGTCTTCGGCACCCCGCATCCGGCGGCCTCGAACCGTCACGCGATGACGGTGAGCGAGGACGACTTCACCGAGTGCGTCGGCACGTTCTTCGGCTAGGCGCGAGGCCGACCCAGCGCTTTCCCGCAGCCCGTCGACGGAGAACTACTGGATCTGGCCGGACAGCAGGAAGGCGCCGGGGCCGTCGAGCAGGATGCGCGCACTGCCGTAGTTTCCCGCGATCCGGCTGGCGCCGTTCAGCGACCGCATCGTCATCCCGGCCCCGGCCGAGAACGAGATCGTCTGCGCGTTCACCTCGTCGACGTCGACCGCGCAGCCGAGCGGAAGCCCGCTCGGCACCGCGATCGTGACCGCCGCCGCCGCCGCCGGCTCGATGGTGGTTCCGCAGTCGCCGATGCCGAGGGTGTAGCTTGCCGCCGTCGGCGTCGAGATGACGGAGCCGTCGCTGCGCAGCACGCCGCCATGCAGCGTGCCCTGCACCGCGCCGTCGCCGGTGATCGCGAGGCCGGTGCCGGTATATTTCCCGGTCATGTCCAGCGACGCCACGATGACCGGTTGCAGGGTGCCCGGCTGCAGCGGGCCGTTCTGGATGTCGAAGCAGTAGTCCCGCACGGAGACCACCGGGCAGTCCACCACGCGGTGCCAGCCGCCGCCCTGGGGGATGTTGCCGCCGGGGAGCAGCACGACGCTGTTCGGCGTATTGCCGAGGTTGTCGATGTGCAGGCCGGTCTTGTTGCCCTCGACGCTGTTCCAGACATGGTCGATGCCGCTGTCGTTCAGCAGCTCGATCTCCGCCCCGGCCCAGGTAAGGTTCTGGCCGGGCTCGACCGTGTCGGTCTCGTGGTAGCCCCACAGCGTGCCGCGCGTCAGGAAGGCCGCCATCCCCTGCTTGACCTCGGCGGCCACGATGCCGCAGCCGGAGATCGAGCCGTCGTTGGTGCAGTTGACGTTGACCTGGTTCACCAGCAGCGCCTGGCCCTGACGGCTGGGCATGAAGCCCTGATAGACGGCCTGGGAGATGTTCACCGTGGTGGCCACCGGATCGCGGTAGCCGCCGAACAGGCTCAGGTCGGCGCTGGCGCTGAAGCCGCCGTTCGCCGTGTCGATGCTCTGCGAGCCGGGCACGAAGCTGACCGACGGGGCGAGCTCGAAGGAGACGCCGTCGTAGGTGGTGATGCCGCGGGACAGGAAGTAGGTCCCGGACGGGACGAAGATGCGCCCGCCGGCGCCGCCGTTCTGCGGCGCCAGGAAGAAGGCCGCGTTCTGGAACGAGGGCGCATCGTCCTGCGGCGCGATGCCGACCTGCGTGCCGGCGGCGACCCCCGCATTCCAGTTGCCGGAGAGATAGACCGGGAACCAGGTGTAGCTGAAGCCGATGGCCGATCCGGAGGCGACGTCGCTGGACACGTTCGCGCTGAGATAGATCAGGGTGCCGCCGCCAGCCGGGTAGCTCGAGCCGATCACGGTGCTGCCCCCGGCGATCCCGCTGCCCGTCACGGCGGCGCCGTTCGGCACCGCGAAGCTGGCGGAGAAGGCGAGCTGGTTCGACAGGCCGGACATGCTGGCCATCGCCTGCTCCTCCGCATCCGTCTGGGTCAGCGCGCTCGTCGTCTGCGACAGGCTGGTCGGGACTGCCGGGCCGATGCCGGTGATGCTGGTGCCGGCGGGCAGGCTGGGAGACGTGACCAGTGCGCCCGGGGTCAGCTGGGGGATCGGTGCCACCCACATCACGTTGTCCGTCGTCGCCTGGCCGTGCAGGATGCCGACGATCGCCGCACCCCCGACCTGGCTTCCCTGGGCAGCGAAGTCGGCGACGGCGGGACGTTCGCCGGCACGCGCCGCGAGTGTCCTGCGGTTGCTGGCACCGGGTGCGGCCGGCAGCACGATCGTCCGGCTGGCATCGCCGCCGCCGCTCTGCACCGCGGCGGCCGCGATCGCGCCCTCCGCCGCCGTGGCGCGTGCCTTCTCCTGCGCCGCCGCCGAGCCTGCCGGTGCCGCCGCGAGCAGCGCCTGCAGCTGCGCCGCCGTGAGCCCGTCGGCTCGCGCCGAACCGCCCGGGATGCAGGTGAGCAGGCCGACAAGCAGGGCACTGGACAGGGCAGCCTGGACGCGCATGGCTTCTCCGGAGCGGACCGAGGACGCATCCTACGTTGTCCCGATCCGGCTTGCGTCCGAATTGCGCGGCACGCGATCCGCGGCGCAGCCGGAGGTTGTGACGTCCCGCCGCCGCAGCGTATGCTACGGCCAGTCTCCGCACACCGCGTCGACGTGCCGGCACGGCCCAGGCCGTGCGGCCGGCAGCAGGAGGGTGCAGCGTTTGGCCAAGCCCGTCGACCTGTTCCGGCGCCGGGAGGCGTCGCCGGTCGCCCTCCCGCCGGCGACGCTGGCCGATGCCGAGGCACTGGTCGAGCAGGGCGATCTCGAGGCGGCCGCGCCGCAGGTCGAGGCGCTGCTGGCGACCGATCCGGGCGAGGCGGGTGCCTGGTTCCTGCAGGCCAGGCTGCTCGCCGCGCGCGGCGAGTCGACCGACGCGCTGGTGGCCTGCCGTCGTGCGGTCGCGCTGTGGCCGGACATCCTGCCGGTCTGCCGGCTGCTGCTCGAGCTCGCGACAGGGAACGCGGACGAGGCCGGCGACCTGATCGAGATCGCCGAGCGGCTGCTGCTCGCGGCCGAGCCGGACGACGCGCCGCTGCACAACCGGATCGCGGGCCGGCTCTGCGCCGCCGGCCGGCCCGGCGAGGCGCTGCCGCACCTGCGGGTCGCCGCCCCCGTGCTCGGCCACCGTGACAGCGCGCTGTGGAACTACACCAGCTCGCTGGCCCTGACCGGCGGCTATCACGAGCTGCTGGGCATCGAGCGGATGCTGATCGGCTTCGCGCGCGAGGTGCCGCCGCCGTTCGGCCCGTTCGTGCATCTCGCCTGCGCCAAGCTGGCGCTGCAGTTCGACCGTGAGGCGGTGCTGCGTAGGCTCGGCCGGAGCCAGGCCGCCGACGGCTGGCTGGATGCGCAGCAGCTGGTGGACCGGCTGCGGGCCGCGATCGCGCAGCGCCAGCCATTCAGCCTGATCCTGCTGTCCGAGGCGCATGCGCGGCTGGTGGCCTACGCCAGCCTGCGGGCGCACCTGCTCCTGGACGAGGCACAGATGTCGGCGGTGGTGAACTCGGTGTGGATCGGTGCCTTCGGCGACCGCATCGAGTCGGCTGGGGCGGCCGCGGCATCGGCGATGGGCCGGGCGATGCTGGACGCGATCGCCGAGGCGGACGTGATCGCGATGCCGGACATGGCCCACCTGGCGGCGGCGCACGAGCATTTCGGCTTCCTCGCCGAGATGCTGCGCGTCACGGCGCGTGAGGACGTGCTGCATGCCGGCCTCGCGGTGCTCGGCGAGATGCACGAGCTGATCCCGTTCCTGCGTCCGCTGCTGGCGGATCAGCCTTTCCTCGGCGTGGTCGGTCCCTACCCCGATCTCGCCGAGCGGCTGGCGCGCTTCTGCCAGATCGACGAGACCGCCACCTACCTGGTGCCGGCCGCCCTCGACCGGCAGGACGTCGCGGCGTCGCTGCGCGGGCGCGGCCACTACCCGGCGCTGTTCGAGCAGACGCTCGCCGCGCTGGCGGTGCCGTTCCCGGGCGCGCTGTTCCTGGTCGCGGCAGGCGTGCTCGGCACCGCCTATTGCGGCCGGATCAGGCGGCTCGGCGGCATCGCGATCGACATCGACGGCGTCGTCGGGCGCTGGATGAAGCCCTGACGATCCGCGGCGCCAGTAATGCTCGCCGGCTCGGCGGCGAGCCGCTCAGCCCGCCGAGGCGCGCTGCGCGGCCGCGGCCGCACGCAGGCGAGGGCGGCCGATCGAGCTGTACTCCAGGCCGGCCGCGGCCATCGCCGCCGGATCGTAGACGTTGCGCAGGTCGATCAGCACCCGACCGCGCATCAGCTCCTTGAGGCGGGACGGTGCGAGGGCGCGGAACTCGTTCCACTCCGTGATCAGGATCAGCGCGTCGGCGTCGCGCGCGGCGTCCAGCGCGTCGGTGCAGTAGGTGATCCGCGCCGCCTGCGCGCCCTGCGGCATGCAGCCGCGCGCCGCCTCCATGCCGACCGGATCGTAGGCGCGGATCAGGGCACCGTTCTCCACCAGCCGGTGCACGATCGGGATCGACGGCGCGTCGCGCATGTCGTCGGTCTCCGGCTTGAAGGTCAGGCCGAGCACGGCGATGGTCTTGCCGCGCACCGAGCCGCCGCAGGCGGACATGATGCGTGCGCCCATGCTGGCCTTGCGCGCGTCGTTGACCTGCACGGTGGCTTCCACCAGGCGCGACGAGGCGCCGGCCTCCTGGGCGATCCGCATCAGCGCCAGCGTGTCCTTGGGGAAGCAGGAGCCGCCATAGCCGGCGCCGGCGTGCAGGAACTTCCGCCCGATGCGTCCGTCCAGGCCGATGCCGCGCGCCACGTCGTGCACGTCGCCGCCGACCCGCTCGCACAGGTCGGCCATCTCGTTGATGAAGGAGATCTTCATCGCCAGGAACGAGTTGGCCGCGTACTTGATCAGCTCGGCGGATTCCAGGCTGGTGAACAGGATCGGCGCCTCGATCAGGTAGAGCGGCCGGTACAGCCGGCGCATCACCTCCTGCGCCCGCTCGCCGCCGTCCGACCTGGCGATGTCGGTGCCGATCACCACACGGTCCGGACGCATGAAGTCGGCGATGGCGCTCCCCTCGCGCAGGAACTCCGGATTGGAGGCGACGTCGAAGGCGAGGTCCGGGCGTGCGAGGCTGACGATCTCGCTGATCCGGCGGCTGGTGCCGACCGGCACCGTCGACTTGGTGACGATCACCGCGTAGTCCGACATCGCCTGCGCCGCCTGCTCGGCGGCCGCGAACACGTAGGTCAGGTCGGCATGGCCGTCGCCGTTGCGCGGCGGCGTGCCGACGGCGATGAAGATGCACTCCGCACCCTGCACCGCGGCCTTGATGTCGTCGCCGAAGGAGAGCCGGTTGGCCGCGATGTTGTCGGCCACCAGCCGGTCGAGGCCGGGCTCGTAGATCGGGATCCGGCCCTGCCTGAGGGCCTCGAGGCGGCCCGGATGGGTCTCCACCACCGCGACCTCGACGCCGAACTCGGCAAAGCAGGCGGCAGAGACGAGGCCCACATAGCCGCCGCCGATCATCGCTACACGCACGGGTCACTCCATCGATGGGGCAGCCCCGGGGTCGCCCGGCCGGGGTGTCCCTGAGCCGCGGCAGGCCGGGGGGATGTCAGTAGGCGGGTTGCTTGACGCTGGCCTGCGATCCGGTCCCGAGCAGCGTCTCGAAATAGGCGATCGTGCGACGCAGCCCGTCCTCGAGTCCGATCACCGGCGACCAGCCGAGCAGGTCGCGGGCGCGGGTGATGTCCGGGCAGCGCTGCATCGGGTCGTCCTGCGGGAGCGGCCGGTAGACGATCCGGCTCTGCGATCCGGTGAGGGCCAGCACCCGTTCGGCCAGCTCGCGCACCGGGATCTCGTGCGGGTTGCCCAGGTTGATCGGGCCGGTGATGTCGTCGTCGCTGGCCATCAGCCCGACGAAGCCCTCGATCAGGTCGCTGGCATAGCAGAAGGCGCGGGTCTGGCCGCCGTCGCCGTAGAGCGTGATGTCCTCGCCGCGCAGTGCCTGGGTGATGAAGTTCGACACCACGCGGCCGTCGTTGGGGTGCATGCGCGGGCCGTAGGTGTTGAAGATGCGCGCCACCTTGATGCGCAGATTGTGCTGGCGCCGGTAGTCGAAGAACAGCGTCTCGGCGCAGCGCTTGCCCTCGTCGTAGCAGGCGCGCGGGCCGAGCGGGTTGACGTTGCCCCGATACTCCTCGGTCTGCGGATGCACCGTGGGATCGCCGTACACCTCGCTGGTCGAGGCCTGCAGCACGCGCGCGCCGGTGCGCCTGGCGATGCCGAGCACGTTGATCGCCCCCATTACGCTGGTCTTGGTGGTCTGCACCGGATCGAACTGGTAGTGCACCGGCGAGGCCGGGCAGGCGAGGTTGTAGATCTCGTCGACCTCGACGTGCAGCGGCAGGGTGATGTCGTGGCGCATCACCTCGAAGTTCGGCAGGCCCAGCAGGTGCGCGATGTTGTCCCGCCGGCCGGTGAAGTAGTTGTCGACGCACAGCACGTCGTGGCCCTGGTGAACCAGGCGGTCGCACAGGTGAGAGCCCAGGAAGCCGGCGCCGCCGGTGACCAGGACGCGCTTTCTGACCGGCTGCGATGTCATCTCGAGAAGGATCCGAACGGCGAGGCGTCTACCATACGTTAGCGTCGGCGTCGTTGGAAGCCTGTACTGTTTTCGCCCGATGCGATCCGCTCCGCGCTATCAGGCTCCGGCGTTCGATGCGATACTGCGATGATAAGCCGGGGCGACGGCGTGGTGCGTCACGCAGGGATGGATATTCGGGATGGACATGCGGGGAGGCGGGCGATGACGGAGCGCGGACGTTTCCTGGTCACCGGCGGCGCCGGCTATGTCGGCAGCCACGCGGTGCTGGCGCTCGCCGATCGCGGCGACGACGTGACCGTGCTGGACGACCTGTCGCTCGGCCACGCCTCCGCGGTGCCCGACGGGGTGCGGCTGGTCGAGGGCAGCCTGGGCGATGCGGCGCTGCTCGAGCGCCTGCTCGCCGAGCGTCCCGGCGGCCGGCGCTGGGACGGGGTGCTGCATTTCGCCTCGCTCTCGCTGGTCGGCGAGAGCATGGCGCGCCCGCTGCACTACCTGATCGAGAACGCCGGCCTCGGCATGCGGCTGATCGATGGCTGCGTGCGGCACGGCGTGCAGCACTTCGTGCTGTCCTCGACCGCGGCACTGTTCGGCGAGGCGATCGCCGACGGCGTCGACGCGCCGATCACCGAGAGCGCGGCCATCGCGCCGGGATCTCCCTACGGCGAGAGCAAGGCGATGCTGGAGCGCGCGCTGTACTGGGCCGACCGCATCCACGGCCTGCGCTCCGCCTGCCTGCGCTACTTCAACGCCGCCGGCGCCGATCCGGAAGGTCGCGCCGGCGAGGACCACCAGCCCGAGACCCACCTGATCCCGCTGGTGATCGACGCCGCCCTGGGGCGGCGGCCGGAGCTCGTGGTGCACGGCGACGACTACGACACGCCGGACGGCACCTGCATCCGCGACTACGTGCACGTCGCCGACCTGGCCTCGGCGCACCTGCTGGCGCTGGGGCAGCTCGCCGAGCGCAGCGTCACCTACAACCTCGGCAACGGCAGCGGCCACTCGGTACTTGAGGTGATACGCAGCGTCGAGCGGGTCAGCGGCCGCACCGTGCCGTACCGGATCGCCGGACGCCGGCCGGGCGATCCGCCGCGCCTGGTCGCGAGCAGCGAGGCGCTGCGTCGCGACACCGGCTGGACGCCGCGCTTCCCGGCGCTGGACGACATCGTTGCCACCGCGCTCGCCTGGCGGCAGGCGCACACCCACGGCTACGGCAACCGCTGAACGCAGCGCCGGCTCGACGCGCACGCGATCGGGGCGCCGCGCCGCGGAACGGCCCTGGGCGACCCCGCCCGCCGCCGCCGGACCCCGCACTTCCGGCCGGCGCGCGATGGGGCTATAGGCGTGGCCATGCGCCAGTCCTGCCCGACCGACCCGACACGCGACCGGTACCGGACCGCTTGAGCAGCATCCTCTCCGCCGTCGCAGGCCTGGGCGCCAGCGCCCTGGGCCTGATCCGGTCGGCTGGCGCCCTGGCGCTGTTCGCGCTGAGCGGCCTCTCGCACCTGGCGCGCCCACCGTTCTACTGGCGCGCCTTCCTGGACGCGTTCGTCGAGTTCGCCTTCTTCTCGCTGCCGGTGGTGGCGCTGACCGCTCTGTTCTCGGGCGGGGTGATCGCCCTGCAGTCCTACACCGGCTTCGCCCGCTACAACGCGCAGAGCGCCATCGCCGGCATCGTCGTGCTGTCGGTGGTGCGCGAGCTTGGCCCGGTGCTGGCCGGGCTGATCGTCGCCGGGCGGGTCGGCTCGGCGATGGCGGCCGAGATCGGCACCATGCGCGTCACCGACCAGATCGACGCGCTCGGCACGCTGTCGACCAACCCGATGAAGTACCTGGTCACGCCCAGGCTGCTGGCCGGGACGCTGGCGCTGCCGCTGCTGGTGGTGGTGGCCGACATCCTCGGCGTGATGGGCGGCTTCATCGTCTCGACCGCCAAGCTCGGCTTCAGCCCGACCAACTACATCCTCAACACGGTCTCGGTGATGCAGCCGATCGACGTCAATGTCGGGCTGGTCAAGGCGGCGGTGTTCGGGTTCCTGATCGCGCTGATGGGCTGCTACAACGGCTACCACAGCCGCGGCGGCGCCGAGGGCGTGGGCACCGCGACCACCGCCTCGGTGGTGGCGGCGTCGATCCTGATCCTGGCGTTCGACTACGTGCTCACCGAGATGTTCTTCTCGCGATGAGCGCCGGCGACGTTCCTCTCGCCATGAGCGCCCGAGAGACCGCTCCCGCGACCGGCGCCGCCGCCACGCCGAAGATCCGGGTGAGGGGGCTGGCCAAGGCGTTCGGCGACAAGCAGGTGCTGGACGGCATCGACCTCGACGTGATGCCCGGCACCTCCTTCGTGGTGATCGGCGGCTCCGGCAGCGGCAAGTCGGTGCTGCTGCGATGCATCCTCGGCCTGATCGAGCCCGATGCCGGCAGCATCGAGATCGACGGCGTCGAGGTGCTGCGGCTCGGCCGGCGCCAGCGCGAGGCGGTGAACCGGCGCATCGGCATGCTGTTCCAGAACGGCGCGCTGTTCGACAGCCTGCCGGTCTGGGAGAACGTCGCCTTCGGGCTGCTGGCGCGGCGGCGGATGAACCGACGCGCGGCACGCGAGCAGGCCTCGGAGGTGCTGCGTCAGGTCGGCCTCGATCCGAGCGTGGGCCTGCTGTCGCCGGCCGAGCTGTCGGGCGGCATGCAGAAGCGCGTCGGCCTGGCCCGCGCCATCGCCGCACGGCCGGAGATCCTGTTCTTCGACGAGCCGACCACCGGCCTCGACCCGATCATGGGCGCGGTGATCGACGGCCTGATCGTCGACTGCGTCAAGCGCCTGGGCAGCACCGCGATCGCCATCACCCACGACATGGCCTCCGCCGCCCGCATCGGCGATGCGGCGGCGATGCTCTATCACGGCAGGCTGGTCTGGCAGGGGCCGGCGGCGTCGCTGCTGCACAGCGGCAACCCGATGGTCGACCAGTTCACCCACGGCAGGCGCGAGGGTCCGATCAGCATGGAGCTGCGGCGGTAGGCGGCCGATGAAGCGTCCGGCATCCTCACAGTTCGTCTGCCAGTCCTGCGGCGCCGCCTATCCGAAATGGAGCGGCCGCTGCGACGCCTGCGGCGAGTGGAACACCATCGTCGAGGAGGTGGCCGAACCGCGCGCCACCGCGACCCGTGCCGGCAAGGTGCGGCCCGGACGGATCGCCTTCGTCGGCCTGGAAGGCGAGGCCGAGCCGCCGCCGCGCGTCGGCACCGGCATCGCCGAGCTCGATCGGGTGCTGGGCGGCGGCCTGGTGCCGGCCTCCGTGGTGCTGGTCGGCGGCGATCCGGGTATCGGCAAGTCCACCCTGCTGCTGCAGGCCGCGGCGGCGATGAGCCAGACGGGCACGGCGACGAAGCAGGGCGGCGGCCGTCGCGTGCTCTACATCTCCGGCGAGGAGGCGGTCGACCAGCTGCGGATGCGGGCGCGTCGCCTCGGCCTGGACGCGCCACGGCTGGAGCTGGCGGCGGCGATCAACGTCACCGAGATCGCGGCCAGCCTGGAGACGGAGCGCGATGCCGCCCTGGTGGTGATCGACTCGATCCAGACCATGTGGCTGGACAGCATCGACAGCGCGCCGGGCACCGTCAGCCAGGTGCGCGCCTGCGCCTTCGAGCTGATCCGGCTGGCGAAGTCGCGCGGCTTCGGCCTGGTGCTGGTCGGCCACGTCACCAAGGAGGGCGCGCTCGCCGGGCCGCGCGTGCTCGAGCACATGGTCGACGCGGTGCTGTATTTCGAGGGCGATCGCGGTCACCAGTTCCGCATCCTGCGCGCCGCCAAGAACCGCTTCGGCGCCACCGACGAGATCGGCGTGTTCGCGATGACCGATCGCGGCCTCGCCGAGGTGCCGAACCCGTCGGCGCTGTTCCTGGCCGAGCGGCGCGGCAACATCGCGGGCTCGGCGGTGTTCGCCGGGCTGGAAGGCACGCGGCCGGTGCTGCTGGAGATCCAGGCGCTGCTCTCCCCCAACAGCGGCACCTCGCCGCGTCGCGCGGTGGTCGGCTGGGACAGCGCCCGGCTGGCGATGCTGCTGGCGGTGCTGGAAACCCGCTGCGGGCTCAAGCTGGCCGCGTCCGACGTCTACCTCAACGTCGCCGGCGGCCTGCGCGTGCTGGAGCCGGCGGCCGACCTCGCGGTCGCCGCCGCCCTGGTCTCGGCCGCGACCGGACAGCCGACCAGCGCCGGCTCGGTGTATTTCGGCGAGGTCGGGCTGTCCGGCGAGGTGCGTCAGGTGGCGCAGTCGGAAGCGCGCCTGAAGGAGGCGTCGAAGCTCGGCTTCGAGCAGGCGGTGCTGCCGCGACGGCTCGCCCGCAGCGGAACACAAAAGCTGGTGCCGCCCGACGGGCTGCAGCTGCGCGAGATCGGCCACCTGTCGGACCTGGTGGCGCTGTTCGCGCCGGATGCACCGGAATGATCGGGCGAAGTGTGCCAGGACGCCGCCCTGGACCCGCTGGGGCCTGAGGCCCCAGGCCCTCGTCAGGGGAACGAGCGAGGGGCCAGGCCGGCCTGCCTCACCGCGGCGACGTGCACCCGGGAGACGGGGGCTTCCAGACCGTTTATCAGCCGCAGGCGCAGGTTGCGGCCGTCCTGCACCGCGTCGGTCACCGCATCCCGGGCGACCCACCAGGAGCGGTGGATCTTCATCCCCGGGATGCCCGCCAGCTCCGCCACCGCCTGGCGCAGCGGGATCAGGATCAGCACCGAGCCCCTGCTGGTATGCGCCCGCACGTAGTGGTCCTCCATCTGCAGGGCCAGCAGCTCCCGTCCCAGTTGCGGCGGCAGGCGTGACAGCAGGTCGGACCTCGTGTCGGAGGGCTGCGGCGGCGGCTCGGCGGCCTTCACGCTCGGCCGGGGTGGGCCCACTGTCATCGCGTAGCCACAGGCCAGCGGCGCGGAGATGAGCAGGGTCTGCCCGTACCAGACGAGCAGGCCGATGCGACGGATCGGTGCCGGCCAGAGGTCCATCGCGATCGCGTGGCAGAGCAGGCTCATCGGGATGGCGGCGAGCACCGTCGCCGCCGCGAGCGCCGCCAGCCGCGGCACCCCCAGGCGAGGCGCCAGCCGCACCGCCGGACGCAGGGTCAGGCCGAACAGGATCGCGCCGAGCAGCAGCGTGCCGACCCAGTAGCCGAGCACGGCCAGGCGGGACCGGTTCAGGTAGCTGCCGAACGGGCCGACGAGGCCGAGGAACAGGCCCGCCGCCGCGGCGGTGGCGAGTTCTCGCGCCCATTCCCGCCGGTCGCCGAACAGGCTCTTCCTCTCCGCGACCATCGTGCCATCCCGCCCGTTCACGCGCCGGCTCGCCCGGTCGCGCATCGGCGCTCGAACCGCCAGCAAAGCTCGGCCATGCCGGAGCGGCAAGCGGGGAGACGCGCCATGAGACCGATCCTGTTCAGTGCCACCCTGACGGGCGGTGTCGCCCTGACGGCCTGGCTCACGGTGACCTTGTTCATGACGGGTGCGGCGTTCGCCGGCGCGGTCGGGTTCACCGTGCTCCAGGTCCCGGACGGATCGAACCCGCCGATCGAGGTCGGGCTCTGGTATCCGGCTCAGGGGACGCCTCGCGCCACGCGGGTCGGGCTGTTCACCCAGGCGCTGGTGCCGGACGGCGTGCCCCTCGGGCGGAACCTGCCCCTGGTGGTGATCTCGCACGGCAACGGCGGCGACTTCGCGGGGCACAGCGACACCGCGCTGGCCCTCGCGGAGGCGGGCTTCGTGGTCGCGGCGCCGACCCATACCGGCGACAACTACCGCGACCAGAGCCGGGCGCTCGACCTGCCGGGACGGGTACGACAGCTATCCGCGGTGATCGGCGCGGTCACCGCCGCCTGGATGCCGGGCGCGGTCGATGCGGCGCGGATCGGCGCGTTCGGCTTCTCCGCCGGCGGCCTCACGGTGTTGATCGCAGCCGGCGGCGAGCCCGATCTCCGCCGCATCGGCCCGCACTGCGCCGCACACCCGTCCTTCTTCGACTGCCGCCTGATCGCCGCCCGCACGGGCACCGCCGCGCCCGCCGGAGCGGCGCGGGGTGCTCCGTTTCCGCATGATCCTCGCATCCGGGCGATCGCGGTCGCGGCACCGGCGCTGGGCTTCGCCTTCGATGCCGGCCGGCTGCGGGCGGTCACGGTGCCGGTGCAGCTCTGGGGTGCCGGCGACGATGCGGTGCTGCCCGACCCGTTCTACGCCGAGGCGGTGCGGTCCGCCCTGCCGTCGCCACCCGAGTTCCACCTGGTGCCGCATGCCGGGCATTTCGACTTCCTCGCCCCCTGCTCGGCAGCGCTCGCGCGGGTGGCGCCGCCGATCTGCACCAGCGAGGTCGGCTTCGACCGCGCCGGCTTCCACCGCGCCTTCGACGCGGCGCTGATCGGCTTCTTCACGCGGACGCTGCGGCCGGACGGTTAGGGGCGTGCCGCGCCTAGGCCCGGCAGCAGGATGTGCAGCATCAGCAGCACCAGCACGATCGTGATCAGGATCGCGAAGATGCCGCCGAACAGGCGGATCGCGCCGACGATCAGCAGCACCGCCACCAGCACCAGCACGACCGTCTGCCCCTGCGTCCCGATCCCCATCGGGGCGAGGGCGTCGCGCAGCACGCCCTCGATCGCGGCGATGCCGAGCACGATCAGGTGGAACAGCCCGAGGATCAGCGAGAGCACCAGGTCGATCGCGTGTTGCATGGACGAGGCGCCTCAGGATGCTGCTTCCAGCCGGTCGAGCCGGCGCAGGGTCGGGAACAGCCGCATCCATAGCAGCGTGACCACCAGCGTGCCTACGCCGCCGAGCACCACCGCCGGCATGGCGCCGATCAGGGCCGCCAGCGTGCCGCTCTCGAACTCGCCGAACTGGTTCGAGGCGCCGATGAACAGCATGTTCACCGCCGATACCCGCCCGCGCATCGCATCCGGCGTCTGCAGCTGCACCAGGCTGGAGCGCACCACCACGCTGACCACGTCGGCGGCACCGAGCACGGCGAGTGCCGCGATCGACAGCGGCAGCGAGCGGGACAGGCCGAACACGATGGTGGCGAGCCCGAACAGGGCGACGGCCCCGAACATCAGCGGGCCGGCGCGGCCGCCGATCGGATGGCGGGCGAGGACCAGCGACAGCGCCAGCGCGCCGACCGCGGGGGCCGCGCGCAGCAGCCCGAGTGCGACCGGTCCGGCATGCAGGATGTCGCGCGCATAGACCGGCAGCAGCGCGGTGGCGCCGCCGAGCAGGACGGCGAACAGGTCGAGCGAGATGGCGCCCAGGATGTCCGGGCGGCTGCGTATGAAGGCGATGCCGCCGAAAACGGCGGCGAGGCTCACCGGCTCGCGCGGCGGCGGCGCGCGCCGCGGGATCAGGCTGGCGCAGATCGCCGCGGCGGCGAACAGGCAGGCGCAGACCACGTAGGGGACGGGCGCGCCGACGCCGTAGAGCAGGCCACCCAGCGAGGGCCCGATGATGGTGACACTCTGGAACACCGAGGAGAACAGCGCCGCAGCGCGGGGGAACAGCCCGGGCGGCACCAGCGACGGCAGCATCGCCTGCATGCACGGCGCCTCGAACGCCCGCGCCGCGCCGAGCAGCGCCACGGCGGCGTAGATCAGCGCCGGCGTCAGCGCGTGCAGGATCGACGCGGCGGCGAGGCCGCAGGCGCCCAGCATCTCGACCAGCTGACAGATCGCCGCGATACGCCGCCGCTCGAAGCGG
Source organism: uncultured Acetobacteraceae bacterium (assembly GCA_964242335.1). Taxonomy (GTDB): domain Bacteria; phylum Pseudomonadota; class Alphaproteobacteria; order Acetobacterales; family Acetobacteraceae; genus Lichenicoccus. The sequence goes on along the minus strand of CAXTAY010000029.1, from coordinate 22,530 downwards.
TCGGCGGCATGGCCGGCCACGAAGATCAGCAGCACCATCGGCAGGAACTGGGCGAGGCCGACCATGCCGAGCGACAGCGCGCGATGGGTCAGGGCGTAGATCTGCCAGCCGACCGCCACCGACTGCATCTGGTAGGCCATCGCCGAGCCGGAGCGGCTGAACAGCAACCTGGCCACGCCGGGGTAGGACAGGGCGCCGGTGCCGGACGCGACGCCCGAGGAGTGTGAATTCTTCATCATCCGCAACTAGACCGACCGGGGCGCGGTCCGCCAGCCTCCGTCGGGCGCCTGCGGCTACGGGGCCACGGCGGCAGGCCCCGTCAGGGTCCGTATCAGGTCCGCGGCGCGCGGGAACTCGGCCGGAACCGCCGCCGGCCCCAGCGCGCGGCGTTCCTGCAGCAGGCGATGCAGATCCCCGACGTCGCGGCTCCAGGAGATCGGCGTGACCGCGCTCAGCGTGCGCAGGAAGCTCGTCTGGTGGTCGCCCGCTCCCCTCGGGTTGGGGAAGGCGACGAACGGCTTGCGGGCGACCAGGAGCTGGATCACGGTGGCGCCGCCGTGGGTCACGACCACGGAGCTCCCGGCGATCAGGTCGTCTATGCTGGGACGGCCGATGAACTGCTCGCCGTGCGACAGGCGGTAGCCGGACTGGCCGCCCTGGCAGATCACCGGCTCGCCCAGTGCGCCGGCGCCGGCCAGCCGGTCCACCTCCTCGAGCAGCTCGTCGAACGGCATGGTGGTGCCGACCGTCACGAGGATCACAGGATCGTCCCGAGCCGGCTCGACGGGTAGGCGGCGCGCAGGTCCGGCCACTGCACGATGAACATCGTCGCGAGGCGGCAATGGTAGATCAGCCTGCCGGTGTTCGACAGGCGGCCGACCCGGGTGATGCTCTCGACGAACACCGTGCGGACGCGCAGCATCCGCCCCGCCAGCAGCATCGGCACCGCATGGCTGCATCCGACGGCCACGATCAGGTCGATCCGCCGCCGACGCGCCAGCACGAGGCTGGTCGCCAGCGTGCTCAGGAAGGCGCGCAGGTCGCGCCCGACCGACCCCCGGGTCTTGGTGGAGAACGAGGGCACCGGGCGGCACTCCCCGCCCGGCAGGCCGGCCTCGCCCGGGATGCCGCCGAACTCGGTGCGGACGTAGAGGAAGTCGAGATCGTCGCGGAGCGCGTCCAGCAGGCGCCGGGTCTCGAAGGTGAAGCCGCCGCCAGAGAGGATCACCAGCGCCAGCGGCTTCCGGCGCGGGGAGTGGCCGGACGGCAGGCCGGGAAGCGAGGTCACGCCGGCCGCTGCGGCCGGCTGGCGTTGGCGACCAGGATCCCGAGCACGCCGCACAGCAGGAGGCAGGCCATCGGCACCAGGCTGGTGGGCCGCAGCACGCCCATCGCGATGCCGCTGATCGAGCCGAGGCCGAACTGCAGGGTGCCGAGCAGCGCCGAGGCGCTGCCGGCATGGCGGGCATGGCTGGCGAGCGCGAAGACGGTGGCGTTCGGGCTGATGAAGCCCATCGAGGCCATCAGCGCCATGATCGGCAGCGACACGAAGATCGCCGGGCGACCCGCGCCGGCGACGCCGGTGAGCACCAGCACCATGAACAGGATGGCGGCTCCCGTCAGCATGACGATCCCCAGCCGAAGCAGCCGTTCCATGCCGACCCGGTGCACCACGTGCGCGTTGATCTGCGTGCACAGGATATAGAAGAAGGCGTTGACGCCGAACAGGATGCCGAACTGGGTCGGCGAGAAGTGCAGGATGCGCTCGAAGGCGATCGGCGCACCCGACAGGTAGCCGAAGATGGTGAAGGTGGCGAAGCCGCAGATGCAGGTGTTGGACAGGAACGAGCGCTCGTTCAGGATCAGCAGGTAGCGCCGCAGCACCTCCACCGGCGGCAGGCGCAGCCGGTTCGCGCGCGGCAGCGTGTCGGGGAGCGTGGCGGCCACCAGGATCAGGCTGACCATCCCGTAGATCGTCGCCACCCAGAAGATCCAGCGCCAGGACGCGACGCTCAGCACCAGCCCGCCCAGCGTCGGCGCCAGGATCGGCACCACGCCGAGCACCAGCATCAGCTGCGACATGATCTTGGCACCCTGCGGGCCGGTGGCGATGTCGCGCACCACCGCGCGCGGGATCACCATGCCGGCCGAACCGCCGAGGGCGGCGAGGAAGCGCCAGGCGGTGAACGACCAGATGCCGTGCGACGCGGCGCAGCCGATCGAGCCCAGCGTGTAGATGCTCATGCCGACCAGCAGCGGCGCCCGCCGCCCGAAGCGGTCGGAGAACGGCCCCTGGGTGAATTGGCCGACCGCGAGCCCGGCGAACCAGGCCGCCAGCGTGATCTGCGTCGAGCCCGGACCGCCGCCCAGCGTGGCGTCGAGGGTCGGGAACGCGGGCAGGTACATGTCGGTGGAGAGCGGGCCGACGGCGCTCAGCGAGCCCAGCAGCAGGATCAGCCAGACCGGCATCCGCCCGGCGGCCAGCAGCCCGGTGGTCGGCGCAACGGCAGAGAGCGCCCCAGTTTGCAGCGGTCCGGCTGGAAGCGGCTGGACCGCCCGGGCGGGACGGTCCGCAGAGGGTGCGGCGCCGGCCATGGTGGCGTCAGCCGGCGGTTCCGCCCACCGTGAGCCCCGCCATCTTCAGCGTCGGCTGGCCGACGCCGACCGGCACGCCCTGGCCGTTCTTGCCGCAGGTGCCG
>CAXTAY010000029.1:0-19821 GCA_964242335.1 uncultured Acetobacteraceae bacterium | reverse complement strand
GCCGATACCGGGGTCGAGCGCCAGGTCGTTGCCGATCATGCTGACCTTGGTCATCGCGTCCGGCCCGTTGCCGATCAGGGTGGCGCCGCGCACCGGCGCGGTGACCCGGCCATCCTCGATCAGGTAGGCCTCGCTGGCGGCGAACACGAACTTGCCGGATGTGATGTCGACCTGGCCGCCGCCGAAATTCACCGCGTAAAGGCCGCGCTTGACCGAGCGGATCATCTCCTCGGGGCTGTGGCCGCCGGCCAGCATCACCGTGTTGGTCATGCGCGGCATCGGCATGTGCGCGTAGGACTGGCGACGGCCGTTGCCGGTGGCGGCGACGCCCATCAGCCGCGCGTTCATCCGGTCCTGGATGAAGCCGGTGAGGATGCCGTCCTCGATCATCACGGTGCGGCTGGTCGGCGTGCCCTCGTCGTCGATGGTCAGGCTGCCGCGACGTCCCTCGATGGTGCCGTCATCGACCACGGTCACGCCCGGCGAGGCGACGCGCTTGCCCATCAGCCCGGCGAAGGCGGAGCTGCCCTTGCGGTTGAAGTCGCCTTCCAGCCCGTGCCCGACCGCCTCGTGCAGCAGGATGCCTGGCCAGCCATTGCCCAGCACCACCTCCATCTCGCCGGCCGGGGCCGGCCGGCTGTCGAGATTGACCAGCGCCTGCCGCAGCGCCTCGTCGACGGCGTGCCTCCAGCTGGCCTGGTTCAGCACGCTCGCGTAGGCGACGCGGCCGCCGGTGCCGTAGCTGCCGCTCTCGCGTCGGCCGTCCGCCTCCACCACCACGCTGACGTTGAGACGCACCAGCGGCCGCAGGTCAGCGACCCGGTGGCCGTCGGCGCGCAGGATCTGCACCGCCTGCCACTCGGCCGCGAGCGAGGCCATCACCTGCACCACGCGGCTGTCCCTGCCGCGGGCGTAGCCGTCGATCTCGGAGAGGATGGCGGCGCGGCTGCCGAACTCGGCCTCGGCCAGCGGATTGGCATCCGAGTAGAGGCGGGCGTTGGTGGCGCGCGGACGGTCGGCCACGGTGCCGCTGCGTCCTGCCCGCACCATGCCGACGGTGGCGGCGGCGCGGCGCAGCGCTTCCTCGCTGATCTCGTCGGAATGGGCGTAGGCCGCCTCGTCGCCGAGCACGGCGCGCAGGCCGAACCCGGTGGAGGTGTCGAAGCTCGCGGAACGGATCACCCGGTCGTCGAGCGAGATCATCTCGCTCTCCCGGTACTCGAGGAACAGCTCGCCGTCGTCGGTGCCGGCCAGTGCGTCGGCGAGCACGCGTTCCGCGGCGACCCGGTCGAGCCTGGCGCCGGCGCGTTCGAAGAACAGCTGGTCGGTGGCCCCCAGGGGCGAGAATGCGTTCATCGGGTTGGCTCCTGGCGGTCGAGGACCGACACCATAGCGTTACGTTAGCATGCGAGGCAAAGCGCGGTCCCCGGGGCCGGGGTTCAGGCTCTGGCACCACCGGGTCGCCGCAGGCTGTGCAGCACGACCAGCGACATGGTGAGCAGTAGCGCCGCCATCGTCTGGTGCATCGTCCCCGCCCATACCGGCACCACCAGCAGCAGCGTGGTGACGCCGAGCGCATACTGCGCCAGCACCGCCCAGCCGAGCAGCATCAGCGCGTCGTGCGCGCCCTTGCCCAGCCGGCTGCGCAGCCCGACCAGCAGGGTCAGGCCGACCGTGAGCGCCGTCAGCGTCGCCACCACCCGATGGTCGAACTGCACCGCGGCCAGGTTCTGCGTCAGGTTGCGCCAGAACGGCGTCAGCGCCGCGTAGTGCCGCGGCAGCAGCCGCCCGTCCATGTCGGGAAAGCTGTTGTAGGTGAAGCCGGCATGGGTGCCCGCGGTGAAGCCGCCGGCGACCACGGTGATGCCGACCAGCAGGCACGACATCGCGGCCAGGCGACGGGTCCAGGTGGCGCCCCGGCTCGCCGGGATCGCCGCCGGTATCGGGCGGCGCACGTCGAGCGCGGTCCACAGGATCGCGGCGTAGAGCGCGAAGGCGCAGCACAGATGCAGCACCAGGCGCAGCGGCGCCACCCGTACGCTGTCGGGGTCGAAGCCGGAGGCGACCATGAACCAGCCGATCGCGCCCTGCAGGCCGCCGAGCACGAAGAACAGCGCCAGCCGCACGATCAGCCGGGTGCCGATGATGCCGCGCACGGCGAACACCAGCAGCGGCACGAACAGCACCAGCCCGATCAGCCGGCCGCAGAAGCGGTGGATCCACTCCAGCCAGAAGATCTTCTGGAAGCCGGTCAGGCCGAAGCCGTCATGCAGGATGCGGTACTGCGGGATCTGCCGGTAGAGCGCGAACTCGTGCTCCCACTGCGCGTGGGTCAGCGGCGGGACGATGCCGGTCACCGGCCGCCACTCCATGATCGACAGGCCCGAGCCGGTCAGCCGGGTGGCGCCGCCGAGGGCGATCATCACCAGCAGCATGAAGCAGATCGCGAACAGCCAGAGCGACACCAGCCCTGGTTTGCGCAGTGCGAGAGGGGAAGGACCGGTGCGGCGGCGCGGGAGGACGGAGGCGAGCGGGGCGGTCAGGACATCGGATGGCATGGGCTGCTTCTAGCAGGCGCATGGCGAGACCTCCCAACAACACCCTGTGCGCGGGCACGGCTTGTCGACCGGTCGCCCGCGATGCTAACGCCGGCAGCCTGATCCGCGCGGTCGGGATCACGCGGCCGCGTGAAGCCGGAGCGGGTGTCCGGGCGGGATCATGAGACAGGCGGTATCGCGGCACCCGACGACGGATTGGCTGCGGCCGCTGGTCAGGCCCGGGCTGCTGCTCTGCGGCCTGCTCGCCGCCGGTCTGCTGATCCGCGCGCTGCCGGGCATCGACCACGCCCTGTTCAGCCGCGCCCTGCTCCGCGACGGGCTGCGCGGGCGGATCCTGTTCCTGTGCGTCGGCACGCTGATCTGCGCCGTCGGGCTGCCGCGGCAGGCGGTGGGCTTCGCCGCCGGCTTCGCCTACGGGCCGGCGATGGGCATGGCGCTGACCACGATCGCCAATCTCGCCGCCTGCCTGGTCGACCTGCTCTGGGCGCGCACGGTGGCGCGCGACTGGGCGCGGCGACGGCTGCTGCAGGGGCGGCTGGCCCGACTCGACGGCTTCATCGCCGGAAACCCGTTCACCGCGATCCTGACCCTGCGCCTGCTTCCCGTGGGCAGCAGCCTGATGCTCAGCCTGCTGGCCGGGGTGCTCGACGTGCGCGTGGCACCGTTCCTGGCGGCCACGCTGCTCGGCAGCCTGCCGCAGACGGTGATCTTCGTGCTGGTCGGCGCCGGGGCGCGTATCGGCCAGATGACCCAGATCGGCCTCGGCGTCGCCCTGTTCCTGGCCTCCGGGGTTGCCGGCGGGATCCTGTTCCGTCGCAGCGGCGCGATGTCGGCAGCGCGACAGTCGGAGCCTGGGCAAAGCTAGCTTTCCGTCAAGACGACACTGCGCGTGCTCGTTGATCTGTCATATGATCGCGCCGCTGGGCCGGTGCCTGGTCCACGATGTCAACGTGCTGCTGCCGATCCCCGTGGTGCTGGTCATGGGCGGGCTCGCCGGACCGGGATGGCAGCGCTCGGTGGCGATCCAGCGGTCGCGCGAGACGACGGCGATCATCGGCGACGAGGCGAGGCTGCTCGACCCGATCGGCCAGACACTGCGCGAGGCCGGGCGCACCGAGCTCGATTACCTGTTGCGCGGCGCGGCGACCCGGCCGTGCATCCTGCTGGTCGAGGACAACACCGCGGTGCGCGAGATCACCGCCGGGATCCTGCGCGAGCTCGGCTACCGGGTCGGCGAGGCCCGCGAGGCGGAGCAGGCGCTGGGGCTGCTGTATATCCGCGGAGCGGATGGCCAGGCCGCGGGTGTCCGGGCAGGGGCCGATGGCGCGGTCGCGTTGCTGCTGACCGACATCGTGCTGCCGGGTGCGCTCGACGGCGGCGCCCTGGCGGCGAGGGTGCGCCAGCTCGCCGCATACGCGCGTGCTCTACATGTCGGGCAACCTCGAGGGTGCGCCGCTGCCGGATGCCGGGGCCGAGGAGGCGATGCACCGGCTCGGCAAGCCGTTCCGGCGGGCGCGGCTCGCGGCCAGGCTGGACGCGCTGCTCGGCGCCGGCCGCGCCAGCCGGGCGGCCTGAGCCGCGGCCCTTGCCGCTGACGGAGCCAGCCTGTAGAGGCGCGGCTGCACAGGAGCCGGGATGCGAACCGTGATGGACCTCAAGCAGCATATCCGCAGCATCCCCGACTTCCCCAAGCCCGGCATCCTGTTCCGGGACATCTCGACCCTGCTGCGCGATGCCGATGCGTGGCAGGTGGCGCTGGGACGCCTGGCGAAGGCGGTGGCGCCGGCACGGCCGGACCTGCTGGCCGGCGTGGAGAGCCGCGGCTTCCTGCTCGCGGCACCGCTGGCGAGCAAGCTCGGCTGCGGCTTCATCATGCTGCGCAAGCCCGGCAAGCTGCCGGGGCCGACCGTGTCGCTGCGCTACGCCCTCGAGTACGGCGAGGACAGCCTGCACATCCAGCAGGATGCGGTGTCGCCCGGACAGCGCGTCGTGGTAGTGGACGACCTGCTCGCCACCGGCGGCACCATGGCCGCCGCGATCGGCCTGCTGCAGAAGGTCGGCGCCGAAGTCACCGCAGCCGCGGTGATCATCGAGCTCGGCTTCCTGCACGGGCGCGCGAAGATCGGCGTGCCGGTGACCGCGCTGGTCCGCTACGACGACTGATCGGCACCAAGAAGGGGTCAGCGCCAGATCGACAGCCTCGCGGCTCCATGCCGCCGCGCCGCCAGCAGGGCGGCGGCCTCGACCGGCGGCTCCTCCCCGTGCGCGGTCTCGGCAACGATCAGCGCGCCGGCGGCGATCCATCCGGTCGCGCGCAGCGCGCCTAGCGAGCGCACGATCAGGCCGCCCCCGTACGGCGGATCCAGGAACACCAGGCCGCAACCGCCCTGGTCCGGGCCCGGACGCGGCGGCCGGGTGGCGTCGGCGCGGAGCACCAGGCTGCGCGGCCCGGCGTCCAGTGCGGCGACGTTGTCGCGCAAGGCCTCCAGGGCCGCGCGGTCGGTCTCCAAGAACACCGCCCGAGAAGCGCCGCGCGACAGTGCCTCCAGGCCCAGCGCGCCGCTGCCGGCGAAGCCGTCCAGCACCGCGCAGCCTTCGACCGGATCCGCCCACGGCGCGTGCGCCAGCATGTCGAACAGCGCTTGGCGTACCCGGTCGGCGGTCGGGCGCGTCGAGGCCGAGCGCGGCGCCGCGATGCTGCGGCCGCGCCAGGCTCCGGCGACGATGCGCATCTAGGGGACGCTCATCCAGGCGGTCGGGCTGCCGCTCCCGGCCGCGGCTCGAGCCCCGCGACCTGCTCGCGCAGCACCTTGCCGTTCACCTCCTCCAGCTCGCGACGCAGCAGCGTGCCGAGCTGGAACGGCCCGTAGGCGGTGCGGATCAGCCGCGAGACGTGCAGGTTCAGGCTCTCCATCACCCGACGCACCTCGCGGTTGCGGCCTTCCCGCAGCGCCACCGTCAGCCAGGCATTGTCGCCCTTGCGGCTGTCCAGCCCGGCCTCGATCGGGCCGTAGCGCACGCCCTCGATCTGCGGACCCTCGGCCAGCGCCGCCAGGCGGCCCTCGTCGACCATGCCGTACACCCGCACCCGGTAGCGCCGGATCCAGCCGTTCGCCGGCAGCTCGAGCCGGCGCGCCAGCGTGCCGTCATTGGTCAGCAGCAGCAGCCCCTCGCTGTTCAGGTCGAGCCGTCCGACGCTGATCACGCGCGGCAGGCCGGGCGGCAGCGAGGCGAACACCGTCGGGCGGTCCTGCGGATCGCGATGCGTGGTCACCAGCCCGTCCGGCTTGTGGTATCGCCACAGCCTGGCCCGATCCGGCGCCTCGACCACCTGATGATCGACCCGCACGATATCGCCCGGCTGCACGAAGCTGGCAGGGTGATGGACGACCGCGTTGTTCAGCCTCACCCGCGCCTCGGCCAGCATCTTCTCGGCGTCGCGCCTGCTGGCGACGCCGGCACGCGCCAGCCACTTGGCGATGCGCTCGCCGCGCTCTCCCTTCGGTGCGGGATCCGCGTCGGCGGGACCGGGCGCATCGTCGTCGTCAGCACCGTCGCCCGTCATCCGCGTCCGGCCTCGTCCACCAGGGCCGCGAAGATGCGCGCGTCCCCGGTATCGATCAGGAACTCCGGATGCCATTGCAGGCCGAGGCAGAAGCGGAAGCGCGGATCCTCTATGCCCTCGATCACCCCGTCGGGGGCGCGGGCGTTGATCCGCGCGCTACCCGGATCCCGCACCGCCTGATGGTGCGACGAGTTCACCATCATGCTCTCGCCGCCCACGATCCGGTGCAGCATCGTCCCCGGCAGGATCTCCACCGCGTGGCCGGCCTGGTGGCGCGGGTTGGGCTGCTCGTGCGGCAGCGCGTCCGCGACCTCGTCGGGCAGGTGCTGGATCAGCGTGCCACCGAGCGCCACCGCCAGCAGCTGCTGGCCGCCGCAGATCCCGAGCGTCGGCATGTCGCACGCCAGCGCCGCATGCAGCAGCGCCAGCTCGGCAGCGGTGCGGCCGGCCTTGAGCACGACGCTGCGATGCCGGGCGCCGCCGTCATAGAGGTCGGGATCGACGTCGAACGCGCCCCCGGTGACGACCAGCGCCTCGATGCGCTCGATCGTCTCGGCGGCGATGCCCGCATGATGCGCCAGCGCCACCGGCAGGCCGCCGGCGTCGGCGATGCTGTCCATGTAGTTCTCGCGCAGCGCGTACCAGGGATAGGCGGAGTAGCCCAGCCTGCCGTCGGACGCGGGCTTCTCGCTGTCGAGGGTGACGCCGATCACCGGGCGGTTGCGTTTCATCGCGTCTTGCTAGAGCAACATCGGCCGGCATGGAAACCCGCATCGTCGGCGGGAGGGCCTGATGACGGAAGATGGGCCGACCAAAGATGCGCCGATGGCGATGGCGCTGCAGGAGGCGCGCGATGCGGCCGCGCGCGGCGAGGTGCCGGTGGGGGCGGTGGTGCTGGCGCCCGACGGCACGGTGCTGTCGCGCGCCGGCAACCGGGTGCAGGCGCTGCACGATGCCTCCGCCCACGCCGAGCTGCTGGCCCTGCGGGCGGCGTCGGCACGGCTGCGCAGTCCGCGCCTGACCGGCTGCACGCTGGTGAGCAGCCTCGAGCCGTGCACGATGTGCGCCGGTGCTGCGGTGCATTTCCGCGTCGCCCGGCTGCTGTTCGGCGCCTACGACCCGAAGGGAGGCGGCGTCGAGCATGGCCCGCGACTGTACGACCGGCCGGATTGCCTGCACCGCCCCGAGGTGATCGGCGGCGTCCGCGAGATCGAGTGCGCCGCACTGCTGCGCGCCTTCTTCGTCGCCCGGCGCGGCTAACCAAGGTTTCATCGCCGCGTATGGGTGGATGCGAGCCCGGCATCCCTATGTTGCCTCCATCGCACGACGCGCGTGGGCGCATCCCGAAGGCAACAGGAACATCATGTCACATCCTCCCCGTCTCGATCCGTCGCGTCTCGCCTCGCCCGCCGCTGCCGCATCGGACCGGCGGCGCCGCGTGCGTCATGGCCTGGTGGCGCTGCTGCTCGCCGGCACCGTGCTGGGCGCCTCCCCGGCCGGGGCGAGCCCGCCGGCTTCGGGCCAGGCGGCCGGCGCGATCAGCCCGCAGATGCCGACGCAGCGGCTGGCCGACTTCACCGGACTGGTGAAGCAGGTGAAGCCCGCCGTGGTCTCGATCACCTCGATCCTCAAGGCGGACGCGGCCGAGGATGAGGAAGGCAGCGGCCATCCGCAGCTGCCGTTCCCGTTCCCGTTCCAGGGGCCGCAGAACCCGCACCGCACGGTCGAGGCACGCGGCTCGGGCTTCATCATCTCGCCCGACGGCCTCGTGGTAACCAACAACCACGTGGTCAAGGGTGCGACCTCGGTCACCGTCACGCTCGATGACGGCACCGCCCTGACCGCGACGGTGATCGGCCGCGACAGCCGCACCGATCTGGCGCTGCTGCGGGTCAAGCCGACCGGCAAGCTGCCCTTCATACAGCTCGGGGACTCCGACGACGTGCAGCCCGGCCAGTGGGTGGTTGCGGTCGGCAACCCGTTCGGGCTCGGCGGCACCGTCACCGCCGGCATCGTCTCGGCGCGCGGGCGCGACATCGGCGAGGGTCCGTACGACTCCTTCCTGCAGATCGACGCACCGATCAACATGGGCAATTCCGGCGGTCCGCTATTCACCCAGGACGGCAAGGTGGTCGGGGTGAACACCGCGATCTACTCGCCGTCCGGCGGCTCGGTGGGCATCGGATTCGCGATCCCGTCCGACGTCGTGCGCAGCGTGGTGGCGCAGCTGCAGGCGCACGGCAAGGTGACGCGCAGCTATCTCGGCGTCGAGGCGCAGCAGATCACGCCGGCAATGGCGCGTGCGCTGTCGCTGCCGAGCCCGTCCGGCGCGCCGCCGGTCGGGGCCCTCGTCGCCAGCGTCAGCCAGGACTCGCCGGCCGAGAAGGCCGGGATCAAGCCGGGCGACGTGCTCACCGCCATCAACGGCCAGGCGGTGGCGACGCCGCGCGACCTGGCGATCAAGGTGGCCGCGGTGACGCCCGGCAGCGACGCCAAGCTGAGCGTGATCCGCAACGGCGCGGTGCAGACGGTCAGTGCCCATCTGGCGACGCTCGGCCGCGATGCCGGCGGCAGCCCCGGCGAGGGGGGTCATCCGGACGGCAGCGGCTCCATCGGCGTCGCCCTGGCTGCCCTCACGCCCGACCTGCGCCAGCAGCTCGGCGTCGATGACAGCGTGCATGGGGTGGTGGTGCATGGGGTGCGTCCCGGGTCGGCGGCCGACCAAGCCGGCATCCGCCCCGGCGACATCATCCTCGGCGTCGGCAGCCAGCTGGTCAGCTCGCCGCGCGACGCGGTCACCGCGGTGCATGCGGCGATGAAGCACGATCAGAGCGTGGCCCTGCGCATCCTCCGCGACGGCCGCGGCGCCTTCGTCGCGGTATCTCCGTCGGCATCGGACGCGAGCGGCGACGGCAACGGTGCCGCCTCCGGGGACGACGACAGCGGCGCCGAAGCCCAGGACGGCCAGCAGGGCTAGACCCCGGTCAAGCAAGCCTGGATCCGGGGCCGGCGGCCCCGGCGGGTCAGGCGTGCCCTACCAGACCGTGCGCGATCTGTCCGTAGATGGCGCTGGCGCTGGCGCTGGCACACCGGGTCAGGCTGGCGAACAGGCGTAGCGCCTCGACGCCACCCTGATCGGGCACGCCGCCGTTCTCGATCTCGCGGGCCAGGCTCTCGGCGCGACAGGCGATGATGCCGATCGCGCGATCGAGTGCCGCGCGCGACAGGGCGAGCTGGCTCCGCTCGTCGAGGCTTTCCCAGGTGATCACGATGCAGCCGTCCTGTTGGTTGTCTCCGGCCATGCTAGCGTCGACAGATTAAGCTTCGGTTTCCATCTCCCTCCCGATGCCGCAGGACACGCGGTGGAGCCCTACGCGGTGTCGAACAGCATCCTCGTCGTCGGAGCCGGCTTCGCCGGCGCGGTCTATGCCCGTACCCTCGCCGAGGCCGGCTTCGCCGTCCGGGTCATCGACCGCAGGCCGCACATCGCCGGCAATGCGCATGACGAGGTGAGCCCGGAGGGCGTGCGGCTGCATCGCTACGGCCCGCACCTCTTCCACACCAGCAACCAGGCGGTGGTGGACTGGCTGGCCCGGTTCACGCTCCTCGACGACTACCAGCACAGGGTGGAGGCCCTGCTGGAGGACGGGCGCTGCGTGCCGCTGCCGGTCAACCGCAGCACGATCAACAGCGTCTTCGGCCTGACGCTGCCCGACGAGGCCGCGGTGCGCGCGTTCCTCGCGACCCAGGCCGAGCCGCGGGACGAGATCCGCAGCGCCGCCGACCATCTCATCGCCCATGTCGGCCCGGTGCTGACCGACCTGTTCTTCCGGCCCTACACGAGGAAGATGTGGCAGATGGAGCTGGAGGCGCTCGATGCGGCGGTGGTGAAGCGGATCCCGCTGCGCCACGACGCGGAGGACCGCTACTTCCCCGACGACCGCTACCAGCTGATGCCGCGCGACGGCTACACCGCCGCGTTCGGGCGGATCTTCGACCACCCCAACATCGCGGTGACGCTCGACACCGCCTTCACCCACGCGATGCTCGACCGGCACGCCTACTGCTTCAACAGCATGCCGATCGACGAGTTCTTCGGCTACGACGACGGGGCGCTGCCGTATCGCTCGATCCGCTTCCACCACCGGGCCGAGCCCGACGGCTACGCCCGCGGCCGGACCCCGGTGGTCAATTTCACCGACGCCGGGCCCTTCACCCGCGAGACCGACTGGAGCCGCCTGCCGGGCCACCGCGTGCGCGAGACCGGCCGCAAGACCGTCACCGTCGAGGAGCCCTGCGACTACCGCGACAACGACATGGAGCGCTACTACCCGGTCAAGACCAGCGACGGCCGCCACGACGCCGTCTACCGGCGCTACAAGCAGCGCGGTGACCGGCTCGACCGGGTCAGCTTCATCGGCCGCTGCGGCACCTACCAGTATCTGGACATGCACCAGGTCATCAACCAGTCGCTGGCCGGGGCGCAGGCCTGGTTGTCGCGCCACCGGGCCTGAGGCGGCTACTGCGCGGCGGTGCGTTCCGCCACGCGTGCACGCTCGGCTGAGGCCGGCGCCTGCTCGGGCACGCCGAGATAGTCGCGCCACGCCGCCTCGGAGGTGAAGCGCGGGTGCGCCGCGTGCCAGCTGCTGATCGCCCCGGGCATCTCGCGCCGCATCCGCAGCAGCAGCCGCAGCGCGCGACGCGACAGGTGGCGGAACTGGCTGCGGGAGCGACGATAGAGCGGCTGGTCGACTTCCCACTGCTCGTCGACCACGACGATGTCGGCGCCGCGCACCCGGAACCAGAGATGGTCGCACGGCTGGATCCGGATGGCGCCGCCCGTTCCATCAGGGCGCGTCCACTCGGACGCCAGGGCGCGAATCAGGCCGAGCAGGAAGGAGAGCCGGTTGCGCGGTCCGAGCGGCGGCGGCGGTTGCGCCATGACCCGCTCGCGGCGCGCGGTGGCGCCCGGGTAGGCATGGCGGATCGGTTCGAGCGAGGCATGCACCGCGCCCGGGTCGCGGCCGTAGATGTCCGGCCCGTCGAGGAAGTCCTCGGTCGCGCGGATCAGCAGGGCGGCGCGCTGGTAGCGGAAGGTCAGCAGCTCGGCGACGATCCACTTCGTCGCCGTGCGGGTGAGCAGCCGTGCGGGTCCGGGAAAGTGCCGGCTCGCCAGCACCAGCATGTTGCGGAACTCGTAATAGATGTGCCAGCCGCCCAGCTTGGCGTAGAACGGCTCGTGCCAGATGCCGATGCCCGGCATCGACACCATCGGCACGCCAGCATCGTGCAGCCGGCGGCCGAACTCGATGTCGTCGCCGCGTATGAAGCACGGCATCGGCCAGCCCTGGCTGTCGAGCAGGCTCAGCGGCAGTCCCATGAACCACCAGCCATTGTAGTGCATCGCGGTGGGTTCGAGGAACCGGGTCAGCGCGCCCGGCCCGGCGACGTCGGCGCCGTGGTGCAGCGGCTCCATCGCCAGGCGATGGTCGATCAGCCGGGCGCCGGCCTCGTACAGCCGGTTCGGCTGGAACAGGTCGAGCATGTGCCCGGCGACGACGAACGCGTCGTCCGCCAGGCCGTAGAGCCGAACCGTGCGCAGGATCGATTCCGGCTCGATCACCACGTCGTCGTCCATCAGGATCGCGTGGGTGCCGCCCGCGTCGCGTGCCTGCAGCAGGCCGCGGGCGAAGCCGCCGGCGCCGCCGACATTGCCCTGCTCGACGATGTGCAGCCGCTCGCGCAGCCGCGCCGTCATCCGGGCGGTGCCGAGACGGACCGGCAGTCCGGGCGGCCCGTTATTGACGACGACCAGGCCGGCAATGGAGTCGAGTGCTTCGGTGTCTGCGGCGAGACGGCCGATCAGCTCGGCCAGTGGGCGGTCACGGTTGTAGGTGCAGATCACCGGCATCACCCGCACCGGGTGCGGGACGGCGTCGGTGACCCAGGCGCCGCCGCCCAGCGTCACCCGGTCCTGCTTGGCGGTGATGCTGAGGCAGAGGCGACCCGCGGCGCGCGGATGCGGCGGTCGCGGCACGGCCAGCGTCAGCGCCTCGTCGTCGTCGGTGTGGGCCTCCGCCAGCAGCGCGCTGCCGGTCTGGGCGTGGCGCCAGAGCTGCACGTGTGCCGCACCGCCGATGCGCAGCTCGACCCGCAGCTCGGCGAGCCGGGTATGCCGTCGCCAGACGATCTCGTCGAAGCTGTTGAAGTAGGTGTCGAGGTCGAGTGTGGCGCGCGGCTCGAGCCGGAGCGACGCGCCCGGGCGGTCGATCCGCCAGTACAGCCTCGCGGTTTCGGTCGCGGCACGCAGGATCAGGCGCTGCAGGACCATGCGGCTCATTCGGCGGCCTTCAGCGCCGGGCGAAGCGCTGCTGCCGCGACCGGCTGCCGCGGCTCGATGCGGCCGAGGACGCCGCTCCAGGTGAGGCGCAGCCAGCGCAGGTAGCCGGCAGGGTCGTGCGCGCTCGACAGGTACCAACAGGCGTAGCGGAGATGGTCGGCGGCCAGCCAGCCCCACATGCGGTAGCGCGCGAAGATCCAGCCGCGGTTGCGGAACTGGTAGAAGCGCTTGGTCTCGTCGTCGGGCACGACGGCATAGAACCAGCCGCCGAGGATCGGGTGGATCTCGCGGTCCGAGCACGGATGCAGGAACCCGACGCGGCAATCCGTGAGCAGGCGCAGCCCGGCGCGGCGCAGGCGCAACAGGAACTCGACCTCGTCGCCGCGGATGAACAGGCGCGGGTCCGGCAGCCCGACGCGGGAGAACACGTCGGCGGCGATCAGGGCGCCGTTGAACAGGTGGGCGAAGCCCGCGATCAGCGGCGCGGGGCCGAGCGAGGCGGCGGTGAAGCGGGTGCGGCCGCGCTGGCGGATCGGGAAGGCGAGCCGCTCGCGGCGGTCGATGTCGCGGATCAGCGGCGACACCAGGTCGGCGCGCTCGGCCTCGGCGGTCGCCAGCAGGTCGGACAGGCAGCGGCGATCCGCCGGCATGCCGTCATCATCCATCATCCAGACGAAGGCGGCGCCGCCCGCGATCGCCTCGTTGATGCCGGCACCGAAGGCGGCGGCGGGTCCTTGGTTGCGGCACAGGCGCAGCAGGCGGACCTCCGGATAGGGCGCCAGCACCGGCTGCACCGGCGTGTCGCTGGCGTTGTCGACGACGATCACCAGGTCCGGGCGGCGGTCCTGCGAGCACACCGCCTGCAGGCAGCGCGCCAGCAGAGCGTGCCGGTTGCGTGTCACGATGAGGGCAACGACGGATCGCATGGAGGAATGGAACATCCGGGTGCGAAAGTGGAACGATTAGTTACGATGGGAGGGCGCTATAGACGACCGATGCTTCCGCGTCGCCGTACAGCATTGAAAAACACCGCGCGGTTGAAGGTTTCTCGTCTCCACTCGATCTGTCAGGATCGCCGGGCAACGTGATCCGCGCGCCTCGGCGCCGAGCGACGGGTGG
This sequence comes from uncultured Acetobacteraceae bacterium, assembly GCA_964242335.1. Taxonomy (GTDB): domain Bacteria; phylum Pseudomonadota; class Alphaproteobacteria; order Acetobacterales; family Acetobacteraceae; genus Lichenicoccus. The sequence continues at coordinate 6,239 of CAXTAY010000029.1, read as the reverse complement.
GGCATGATCGAGCCGGTCGCGGCTGCGGGGAGACGTGCATGATCATCACGAGCGACGAGACCGCGACGGTGGACACGGCGACCGGCCCGATGCGGCTGCATCTGTTCCGTCCGGCGGCACAGGGACGCCATCCGGGGCTGGTGCTGTTCTCGGAGATCTACCAGGTCACCGACCCGATCCGGCGGCTCGCCGCGGTGATGGCCGGACTGGGCCACCTGGTGGCGGTGCCGGAGGTCTATCACGAGTACGAGCCGGCGGGCACCGTGCTGCGCTACGACCCGACCGGCACCGACCGCGGCAACGCGCTCAAGACCACCAAGCCGCTGGCCGCCTTCGACGACGATGCGCGCGCCGCGCTCGACTTCCTGCAGCGTCATGCGGCCTGCACTGGCCGGCTCGCGAGCATGGGCGTCTGCCTCGGCGGCCATCTCGCCTATCGCGCGGCGCTGGACCCGCGGGTCGTCGCCGCAGCCTGCTTCTACGCCACCGACATCCATGCCGGCGCACTCGGCGCCGGCAGGCAGGACGACAGCCTGGCCCGGATGGGCGAGCTGAAGGCCGAGACCCTGTTCGTATGGGGCCGGCAGGATCCGCACGTGCCGTTCGCCGGCAGGCAGCTGATACGCGAGCGGCTGGAGGCGGTGGGCGCGACCTACGAGTGGCACGAGGTGAACGCGGCGCATGCCTTCCTGCGCGACGAGGGGCCGCGCTATGATCCGGCCCTGTTCCTGCAGGCGATCGGATGGGTGCAGGCCTGGTTTGCCCGCCTGCTGACGATTTCCTGATCCCGGGCGTAACCACGCCTGGGCGGACGCCGTATGAGCACCAACATGCAACGCGGCGCTCGATCGGATGATCGGCGCCGGCCCATCTGGCGGGGCGATCGGCCAGCGGAGGTTCTCTCGATGACGACACGCCGTGTCCTGCTGGGCAGTGCCGCAGGTCTCGCAGCCTGCGCTGGGTTCAGCCTGTTGCGGCCCGCCACCGCCGTCACTGCACCCGAGGTCCGGGGCAGTGGCGGCCTGAGCGAGGCGGAATGGCGGCGCAAGCTGACGCCGGCGCAGTTCGCCGTGCTGCGGCAGGCCGGCACCGAGATGCCGTTCTCCAGCCCGCTGGACATGCAGTCCGCCTCCGGCCGCTACGACTGCGTCGGCTGCGCGCACCAGCTGTTCTCGTCGAACACCAAGTTCGACAGCCATACCGGCTGGCCCTCGTTCTACGAGCCGCTGCGTCACGCGGTGGCGCGCACCGACGACGGCAGCCTCGGCATGCAGCGCACCGAGGTGCGTTGCGCCCAGTGCCAGGGGCATCTCGGCCACGTGTTCGATGACGGGCCGCGGCCGACCGGGCTTCGCTACTGCATGAACGGCGTGGCGCTGCACTTCGTCCCCGGAGCGGCGGCGTGAGCCGCGGCGTCCGTTATGCCCTGCTGGCGGCGCTGCTGCCGGTCGGGCTGATCCTGAGCGGCCAGCACCTGCGGGCCGACGAGGCGCCGCGCCTGCTGCCGGCACCGCTGCTGGACGCCCCCCGCACGGCCGACGCCCGGCTGCAGACGATCGTCGTCTCGGGCGGCTGCTTCTGGGGCGTGCAGGGCGTGTTCGAGCACGTCGGCGGCGTCGAGAGCGCCGTCTCCGGCTATGCCGGCGGGGCCGCCGGCACGGCGCAATACGAGACCGTCAGCACCGGCAGCACCGGACATGCGGAATCCGTCAAGGTGACGTTCGACCCGTCGCGGATCTCGCTCGGCCAGCTGCTGCGGATCTTCTTCTCGGTGGCGCTGGATCCGACCCGCACCGACGGACAGGGGCCGGACGAGGGGACGCAGTACCGCTCGGAGATCTGGACCGCCGATGCCGCACAGGCGCGGGTGGCGCAGGCGTACATCGCGCAGCTCGACCGGGCGCACCTGTTCGCGGCCCCGATCGCGACCCGGGTGGATCCGCTGCCCGCTTTCTACCCGGCCGAGCGCTATCACCAGGACTACCTGGCGCTGAACCCGGACGCGCCATACATCGCGGTCAACGACATGCCCAAGGTCGAGGCGCTGCGACGGCTCTATCCGGCGGACTGGCGGGCAGAGCCGAAGACGGTGCTGGGGCAGCGGCCGCCAGCCTGAACATCCGGAGCTGCGCGTTGACGGGATAGCGGTTCCGGTTCCTATTCCGGGTGATGTTCGGCCCATCCGCTCCGCACCCGATCGTTCGGCTCGACGAGCTGCTCGAGCGCGGATTGCGCGGGCCGATCCTCACCCGCCGGCGCATCCCGAGCGAGGCGGCGCCGGCCTATTCGTTCCTGCGCTTCGGCACGCGCAGCATGGAGATGTTCGGCGTCGTCGATGACTGGTTCGACGGCCGACACGAGCCGTGGGACTCGCACGTCTTCACCCTGCATTCGGTACGGGTGCATTCCTCGTGTGGCATCGTGGTCACCGAGGATGGCGAGGCGATCGCCGAGACCCTGGATCGCGGCAGGCCGACGCTGGACGGCTACTTCCAGCCCGATCCCGGCCTGATCGCGCTGCCGGCCTCGACCGGCCGGCTCGCGGGCACCTGGCTGAGCCTGCTGCTCGGCGACACGCAGGACCATTTCCGCCTCCTGCTGCTCAACCTGGCACGGCTGGCGCTGCTCGATCCGTCGCAGCTGGCGACCCTGGACGGCGTGCTGCTGCCGGCGGAGCTGAACCGGGTGCATCGCGAGGCCGTGGAGGCGGCACTGGCCCTGGCCTACGGGCGCGCCGGTTTGCCCGAGGGCCTGCGCGTATGCCTGGTGAGCCGCGGCGACGGGCTGGATGTCGAGCGTCTGCTGCTGCCATGGCAGATCGGCCTCGGGCCGCGGCTCAACCCGGTGGGCGCGCGTTTCCTGCGCGCCCTGGCGCCGCACGGCCGCCACGCGCCGGGCCTGGGACGCCGGATCTACATCGACCGCCGCGGCGCGCGGGTGCGTCCGCTGCTCAACGAGGACGAGGCGGTCGCCGCGATGGGACGTCTCGGCATCGAGCCGGTGCGAATGGAGACGCTGGCGTTCGCCGAGCAGATGCGCTTGATGGCGGAGAGCGACCTGGTCGTCGGCGCGCATGGCGGCGGTCTGAGCAACATCGTGTTCGCCCCCACCGGCACCCGGATCATCGAGATCAGGCCGCACCGGCTCGAGGACTGGCGCTATCGGTCGCTCGCCGCCGCGTCGCGCCTCAGCTACGACTGCATCCTCAGCCGCGGCGTGACGCCGGTCTCGGGAGCCGTCGAGCATGCCTCGGTGGTGTCTGTCGACCACCTGCTGAGCGCGCTCGACGACCATCTGGAGGATGTCCGGCCTCCGCCCTGGGCCCGCGCCTGATCGTCGGTGAAGGCCGCCCTGGTGCCAGGTGCACGCGCCGCATTCGATCGATTGGCATGATGCACCACATGGCGGTCCAGAACGCCACAGGATGCGTGCTCAGGCCAACGACGAAAGCCACGGTGGCCGTTTCCAGAGAATAAAACGTTCTAAAACAATTACTTGGGTCGGCATGCTCGATGGCACGAGCCCTGCAACCAGTGGCATAGGCCGATCGAGGCCGCACTGAACAGGACAGCAGCCATGACCACCATGAGCATGAACACCGCCCGCCCCGCGATCTTCACCGGCCGCGCGCCGGCACGACCGGCGGTGCGGACGCCGAGCTTCCGCGGCCGGACGACGACGAGCCTGCTGGTCGACTGGTGCATCGAGCGCGTGCCGGGCATCGCCGGGCGCTTCGGCCTGGCGCTGGTGCCGTTCTCGCTGCTGGCCTGGATGTTCTCGGTCTAGCGCCCGATCGTCTCGGGCTGGATCGGCGCCGGACGCGAGGCAGTCGCCAGGATCCGGAACGATGACGTGGAGCAGGTTCATCGGCTCTTCCGGAGCCGGTCCTGCCCTGGCGGCTCGGGTGCAAGGTGGCGGCGCGGACTCCGCTGGAATATCCTACCGCAGGCCGGGACGACCGGGACCGGACCACCGCGCGCGAAGGTCCGCCAGGTGCGCGCAGAGTGCCAGGAACAGCGCGCCGCAGACCTCGAACCAGGCCGAACCGCCGAGTGCTAGGCGCATCGCCAGCAGCAGGAAGAAGCCCGGGACCAGCGTGCTCAGGGCCAGGCGCGGCGGCAACCCGGCGCCGCTGACGCGATGCAGCAGCAGCAGGGCCGCGGCTTCCAGCACGACCAGGCACAGGATGGCGTCGACGATCAGGATCACGGCCCGGCACCGGCATCAGCACCAGCACCGGCATCGGCACTGGCACCGGCTAGCTCCCAGGCCTCCTGCACCAGCGCCGCCACCCGCGCCGGCTGCTCCTCGTGCGCCAGGTGGCCGAGCCCGTCGAGGGTGACGAGACGCGCCTGCGGCAGCATCTCGCGCAGCCGCGCGGCATCCGCGGGCGGGATCATCCGGTCGTTGCCGCCGACCACCAGGGTCAGCGGCAGGCGCAGCGCCGGCAGATCCGCGCCCAGCGCCGGCAGGTCCCAGCGCGCCATCATCTGCAGCGCCGCCGAGACGTGACCCGGATTGAGCAGCAGCCGGCGATAGGTCTGCCGTTCCTCCGCCGGCAGGCGCGAGCCGGTGTTGTCGAGCATCCGGGTGACCAGGTCGCGGTTGGCGGCGTGCAGCGAGAACACCCACGGCACGACGCTGGTGCTGGCGAGCAGGCGCGCCATCGCCGGGAACAGCTGCGACGACCGGCCGGCGAGCGGCAGCAGCGCGCCGTTCAGGCTGACCATCGCGCGCGGTCGGATGCGACCGTCCAGGATCATGCGCGCCAGGATCGCGGCACCGGCGGAATGTCCGACCACCAGGTCGGGCTCGAACGCCATCCGCTTCAGCAGCCCGTCGAGCAGCTGCGCCATGCCGGGCAGCGACATCAGCGACGGGCGCGGCATCTCGGTGAAGCCATGCCCGGGCAGATCGGGAGCCAGCACGGCGTGGCCCCGCGCCAGCAGCGGCAGCAGACCGCGCCACGAGTGGGTGGCCGCACCGGTGCCGTGCAGCAGCAGCACGCGCGGCGCCGCGTCCGGACGCGGTCCCGCCTGCTGCACGTGCCAGCGCAGCCCGGCGGCGCGCACGAAGCGGCTCGATGCCCGGTTCGGCCAGTCGCGGCCAGCCTGCTCCCAGGACAGCGTGCCGTTCACCCCGGCGATCAAGCGGCGGATCCGCCGCATCCCGGAGCAAGCGCGCGGCATCCCACGTGCGCTGCGGACACCGTCGGCGATCCGCGGCGGCTCAGCGCCTGGCCGATCGGACGCCGGGCCGCGGCTGGCGCGCGAGCGACCGGCGCTGGGTTCCGCGCGGCGCGGCTCGACGGCCCGCTGCGCAGCTCGTCATCGGGCGCGATCTCGACGATCCCACGCACGGCCGCATCGCCCGCACCTCCCGCTCGCCTGCGGATGGCATGGCATGGGCCGATGCGTGCGGTACGCGTCGCCATCGACGGCGGGTGGCGGCGGTCGCCCGTCATCCGCGGCATCGGCATGCGACCCGAGGCCCGGTGCCACGAGCCGGCGCCCAACCGCGCTCAGGCTGCCGCGGCGCGTACCGCGCGCGACAGCGCCTCGCCGCCCGGCAGCTTCAGGTAGCAAGCACCCATGCACGCGGCCAGCGCTTCCGCCTTCGCCTCGGTCCGCGGCGAGATGTCGACCAGCAGCGAGGCCACGCCGGCGGCGCGCAGCCGGGCGGCGGCGGATCCCGCCTGCTCCAGCGCCCGCGCCCGATCGGCGTGGCCGTCGCGGGTGATGTTGGCGCGGCCGTCGGTCAGCAGCACCAGCAGCGGCGTCTCGCCGCGGCCGCGAAGCGACAGCGCCAGCGCCGCGGCCGCGTCCAGCCCCGCCGCGAGCGGTGTGCCGCCGCCTCCCGGCAGGCCGGCGAGGCTGCGGCGCGCGCGGGTCAGGGCGGCGGTCGGCGGCAGCAGCAGCTCCGCCGTCCTGCCGCGAAAGGCGATCAGCGCCACCCGGTCGCGCCGCACGTAGCAATCCGCCAGCAGCCGCTCGATCGCGCCCTTCGCCTCGGCCAGCCGGTTCATCGCCGCGGAGCCGGAGGCGTCGACCACGAAGATGGCGATGTTGCGCGGTCGGTCCTGGTGCTGCACCACGCGGAAGTCGTCGGCGCGCACCTCGACCAGCTTGCCGGCGCTGCCGCGCTGCGCGCGCGCGACGCGACGCGCGCGCTGCCAGGGTGCCGCGGCGCGCAGCGTCTCGACCAGCGCCAGCCGCGCGCCGCGCTGCGGTCTTCCGGCG
>CAXTAY010000028.1:0-50321 GCA_964242335.1 uncultured Acetobacteraceae bacterium | reverse complement strand
AGCATGAACGAACTGCACCCGCAGCCGGACAGCCAGGGCGGCGGTCAGAGCAGCGGCATCCCAGCAGCCGGACAATACGAATCCCTCTCCTACTCACCGATCGGTGGCCCCGGTGTAAGGCACTGGCGGGAAGCGACGATCACGGAACCGGGCATCGACAACCGCGGCGGCGTGTTCTTCGCCGCGATCGAGATGACGCGCATGCCGATGATCCTCTCCGATCCCAACCAGCCGGACAATCCGGTGGTGTTCGCCAACCGCGCCTTCCAGGACCTGACCGGCTACGAGCAGGACGAAATCATCGGGCGCAACTGTCGCTTCCTGCAGGGCGTACACACGGATCGCGAGAAGGTCGCCGAGCTGCGCCTCGCCATCGAGGAGCACCGCGCCTACTCGGTCGAGTTGCTCAACTACAAGCGCGACGGCACCCCGTTCTGGAACGGCGTCTACACCGCACCCGTGTATGACAAGACCGGGACGCTCCTCTACTTCTTCGCCTCGCAGCTCGATGTCACGCGCCGGCGTACTTCCGAGCAGGCGTTCCGCCAGGCGCAGAAGATGGAGTCCATCGGTCAGCTGACGGCGGGCCTGGCGCACGACTTCAACAACCTGCTCCAGGTGGTCGCAGGCAACCTGGAGCTTCTCCAGGCCCGGCTGGAGGACGATGGCCTGCTCCGCTACGTGGACAACGCCACCGCGGCGGCCGAACGCGGCGCCAAGCTGACGCGACAGCTGCTCGCCTTCGCGCGCAAGACCCGCCTCGAGCCCAAGGCGACGGACATCAACGTCCTCGTCAACGACTTCAACGAGATGCTGGAGAGCACCGCCGGCAGCCACGTCGCGTTGCAGATCAATCTGCGCCGCCGGCTGCCGAAGATACACGTCGATCCGGTGCACCTCGAGATGGCCCTGCTCAACGTGGTGATCAACGCGCGCGACGCCATGCCGCAGGGAGGCACCGTGACGGTGGCTACCTCCGCCGTGCAACTGGAAGCCAACGGCCTGTCGGCCGGCCGCTACGTCGTTCTCTCGGTCACCGATGAGGGCGAGGGAATGGCGCCGCACGTGCTGGAACGCGCGAGCGAGCCGTTCTTCACCACCAAGCCCACCGGCAAGGGGACTGGCCTCGGCCTGCCGATGGCGCAGGGCTTCGTGCAGCAGTCGCTCGGACGGCTGGAGATCGACAGCGAGGTCGGCCGCGGCACCACGGTGCGGATGCTCTTCCCGGTTCTGGAAGAGGGCCTCGAGACGCTGAGCGCGAGCAAGAGCGCCCAGGAGCCCGAGCCGGAAGCGGCGCCGGATCAGACGGCTGCGACAATCCTGGTGGTCGAGGATAGTGAGGACGTGCTGGCGCTCGCGCGGGAGCACCTGAAGACGTTCGGCTACCACGTCCTGGTCGCCCGCAGCGGCGACGAGGCGCTGGAAGTGCTCGACAGCCGCGGTGCGCTGGGGATCGACCTGCTCTTCACCGACCTCGTCATGCCTGGCGGCATGAACGGCCTGACGCTCGCGGAGCGGGTTCGCGCCCGCCTGCCCGGCACGGCGGTGCTGCTCACCACCGGCTACAACGAGGATCTCGTCGCCGAGGGGCCGAGCGTGTCGACGATGGACGTCCTGGGCAAGCCCTATCGCCGCACCGAACTCGCCGGGCGGGTCCACGCCGCCCTGGTGGCCAGGAAGCGCGGATCGGGACCGCGAGCGGAGCCGCGCGGGCTGAGCGAGGGGCCGCGGCACGAGGCATGACGGCCGCCCCGTGCGATCGAGGGTGGCGCAGCAGAGGTTCAGGCCTCCTTCCGCGCAGTCGATCGAGTGCGCTAAGGGGAGGCCGATCGCGGCTTCAACGCACCAGGTCGGTAGCCATCGGGGTGGCGCGTTCGAACGGCCACTCCGCCGGATCGGGGAGGCTGCGGTCCGCTATCGGCGCCGTTGCCTCGATCACTCGGTCGCGGCGGATCACCGCGAAGAACGCGAAGGCCAGCATGCGGTGCGCGGTCATGGTGGAGATCATGACCGGGATCCCTGCACACCGGGCGGCACCGAATGCGGATCGTCTGCGGCCTCCGCCGTGCGTCGGTCGCAGGAAACCGCATACGCCGCCGGACGCGCCGCCGGAAACGGATCATCCGGGAGGGCGCTGCCGTCCGGCAACACGGTCGGGTCGTAATTGATATTGCCCCGCGATGAGACGCCCATCGCGCGCGACCCCACGAGCCGCTGACGGCCAGCAGCGCGTAGAAGGCCTGCGGCGTGAAGACTGGGAAGCGGACGCATCGATCATTCCGCGGCGCCACGCCTGGCGGCTCGGCGGCTTGACCTGCATGCTAAGCCCGCGCACCCAGACGGGCGTCCTTGGCCGCGGGATCGGGGGTGCCGAGATCGAGACGGCCTGTGACCAGGCGGAAGGTGGCGCCATCCGCCTTGAGATGGCTGGTGGTGCACGCTTCGACATGGTCGCGCCGGTGACCGAGACGGGCGGGCGTCGGCGTGCCGAAGCCGGCGACGATCCGGAACGAGGTCAGCCGGTGCGGCGAGAGCCAGCTGGCGGTGCGGACGAAGGAAGGGACGATACCCCCAACCTTCGCCGCGATCAGAACGGCGCACCGTGTGGCGGCCGACTGGTGTGCGGGATCTCGCCGTCGCTACTCGGTGCGGCGACGTTGCCTGGTCGAGGCATGCACGATCACGCCCGTTGCCGCACGGGCCACGGATGCAACAGCCGTCATGCCGAGCCGCAGCGACCGCGCCCGATCCTTCCCAGCGGGACCGAGCCCGGTGATCCCGCTTCGAAGATCGTCTTGAAGCCTGTCGTATCTTCTAGCAGCGGCACCATCGGAAGGACATCCGGGAGCTGAAGCCAGGTAGCGTCGTTCAGACGACGGTGAGGCCGACGTCCAGGTTGCCCCGCGTCGCGTTGGAATAGGGACAGATCTGGTGTGCGGTCGCGACCAGCTTCTCGGCCTCGGCGCGATCGACGCCCGGCAGTTCGACCTGCAGATCGGCGGTGATCCCGAAACCGCCTTCGGAACGCGGACCGATGCCGACGGTGGCGGTGACCTTGGCGTCGCCCGGCACCTTGAGCTTGAGTTGCTGTCCGGCGACCTTGAGCGCGCCGATGAAACAGGCCGAGTAGCCCGCGGCAAAGAGCTGCTCCGGGTTCGCACCGTCACCGCCGGCCCCACCAAGTTCCTTCGGGGTCGAAAGCTTGACCGAGAAGCTGCCGTCCTCGGCGCCGGCCTGGCCATCGCGGCCGCCGATCGCGGAGGCGGTCGTGCGATATTTGACGTCGACAGGCATGGCAAATCCTCCCAGGACCATATTGTAATAACGGTTATTACGATAATCGGTCTCTGCACGAGTTGGCCGTTCCTGTCCAGCAGAACCTTTATCACGATACGGATTATCTTGGTATCGGCCACGCTACAGGAGAGTGCTCATGCCCGTCGCTGCCCTGCTCGAGAACCAGCTCTGCTTTTCGCTTTATGCCACCAGCATGGCGGTCAGCCGGACCTACAAGCCGCTGCTGGACCGGTTGGGCATCACCTACCCGCAGTACCTCGTGCTGCTGGCGCTATGGGAGCAGGACGGGCGCGCGGTGGGCATCGTTGCCGCACGGCTCGGTCTCGAGTCGAGCACGATCACGCCCCTGGTGAAGCGTCTGGAGGCGGCTGGGCTGGTGACCCGTGCCCGCAATCCGGAGGATGAGCGGCAGGTTCATGTACGCCTGACCGGGCGCGGCGCCGCCTTGCAGGAGGAGTGCGGATGCCTCGCCCAGGCGCTCGTGGCGCGATCCGGCATGGTGGCCAAGCGGCTTGCCACCCTCAACGAGGATGTCCAGGCGCTGCGTACTGCGCTGACAAGATCGAAGCCATGATCCTGAATGACCACCCGGTGCGACTTGGGCTTAGAAGGTGAAGATCGCGTTCCGTGAGAAGGATGTCGCGTTCGAGCGGACAGTGAGAACTGGTTCGGCATCCAAGGCTTCGGCTGAGCGGATGCGGGAGCGTCCGTCTGTGGGGGAGACTTCCGCCCAACTCGCCAGTCTGCGGTCAGATGGCGGGGAACAGCCATCACCACCGTACCGGCGGCCGCCGCCGCGAATACCGCGACCACCGGTTCGAGCAGATGATCCGCGCCGATGCTATCGACGTCGTGCTGACCGACCTGCGCAAGAATACGATCCGCTTCTCCTAATCGGGCTGGACACGCAAAAGACTTGGTGAGCGCCGGGCCTGAGCAATTGGTGGACTATGAGGGTTCGGATCGTGACTGCATGACCGCCTGCTGCGCGTGGCCGTCACGGCCGCGATCGTGAACCGGACGAAGCGCAAGCGGAAGATTATAAATAATCGAACTGATCGTTTCCCTCCTCATATCGCTTCTCAGAGCATGTAGCTGTATCGATCGACCTCCCATCGACTGAAGGTCAGGTGGTAGGCCTCCCATTCTTCCGACTTGTATCCTATGAACTCGTCGCGCAGGCCTGGGCCGAGTACCCGAGCCGTGAGTGGGTCCGCGGCGAAGGCCGCCACGGCAGACTGCAAGTTCTGCGGGAGGAAGTGACCCCGCGTCACCCGCTCGGACTCACTCAGAGCGTATAGGTTGTCGTCATTGGGCTCGCCGGGATCGATGCGCTTGCGGATGCCCCCCAGTCCCGCGGCCAACACGAGTGCGGCAGCGAGATAAGGGTTTACCGCTCCATCCGCATTGCGCGCCTCGCATCGCCCGCCACCGGCAGGCACGCGTATGGAATTGGTGCGATTGTTCGAGTCGTAGGAGTTGAAGACCGGGGCCCAGGAGAAGGTCGACATGCCTTCCTGCCGTATCAGGCGTTTGCAGCTGTTCACGGTCGGCGCGAACGTTGCGCACAGGGCTTTGCCATGTTTCAGGATCCCGCCGATAAAGTGGTAGCCGATCTCGATGAGACCCAGTCCGCGAGGGTATTCCGCGGGATTACACTGACAAACGTTCGTCTGGCTCTTGATGACCGGCTAGGAGTAGAGCGCCGATACGGGCTCACAGTACAGGCCCGCCATCCCGTCCGCGGCGTGCTCGAACTCCAACGTGCGGTCGGCAAGCGGGGCTTTCCCGACCATGCTACCGCTCCGCATGGGCGAGCCCGGACGATCACGTGGAAGCAGCAAGCGCAACACGACGTCACGGTGAAGACATCGCACGGCGGTTCGGGAGCTCAGGCGCGCTCGGTTCTGGACGGACTGCAGGCGGACGTGGTGACACTCGGCATCGCGTCGGACATCGACGCGTTGCCGAGCGGGGACCTGGTCGACGAGAACCGGGCCGAGCGGCTGCCGAACCACTCGGTGCCCTGTATCGGTGCGCGCGCCTCGAGCAACAGCGCCGTGCAGCGCGGCGAGGACGGGGCGTTGCTGGCGGCACACGATCTCGGATGCAGCAGGTTCGGCGTTCTCTAACCTGTCGAGATCGGTGACGAATAACGACCGGCAAGACCGCCGCACGTGTAAGGATGAGGGATGGTTCGAGTCGGCGCCAAGACTATCGCGGTATGCGCCTTCACCATCCTGGCCAACGCGTGCACCCAGACCGCTCCCCGGGCAACGTCGCTCGACCCGGCGAAGGTCGGTTCCGTCGTGATCGGCCGCTCGTCCCGCACGGACGTTTTCAAGGCGCTGGGTGAGCCGGGCCACACCGAGCAGAGCCGGCAGGGTGAGAGCTGGGTGTACGAGACGCAGAGCGGTGGCCAGGACAGCCAGGCGTTGTCCGGTGGCGCCGGTGCGGCGGCCGGAGTGGTCGGAGCCTTCGTGCCCTATGTCGGCCTGGTGGGGTCCGGTCTCGGCTTGGCCAGCGCCGCGATGGGCTCACAGCACGCACCGCCGAGAACGTCCAGCCTGAGAGTCATCTTCAGCAAGGAGGGTGTCGTGAGTGATTGCCTCTACAGCACCACGGACGTGCCAACCGGCCTGCCCGGCGCCACGGCTCCTGCCGTGGGCTGCCAACGGCCGCCACCCTGATCACGGGCCAGTCTTCCCGTCGTCGTGCTAGAGTCTTTGCAGAGATGATGGCCGGAAGAAGGTTCGGACAGGCCCCGCGTGCTGTTGGCGTCGAGATCAGCGGAGAATGATCTCGAAGCGCCGGTTCTGCGGCTCGCGGTCGTTCGGCCCGGTCGGGACCAGAGGGTGCGTCTCGCCGAAGCCGTGGATGTCGATCGTGTTGCTGGGCACACCGTCCCGGATCAACTCCGCCTTCACGCTGGTGGCCCGACGAATCGAGACATCCTGGTTGTAGCGCGCACCGCGCGCGTCGTCGTGGATCGACGAGGTATCGGTATGGCCGTCGACTTCGACCCGGGTAGTGTGAGCGTAGGTGGAAGCCTGCGCCACCTGGGCCAGGATCTCGCGGGCGCGGATGGTCAGGTCCGAGCGGTCCCAGTCGAAGAACACGAGGTAGGTGCGTGCCTCGGCCGAGGGTGCTGCGGGAACGACCGGTGGCCGAGGCGGCGGAGCCGTGTTGAAGGCGTAGCGCACGCCGAACAGGATCGAGTGGTGGAACACGTTACCGACACGTTGCCGACCCTCGCCGATGGCCTGGCCGGTGCGCGCGCTATAGGCGGTGAACGGGATCGTCGGTAGCGAGTCCGGCAGCCCGATGAACCGGTATTCCGCCGTGAGGTCCAGGCCGCGGACCCAGGGTAACGGCGCCGATAGGCCGGCGATCGCCTGGTAGGCGAAGCTGCCGATGCTGCTCGAGCCGATGGGGCGAGGGAAATGGAACCCCGGCGAAGATGAATTGAGATGGTCAAATTCCAGTGCCTGACCACCGACTCCGACCCCGATATACGGCGTGACCGGCAGCCTCGACGGGATGTCGTAGAGGGCATTCGCGAAGCCGCCATATTGTTGCTCGTAGCCGCCGGCACGGCGGACCTGGGGTCCCGGGAACTCCACTTTTCGGACGTGGTCGTTGAGGTAGTTGCCCTCCAGCTCGACACGTAGGCCGTGGCCAAGCCCATAGCCGAGGCTGACCTCACCGGCGAAGCCCGGGAGATCGAGATGCAGGTCGCGCTTCGGCTCCAACCCCCGGATAGGCTGTAGGATCTGGTCCTGCTCGAAGTCGAGTCCCCCTTCAAGGCTGACATAGGGCCCGATGATGGGTACGGTTTGGCCCTGAGCGGCGCACAGGCCGGAACCGAGCACGCTGCAGCCGAGCAGGCCAAAGCACATGGCGCGGCTCAACCGGGTCCTCGATGACATCTGCTCGTGCTCCAGGACGATAGGGCGCAAACCGGCAATACCGGTTATCGTTCTGATACGAGAACGGAATGCTGTCGTCACCCGCCGTCTCGGCAGGCTTTCGCGCGCCAATCTCTGCGCCGGGCCGGCCGATTCGAGGCTGCAGGATGGAGGGAATCGGCCCGCGGCACCTCGAATCCGTCCGGAACATTCTGAAGATGCGGTTCAGCGGCGGGAACAAGGTCGCCCGGGCGATCCGGAGTGCGGCAAAGAAGTTTCGGCGTCGCAGACCTGGCAACGCGAGGACGACGCCCGCTTCAGCTAGGCGCTAGACGTAAGCGCGAACTTCGCATCGTACTCGGTTCTTCTTGCTCATCGGGACCGGCGTGATGAACATGAGCGCCAGAAGCCTGGTCCATCACCGGGGAAACGGGATCATCCGACACAGATCTTCGTCCCAGAGGGCGAAGCTCGGGGCTTTGAGAGCCTCTCGAAGCGTAAGCACGGTGGCATGAGCCGTAACTACCGAGCATTCGTCGTGACATGCCTGCAGACGATAGTTCGGAATTCCGGGCCGCAGGTGATGTACGTGATGCAAGCCGATGTTCGCGCTGAACCACTGCAGCACGCGAGGCAGCTTTAGATAGGAGGTGCCGTGCAGACAGGCCTGATCAAACCTCCAGTCCTCCGAGTTCGCCCACTGCGAATCCTCGAACCTGTGCTGCACCGAGAACAACCAGATCCCTACGATGGCAGCGAGCAACAGGGTAGGTAGATGCACCAACACGACGTTCGCGAAGCCGAAACGGGCTACGAGTACGGCGAACATGGCGACCAGCGACAGGTTCAGCAGAGCGACGCTCAGACGCTCGCGCTTGAAGGAAGCCGGAGTGTCGAACGGTAGCCGATAAAGCAGAATGAAGATGATCGGCGGCAACAGGAGATGGACCAGTGCCGGATGATGAGTAGCCCGGTACAGCCGCTTGCGCATCGGGCTAAGCGCACGGTACTCCGTCACCGTCAAGCAATCCGAGAAAAAATCGGCGGGGATCCCTCGACCATCGAGGTTGTTCCAGCTTCCGTGATGCCGCGCATGCAGCCGGCGCCAGTAGGCGAAAGGCGTCAAGGTGACCAGACTGCAGGCAGCACCAACGATGCCGTTGAGACGGCGAGACCGGAACAGCGAGTTGTGGCCGCAGTCATGCTGAAGCATGAAGATGCGCACGACCAGACCGCTCGTCGGCACGGCGAGCGCTAGCGTCAGCCAGACGGAGAACCGCGACGCGGCATACATCGCCACCACGAGGGCGAGGTAGAGGGCGAAGGTGGTTCCGGTCTGCCACGCGGCTTTCCCCGGCATCGGCGTCTGAAAGGCCCGCAGTTCCGTGAATTTCAGTTTCTCGGGAGCCGTGAGCGGCTGCGATCTAGGTCCGGACAATTGAGTTCCTGGCCTCCTCATGATTACCGAGTGCTCTCTTGCCGCCGCTGGCGGCGATACCGATCGCATGGCCATCTTCATGGAAGAGCAGAGACACACCCTCCGCTTCGATCGCACGTCTCATGGCGTCCAGGTTGTTCCGCATCGGTGCCCGTTTGCCGGTCTCGAAATCCTTCAGAGTGCTGATCCCAATACCGGCACGCCGTGCCAGGTCCTCCTGAGACCAGCCAAGCCAAGCGCGGGCGGCTCGGCATTGTTCCGGTGATAACATATCACGATGATATCGTCGCCATCCAAGACGCTCAACGTCATTCTTTAAGGCTGACGGAAGAGGGCTCGTTCAGAGGGAGATCGGCCACAGCCAGTATGACCGAGCGATCCCGCCATCAGTCGCGGTGGAACGCTGACCACGGATCGTCGATCCGGCTGACCTTGCCCTTCGACGGAGGCCTTCGCCAGCCTGAGGATCTCCTGGAACATCGTCCCGATCATGCGCCGCCCGGCGACGGGACCCCTGGTCACGATCGGCGTGGCTCCGGGGCGTTCCCACACGGTCTCGGTCAGATCCCAGGGTCCGGCACGTCTTGCCATGATCTCGTTCTCCGGCCCCAGTTCGTTCAGGCGCTGCGCGGCGGGCTCGACGTCCCGGGCAAACGCCGCTGGCCGAAGCAGGACCGAACCGGTGGTAGCGCCGAGCAGCATGCGTCGTTCAAGCATGATGAACCTCCCGAGGATCGTTCTGGTTGCTCGACGAGGCCTGACCGAAGGTGGCCACACCTTCTGCAAGACCTGCCAGCGCGCGCTGGCCGAGCTGCACGCCGTGAGGTCTGCCTTGGTTTCCGGACGGACTGCCGTCAGCGGCAGGCTACTTGTCTCCATGGCAGTGCTGTTCGGCAGGCTGTGCGTCGCACCGCTGCTGACCCGCCCGGCTGCGGTCCATCCCGCCCTCGAACTCGATCCCGGTTTCTCCGACCGGCTGATCGATCTCAGGGAGGACGGCTTCGACCTCGTGATCCTTAACCGCCCGATCGGTAGCGGGTTCGGCCTGACGGTCCGCCGCATCGCGCACGAGCGGACGAAGGTGTTCGCGTCTCCGGCCCATCTGGAGAAGCACGGGGTCCCGGACACGGTGGATGATCTTGCCCGCGATCGGCGATCACCTACGGGCGAAACGATCGGGTCCAGCGCTGGCTGTTTCCACGAGAAAGCTCGATGGATGAGGCGAGCCTCTCGACGCGATTTCGCTCCGACGATCTCGACGCCTGTGGCCATCGATGCGCTGCTATCCGAGATGCCGGCGATTGGGGACGCCTGAGGTCGAAGCTGCGGGCCGGTGCCGACCGACGTCCTACCGGAGGGACCGCCGATCCCGAAGATGGCCGGATGGCGGTGTAGCACGTCGGCGTGAGCATCCGACCGGCATTGCAGCCGAGCCCGCATGACGCCTATGCATCCCCACCATGAACACGGCAGGCGTTTCGCGCGCGGCGGTTCCGGAGGCTACAGGCATGACAGCGATCGTGACCATGCGGACGGCCACGGTCATGACGGCCGCGGACGTGGCGGCAGACGGTCGACCCGGCTGTTCGACCATGGCGAGCTGCGCCTGGTCGTGCTCGACCTGATCGCCGAACGGCCGCGGCAGGGCTACGAGATCATCAAGGAGATCGAGGACCGCGTCGCCACCACCTACAGCCCGAGCGCCGGCGTGATCTATCCGACCCTGATCATGCTCGAGCAGATCGGCCACGCGACGGTCGCCGAGCGGGACGGCAAGAAGCTGTATGCCATCACCCCGGACGGCGCCGCCTATGTCGCAGCACATCGTGTCGCCCTGGATGGCGTGCTGGAGCGCATGCGCTCCGTCAACGACCCCAACAGCGGTGGTCCGGCGCCGGAGATCGTCCGCGCCACCGAGAAGCTGAGACTGGCGCTGCGACTCCGTCAGGGTCGCGGCCCCTCGACCACGGAGCAGGTCCAGGCCACCGCCGCGGTCGCGATCGAGCGCAGCTGACGCCGCGCGACCGGCACCGTACGATCCGGAGGGCAATCCCGTGCGAAGCATCCCCGTCATCGGCCGGCGCTACTGGGCCGCGCTCTGCCTGGCCAGCATCTTCGGCTGCAATCTTGGCGACTTCTTCGCGGCCGATCTCCGGCTCGGCCATTGGCGCGGCCTCCCGGTGCTGGCCGCCGCGCTGACGCTGACCCTGCTCGCCGAGCGCCGCGCCAGGCGCCCGAACGAGCTGTGGTACTGGCTGGCCATCGTCGTGATCCGCACCGCCGCGACCAATCTCGCCGACCTCGCGGTGCACGACCTCAGGCTGCCCTATCCGTGGGCGATGATCGGGCTCGCCTCGCTGCTGGCAGCCCTGGTGGCGACCGGGCCCGGCGGCGACGACGCGGAACGGCTGCCGGCGGCGAACGGCCGGTTCTGGGCCGCGATGCTCGCCGCCGGCACGCTCGGCACTGCGGCGGGAGACTTCCTGGCTTTCCACGAGGGTCTCGGTGTCGTCCTCGCCTCGGCGACGATGACGCTACTCCTGGTCACCGCCCTCACGCTGCGCGCCGTGGCCGCTCGCCTCCCGGTCGTGACCTTCTGGGTTGCGGTGCTGGTGATCCGCAGCTGGGGCACCAATGTCGGCGACCTGCTCGCCGACGAGATGGGTCTCGCGCTGGCCACCGCGTCGAGCGGCGCGGCCCTGCTCGGCCTGCTGCTCGTCCGGCACCGACGCGCCGCGCTCTCGCTCGCGCTGCCCCGCTGATCCGCCGCGATCGCCGGCAGGCCAGCAGCGCTGCCGATCACCATCCGCGCCGGAGCTACGGCGACGCGCGCCGACGCCACCGCTCTCCCGGTGCTCTCACGTAGACCTGAAGCACGTGATCCCAGGGGATGACGGCGACGATGAGGATCGCCATCAGGCACTGCATCGCGGTGTCTGCCGTGGCGGCATCCAGCCGGTGGACGACCCATGACGGCAGCGCGACCCTGAGCAGCCGGATCGTCTTCCACGCCGCCCCCAGAACAGGAGGGGCAGCATGCGTAGCGGCTGGCGGAGACCAACCAGAGCCAGCAGCGACAGGGCTCCCAGCATCGACACCACGACGCCATGGGTCAGCTCCCAGCTCTTCGCCAGATCGAGGATCGAGGGCCAGATCGTCAGCCCGAGGCCGACGATGAGCAGGAGGTAGCCCGCGCGCAGCAGGGTGAGGCGATCGGGCGCGATCTCGATCATCGGCGATCACTCCGTGACGCGGCGAGGGTCTCGGTTCGATCGGTGGGTCGTCGGCCCGATCGGGCAGCATCTCGCTCGGCTGACGGCGCAGCACGCCATGGATCGCGTCCAGCGTCGAGCGGCGAGCCGCTCCAGCCGACCTCGAGCGCCGCGGGGGGTCCCCGGCCACCGGGATCGTCGCTGCGGAGGCATCGCCGATGATCCCGCAGCAGCCGGAGGATGATGCGAAGCCCCAGGGGGGTGGAGCCGACCGCCGCCGGCCGTGCCGTCCTCGATCATGCGCGCGGTGCGCCGTTCCAGGCGGAGACGGCGGTCGAAGCGGCTCGGCGCGCCGCCGAGCCAGCCGGAGCCGCGCTCGTCGTGGGAATTCCTGACCGGCTACGACATGGACTGGCTCGCACCTCTGATGGCGCTGCTGCGCGGCGCGCTGCCGACGATCGCGGCGACCATCGTGAGCCGGCCGCTCGAAGCGCCGTCCCCGACGATCGACCTGGTGCTGGGTCATGACGAGGCGAACACCTCGTCGCTGCCGAGAATGTTCGTCGTCGAACTCGGGAGCATGAACCTCGCGGACAGGCTCGCCTATCCGGCATCGTGAGCCTCGCCGATCAGGCGCGCGGCCAGCGAGGCCGCCGAGGCGCGGTTGGCGATCCCGAGCTTGTTGTAGATCTGCTCCAGGTGCTTATCGATCGTCCGCGGGCTCAGTCCGAGGATCTCGGCGATGTCGCGCGTCGCCTTGCCGTAGCTGATCCAGAGCAGCACCTCCGCCTCGCGCAGGCTGAGCTCGAGCCGGTCCTTGAGCACCAGCTCCGGCCGTGCGCTCTGCGGGACGATCCGCAGCAGCAGCTCCTCGGATCCGGAGATGCCCACGAAACGGATCCGCAGCCGGGCCGGATCGGCGTCCCCATCCGGCAGGGCGGCGCCGGGTGCCATCGCACCGCGCGCCAGCAGCCGCGCCAGCGATGGCTGCACCGGCTCGGTGTCGCCGCCGAGCAGCGCCGCCGCCTGCGGTGTCGCCCACAGCAGCCGGCCGTGCGGGTCCACCGCGAACAGAAACCGGCCGGCGCCGTCCAGCGCACGATAGGCCGCCTGCGCCCGTCTCGCCGCGAGCAGGTGCACGCTCAGCCGGGCCAGCACCTCGTCGAGCTGCAGCGGCTTGGTGACGTAGTCGGTGGCGCCGGCCTCGAACGCGCTCACCACGTGCTCGGTCTCCGACAGCCCGGTCATGAAGATGACCGGGATCGCGGCCAGCACCGGATCGGCCTTCAGCCGGCGGCAGGCCTCCAGCCCGCTCATGCCCGGCATGAGCGCGTCGAGCAGCATGATATCGGGCAGGAGGAGGTCGGGCCGCTTGCGGTCCAGCACGGTGAA
The DNA here is from genome assembly GCA_964242335.1 of uncultured Acetobacteraceae bacterium. Classification (GTDB taxonomy): domain Bacteria; phylum Pseudomonadota; class Alphaproteobacteria; order Acetobacterales; family Acetobacteraceae; genus Lichenicoccus. Next base: position 37,074 of record CAXTAY010000028.1, on the reverse strand, counting down.
GGCGGCGGCGGCACTCTGCGCCATCAGCACGACGTAGCCGGCCTGCTCCAGCACCGCATCGAGCAGGCCGAGCGTGTGCGGCGCGTCATCGATCACCAGGACGCTGCCGCGTGCCGCCCCGCCCTGCCCTGCCTGCTCCCCGATCATCCCGCATCCTGCGGCAGGTCGAGGGCGGCGCGGAACGCTTCCAGCCGGTAGGCGGCGAGCTGCTCCCGCAGCGGGCGCAGCGCCGGAGCGAGGTCCGGCGCCTCGCGCTCCAGCGCATCGAGCCGCTCGCGCAGCCGTCGCACGTGCCCGCTCTCTGCCAGGCGACGCAGCTCCGCGGTCTGCGACGCCGACAGGGCGGCCGCGGGCTCGGCCGCCGGCGCCGCTTCCCCGGGTGATCCGGCCGGCGGCGCCGCGCCGAGCCCGAGCCGGGCGGCGATCTCGCGCAGCAGGACGGCGAGCTGCACCGGCTTGCTCAGCACGGCGCAGTCGGCGAGGGCGGGTTCGGCGTCGAGCCGCAGGCCGCAGGCGTCGCTGCGGTCGGCCTCGCCGGAGACGAACAGGATCGGAACCTGTCCGGCCGCGGTCTTGCGCAGGTGCCGCGCCAGCTCGCGCCCGTTCATCCCCGGCATCGACAGGTCGAGCAGGAACAGGTCCGGCCGGAACTCGGGCGCCAGCTCCAGGCACTCGGGGCCGCCGCGGGCCAGGCACAGCTCGAAGCCCAGCGGGGTCAGCAGGTCGGTCATCAGCGCGCGATGGCCGGCATGGTCGTCGGCAACCAGGATCCGGCGTCGGTTCCCGTCATAGCAGCTCGACCGCGCCGCCGCCGGCGCCGCCTCCGGCTCGTCGATGTCGGACAGCATCAGCCGGGCGCGGAAGCGGCTGCCCTCGCCGATCCGGCTGCGCACGGTGATCTCGCCGCCGAGGATCTCGGTCAGCAGGCGGGTGATCGTCAGGCCGAGGCCGACCCCGGGGACCGAGGCGGCGGAGGCGCGCTCGAACGGCTCGAAGATGCGCGACAGGTCGGCGGCCGCGATCCCAGGCCCGGTGTCGGCCACCACGAATTCGGCGATCTGCGCGCGCCACGACGCGGTGAAGCGCACCTCGCCTGCGTGGGTGAACTTGATCGCGTTGGAGAGCAGGTTGATCAGGATCTGCCGCAGCCGCTGCTCGTCGCAATGCACCAGCCCGGGCAGGCCATGCGCCACGTAGACCAGGCGCAGGCCCTTCGCCTCGGCCTGCAGGCGCATCATCTGTGCCAGCCCCTCGAGAAGTTCCGGCAGGCGCACGCGGTCGCGATGCAGCTCGATCCGCCCCGCCTCGATGCGCGAGATGTCGAGCAGGCCGGCGATGATGGCGCTGAGATGCTCGCCGCTCTCGCGTATGATCCCGGCACCGCGACGATGCGCCGCCGGCAGATGCGGGTCGCGGTCCATCAGCTGGGCGTAGCCGAGGATCGCGTTGAGCGGCGAGCGCAGCTCGTGGCTGATCCCGACCACGTAGCGGCTCTTGGCCAGGCTAGCGGCCTCGGCCTTGTCGCGCGCCCGCTGCAGGGCGGCGTCGGTGCGGCCGTGTGCCGCGATCTCGTCCATCAGCAGCCGTGTCTGGCGCCGGCTCTCCTCCTCCGCCTGCCGCCGGCTCTCGCCTGAGAGCACCACCAGCCAGGACAGGATCGCGGCGACCACCAGGGCCGCCAGCAGACCCCGCCCCGGCGCCCGGCTGCCGACCGCGCCGAGGCCGTGCAGCGCCGCCGCGGCAGCGAGCAGCATCACCGCGAACCGGCTCAGCCGCGTCGTCAGCAGCTCGCGCAGGCGCGTCGGCAGCCTCTGCCAGGGGCTCGCGAAGGGTGCCGCGAGCTGGGCTGCGAGGCGGGTTGCGGCCGGCTTGCAGCCGTCGCCGCAGCGGCTGTCGAGCGAGCAGCAGAGCGAGCAGATCGCGCCGCCATAGGCCGGGCAGAACGCCATGTCCTCGTGCTCGAAGCCGTGCTCGCAGATGCTGCAGGTGAGGATGCGGCGCTTCGACCAGCTCGCCCGCGGCTTGCGCGCGAGATAGGTGCGGCCGCCGGTACGCCAGGCGATCGCCGGCGCCGCCGCGAACGCGACGCCGAACGCCAGGAACGGCCCGAACGCGGCCAGTGCCGCGCCGAGCAGGCCCGCATAGGCGGCGACGCCCGCCGCCGCACCCAGCGACATGGCGCCGACGCCCACCGGGTTGATGTCGGGCAGATGCGCACGCTTGAACTCGATGCCGGGCGGGCTCCAGCCGACGCGCTTGTTGACCACCAGGTCGGCCACCAGCGCGCCCATCCAGGCCGCGGCCAGATCGCCGTACAGCACCAGCCCGCGCTGTATGGTGTCGAGGATGCCGGCCTCCATCAGCGCGAGCGCGATGGCGACGTTGAACAGCACGTAGAAGATCCGGCCCGGATGGCTGTGCGTCAGCCGCGAGAAGAAGTTCGACCAGGCGAGCGAGCCGGCATAGGCATTGGTGACATTGATCTTGACCTGCGACAGCGCCACCAGCAGCACCGTCGCGGCCAGCGCCGGCAGCGGCGGCAGGATCGTCTCGTAGGCGAGCCGGTACATCTGCGACGGCTGCACCGCATCGTATGCCGACAGCCCGGCGCGCAGGCCGACCCAGGCCAGCAGCGAGCCGGCGAGCAGCTTGAAGGCGTCGAGCAGCACCCAGCCGGGACCGCCGAGCAGCACCGCACCCCACCAGGCGGCGTCGCGCGCCCGGCGCGGCGGCGGCATGAAGCGGATGAAATCCACCTGCTCTGCGGTCTGGCTGATCAGCACGAACAGGATCGAGGCGGCGGCGCCGATCGCGCCCGCGTCCAGCCCCGTCGCGCCGCCGTGGGGCTCGATGCCGCGGAAATGCGACCAGCCGACCAGCCAGTCGCGATGCAGGATCAGCATCCCGGCCAGCGGCACCAGGTTGAGCAGCAGCCAGATCGGCTGCGTCACCAGCTGCAGCCGGCCGATGAAGGTGACGCCGTGGATGACCAGCGGCACCACCACGACCGCGCACAGGATGTAGGCGAGCCAGAGCGGCACCATCAGGAACCGGTCCAGCATGCTGGCCAGGATCGCCGCCTCGATGCCGAAGAACAGGAAGGTGAAGGTGGCGTAGATCAGCGAGGTGATCGTCGAGCCGATATAGCCGAAGCCGGCACCGCGGGTGAGCAGGTCGATGTCGACGCCGTGGCGCGCCGCGGCGGCGCAGACCGGCAGGCTGACCAGGAAGATCAGCACCGACACCGCCGCGATCGCGACGCAGCTGTTGGCGACGCCGAACGACAGCGTCAGCGTGCCGCCGATCGCCTCCAGGGCCAGGAAGGAGATCGAGCCGAGGGCCGTGTTGGCGACGCGCGCCCGCGACCAGACGCGCGCGCTCTTGGCGGTGAAGCGCAGCGCGTAGTCTTCCAGGGTCTGGTTCGCGACCCAGCGGTTGTAGTCGCGGCGCATGCGCACGATCCGCAGTCGCGTGGTGTTGGCGGGCCCTCTCATCGACGTCCTCGCAGCGGCGGAACAGGCGACGTCGAGCCTAGCCGGCGAGGCTCGGTGCCGCACCTCGATTGCACCGTCGAGGCTACGCAATAACGCGTATGGAGCCACGTGCCTGCCAAGTGCACGCTGCCGCGATCCCATTCGTCGCAGGAGCCCGGCATGACGTCGCACAGCACAGCTCTCGGCAGGCGCGCGCTCGCGCGCATGAGCCTCGGTCTCGCCGCCACCGCATCGCTCAGTCGTCTGGCCCGCGCGGCACCCTCGGGCGCGCCCATCAAGATCGGCATCCTGCACTCGCTGTCGGGCACGATGGCGATCAGCGAGACCACGCTCAAGGACGTCATGCTGATGCTGATCGCGCAGCAGAACGCCAAGGGCGGCCTGCTCGGCCGGCCGTTGCAGGCGGTGGTGGTCGACCCCGCGTCGAACTGGCCGCTGTTCGCGGAGAAGGCGCGCCAGCTGCTCTCGGTCGACCAGGCGGCGGCGGTGTTCGGCTGCTGGACCAGCGTGTCACGCAAGTCGGTGCTGCCGGTGTTCGAGGAGCTCAACGGCATCCTGTACTATCCGGTGCAGTACGAGGGCCAGGAGTGCAGCCGCAACGTGTTCTACACCGGGGCGGCACCGAACCAGCAGGCGATCCCGGCGGTCGACTACCTCGCCTCGGAAGAGAAGGTGCAGCGCTGGGTGCTGGCCGGCACCGACTACGTCTATCCGCGCACCACCAACCAGATCCTGCAATCCTACCTGAAGGGCAAGGGCGTCGCCGACGCCGACATCCTGGTCAACTACACGCCGTTCGGCCAGTCCGACTGGCAGAACATCGTCTCGCAGATCAAGGCGTTCGGCTCGACGGGCAGGAAGACCGCGGTGGTCTCCACCATCAACGGCGACGCCAATGTTCCGTTCTACAAGGAGCTCGGCAACCAGGGCATCCAGGCGACGGACATCCCGGTGATGGCGTTCAGCGTCGGCGAGGAGGAGCTCGCCGGCATGGACACCAAGCCGCTGACCGGCCAGCTCGCCGCCTGGAACTACTTCGAGAGCGTGGATACGCCCGCCAACCACGCCTTCATCGACGCGTGGCACGACTTCACCCACAAGCCGAACCGCACCACCAACGACCCGATGGAGGCGCACTATATCGGCTTCAACATGTGGGTGCAGGCGGTCGAGAAGGCGAAGACCACCGACCATGACGCGGTGATCGAGGCCATGATCGGCATCCGACAGCCCAACCTCACCGGCGGCGTCGCCACCATGCTGCCCAACCATCACCTGACCAAGCCGGTGCTGATCGGCGAGATCCAGGATGACGGCCAGTTCAACGTGGTCTGGCAGACCCCGGGCCTGGTGCCCGGCAAGGCGTGGTCGCCGTACGTCGCCGAGACGCGCGACCTGATCGGCGACTGGCGCAAGCCGATCTCCTGCGGCAACTACAACGTCGTCAGCAAGAGCTGCGTCGGCAAGCAGCATGTCTAATGCTGCGGCCGGCCTGCGCGCCGGCCTGCTCGCCGTCTGCCGCCTGTCCCTGTTGGCGCTGCTGTCGGCGGTATCGTTCGGCCCCGGCCGAGCGCAGGGCGCGGGCGAGGCGGAGCGCGGGTTCGCCGGCCTCGCGTCGGGCGACTATGCCCGCATCGCCGGCGGTGCCACCGACCTCGCCGCGTCCGGCGACCCGCACGCGAGCGCGGTGCTGCACGCCCTGGCCGCGCGCCGCCTGCTCGCCGCCCGCGGCGACGGCGGGCTGTATATCCGCGACGGCGGCAGCCTGACCGACGCCCGCACCGGGGCTGCGGTCGCGACGCCACCGGCCGGCCTGCGCCCGGTGCGCCTGAACAACCGGGTGCGCGAGGCGGTGGACGCCGCCCTGGCACTGCTCGACCTCGGCGCCCCCGATCCCGCCCGGCGCCTGCTCGCCGCCGACGCCATCTACGCGATCCACGCAAGTGCTACTCTGCCGGCGCTCGACCGCGCGCTGCTGCACGAGCCGGACGCCGCGGTCCGACGGGCGCTGACGCAGGCCCGCGCCGCGGTGCTGCTGACCGCGCCCGGACCGGTGCCCCCGGCCGCGGCCCTCGCGGCGATCCGCAGCCTGACCCAGCGCGGCGGCCTGCCGGCGCGATCGATCCTGGCCGGGCTGCACGCCACGACGCCGGAGCTGCGGCACGCCGCCAGCGAGGCGATCGCCGCGATCGACCTGCGGCTGCGGCTGTGGAGCATCGCCCAGGACCTGTTCTACGGGCTCAGCCTGGGCTCGGTGCTGCTGCTCGCGGCGATGGGGCTCGCGATCACCTTCGGCGTCATGGGCGTCATCAACATGGCGCACGGCGAGCTGGTGATGATCGGCGCCTACGTCACCTACCTGGCGCAGCAGCTCACCGGCTCCCCCGGGCTGGGGCTGCTGCTGGCGGTGCCGCTCGCCTTCCTGGTCTCCGGCGGCCTCGGCGTTGCCATCGAGCGCAGCCTGATCCGCTTCCTGTACGGACGCCCGCTGGAGACGCTGCTCGCCACCTGGGGCCTGTCGCTGGTGCTGCAGCAGGCGGTCCGCTCGCTGTTCGGGCCCACCAACCTCTCCGTCACCACGCCGGCCTGGATGTCCGGCGCGATCGCGGTCGGCGGGCTGGTGATCACGCTGAACCGGCTGACGATCATCCTGTTCGCGGGCCTGGTGATGCTCGCCCTCACCCTGGTGCTGCGGCGCACGCCGCTCGGGTTGCAGATGCGCGCGGTGACGCAGAACCGGCGCATGGCGTCGCTGATGGGCATACGCACGCCGCGCGTCGATGCGCTAACCTTCGGGCTCGGCTCCGGGGTCGCCGGACTGGCCGGGGTCGCGATCAGCCAGATCGACAACGTCAGCCCCAATCTCGGCCAGGGCTACATCATCGACAGCTTCATGGTCGTGGTGTTCGGCGGCGTCGGCAATCTGTGGGGAACGCTGGCGGGTGCCGCCACGCTCGGCATTGCCGACAAGGTGCTGGAGCCGATGGCCGGCGCGGTGCTCGGCAAGATCATCGTGCTGGTGCTGCTGATCGCGTTCATCCAGCGCCGGCCGCGCGGCATGTTCCCGTTGCGCGGACGGAGCGTGGAGTCGTGATCGCGGTGCGCCCGGCGGCACTGATCGCGCTGGCCACGGCGATCCTGCTCGCCGGGCTGAACCTGTTGCCAACCGCCTCGCCGCTGCACGTGTCGGACTTCGTCGTCGGGCTCGCCGGCAAGTACCTGTGCTTCGCGATCCTCGCCGTCGCGGTCGACCTGGTGTGGGGTTTCGCCGGCATCCTCACCCTCGGCCACGCCGCCTTCTTCGCGCTGGGCGGCTACGCCATGGGCATGTACCTGATGCGCGAGATCGGCGCCCGCGGCGTCTACGGCAACCCCGAGCTGCCCGACTTCATGGTGTTCCTGTCCTGGACCAGGCTGCCCTGGTACTGGCACGGCTTCGACCACTTCGCCTTCGCCGCCCTGATGGCGCTGCTGGTGCCCGGCGTGCTGGCGGCGCTGTTCGGCTGGCTCGCCTTCCGCAGCCGCGTCTCCGGCGTCTACCTCTCGATCATCACCCAGGCGCTGACCTACGCGCTGCTGCTCGCGTTCTTCCGCAACGACATGGGCTTCGGCGGCAATAACGGCCTGACCGACTTCAAGGACGTGCTCGGCTTCGACCTGCACGCGCCGCAGGTCCGCGCCGCCCTGCTGGTGCTCACCGCGCTGCTGCTCGCGGCGAGCCTGCTGCTCGCCCAGGCGGTGCTGTCGGGACGGTTCGGCAGCCTGCTCACCGCGGTGCGCGACGCCGAGAACCGCACGCGGTTCCTCGGCTACCGTCCGGACCACGTCAAGCTGGTGATCTGGGTGCTGTCGGCGCTGATCGCGGGCCTCGGCGGGGCGCTCTACGTCACCCAGGTCGGCATCATCAATCCGGGCGAGTTCGCGCCCGCCAACTCGATCGAGGCGGTGATCTGGGTCGCGATCGGCGGACGCGGCACTCTGTCGGGCGCGGTGCTCGGGGCGGTGCTGGTCAATCTCGGCAAGACCCTGTTCACCGGGCTGCTGCCGGAGCTCTGGCTGTACGCGCTCGGCGCCCTGTTCATCCTGACCACACTGTTCCTGCCAAGGGGAATCATGGGGCTGCGCTGGCACCGCGTGAGCGACCTCGCGCGGGGATCCGGCCGCGCCGCACGACGCACCAACGCGGACGCACCGTCATGAGCGGCCAGTTCCCCAACCTGCTCTATCTCGATGCGGTCTCGGTCAGCTTCGACGGCTTCCGTGCGCTGAACGCGCTGTCGCTGCTGCTGGCGCCGGGCGAGATGCGCGCCATCATCGGCCCCAACGGCGCCGGCAAGACCACGATGATGGACGTGATCACCGGCAAGACGCGGCCCGACAGCGGCAGCGTCCGGTTCCGTGACGCGCACGACCTCACCCGGCTGGACGAGCCGACGATCGCGCGGCTGGGCATCGGCCGCAAGTTCCAGAAACCGACGGTGTTCGAGCAGCTCAGCGTGCGCGACAACCTGCTGCTGTCGCTGAAGGGCCATCGTCGGCCGTTCGCGGTGCTGGCGGCGCGCGAGCGCGCGGAGGAGAGCGCGCGCATCGCCGCGATCCTGGCCACCACCCGGCTGGCCGACCACGCCGCCCGCCCGGCCGGCGCGCTGAGCCACGGCCAGAAGCAGTGGCTGGAGATCGGCATGCTGCTCGGCCAGGACCCGGAACTGCTGCTGGTCGACGAGCCGGTCGCCGGCATGACGGATGCCGAGACCGCGCAGACCGCCGAGCTGCTGCGCGAGATCAACCGCACGCGCTCGGTGGTCGTGGTCGAGCACGACATGGAGTTCGTGCGGGCACTCGACGTGCGGGTGACGGTGCTGCACGAGGGCTCGGTGCTGGCCGAGGGCAGCCTCGAGCAGGTGAGCGGCGATCCGCGCGTGGTCGAAGTGTATCTCGGACGCTGAGGACGCAACCCGATGCTGCACGCGGACTCCATCGACCTGCATTACGGTGCCGCGATCGCGCTGCGCGGGGTCTCGCTGACCGCGAAGATGGGCGACGTCACCTGCCTGCTCGGGCGCAACGGCGTCGGCAAGACCAGCCTGCTGCGCGCGATCACCGGCGTGCATCCGGTGTCGCGCGGGCGCATCCTCTGGGACGGCCACGACATCACCCGGCTGTCGGCGCATGAGCGGGCACGTCGCGGCATCGCGTCGGTGCCGCAGGGCCGCGACATCTTCCCGCTGCTCAGCGTGCGGGAGAACCTCGAGACCGGCTTCGGCCTGCTGCCGCGGCGCGAACGCAGGATCTCGGACGAGATCTTCGCCCTGTTCCCGATCCTGGCACAGATGCAGCGTCGCCAGGGCGGCGACCTGTCCGGCGGACAGCAGCAGCAGCTGGCGATCGCGCGCGCACTGGTGATCCGTCCGCGCCTGCTGGTGCTCGACGAGCCGACCGAGGGGATCCAGCCGAGCATCATCAAGGAGATCGGCCGCATCATCGCCCTGCTGCGGCAGCGCGGCGGCATGGCGATCCTGCTGGTCGAGCAGTACTACGAGTTCGCGCGCGCGCTCGCCCAGCACATCACCGTGCTGGATCGCGGTCAGGTGGTGATGCAGGGAGAGGTCGACACGCTCGACGAGACCGCGCTGCGCGGGCACGTCGCGATCTAGCGCGTGATCGAACGATGCCCTCCTCGCAATCCGCCGTCACCACGATGGCCCCGGTCACCTGCTCCGCGATGCCGCGCCCACGCCGTCGAGAGCGGAACGCCCGGCCACGATCGACCGCGCATCGCACTGGAAGAAACTCATCTGCTCAGGCTGCTCGCGACCTCTTGCGTCCGACCCGGACTCTGTCTGCGCAGGTCGGCAACCGGGTGCGAACCGGACGAAGCGAGCAGTATCCTGGGCTGCACTTCGGCCCAGGCATCGTGCATCGAGCTCTGGTAGCAGGTCAGCAGGCTGTCGTCCTGGATCGCGGTCGTGCCTCCCGCCTCGAGGCAGACCCGCCGTGCGGCCATGCTGAGCCGATGCCGCAGCGTGCGCTGGTCGTCCGGCAACGCCAGGTTCAGGTCGGCCGTCGTGACCGCCCGGGCGACCACCGCGTAATCCCCGGTGACGGCGATCTCCTCGTCGGTGCGGTCGGCTGCCCGCGCGGACGCCGGGCCTAAGACGGCGACCGGAATGACGAGCAAAGCCGCAAGATGATTGGCGCTGCGCCTGCAGAACATGACTTTCTCCTGAACGAATGAATTCAGACCTGTCGTGGCAGACCGGATTCCTCGAGAGCCCGAATGCCACGGTTCGTCTCCTGGAGCCGAACCGGAGCGGGCCCATCGGCCTCGGGTCCGGCTCGGCGCGATCCTTCTAGGACCAGTCCGGAGCGGTCGTGTCGGAGGAGCGACGGACGGGCGATGCCGTGCGACGGAAGCCAGAAAACAGCGACGGATTCTCCCGACTCGCGGATCCAGCCGGCTGCCCGCGATCGGTGCTTGCGACCTGGCCGGATTGGTTGAATAGTTTGCCGCCCCCGCCGGGAACAGGCGATGCGGACCTCACGTCGAGCGACGTACAGTCACGTTAGTCTAGCGGCATATCTCGGACTTCATGCCGCATCGATCCGCCGGCTCATCGGCTGGCCGCCGGCAGGGCAGACGCTGATCCTCCTGGTCGGTGCGGCGACGATCGCGATCCTGATGTCCACGCAGATGCTGTGCCAGCCGTTCGTGTGGCGTAACTGGAACGGCACCGACGTCGTCGTCGCCTGGCTGGTGATCGCGCGGGACCGTCTGGTCGTCGCCATGATGATCGCGGTGATGCTCGCGGCCCTGGGATGGGGCCGTACCGCGGGCACCAGCTGGCGGATCTGGCGGGCCGTGCTCGCCGTCCTGCTCGGCTCCGCCTCCGGCGAGCTGATGCTGCTGATGCTCGGCATCGGAGACGAGCGGGAAGATTGGGCATCGATGCTCGGGCGGGTGCTCCGGTGGGGGATCGCGGGCGGCGCGGTCGCCGTCATCGTGCATCTGTGGCGGTCACGTGCGGACCTCGCGGCGCAGGCAGAGGAGACGCGGATCGAGGAGGCGCAGGCGCGGCGGCTGGCGGCGTCGGTGCGGGCGGAGATGCTGCAGCGACAGATCGAGCCGCATTTCCTCTTCAACACGCTCGGCACCATCCGCTCGCTGCGGGACCGCGATCCGGCGCAGAGCCAGTATCTGCTGTCGCGCCTGCTGGACTACATGTCGGCGACCTTGTGCGACGTCGCCGGACATCAGACCACTCTCGGCGAGGAGATCGATCTCGTCCTCGCCTATCTCGATCTGTGCGCATCCCGCCTGCAAGGTCGCCTGACCGTTCGGTGCGAGGCGTCGGAAGCGGTGACCGGCTACGGCATACCACCCTTGATCCTGGCAACCCTCGCCGAGAACGCGATCAAGCACGGCATCTTCCCCAGGCAGGGCGGCGAGATCAGCATCGCTGCCAGTGTGAAGGACGGGCTGCTCGAGGTCGCGCTGACCGACGACGGCGTCGGTCTGGCCGGGGAGATGGGCCGCGGTCTCGGCCTGACGAACATCGCCGAGCGGCTGCAGCTAATCTACGGGCCCGCGGCACGGTTCCGCCTGTTGGCACAGGCGCCACGCGGGACCTGTGCCGTCGTCAGCATCCCCGCGCCGGCGGCACGTCGCTGATGCTTGCCGGCGGGCCCTTCCGGCTCCGCCGCGCTCTGCTCTGTGCGGTGCTGTGGTGCGCCATCGTGACCCTCGCCGAGAGCATGGATCAGCCGGTCGGCCAGATGCCCCTGCATGAGCAGATCTCGTTCATCGTCCTGGTCGGCTGCAACTTCCTCGCGCCGGGCCTGATCTGGTCCCTCGGCGCCGAACTCCCGGCAAGCCGACGCAATCCGCTGCTGGCGGCCACCCTGCTGCTCCCGACCGCGACCGCGGCATCGATCCTGACCCTCTGGGTGCTACCCCCGTTGTTCAGCCACTCCAGCAGCATGGCGGAGATCCTGTTCCGACCTCCGATCCGGGACTTCGCCGGCCACGTGTTCTGGGCCAACCTGTTCTACGGTGGCATGTTCGCGGCCGCGTATCATCATACCCGGCAGAACCTCGAGCTGCGTCGCCGCCTCGCCGCGCTTCGACTGGTGCTCGGCGAGGCGGAGATGCGGCTGCGCGAGGCACGGCTGCAGACGCTGCACGAACAGCTCCGGCCGGAAACCCTGGTGCAGGCGTTGCGCGCCCTGAAAGACCGCTACACCCGGGATCCCGCCGCCGGCGACCGCTTGTTCGACACCCTGGTCGTCTTCCTGCGCGCGACGATGCCTGGTCCGCGCGGTGGTTCCCGTGCGGAACCGACCGGACCCTCGTTGATCGAGGTCTACACGGCGTTGCGCAACGCGATCGACCCGACGGTCCTGCGGTGGAGGGTGGCGCACGATGCCCTGCGCGCCGCCGCGGTGCCGGCGCCGCGCGGCGTGCTGGCGGTGCTGGATCATATCGATGGCGCCGTCTCCGGCGGGCGGAAGATCGAGGTACAAGCCTTCGGGACTGCCACCGAGTATGTCGTCCGGATCCGGATCGCCGAAGAGCTGGAGCCCCCGGAGCTTCGCCGGCTGATCGAGGCATTGCACGGATCCGACCTCCGCGCCGTCGGCCGGTGCGGCGCCGATACGGTGCTGGAGATCGTGCTGCGCGTGCCGTCGACGCCTGATCGTCCGGAGCCAACGCCTGAAGACGACCGACTGCAGCATCAAGGAGGACGCCATGTCGCCAATCTTGCGTAGGACCGCGCTGACTGCCGCGCTCTGGCTCGTGAGTAGGCCCGCGCGCGCGCAGGATGCGGCGCTGGTGCAGCCACGCAGCTACCGCGTGGTGCTGGATAATGCGAAACTTCGGGTCCTGGAATTCATCTCCCGGCCCGGCATGGGCGTGTGCGGCACCGGTCGGCACTCCCACCCCGAGCATCTCACCGTGGTGCTGACCACCGCCACCGTGCGGGTCGTACAGGACGGCAAGACCATGATCTCCACGGCCAAGGCGGGTGACGTGTTCTGGTCCCCCGCGGTGACGCACGAGACGGAGAACATCGGAAGTACGGAGGCGCACAGCCTGATCATCGAGCTCAAGTCGCAGGACCGCGGCACATGACCGATCGGGTCAGCGCGATGATCGCCGAGGACGAGCCGATCATGCGCCGCGACTTGCAGGCGAGGCTGACCGGGTTATGGCCCGAGCTGCGTCTGCTCGCCGTCGCCGCGGACGGCGTCGAGGCACTGACCCTGTTCGCGGCGCATCGGCCGGACGTGCTGTTCCTCGATATCGAGATGCCGCTGCTGAGCGGGCTGGAGGTCGCGAGGCGGCTGTGCGGAAGCTGCCACATCGTGTTCCTGACCGCCTACGACAGCTACGCCATCTCCGCGTTCGAGCAGGGCGCGGTCGATTACGTGCTCAAGCCCTATGACGATCGTCGCATCGCGCGCTCCCTGGAGCGGCTCCGGCAGCGGCTGCACGCGCAGCCGGATTCGATGCAGGCGTTGCTGCGTGAACTGGTCGTCGCGGTCCGGCCCAGGGAGTACATTCGCTGGATCAAGGCATCGCGCGGCAGTGACATCGAGCTCATCATGGTCGCCGACGTGCACTACTTCCAGTCCGACATGAAATACACGAGCGTGCACACCTGCGACCGGGAGGCGCTGATCCGGCGCTCGATCAAGGATCTCGCCACCGAGCTCGATCCGGCCAGGTTCTGGCAGATCCATAGATCGACGATCGTGAACGTCGAAGCCATCGAGGCCGTCACCCGTGGTCTAGCCGAGACGCGGGTCAGGCTACGCGGCACCCGGAAGCAACTGGCCGTGAGTGACGCCTACAAGCACCTGTTCCGGCACATGTAGCAGTCGCTAGAGGCGATACGCGCCTCGTAGCCGAGGAGACCACTCGGAGGCCGCATCACCAGTCGGCGGCGCTCGGAAAAACCGGACACGATTGCACGCCTTGGCCGCTATCCTGCGGCGCCGCCGACTCGGCGAAGAGGACACCGATGCGCAAGGATGCCGAGCGGAATCGCCAGAAGCTGATCGATACGGCGAGCGAGATCATGCGCAACGAGGGGGGCGACGTTCCGATGGAGCTGATCGCCGAGCGCGCCAACCTGACCCGGGGCACCCTGTACCGCAATTTCCCGCATCGACAGGCCATGTATGAAGCGGTCCTGGAGAACGACCTCGGGACGATGTCGGCGCGTCTGGCGGCGGAACCCGACGCCGACCCGCTCGCGTTCATCCGCCGCATGACCGAGCTCATGATGGTGTACGACAAGTTCCTGGTCTCGCTGGCCGCCATGGCCGACTACGATGCCGCCGGGAACGAGACGCGCATGGTCGACGCGATCGCCGCGCCGCTCGCCGCCGCCCAGCGGGCGGGCTTGCTGCACCCGCGACTCACCGGTGGAGACATCCTGATGGCGTGCCGGATGCTGGCATCCCATCTCCGGCTGGACGCCGAACCCGATCTCGCCAAGGTCTTCCGGCACCGGCTCGACCTCCTCATGCACGGGCTCGGTGCGGCATCCGGCGGTCCGACGGCCTGATGCGGCCGACCGCCATCGCCTGCGGATGCCGCCCGACGACCATGGAGGCGCATTCGCACCTCGATCCGATCGTCGTCGCTAGCCGAGCCGCCGCACTACGCCGTTGGGGCGTCGAAATCCACGTCGATGCCATACATCTGCCGCCCGATCGCCAGGCAGGCGCCGGTCTCGCTGCCGGTGCGCGCCTGCATGCCTGTCTCGAACCCCCGCATAGCTGCGGACAGGCCTCCGGTCGACGCGTTGCTGACCGCATCGGCGAGTTCCAGCGCATCGAGCAGCGCTAGGTTGACGCCTTTGCCGGTGAAGGGCGGCATGACGTGGCAGGCGTCGCCCAGCATGGTCAGGCCGGGCCGCGCGTCCCATCGACAGTCGGGCGGCATGACGGAGGTCGGCCAGAGCTGGAACCTGTCCTGTACCTGGGTCAGCATCGCCATCAGGTCCTGCGACCAGTCCCGGTAGGCGTCGCCCACCGCCGCCATGACGGCCGGCTTGTCGTCGAGCTCGAAACCCGCAGAGCTCGGCCATCCCTGGCTCACCGCCATCGAGTAGTACAGCAGGATGAGGTCGTGATTGCAGCGCTGCACGAAGATCGTCTTGTCGCCGCCGGCGAACATCACCGACCCCTCGCCCAGCAGCCTGTCGATCTCGGAACCGCGCCAGAGCGCCTCGCGAACCGTGGCCGCGATCATGGTGATGCCGGTGTAGCGTGGCTGGATCGAGGTGAGGCGACGTCTGATCCTGGAGCCGACCCCGTCGGCGCCGACCACCAGGTCCGCGATCACCGGCGCCTTGTCCTTGAACTCGAGCCGCCACCGCCCGTCCGCTTCGGGGTGGACGTCGTCCACGGCGTGGTCCCAGGCGATGGTGCCAGGAGCCAGCGAGTCGAGCAGCAGCTGGCGCAGCTCGCCACGATCGATCTCCGGCCCGGCATCCTCATGCGTTTCCTCCCCCATGCCCGGCAGATCGCGACCCTGCGCGTCGATCATGCGGAAGGCTCTGGCCTCGCTGCGTGAGGCGCGCGCGAAGGCAGCCGCGAGCCCGGCGGCCTCGACGGCGCGCTGGCCGGAGTCGGGCCGGAGATCGAGGCTGCCGCCCTGCGGCCGAGCCGTCGCCGATGCGTCGCGCTCGAACACCCTCACGGTGAAGCCTCGCATCTGCAGCAGGCGAGCCAGTGCCGCACCGCCCGGGCCGGCGCCGACGATGGCGACCACGCCAATGCCGCGCGGGCAGTCGGAAGCACTCATGACGATCTCCTCGTGAGGGGGCGGGGCAGCCAGCTGTCGACCGGCGGTCAGGATGCCGATCCTCGGCGAGACATGCCGCTCCACTGACCTCAACGACTACAGAAATAGGACATGAGTGTCTAGGATAAACGTACTCCCATGTTCTGTTTATCACTGCATGACCGGGTTCACGCGCGAGGTTTCGCAGATGCCCCCGTCCTACGTCGCGCGGTTCGCGACCTCATCTTTCGATGGCGCAGAGGAAGCTGCCGCGGATCGCGATATGCCGGGCCGCTGAACACCGTGGAGGCCGGTGGGATCGACACGGCATTCGGACGGATCGATCCATCGGACGTCGCGAGCTTCGGCGAGATCTGCGGGAGTGCCACGACCTGGAGAGGTGACTCCATGCTCAGCTTACGCCTCAAGAACCGTCTGACCGGCGCGCTCTTGGTGCCCCTCGCCGATCTCGTGCTCCAGAGTCTCGTCGTCGTCGTGCACGAGTTCACGCACAGCACCACGGCCTGGCTTCTGGGCTACACGCCCACGCCCTTCACCGTCGTCTGGGGCAACCCGATCACGGTGCAGGGCTGGGACGAAGGCGTGCCCTATGATCGCCTGTTCCCGTTCCCCGGCCATCTGGCGGAAGCCGCGATCGGCGGCATGCCGCTGCTGATGCACACGATCTTCGTCGTCGTAATCCTGTATTCTCTGCAGAGACTCCTGTCCGGACAGCGAAAGTTCTTGTTTCTGGCAGTCTAAGTCTTCGTCGTCATCAATCTGGCCGAACTGATCGCCTACATCGTCATGCGGCCCTTCATTCCCACTGGCGACACCGGCCGTTTCAGCGAGGGAACCGGCATGTCGCCCTGGGTCCTGTTCGTCGTCGGCATGGCGTTCCTTGTCTCCGCCCTCTGGATCCTCGCGAAGCGGATCAGTCCACTGGACGATCGTCTCGTTGGCGGCGTTCATCATGTTCCTCTGGGGAAGCGGCATCCGGATCATGTCGCTGTATCCCGATCCGCGATGGAAGGCGGGCCTTGTCGGCTTCGCCGGCTTCTTCGGCTGGCTCCTCGTTGACAGCCTCGTCCATCGACCGTTGCAGCCGGAAGCACCAGCACATCAACGCTAGGCGTGCGGGGATCCACGTCGCCGGAAGTGGCGGCTTCCGCCGCATTGGCGAGCAGGTTGAGAAGCGCCTGTGCCGGCTGGTCCGGGTCGACCCGCGCGATGATGTCGTCCTCCGGCAGCGCCATGGCCAACGTCACCTCCGGCCAACGGCTGCGGAACAACGCCGCGACCTGCCGAAGCAGCGCGGCGACGGAGCGCGGACGCGGCACCGGTGGCGGCAGACGCGCCAGCATGCGGTAGCCCCGCACGAAACGGCTCAGCCCGCCGGCCCGGCGCAGGTCGGCCTCGATCGCCGGTCGGACGCGACCGGACGATGAGGAACGCGCTTAGCCGTTGTCCAACGGCCTCTCGAACCTGCGCGGTGTTCAGTTCGGAGCAACAGTAATGATAATGTCGGAGGAGTCGTGGAGGTAGGCGCTGAGACATGTCGGCTCCCCTGTCAATCAACAGCGACACTCCTGCGCCGACGGGTGCTGACCGCCCGCCGGCGACCTACGGCATCGAGCAGGTGCTCCGTGCGGAGCGGGAATATCTCGAAGCCTGGCGCCACCGGACCGGTCGTGCGGCCGATCGCCCGCTGAGCGGGCTGGCGCTGTCCGGCGGCGGCATACGATCGGCGGTGTACGGCCTCGGCGTGATGCAGGCGCTGGCCAAGCACGGCCTGCTGGAGAGGTTCGATTATCTGTCGACGGTATCGGGGGGCGGCTATATCGGCGCGTCGCTGACCTGGTGCACCAGCCGCGCGGTCGGCCTCGGGTTCGACGTCTCGGCCGCCCGCCTGCCGTTCGGCATCGACGATCCGGCCTCGGTACCACGCGCGCCGGCACCCGCCGCCACGATCCTGCGCCACCTGCGCCGGCACGGCAGCTACCTGGTGCCCGGGCATGGCATCGGCTGGCTGTCAGGTGCGGCGATCGTGCTGCGCGGCATCCTGCTCAACCTCGGTGTCGTCTGGCTTCCGGCCATCACGGTGGTCTTCGCGGCGATCCTCTGGCTTCGCCATCGGGTCGCCGGCACCGACGCGCGCTGGGTGCTGCCGTGGCTGGACCCGCTGCGCCTGGGCGGCATCTTGCTGATCGCGTTCGCGCTGGCCAGCATCGTCTACTCGCTCCGCTCGGCGACCCGGTCGGGACGCGTCGAGGGACGCGGCATCCCCTATCTGGCGCGTCGCCGCTTCGAGTCTCGCACGCCCTGGCTGTTCCGACCGGCGATCGTGCTGCTGGTGCTCGGCAGCATGTCGCCGCTGGTGGCACTGCTCGATACCCATTCCTGGTTCGGCAATGGCGGCCTGGTCGGCGGCGCGATGACCTTCTTCGGCGCGCTCGGCGGCCTGTGGTCACGCTTCGTGCCGAAGGGTGCCTCGGCAGCCCGGGTTCCTGCCTGGACCGGCCCTGCCGGCGCGGCCCTGGTGCTCTACGGGATGGCGCTGCTCGGCTTCTGGCTCGCGACGCAGCTGGTGCCGGCCACCGCCGCTCCGCGACCGAGCTCGGTCGCCATCCTGCTCGTCCTGCCGATCCTGGCGCTGGCGGTCGCGCTGTGCGTCGACCTCAACTACACCACGCTGCATCGGTATTATCGCGACCGGCTGATGGAGGCGTTCCTGCCGGATTTCGGCCATGGCGGCGTGCCCGTGCGCCCGGAGGCGACCGCGGCCGACAAGGCCCGGCTGCACGAGATGTGCGATCCCGACGCGCCTGCCGCTCCGTATCACCTGCTCAACACGCATGTCGTCCTGACCAGCCTCGACGAGCGCGCCGGCACCGATGCCGCCGCCAGGGAGCGGCTTCGCCTGCGTGGCGGCGACAGCTTCCTGTTGTCACCGCGCAGCTGCGGCAGCCGGGTGACGGGCTGGTGCGACACGAGCCGCTTCATGTCGGGCAGCCTGACGCTGGCGACCGCGATGGCCATCTCCGGCGCCGCGGTCAACCCGAACGCGGCCGCGGCCGGCGTCGGGCCGCAGCGCAGCACCAGCTTCGCGGTGCTGATGTCGCTGCTGAACATCCGGCTTGGCTTCTGGGCGCCGAACCCACGGGGGCGCCGTCGTGATCCGATTCCGAACCATGTTCATCCGGGCCTGACCGGCTGCATCGACCGGCTCACCCCGGACAGCGATTTCCTGGAGCTGACGGATGGCGGGAATTTCGAGAATGTCGGCGTCTACGAGCTGCTTCGCCGCAACGTCCGGACGATCCTGGTCTGCGACGCCGGCGCCGATCCCGACTATCCTTCGCCGACCTGCAAAACCTCCTGAGCCGCGCGGAGGCGGATTTCAACGTCGCCATCGCCTTCGTCCCGCAGCCGCCGCTCGGCGCGCTGATGCCATCGCCGGCCGCGGCCGGCGCCTATCCGCACGGCCTGTCGCTCTCCAGCCAGCCATTCGTCGAGGCGACCATCACCTATGCGAACCGTGAGACGGGCCGGCTGTTCTACCTGAAGGCGGCGATCTTCAGCGCGTTGCGCCTGCATGTGCTGGGCTTTAAGGGTGCCAATCCCGGGTTCCCCGACGATCCCACCACGGACCAGTTCTTCAGCGAGTCACGGTTCGAGGCCTACCGGGAACTTGGCTTCGCCAGCGTGGAGCAGATGGTCGCCAACTCCTCCATCGGCGACGCGCTGGCGAGGATGTAGCCGCGCCGGACCTCACGCGACCGCGTGGTAGTCCGGATGGTCCATGGAGACCCTGACGCCGGCCGCGTCGTCGGCCAGATTGCGAGCGGCGAGGTCGCGCAGGCTGGAGGTCGCATCGATCGAGGCCATCCCGGCGCGGGTGAAGGTCCGCTCGTTATAGACGTGCGGTGAGAGCAGCGGGTTGGTGAGCGCATGCGAGAAGGCATCGACCGCGACCATGCGCCCGATCAGGGGCGGCACTGCCGAGCGCGCCGGCAGGTCTTCGGCGAACAGCCCGACGAAGAACTCGATCCGGTCGACGGAACCGTAGAGTCGCCGGAGCGCCGCGACGATGTCCGGATCGCCGCTGATCTGCTCGAACCGGGTCACGCGGCGGTAGCGCATCGCCGCGCGGTAGTCGTTGTAGCTCGCGAGCTGGTTGTCGCGTCCCTGCTGCAGGCTCGCGGTCTCGACCTCGCGCAGCATGGGCGCGGTGTTGAACAGCCCGATGCGCCAGGCCTCGGAGCGGCTCGCGGCGTCCAGCGCCGCGCCGAGGCCGTCCTGCAACAGGGACTCATTGCCGAACCGCGTCTCCGCCATGGCAACGGTCTTGCCCTTCCAGCGCGTCACCTCGGGGATGAGGCTGTGCCAGCGATAGAGCAGGTTGAACTCGGCGGGGATCCAGTTCTCGCGGTTCCAGCTCGCCTGGTATGACGGCGTCGGGTCGCTCAGCAGCCTGAACCAGTAAGGCGAGATGTGGTTGATATACTCCTCGACCACGATCTTGATCAGCTGGACGATGCCGACGTTGCGAGCGGTCTCGAACACGCGCTGGTCGTTCCAGTCGCCGTTCGCTGCCTCGATGATCGCGCAGAGGCGGTTGTGCTCGCGCAGGAACAGCGTGTTGATCGCCGCGGTGAACAGGGTCGCGTTGGCACGCTCGCCACCGAACGCGAACAGCGAGGCCTTGCGCTCCGGCGCAAGCCCGGGCGGCATCTTGAGCGGATCCGGCACCTGCTTGAACCGCGGATCGCGATCTCCGGCGGCATCGAACAGCGGCGGCGCCCATTCCTCCCGGCCGCGGATGACGGAAAGCAGCCGACCCTTGCGGCCGCGCTCCTCGCTGTTCAGGCGCAGCGTGGCCTCGACCGAAGGCGTGAGACCGTAGATCTGGCTGAGATCGATCTGATGGTTGGTGGTGGTGCGCCGCGGGTCGGACGGGGCCGTCATCAGGAAGCCGTCGGTGAACCATTGTGCGAAGCTCGGGAACAGCAGCGTCGAGCGCTGCGACACGCGGGCCCCAGCGGGACGCATCACGTAGAGTTCCCGCAGCGCCTCGATCGGCGGCAGGTCCGCGATCCGCGTCGGCGGCAGGTAGCGTGAGAACCACGTGCGGTCGGTCAGCGACGACCAGGAGCTGTAGTCGCTCATGGTGCTGAGCCGCAACGGCCGCGCCGGCGCCTTGAGCACCGCGTTGCTCACGATCAGCCGGTTGAGCCTTCCGGCCAGCCAGGGCTGCCGGTTGACGAAGCTCCAGAACGCCCTTCCCCGCGTGAGCAGGAGCGTCTCGATCCGGTTGCGCAGCCCGTCGCGGGCGGTGTCTCGACGCGCGGTGCCGCGGGCGACACGCTCAGCCAACGGACAGTTCCGGCGTACGGCCCACGACGAAGCGCTCCGCGAACGGGCCGCCCGCGTTGTCTACCCGTCCGGCATCCCCTTCTAGCAGGCGCAGGCCCGGCAGCCGCATGATCTGCCTCACCGTCTCGGCGATGGCGGCATAGCCGACATGCTGTCCCAGACAGTCGTGGTGGCCGAAGCCCATGTGCAGGTAGTCGGTCCGCCGCCTCGCCTTGAACGCGTCCGGGTCAGGGAAGATCGCCGGATCGAACATGGCCGAGCCGGTCGAGGCCGCCACGATGCGCCCGCCTGCCACCTCGGTCTGGTGGTCGCTGCCTGGCGCCAGCACCGCAGGTTCCGCCGCGATGCGCACCACGAAGGTCGTCATCGGGTTGAAGCGCAGCGCCTCGAGCACGATCGCATCGAAGGGAGCCGGATCCGGATCACGTGCCGCGGCGATCGCCTCGGCCTCGATGTCCGGACGGCGCAAGATCTGCTCGGTTGCGTTGATGATCGCCTGCGAGGTGGTCTCGATCGCGCCGACGAGCAGACCCGCCACGTTGCTGACCACACGTTCCGGATCCAGCGCTGCCGCACCGGAGGCGGCGAGGCGAAGCAGCCGGGAGACCGCATCCTCGCCGATCGTCGTCGCCCAGGGCTGCCGCCTCGCCAGGAAGCGGCGCAGCCAGCACCGCATCTCGTTGCCGGCCGCCACGTTGGCCGCGAGCACGGCCGGATCACCGGCGAGGTTGTGGAACATGTCCGCCTGGGTCGCCCAGGACCATCTCAGCATGGTGGCGTCGTCGGGGCCGGGAAAGCCGAAATATTGTTGCACGATGCGGAGCGGCACCAGACGCGAGACCGATAGGGTCAGGTCGATGGTGTCGTTCTCGGTGGCGAGCGCGGCCGCGGCGGTGCGGGCAGCCAGGCTCCGGATCGCCGGGAGATCCTCCAGGCGCAGCAGGGCCCGCATCACCGACTTGTCGTGCCAGTTGAGCGCGCTCTCGTCGCGTCCCAGCATGAAAGGCCCGACGGAGGGATCCATGTGCGGTCGGTAGGTGACCTGGAAGATCGACGGCCTCGACAGGGTGTCGATGACGTCGCTCCAGCGGGACACGACCACGAACGGCGGCAGCTCGAGGATCGGACGCTTCTCGCGCAGCTCTGCGAACAGCGTGCGCCAGTCCGTCCGCAGCGAGGCGAAGAACAGGGAGGCGCGGCCCGGTCCATCCGAAGCGGGCAGAGCATCGCAGTCTTCGAGAAAGCTCATCCTTCTACAACGAGCTGGCGATGAGCGCGCGCACCTTCGGTGACTGTCGGTAGTACTGGTGGGAGGTCAAGAAGTCGACGGCGTAATCTTGATAGGCACTGCAGTTGACGATCGAATACTGCATGAGTGGAAACGATGCGACATCTGATCGTCCGCGCGGGCCGTCCTGGCCGAGCCGCTGCGCGCCGAGATTGACCGCCATGCTGAGCCCCAGCACTTGATCGATGTTGCTGTAGTAGATCGAGACCCTCGTGGCCAGCAGGCCGAGGCCGCTCAGGCGCGCGACGTTCGGGCGGTTAAAGGTATCGTAGGGGCAATCAGCGGCCGCCAGGATCGCCTCATCGAAGATCACCCCCTTCGGTTGACCGTCCAGGAACCAGGACTCGATCGCGTATTGCAGGGCAAGACCGCCCATGCTGTGCGCGAGGAGGATCGTCTTCGATCCAGCTCTGCTAGCGGCCGCTGTTCGGATGATCGGTGCCAACGTCGCCAGGAAGCTCATGAGGCGGTGGCCAGACTGCTCGGCGATCTGCTGGTCCGACAAGTAGTCGTCGGTCAGCACCGGCAGGTCGACGATGCGCCCGCGCGACGGCCAGCTGAACGCGATCACCGTCATGTCCGCGGCCGGGGTTCCGGACCCTGCCAGCCAGGCGGCGTTATAGGCCGCGCGGGTGATCGCGTCGGAGAAGCTGTTGTCGAACCCGTGGATGAACACGAGCAGATTACGTCCGGAGGCCGACAGGTCCGCCAGCGCTGCCGGAGGAAAACCGCCCTGTCCGGTCTCCATGATGCTCTCGACCGATCCCTGCACGCCGGTCGCCAGATCGATGCCGGAGGCCCTTTTCCTGACCTGGAGCGATCCACCACGCGATCGCACGCACTCATGGTAACCACGGTACTTCTCGACCCGCGGCGCTCAGGGATGTTTTGTGCTTGGCCGGATCAAAGCCGGGTCCGCGAGCGCTGCCAGCGCCGGGAAACACGGTGCCGGGACAGTCGTATCGTCCGCCAGCGACGCCGCATGAACAGCTGATCCTAGACCGGCAGAGGAACGACGCGATGAAGAGCCAGGTGGTGACCGCCTACGCGGCGCTCGATCAGGTCCGGCTATCAAGCGGAACCCGCGAGGTCCAGCAGCGACTGGTAGACACCGCCCACCGGCGGATGCTGGCCAAGATGACGCCTGCGGCAGCTCAGAAGCGAACGCGACTCCTTTCTGCCGTGCGGAGGGCGTCCACGGCAGCAAGCGGTGGACCTGACCCTCTCCCCGAGACTCGGATCACTGCAAGCTGGAGCCTTCCGTCTTTGGGTGCATTAAGGAGGAGGATCCGGAGAGGCGCAGCAGGTTTGACCAAGACGGTCCATCTGATCGCTGGCTTCATCCCCGCCACAGTCTTCGCTCATGAAGTCGCGCAGGCCCCTTCAGTCATGCAGTAGGCCCTCCTGCGCAACTGCTTTGCCATCTGGTGTTCAGTGCCGCGGCAGGAGTTTTCACATCGAGGCCGTCCGGCCGAGCGCACGCGGCTGGCGCAGGCTGCCGGCTGAGGCACCGTTCAGTGGCGGTCACTTCGGCTCGAAGATGCACTGTCGCAGTCCGGTTCTAGTCAGACTGTTCGCGTTCGAGCGCTTCGCCCGTCCCCTAGGCCGCTACCACGCTGGAGACCTTCAACGACGATGCGAGTACCACCTGATCGCGACCAGCTCGCTTTGCTTGGTAAAGCGCCTCATCGGCACACTGGAGCAGCCCATCTATGCTGTCTAGACGATTCGTCATCTCGGCGCACCCCAAGCTGACAGTGGCTTTGACCGGCAAAGCGTCGAGTGTCGCCAACTCCGTCGCTACGATCCGCCGCATTTGTTCAGCAACAAGTGCCGCTTTGGACAGATCGGCGTTCGGCAGCAGAACGACGAATTCCTCACCTCCCAGGCGTGCAAGAATATCGACCTCAGCTAGACAGGTGCGGCAGTGGCGCACTAGCGCTTGCAACAGTGCGTCACCGATGCTGTGTCCAAAGTCGTCATTGACCCTCTTGAAGTGATCTACGTCGAGCATGATCACCGACAAGGTCTGACCATTGCGCCTGCTCCGAGCGAGCTCGGCAGTGGCGCGATCGAAAAAATGAGCTCGATTGGTGGCACCGGTCAGGTGGTCGGTGGTAAGCAAGCGACGGAGTTCTTCCCCCGTCATCCGCCGTTCGGTTACATCACGCATGACCACCGAGTAGCCATCGATAGTACCGCCCTCGCTCTCCACTGCTGCAACCAAGATCTGGCACCAGTAGCGTTGCCCGTCATGGCGGACACACTGCGCTTCGCGTAAGCTCCAGCCCTCTCGCGCCGCCGCCAGGACCTGTTCCGCGACGTGCCCGCTTCTCAAGATGCTGTCGCTGAACAGGGCTTCAAGGTCGCGTCCGAGCATATCCTCCGCAGAGAAGCCGGTCTGCCGCACGCCAGAACGGTTCCACGTGTTGATCCATCCGTTAGCGTCGAGCGAGAACAGCGCGAAGTCGTTCACTCCGGTTACCAAAGCAGCGAACAGCGCGTCGTTCTGCTTCAGCTGCTGTTCTTGTTGAACCTCACTTGAGATGTCCAGCAGTACTGCCACCAGGCAGTCGGCGCTGATCTTCAGCAGCGAGCATGACAGAAAGCGTGGCCCGGGCCCGCTACCGCTGACGAAGATCCGGTGCCCGTGGCAGATCTGACCACGCCCATGGGCGAAATTATTCGTGATATTACGCAACTCGGGCGCGCGGCTCTCTATCGCCTCAAAAAAATTGACGATGCTCCGTGTAGGCGAGAGCGGCATCAGCAACTGTGCCGCGTATGGGTTAATCATCCGCACTGCGCCGTTCGCTGCGAACTGAACGATGCCCGCAGGACACAGATAAAGAAATGCCAGCAGTGCTTCGTGTTCGGCCTCAAGCGCCTCGAAGGCAGACATGGCAACCGCGGTCATCAACGTTGAATGAGAAGATAGCGCCGCCGGAGCTCCGGCCTTTTCAAGAGGCGCAGCTTTACCGCGGTTGGCCGCATTCTAAAAGTGAGAACGTAATCCAATATGTCGTCAATCGTTTCTTCATCTTCAAATCGCTGAGCGACCAGGAAGTTGTTCATGCACACTCCCGCCATCAGAAAGAAGGGCTGACCTAAAACCGAGTCGCGGCGCATTCCGGCATAAAGCACCTCGGCCGCGTTGTAGATCTCCGCGAGCCCTGTCGCCGACAGGCCGACCACACCGAAAGGCAGTGCATCGAAGAACTCGTCATCGGATGCATCTAGCCGTTCAGGAGAGATCGTCGCGAATGCCTTGTCGGCCGCTGCGGCTTGTTCGGCGGTCATCGTCAGTCTGATCCTGCTCGCTCGGCTGAAGGCGATCGCCCTTCAGCTCTGGGGAGATGTTAAAGCGGAGCTGATTAAGAAACAATGAAGAGGCACGACTCCTCGATCTTCGCAAAATTTACTCCCTGCACTTCTCGCGAGAATTCTCATGCCGCATATCTGTCGAGCATATCGGTTCGCTGACATCAGGTCTATTTCGCTTGTAGCTGTCGGCTCCGATCTAGACGCCCGACGTGATAGAGCTTGCTTCCGTGGACAGCTCGTAGCTAGGCCGGAGCACAACCAGTCGCTACCTACTGAGCCGGCATCTCCCGCGCGATCAATCTTTCGCTTATCGGCCGACCCGTGGCCATTCACACACTCCGTTTCCCGAACAGGATTCACCCTGACAGCACATTCCGCGGCAGTCAGTCCTTGAGTGGCTGCTCAGACCAAAACGGCGCATTCGGGATGGCGATGAATTCACGGCTCTCCTCCTGATCCTCCTGAAGCTCGAGCATTAATGAGAGCCAGATGCGCCGGGTCGAGGTCGGGCGAGGGTTGCTCCCGGCTTTCCTGCGTTCTCCGGGGTCCAGCGGTTCCTGCTCGCGGCGTGCGCGGCTCCCGAAGATCATCCCATGCCGGTCGAGAAATGCCGGATCGTATTCGGCCTGAAGGAGGCCCCGTAGCACTGGCGTAGCAGGCCGGAAAGCCTGACGAAAATGATGTCGACCTGGGTGTCGATCGCAGCCAGGATCACGTCCCGATGGGCCAGGGCCCGCTGCAAGAACGGAGCACCACCACTGCGTCGCGGGGTCGGTAGGCCAGCCTGTCGCCACGTCGCACCCGGCGAACCTCCGTCGATGCCGCCACCTCGCGTCGTTTGGAGGCCGTATTCGGGAACAAGTCTCCCTCGCCAGCCGGGATGACGTCGTCGGGAACGTCCTGAGACACAACTCGTGCTATCCATCCTAGCCTCCAGCCTAGGTAGTCGACTCGTGTCGATGCCGACTGAAATCTCCTCGAAAGCACCGAAGTAAAACTCGCCGATTGTGCCCGTCAGGGACCTGGGCTGGCGTATCCGTCTTTCGGCGGCCGGCCGCGCCGTCGGGCTGCCGGCCCCGACAACGGCGGTGCGATCAGGGCCTTAGAGCGGACCTGCTCGGGCATGAGTTCGGCGTGCTGGCGGAGCCGGTAGCTCGAGCCCTCGATCTGCACGACAACAGCGTGATGCAGCAGCCGGTCGAGCAGGGCGGTGGCGACCACCGGATCGCCGAACACCTCGCCCATTCGGCAAAGCCGCGGTTCGAGGTGAGGATCATGGCGCCGCGCTCGTAGCGGGCGTTGACGGGCTGGAAAAACAAGTTGCCGCCGCCGGGCACCACCGGCAGGTAGCCCTTGAGCGTCACTTGCGCCCCAGCGTCGACGACGAGCAGCGCCGCCCTGGCAAAGAACCGGATGCGGTCCTGCAGCCGGCCCTCCCGCTCGGCGCCGGCGAGCTGGTCCAGCAGGTCGGCCAGGGTGCAGAAGTAGACGCTCCGGCCTGCCTTGACCGCCTCGACGCCGATCCCGGCGTGCTCCAGGCGGCGCACGACGCCGTCGAGCGCCTCCAGCGGGCGGGGCATCTTCAGGCCCACCAGATGCGGACCTCGTTGGCCAGCGTATGCACCTCGACCAGGCGGCGTGTCGCGTCGGGGACGCTGTAGAAGTTGCCGCCGACGCTCGCCATGCCGTCACGCGAGATCCGCCGCTCGAGGCGCAGCACCGCCCGGAACGGCGCCAACGGCAAAGGCCGCAGATGCAGCCGCTCCTCGGCGAACGCGTCGTTGACGACCCGACGCGGGGTCGCATGCAGGCGCCGGTTGGCAACACCGTCCAGCCAGCGCCGGAGCCAGTCGTTGAGGTCGGCCAGATGCGGAAGCTGCACGCAAGGAAGAGGTCCTCGCGGATGTAGCGGAACGGTCGTTCGACCTTTCCCTTAGCGATGAGCTGCGCACGCGCCGGCATCGCACGTGGCGCGGACTGTGGTCAGCCGATACGTCATCGCCGTTCACGATAGGAATCTTCGCCTGCAAGTCGATAATACAGGCGCTGGCTTCAACGTCTAATGCGCGCTCTCCATGAAGCCGGTGTCATCCGTGTCGGCATTGAAGCCTCCGGCAGCTATGAACATGGCGTGGTATGCCACCTCCGCAACCACGGTGTTGTTGCGCTCGTGCTTCAGCCCGTGCAGGTGAAGGCTTTCGCCAAGCTGCATCTACGCCGCGCTAAGAACGACGCCTTCGACGGAGCCCTCGTCGCCGCCTGCACCGCGGTGCTCGATCCAGGAGAACTCGACGTCGATACCTGCCTGGAATCGTTGGCTGATCGGCTCACTTTTGTCGAGCAGCTCGAAGAGGATATTGCCCGTTTTAGGACCTGCCTCGAACATGTCAGTGATCTCCGGCTGCGCGGCGTCTTCATCCGTGGCCTAACCCGCCTGAGGGCCACCGGGCAGCCGAACTCCTCAAAATCGTCAAGGAGGTACGCCTGCACGCAGACCTCGCCACACGGCTCGAACTGATCCAGAACGTGCCTGGCATTGGGGAACGCACAGCCCTGGCCATCCTGCTGCGCTTGCCCGAACTCGGCCACGTTACCCGCGAACAGGCCGCGGCCCTCGCCGGCCTAGCTCCCTTCGACCATGATAGTGGAAGGTGTAGTGGTCAGTGCCACAGCGTCGCAGGCCGCGTACGGTCGCGCTGTTAGCTCTATGCGGCCGCCTTGCCAGCGGCCTTTCGCGTGATCCGGCCGCCTGAGAGCCAGCAACGGCTTAGGTCCATATGATCCGACGCCAGCCGCCCGGTCCTGGGTGGCCACCCAGGACCGGGCGCTTCTTTCGGAACAGACTTGGCTTACAGCAGTCGCCTACTACAAGGTCCAGCGGCCACAGACCTTGGGTAGGTCTCATCGACGTATCAGCTCGCCCCAAGGTCCGCGCCGCATGCCATGCCGGCGCTTACGCAGCGCATCGCTCATGATCGGCAGCAGCTTCGCCTCTCGGTTGCTTCGTAGCTGACCTCGAGCGCGCGCAGGGCCATGCTCTCGCTCAGGTCTCGCAGGGTCAGCCGGTAGCGGAGCCGACAGAACACCACGAAGGCGATGACGTCGCTGGGCAGGCAGGTCCGGTTGAGCATGCCGCCGCTGCGCTCGTTGAACTGCCGCCCTCAGGTCCGGCAGCGGTAGCGGCGGTAGCGGTGAGTGATGACCTCCGGCTCCGTCACGGTCGCAAACCCACAGCACACGCAGTTCATCCCGCGTGCCCAGTCCTTCCAGTGCCGAAGATGCTACATCGGCTGTCTACCTGCTGCCAGAGCGGACGTTGGCGCGAGACCTGACAGAACCCCGGCGAAATAGCTTGGCTACTCCGGTTAGACTACCCAGTCGCCTCGACGCACCACCGCCGACCAGCGATGCAGGCGCACGCATCTGCCGCGAGCGCCGCGAACTTCGCAACCTCCTCTGACCGCGTCGCTTCCACAATCCAACCGTCTCCGCTTTCTCCCATCATGCCCGCCTCGGCAAAGCCACTCGAATTTCGCTCAACATCATGCAGAACGCCTGACTTTGCAGCTTCCCAGATGCCAGACCGAAGCGGTAGCGCGAAATCCGACAGAACCGGCCAAGCGTCCTCAAGGCGAAGATACCATCCGAGAGGCATTTGAAAGCGAGGTAGCGGCGAGACTACAGAATTGGCGCATCGTCCTTGATCGCTATCTCGACGATCCGACGCAGGACGCTGCCGCCACGAAAGCTGCCACAGTCGAGCTTGATGTCACCGGTGGTGGTGACTTCTAACCAGTCGTCGCCAGCGCCCCAGGGGATGTCCCACTTGAAGGTGATCGTCGGCCCGTGCTCCTTGTCTCTGGTCGTGTAGGTCAGTTGGCCGGTCGTGCCGGCGGCCGCGTCGCGGTCACCGCGTGTATAGAAGGCGTTCAGCGTCGCCGTCGAGGCCTTGATGTTCGCCTTGTCGTAGACGGCACCGTGTTCCATCTGTTCGCTGCCGACGAGGAAGTCGTGCTTCGTATAGTTTTTTGCGGCGACGTTGAAATGCTGTGCTTCGGCCACGGGAGTGTCTCCTTTCGAAAGATAGTTAGATGATTGCGTTGTATTCGCGGTTGAAGTCGTATTCCCAGAGCGCACGGATGGCACTCGACCGGATTGGACGCGCGACATCGTCGAGTCCTAGCCAGCCGCGAAAAGCCGCCTTGGGATCGGCAAGATCCTTCACCGTCAGTTGACTGATGTCATCGGTCTCGCGGTCGAGTGCGCGTTTCGCCGTCTCGTTAATCAGAGTCAGCGCCGCTCTGCCCGACGCGATGTCATTGTATCCATCGATCTCCTCTTTGATACCCTTCGTGCGGCGATACTCGCGCCGCAATGCCTCGACCACGGACTCTGCGATCTCTGGCACGAGCTTCGCGCCAGGGTGGTGCTCGGCCATCAGGCTCTGAACCTCGCTGATCATGGTGTACGAGATCGCCTGGACCATGATTGGAACCGGGGTTTTCCAGGCCTCAGTCGAGAATCTCGCGAAGGCTTTTGCGATCTGTTCAAAACTAGCGATCTTCAGCACCTGCACGATACCCGACGCGAGGAACCTCGCACTGATGGTCGACGCCGTCTCCTTGAGCACCTTCTCCCGCCGCCAAGTTGCCGATCCGGTTGCGCTTTCGGTTGGGGCGACCGCAGCTGCCGGATCGGCGGCGGCCTCAGTCATGTCCTCGTTGTAACTGGCATTGACCGCAACCTTGACCTTCTCGCGGTCGGACGAGCTGTTTGAGAGGATCGAGATGTACGAGTAGAAGTTCGCGCCAACGACATAGCCCCCGATGAAATGGGTGCCGAAGCGTCGGGTGAACTCGTCTGGTCCTTGGTTGATCAATACATCTCGGGCGACATCGCTGAGCTTGACGGTCGAACGGTCGTAGACGTCGATCCGGTTGAGGATCGAGCCGATGCTGACCGCAACGACGCTTTTTGAGGTAACCGACGTCTGGTTGAGCAGATCGAGACCGGCGCCCGCCTTGATCGTGTCTTTTGAACCATCGAGTCTGAGGTTGGTTTCCTGCTTCTCGGTATAGTCACTTTGCGTCGAGCAGACATGGTGCTGCTGGACGAGTTCGTAGGCGGCAGGCTCGCCAGGCACCATGGTGATCCTCTTGAACGCCGTCTCGCCCATCGCATCGGCGGTCAGCAAGTTGACACCAGTACCGAATAGCGGACTCTTGCTTACGCTATATGGGAACGTGAAAATAGACAGACTGCTGTTGAGCATCGGTCCTCCTGCATCAGACGCATGCTGATTATCTAGAGCTTCCGGTTGGTGTTAACTAGGGCTCGAGCCTTGTTTGATCGCGTGACCCATAACATGCAACTGATTAATTTAGCGAAGCCGATAACATTTCAACGTAGATCGCATTGACTCATCGTTCCGCAAACGATACGTAAGCGGACGCTTAACGCAATCCTGGATTGGAACATGCCGGCAACGAAACTTACTGAATTTAATCAAAGTACCTTCATTGTCGGCGGCGGTCCGGCACGGTACGGCATTTGCTACTATATCTGCGACTATCTCGACAAGAACCCCAACAGTCCTTGGGTGAGGTCAAGAGACTTCGCGGCGGCGGCCGCGGCCGTGACACGGATGGCAACCGTATCTCTCGTTGCCGCCGGAAAGGCAGCTAGCCTCAAGAAGGTGCCTCAGCATGCCGGATATGCCGATGCGATGCCGCTTCTGTCGAACTCGCTGTACCGGATCGAAGTCGCAATCGGCGCGGGCGCGGGCGTCAATCATGAAGTCATGGCGCTAACCGGCGTCGATAAGCTAATCCTGTTCGACCCGAACCACGGCTTCTATCTGCTCGATGCGATACCAGCCGGCGGGTTTGCCGCCGCGTACGTGGCGCAGATGGCCGTGCTTTATGGCGTGACCGCTGTCGGGTTGTTCGGCTACCAGCGGTCGCGCAAGGCGTTCTAAACGTCTAGTCCTGGATTTCGACGGTGTATTACGTGAGCCCTTCAGAGGGACGAGCATGCCGTAGTCCCTGGCCGGCGCCAGCATCTTAGGGCTCGGCCCGCGCGGATGCAGCTACAGAGTCGCGTCCTTCCCCTCCAGCGGGGACAGCATCAGCTCGCAGGCAGGCTCATCGAGATAGCGGCTGTTCGATTGGACGCGATCTCATAGATGCGCCGTTCGAGGGCTTTCACGATGATCCCTCCTCGACGCAGGCTCGAGCCCGCGGATGCTCATAGGTATGGCGGAGCAGGGCGATCGCCGCATCCGCCCTGATGCGCCCGACTCCAGCCTCGACCCAGCCTGCCTGATAGCGACAGGGCTCCGCCGCGCCTTTGGTGACGAGCGCCCTTCCCACTGCATCACAGGTGGCTAGGTGGATTGAGCTGTCGACGTGGAGATGGCCGAGCTCCTCCTCCCCCAGGTAAAAGTCGACGCTGGACCCCTGGGATAGACCCGGTTCGGCGGATGGTTGCGGGACGTGGGGGCTACGTCTTGATTGTGGTGGTCTTGGTCTCCGCTTCGTAGTCCATGGGGAGTCGGTATCCCAGGCTGGAATGCGGGCGAATGGAATTGTACCAACCCTCGATGTAGCTGAAGCAGGCCATCCGAGCCTCGACCTGCGAGGCGAACCTGCGGCGGCTGAGCAACTCGGCTTCGAGGGTGGAGAAGAAGCTCACGGCCATGGCGTTGTCATAGGCGTCGCCCACCGATCCCATGGAGGGCCGCACGCCGCCTCGCCGCAGCACTTGCCGAACGCTACCGACGTATATTGGCTGCCTTGGTCGCTGTGATGGGTCACGTCCCTGGGCCGTTGCTGGCCGACCGCCATTTCCATCGCGTCCAGGACCAGTTCGGTGCGCAGGTGGTTCGCCATTGCCCAGCCCACGATCTTGCGGCTCCAGGCGTCCAGGACGACGGTCAGGTAGAGGAACCCTGGAGCGGTCGGCACATAGGTGATGTCGGCTACCCACAGCCGGTTCGGCCCTACGGCGACGAAGTTCCGGTCCACCAGGTCCGGTGCGGGACGGGCCTCCTTGTCCCATACCGTGGTCGCCGGACCGCCGTGACGGTGGCTGGCGCCGACCAGTCTCGGATCAGACGCGCGATGCGCTTGCGGCCATGCCTCTCACCTCCTACCCGCAGCTCGGCATGGGTGCGGGGTGCCCCGTAGGTCTGGCGCGAACCGGCGTCCACCGTCCTGATCCGCTTCAGCAAGGCATCGTCGGCAACGGTATGGGCCGACGACGGCCGCTGGAGCCAGCTCGGCCGCGGTCAGACCAGGAACCGTCTCTTCGCGCCGACCCTCCTGCTTGTCGGCCTGGGCAACCCACATCCCGATCGGCTGCGCCGTCGGCTCGAACTCGCGGGCAAGATCTTCTGGCAAGCGTCCGGCACGAACAAGCTCACCATCTGGCGACGGAACTCAGGTGAACAAGGAGGACGGGTTCTCGGCATCACGAACACCTCCGCTAAAAGCGGAAAGGTGTCCACCGAAACGAGTCAATCCCACACCCGCGTCTGATCGAGCAGATATCAGTGCACCGTCGCCATGACCCCCAGCCAACCGGCCACGGCCTCGGCGACCGTGCCAGCGTCGGCACCAAGCACCGGGGGTGGCGCCAGCGGCCCCTTTTCGGCGCGAGACAGCGTGCCTATTGCTTTGTTGTTCAGTGCATCACTCCTGCCGGACGACGTCCGGAGCGCCACTTTGGGAAGATCCGAGCCGTCCGGCCGCCATCGCGGGCTTGAACTTCAGCTCGCGCCACTGGCGAAAGCTGGTGGGCGCCGCGACTGAGGAAGCGCGCTCGGCGACGTTGTCCAGGCCTGCGTTCTTGGCTTGCATCAACTCGACATAGCCTTGCGCGAACGACTCTGACACGCCGCGCTCGCGTAGTCGCGTTTTGAACGCCTCGAACGGGATCTGTTGATAGCGGACCTCGCGGCCGAGCACGTCGGTAATGATCGCAGCGATGTCACTGAACGAAAGGTCTTCAGGGTTGATCACCGGCGTCTCCTCTTGGCCCGTCCGAGTGGTGTCTAGTAGGAGCTTGGCCGCGGTTGCCGCGATATCGCGCGTCGCGGTGGTCGGCATCTTCTTGTCCGCGTCGTAGCCCGAGCGCAGCACGTGCAGGATGCCGCTGATGACCCGGCGGTCGTCCACGCGCGGCGCGCTTGGCCTGTTCCTCGGCAGATGCGGCTCCAGCACCGCCCACATCCCATCGCTCAGCCAATTCAGCCCGCTCATGCCGATCATCCCCTGATCAACACCGCGAGTCACGATCCCACATCTGGATCAACAGGTTGATTAGGTTGCCAGTCTAGGAAAACAATGAGGTCGCTGGGCAGGCAGGTCCGGTTCAGCACTCCGCCGCTGCGCTCGTTGAACTGCCGCCCGCAGACCCTTCAGCGAAAACACCGGTAGGCGCGGCGTAACTTCGTGCCGCTCATTCACTGCACTAGAGCCACAGCAAACGCAGTTCATCTCGTCTGCCTGACTACCTCTTACCACTACCCGGACACAATGCGGTCGACTCTTGTCCAGTGGACGACAATCCTACCGCAAAGCCCGACAGATCCGTCACTCCCGATCTTCGGCAGGAACGACTGCGGCAGCCTCGCGGGCTAAAGTTACCTCTTGTTAACTCACTTCCATCATATTTCGTGCTGACAATTCCGCCGGTGTCGCATGCTCTCTTGCCGCTTCTTATCGCTCCTGAAGCCTCCATCGCGCTGGAGCATCGCAGCAAGGCTTGCAACAGCCGGTGGCGCCATCTTGTCCCTCATGGTAATACTGACTGCTTGCCTCATCATGTGGCAGTTTCAGGCCTCTATGGTCGCGCACGCTCAACAGAGGATGGAGACCAGCCTCAAGGTTGCTCAGGAACTGCTGCAGGAACGAACCGCCAATACCCCTCTTCGCCTTGAGGGAGACCGCTTGATCGCTGCAAACGGTTACCTGTTGGACGGCGATGAGCGACTGGTGGACGAGGTGCGTAGCATTGTCGGCGGCGCTGCGACTATATTCCGAGGTGACCTTCGGGTAAGCACGAACATACTCAGGCCTGATGGGTCTCGCGCGCTTGGTACTCGTCTTGCAGCAGGCCCGGTGTATAGCGCTGTGCTAAGAGAGGGCCGCACCTTCCGCGGCGAGACTGACATCCTCGGTATTACCTACTATACGGCCTACGATCCGCTCAAAAATGCTCGGGGTGAGGTGGTTGGTATCCTCTTCGTCGGCGTGAAGAAGGCTGAGTATCTTGCCGTCGTCGGGACGGTTGAGCGTATGGCCGCTCTGGGTGCCTTGCTAATGATGATGGTTGGAAGCGGCGCCTTGTTCATAGTTGTACGCCGCATCTTTCGACCACTAGGTGTGATACGTGGCGCCATGATCGATCTTGCCGCGGGCAAGCTCGACGCAGCCGTGCCGGCCTGCGGTCGCAAGGATGAAGTCGGTCGCATGGCGCAAGCTGTTCAGGTGTTTAAGGATCAAGCATTAATCGCGCGTGCGGATACTGCCGCACGCGAGGAAGAGCAGAAGGCCAAGCAGCAACGAGCCGACCATCTTGCCGAAAGCACTCGCACATTCGAAGCTATGGTAGGCGCAAGAGTAAGTACAGTATCCTCGGCAGCGAGCGGTCTACAGGCAACAGCGGGATCGATGTCCGGGTTCGCCAAGCGGGCCACCGGCCAGGTGACCGTCGTTGCGACTGCGGCAGAGCAGGCTTCGGCAAACGTGCAGACAGTCGCAGCAGCGGCGGAGCAACTAGCAGCTTCGGTGGCTGAGATAACCCGACAAGTGACACAGTCTGCTACTATCGCCGGCCGCGCGGCTAACGAGGCGCGCCGCACAGACGAGATCGTGCATGCTCTCGCCGATGGTGCGCGGCGGATCGGCGACGTGGTCGGATTGATCAGTACGATCGCCGGGCAAACAAACCTGCTGGCTCTGAATGCTACTATCGAGGCGGCACGAGCTGGAGATGCCGGAAGAGGCTTTACCGTCGTGGCTAGCGAAGTAAAGGCTTTGGCTGCTCAGACGACTAAAGCCACCGAAGACATACGGCAGCAGATTACTCAGATGCAGGTGGCTACTCATGAGGCGGTTACGGCAATCGGAGGGATAGCCGCTACCATCAGCGAGGTAAGCATGATCGGCACGACGATCGCTTCCCGGGTGGAAGAGCAAGGGCTGGCAACACGGGCGATCGCGCTCAGCGTGGGTCAAGCCGCCGCCGGCACAAGTGAGGTGACCAGCAACATCCAGCAGGTCGGTCGAGGAGCAGCGGAAACCGACGAGGCATCTCAGCAGGTGCTGGGAGCTGCCTCCGAGATGGCGCATCAGGCCGAGCAGCTGACGGCCGAGATCGAGGTCTTCCTAGAAAAAGTCAGGTTAGGCTAGTTGATCAGCCCGCTTCGCGTGAAGCGAGTACGACGTAGCCTCAAGGACTCCGTCAGCACTCGCGCCAGCCTCACGATGGTTGTTTGTAGGAGCGTGTCCGGTCACGCGCTCCGCATGATCCCGAGGGCAAGCCTAGCGCCTGTGGCAAACCAGGGTCGTGTCGGTCAACATGTGGAAATTCGCATGTAGCTGAAGGTGGTCGTCCGTCGAGCGGCTTCGGTGCCAAGTTGAGCGGGCTCCACATTGATGATGGACGCCATGAGCTCGACAATCGGTTTGGTCTGCATGTAGAGATGCTGGATCTGCCAATCGTCTTTCGCCTCGAGCAGCACGGTGCCGATCAGGCGGATGATTGAGGCCTCGATTGGGAAAATCCCGACGACGTCAGCCCTCCGCTTGACCTCCTTTTCACGCGCTCCGGCGACTTCGTGAAGTGGATCCAGGTGCGGTGGTGGGTCGGAAGATCCATGTGCGCCAGCACGTCGGTCTCGCTGTCGTGGATGAACTTTCCGAGCTTCGGCCAGTTGTCACGCAGCTGGCCAGCGACTCGTCTCAATGCCTGGCTGGCAGAGGCAAGGTCAGGCTGGATGAACGTCTGGCGCAAGGCGGCCGCTGCCACGCTCTGCTGGGCCTTCGCGATGTAGGAAAGGGCGTTGCGCATTCAGTGGCCGCGGCAGCGCTGCCGGGACGTGCCGAACGTCCGGTGTATGGTCGACCGGATCTGTCAGCTCTCGCTCTGGCATTCTGGTCTTCAGCGTGGGGAGGCGGCTGATCACGCGTTCTGCATGATGTTGAGCGCGATGCGGGTCGCCCTGACGAAGCGGGAGCGGCGGGGGGAAGCAGAGACGACCTGTTCGTGACGGTGTCGGGGTCGGGGGAGATCGCGGAGTTCACCATGCTCGCGGCAGAAGCGACTGGCGGCATCATGGCTCTTGAAGCCGTGCATGCATCGCTCGGTAGAAGTAGCTCGAGTGGCCGCGGACCTTCAGATGGGTCTCATCAACGTGCCAGCTCGTGCTGGAGCCGCGCCGCTTGCCGTGCCGGCGTTTGCGCAGCGCGTCGCCCATGAACGGCAGCAGCTTCGTCTCACAATCACGAACCGCGTCGTGGCTCACCTCGATCCCGCACAGGCCGGGATCTCGCTCAGATCCCGCAGGGTCAGCCGGTGGCGCAGACGGCAGAACACCAGGAAGGCGAGGACGTCGCTTGGCAGGCAGGTCCGGTTCAGCACGCCGCTGCTACGCTCGTTGATCTGTCATCCGCAGTTCCGGCAGCGGAACCGGCGGTAGCGCCGCGCCGTGACTTCCCGCCGCTCCGTCACGGCTGCAGACCGAGACTGTGTGGAAACCAGAGGCGATCATGTTCGAGCAGGCCGTCTCTTCC
>CAXTAY010000027.1:42971-50438 GCA_964242335.1 uncultured Acetobacteraceae bacterium | reverse complement strand
GGCCCCTGCGTCCCGAACACAGTGCTCTACCAGGCTGAGCTACACTCCGGCTGCAGGCGCGTATACAGGCGGGGCGAGCACGCCGCAAGCCGGCCGGAGCCGCCGACCGCGGCCCGTCCGGGTGCCGCAGGTGGCACCCGGAGCTGCCGGCGCTAGAGCCGTGCGGCATCCGCGGCCCGCGCGGTGTCGTGCCCCGGCAGCACGGTCCCGAGCTGTTGCAGTGCCGCCTCGATGCTCGGCACCACGGTGAATAGTCGTCGCGCCGAGGCATCGGCGAAGCCGCCGTCGATCGCGCCCTCGACCGCGGCCAGCAGCGGCCGCGCCCACCCGGCGATGTCGGCGATCAGGATCGGCTTGTCGTGCAGCCGCAGCTGGCGCCAGGTGATGATCTCGATCGCCTCGTCGAACGTGCCGAGGCCGCCCGGCAGCACCAGGAACGCATCGGCTTGGGAGAACATGCTCTGCTTTCGGCTGTGCATGGAGTCCGTCACGGTGAGGTCGGTGACGCGCTCGTGCATCACCTCCCGCGTCGACAGGAAATGCGGGATGATCCCGCTCACCATCCCGCCGGCCTCGATCGCGGCGTCCGCCAGCAGGCCCATCAGGCCGACCTTGCCGCCCCCGTAGATCAGCTTGATGCCGGCGCGCGCGAGTCCCTCTCCGGCGGCGCGCGCGGCGGTCGCGTATGCCGGGTCGGCACCGAAGCGCGACCCGCAGAACACGGCGACGGCGGCGGGTTGCGGCATGGGGCTGAACTCTCCGGTCTGGATCATGCGTCCGAGCCTAGCGGGCCCGCGCCGATCATGCCATGCGGCGCCCAGCGACGCCCGGCCGTGACACATCCCGGTTCAGCGGCAACCGCTTCGCGACAGCAGCCAGACGGTCAGCGACACGCCGATGAGGCAGGCCGCCGACGCCGCCAGGAACAGCGCGGCGTAGCCGGCATGGTTGGCGATCAGCCCGAGCAACGGCCCGGAGAGGCCGAGCGAGACGTCGAGGAACACCGAGTACGCACCGAGTGCGGCGCCGCGATTCTCCGGACCGACCCGCCGGACCGCCTCCACCCCGAGCGCCGGGAACACCAGGGCGAACCCGGCGCCGGTCAGTGCGGCGCCGCACAGGGCGATCCGCGCATCCCCCGACCGCCACAGGATCATCAGCCCGACGGCCTCCACCGCCAGCGAGACGATGGCGACCCGCAGGCCGCCATGCCGGACGATGGCGGTGGCGAAGGCCAGGCGGGCCGCGATGAACACCAGCCCGAACGCCGAGAGGGCGCTGGCGGCACCGGTCCAGCCGCGCGCCGGCCAGCCATGCGCCGCGTAGAACAGGGTGATGAAGGCGGCGATCACGCCGAAGCCGACCGAGCCGAGGCTCAGCACCGCGCCGTACGGCAGCACCCGGCCGAGGATGGCGAGGAAGGCCAGACGCTCGCCCGGGACCGGCGGCACGGCCGGCCGCCGTGCCGCCAGTGTCAGGCCGATGCCGCCGAGCAGCACCGGCAGCAGGCCGAGCAGGGTGAACCCCTCCGCCGCATTGCCCCGGTGCGCCAGGATCACGCCGAGCGGCGCGCCGAGCGCGATCCCGCCATAGGAGGCCATGCCGTTCCAGGAGATCACCTGCGCTGTTCGGCCCGGCCCGACCCGGCCGATCGCCCAGCTGATCGAGCCGGTGGCGGTCAGGCTCTCGGCCACGCCGAGCACCAGCCGGCTGGCGAGCAGCGTGAGCAGGGCGAGCGCGGGTCGGTCCGGCAGGGCGAGCGCCAGCTGGCCGGTCGCGACCAGCAGCAGCCCGGCGATCATGCAGCTCGCGAGGCCGATCATCACGGAGCACTTCGGCCCGGCGCCGTCCACCAGGCGGCCGGCCGGAGCACGGCTGGCGAAGGTGGCGAGATACTGCAGCGATACCGCGAGTCCGGCGAGCACCGCATCGAACCCCAGCGTGTCGCGGGTGAAGCCTGGTATGACCGCGAGCGGCAGCCCGATGGTGACGTAGCAGAGCAGGTTCAGGAAGACCGTGGCGACGATCCGCGCGGTCGGCGAGGCGTGCAGGGCTCGGGAGAGCGGGCGGAGCGAGAGCACGGTCGCAGACACCGATCGGTTTCAATCCTGGGCCGCGACGGGCAAGCTCACGCCTGCTGCATGGAGCATGAGCATGCCGGAAATCGTCACCCTGTCGAGCCGGATCGCCTACGAGAACCGGTGGCTGCGCCTGCGCGAGGACATCATCCGCCGCCGGGACGGCTCCGACGGTCTGTACGGCGTGGTCGAGCGCAGCGATTTCGTGGTGATCGCGGCACTCGGCACGTCGCCGGCTCCCTGGCTCGCGATGGTGGAACAATATCGCTATCCGATCCGGCAGCGGCTGTGGGAGCTGCCGATGGGGATGTGGGAACAGAGCCCGGACGCCACCCCGGAGAGCGTCGCCGCCGGCGAGCTGCGCGAGGAGACCGGGCTAGTCGCCTCGCAGCTGCGCCATGTCGGCGTGCTGTTCCAGGGTGCCGGCTACTCCAACCAGAAGGGCCACGTGTTCCTGGCGACCGGGCTCGCGCAGCGAGATCAGGCGCGCGAGAGCACCGAGCAGGACATGGTCAGCCGCCAGTTGCCGGTCGCCGAGGTCGAGGCGATGATCCGCGACGGACGCATCAGCTGCATGGTGACGATCGCGGCCTTCGGGATGCTGCGTCTGAAGGGGATGCTCTAGAATGCACGTGCCGACGCTCGACATGCGCAGGTTCACCCACGACCGCGCGGCGTTCGTCTCCGAGCTGGGTGCGGCATATCGCCGCTTCGGCTTCTGCTGCTTCAGCCATCACCCGATCCCGCAGCACCGCATCGACGCGGCGTATGCGGAGTTCGAGCGATTCTTCTCGCTGCCCGAGGCGGTCAAGCAGCGCTACGCGCGACCGGCGAGCAGACGCGGCTATGTCGGCTTCAAGGTGGAGACGGCGCGCACCAGCACCGTCCCCGACCTCAAGGAGTTCTTCCATGTCGGCCGCGACGACGCGCCGGCCGACGATCCGGTGCTGCACCCGAACGTCTGGCCAGACGAGGTTCCGGCGTTCCGCGAGCATGCGCTGGCGCTCTACGCCGCGATGCAGCAGGCCGGCGCCGTGGTGCTGTCGGCGATCGCCGAGGATCTGGGACTGGCGCACGACTTCTTCGCCGCCCTGACCGACCGCGGCAACTCGATCCTGCGCGCGCTGCACTATCCGCCGGTGCGGCCGCAGGACCTGCCGGCGGTGCGGGCGGAGGCGCACGAGGACATCAGCCTGATCACGCTCCTGGTCGGTGCCACCGCGTCCGGCCTGCAGGTGCTGACCCGCGACGGCGCCTGGCTGCCGATCGAGGCGGCCCCGGGCAGCCTGGTGGTCAATGTGGGCGACATGCTCCAGCGCCTGACCAACCGCGTCTATCCCTCCACGACGCACCGCGTGGTCAATCCGGAGCAGGAGCCGGCGGGACGCGCCGCACCGGCCAGCCGCTACTCGATGCCGTTCTTCCTGGCGCCGAACATGGAGTACGAGATCCGCTCGCTGCCCGGATGCGTGGCCAGCGAAGGCGGCGACCATTTTTCCGAGCCGATCACCGCGCACGCCTACCTGCTGCAGCGCCTGCGCGAGATCAGGCTCGGCTGAGCCGGCGGCCGGCCGCGAGGCACGCCAAGGAGAGTTCCCGTGATGCAGGACAACGTCGACTTCGCCGTCATCGGCAGCGGGCCGGCCGGCCGTCGCGCCGCGGTGCAGGCCGCCAAGCTGGGCCGCTCGGTGCTGGTGATCGAACGCGACAAGCGCGTCGGCGGCGTGTGCGTGCATACCGGCACCATCCCGTCCAAGACCCTGCGCGAGACCGTGCTCAACCTGACCGGCTTTCGCGAGCGCGGCTTCTACGGCCGCGGCTACCGCGCGCGCCACGACATCGCCGCCGCCGACCTCACCGAGCGTCTCGGCAAGACGCTCGGCTTCGAGGTCGACGGGCTCGAGCATCAGTTCAGCCGCAACCGGGTCGAGACCCTGCGCGGTGCCGCGCGCTTCGAGAGCCCGCACGAGATCGAGGTGCTGACGAGTGCAGGCGAGTCGAGGCGGATCCATGCCGGCAAGGTGCTGATCGCGGTCGGCACGGTGACGCGCCGCCCCGAGGGGGTGCCGTTCGACGGCAGGATCGTGCTCGACAGCGACGAGATCATCGGCATCGACCACCTGCCGCGCAGCCTGACGGTGATCGGCGCCGGCGTGATCGGGGTGGAGTACGCGACCATTTTCAGCGCGCTCGACGTCAAGGTGACGCTGGTCGAGGGGCGCTCCAGCTTCCTCGACTTCATCGATCGCGAGATCATCGAGGAGCTGGTGCACGAGCTGCGCGACCGCGGCGTGGCGCTGCGCACCGGCTCCAAGGTCGACCGCGTGTCGATCGAGAACGACCACGCGGTGGTGTACCTCGATGGCGGCCGCGTGGTGCGCTCGGAGATGCTGCTGCACGCCGCCGGCCGGGTGGTCGCCGCCGATGGGCTGGGGCTGGAGGC
Source organism: uncultured Acetobacteraceae bacterium (assembly GCA_964242335.1). GTDB lineage: Bacteria > Pseudomonadota > Alphaproteobacteria > Acetobacterales > Acetobacteraceae > Lichenicoccus. Next base: position 45,917 of record CAXTAY010000027.1, on the reverse strand, counting down.
GATCGGCATCGAGCCGGATCCGCGCGGCCGCATCCTGGTCGACGAGGCGACGCTGCAGACCCGGATCCCGACCATCTACGCCGCCGGCGACGCGATCGGCTTCCCCAGCCTTGCCTCCACCTCGATGGAGCAGGGGCGGATCGCCGCGTGCCACGCCTTCGGCCTCAAGCTGCCGCCGGCGCCGAAATTCTTCCCCTACGGGATCTACGCGGTGCCGGAGATCTCCACCGTCGGCATGACCGAGGAGCAGGTGCGCGAGAAGCGGATCCCCTACGAGTGCGGCATCGCGCGGCTACGTGAGACCTCGCGTGGCCACATCATGGGGCTGCGCGGCGGCATGATGAAGATGATCTTCGCCACCGACGATCGCCGCCTGCTCGGCGTGCACATCATCGGCGAGGGTGCCACCGAGCTGGTGCATATCGGCCAGGCGGTGCTGAACCTGCACGGCACCATCGACTACTTCATCGAGAACACGTTCAACTACCCGACGCTGGCGGAAGCCTACAAGATCGCCGCGCTCGACGCGTTCAACCGGATGTAGCGTAATATCAAATCGCTTGCGCCCGCATCGGGTGAAATAAAAAGCCGCTAAAACGGATGCCGTTCCGCGATTCTCCGTGAAACTCTATTGAACGGAGACGACGAAGGACAACAATACGGCGGCGGCTTGTGGATCCTGAAGCGATGTCTGTTATAACCGAGCTCTGCTAGAACATGATCCATCGGGTCATGTCGTGCTCAACCGCTCGCACCCTGCCGCTCTAGCGCATGCAGGCACAGTCGGCCGTCGACGCCTTCCAGCTGATGGGGCTGCCTGCCGCGGCGATCGGCAATGACGGGACGGTGCTGGCCGTGAACGCATTGTTCGACTCCGCGATGCACGGCGTGAGCATCCTCGACGGGCGGATCGTGCTCTCGGGCGCGGAGGTCATGCAACGCTACGACCAGGCGCTGACCAGGCTGCGCGGCGGCTCGGCCCGGCGCCTGAGCATCTTCCTGCCGACCAGCGAGAGCGAGCCGCCGGCGATCCTGCATCTGGTGCCGATGGCCGGTCTCGAGGAGGGCAGCCGGAGCGAAGGCGGCAGCCTGGTCGTCATCACCAGCCTGTCGCCGCGCGCGCTGCCCGGCAGCGAGATGCTGCAGGGGCTGTTCGACCTCACGCCGGCGGAGGCCCGGCTCGCGATCGGCCTCGCCGGCGGCAACAAGATCGGCGAGCTGGCCAGGCTGTTCAAGGTCTCGCACGAGACCATCCGCTCGCAGATCAAGCAGGTGTTCGCCAAGACCCGCACGCGCAGCCAGGCCGAACTGGTCGGCCTGCTGACCCGGCTGCCGCCGCTGAGCTGAGCCCGCCCCCGTCGTCGCGTCACCTCACGGGCGGCTGCGCAACGTGGAATGGTGCCGCCCGTAGCCGAAATACAGACCCAGTCCGAGGATCAGCCACACGATCAGGCGCAGCCAGGTGGCGAGCGGCAGCCCCGCCATCAGCACCAGGCAGAATCCGATGCCGAGCACCGGCACCCATGGCACCCCGGGGACCCGGAACGGTCGCTTGATGCGGCCATCGGTCTGCCGCAGCCGGATCACCGCGCCGCACACCAGGATGAAGGCGAACAGCGTGCCGATGCTGACCATCTCGCCGAGCACGGTGAGCGGCACCAGCCCTGCCACCAGCGCGGCACCGCCGCCGATCAGCGCCTGGCTGCGATACGGGGTCTGCAGGCGCGGATGCACGTGCGCGAACAGCGCGGGCAGCAACCCGTCATGCGCCATCGTGTAGAAGATGCGGCTCTGTCCGTACAGGAACACCAGGATGACCGTGGTCAGGCCGGTGAGCGCGCCGACCTTGATCAGCAGCGAGAACCAGCCGATGCCGATCGCGTCGGTGGCGACGGCGATCGGATCGGCGACGTTGAGCTTCGCGTAAGGCACGATGCCGGTCAGCACCGCGGCGACGGCCATGTACAGCACGGTGCAGATCAGCAGCGAGGCGAGGATGCCGACCGGCATGTCGCTCTGCGGGCGCCGCGCTTCCTGTGCCGCGGTGGAGACCGCGTCGAAGCCGATATAGGCGTAGAACACCACGCCGGCGCCGCGCAGGATGCCGCTCCAGCCATAGGCGCCGAAGCGGCCGGAGTTGGCGGGGATCAGCGGGAACCAGTTCGCGCGATGCACGAAGGCGGCGCCGACGCAGACGAAGGCGAGCACCACCATCAGCTTGACCGCCACCATGATCGTGTTGAGGCGGGCGGACTCCCTGGTGCCCAGCATCAGCAGCAGGGTGAGCAGCAGCACGATCCCGACCGCCGGCAGGTTGAGCAGCGCGTGCGCGTGGCTGCCGTCCGCCAGGGTGACCGGGCTGCCGGGTGCCGCGGCGAGGCGTGCCGGGAACTGCAGGCCGCAGCTGCCGAGCAGGCTGACGAAGTAGCCGGACCAGCCCACCGCCACCGTCGCCGAGCCGGCCGCGTATTCGAGGATCAGGTCCCAGCCGATGATCCAGGCGACCAGCTCGCCCATGGTCGCGTAGGCGTAGGTGTAGGTGCTGCCGCTGACCGGCAGCAGGGCGGCGAGTTCGGCGTAGCAGAGCCCGACGAAGGCGCAGGCGACGCCGCCCAGGATGAAGGAGAGCATGATCGCCGGCCCGGCGTAGCGTGCCGCCGCGGTCCCGGTGAGCACGAAGATGCCGGCGCCGATGATCGCACCCACGCCCATCGCGGTGATGCTGACCTTGCCCAGCGTCTTGGACAGACCCTGGCGGCCGCTCTCGGCGACGATGTCGTCGATCTGCTTGCGCGCGGTGAGGGCGTTGTGGGTCACGGGCGGCTCCTGTGGTCGGCGCCCCCGGAAGTGCACCGGGCCGGCACGCTCCAGGCTGGCACGCTCCAGGCTGGCACGCTCCAGGCTGGCACGCCTGCGCGTTGCTGCCCGTGACGCGGCGCCCGGCAA
>CAXTAY010000027.1:0-42871 GCA_964242335.1 uncultured Acetobacteraceae bacterium | reverse complement strand
CACGCTCCAGGCTGGCACGCCTGCGCGTTGCTGCCCGTGACGCGGCGCCCGGCAACGGCCGGACGCCGCCCCGCGCGGAATTACTTGGCGGTCGGGTAACGCGTCTGCTGCGGATGCTGGGCGACGTAGCGTGAGCGCCAGTCGCCGATATGGAACCGGTGCCGTGCGTTGCCCTCGATCAGCTCGATCCTCGCCTCGTCGCCCGAACCGAGGGCTTCATGCCAGGCGACGAGAAACTGTTCGTCGGTCATCGCCTGCAGCGACGCCGCACCGGGCGCCCAATGATTAGAGGTCTCTGACATGGCGGATCAAACTCCCATCGACCGACTTCTTGCGGCTCCGCACGCTATCCTGCCGCGCAGAAGCCGGCTGCCGCAAGCAGATCCGGTGCGGCAGACCAGACACGGTCCCGCCTCACCGAGGCTCCTGTCTCGTGCAAGATCCTGGCTGATGCAAGGCCCTCGCTCGTGCTTTGCGGAACCGCGGACTCATGTCCGTGTGGCGCCGCCGCGCAGGGCGAGGGCGGCGAAGCTCGCCAGCCAGTGCTCGCCCATGTAGTCGCCGGCGACGTGCGGGAGCGCCGCCTGCAGGTGTCGCGCCGCGGCGCCGCGCATCGCCTCGGCCTTCGCGTGGTCCTCGTCCGCCAGCGCCGAGGCCAGACCGGACAGGCACCAGGCGCGGCTCAGGTTGAGGCCGTCCAGGTGCACGATCTTGCCGTCGGCGCGGTCCGTGACCTCCGCCGGGACGAACAGGCTCGCGGGACGGCCTCGCGCCAGGTCGGGCAGGAAGCCGTCGAACCAGGCGAGGAAGCGGTCGCGCGGCAACAGCCGGCGCATCGCTTCCGCCTCGATTAGCGACGGCGACAGGAACTCGTCTCCGCCCGGCTCCCAGGCCTGGCAGTCAACGTCGCCGCCGTACCAGCGCCAGGCGGCATCCCGCAGCCCTGCCAGCAGCGGGGCGTCGTCGTGGATCCGCGCGTACTCGACCGCCAGCGCCAGGGCAAACGCGGTGTTGGCGTGGGCGCCGTGACGCACCGGGTAGGGTGAGCGGGCGAGATGCAGCCGCAGGCGCCCTGCGATCAGCGTCGAGAGCGGGCGGATCGCCGCCGCCCATCGCACCCCGCCCGGACCCGTGTGACGGTGCAGCTCGGCGTCGAGCATCAGCAGCCAGGCCCAGCCATAGGGTCGCTCGAAGCTTGCCGCGTGCGGGCCGAGGAAATAGTCTCGCTCGGCCTCCAGCGCCGGTCGCGTCAGCCGCGCGTCGAACAGCTGCTTGATCCGCGCCGCCTGCGGCAGCTCCGGCTGCTCGCGCAGCAGGCTCGCCAGCAGCCAGTAGCCGTGCACGCAGGAGTGCCAGTCGAAGCTGCCGTGGAACACCGGGTGCAGCGCCGACGGCGCGAGCGGCGCATCGGGCGGTCCGGACAGCACATGGTCGAGCTTGTGCGGGTATTCGCGCGCGACGTGGCCGAGCGCGATCTCGGCGAAGCCCGCCGCCTCGTCAACCGTCAACCCGCGGCCTGCCACCTCGTGGTCAGACCCGCGCCTCACCCGGAACCTCCGCCTCACCCAGCCGTCGCATCTCGTCGTCGGTGAAGGTCCGGCCGCGGGTCAGGAAGCGCTGCTCGCTGCCGTTCTCCAGCGAGAACATGCCGCCGCGCCCCGGCACCACGTCGATGATCAGCTGGGTGTGGCGCCAGACCGCGAATTGCGCCGCGCCGATATAGACCGGCGCCCCGCCGATCTCGCCCAGCCGCACGTCATGGTCGCCGACGATGAACTCGCCCTGCGGGTAGCACATCGGCGACGAGCCGTCGCAGCAGCCGCCGGACTGGTGGAACAGCAACGGCCCATGCTGCGCACGCAGGCGCTCGATCAGCTCGAGCGCCCCGGCCGTCGCCGTCACCCGCATCAGAAGAAGCCGAGCTTCTTGCTGCTGTAGCTGACCAGCATGTTCTTGGTCTGCTGGTAGTGGTCGAGCATCATCTTGTGGTTCTCGCGGCCGATGCCGGACTGCTTGTAGCCGCCGAACGCCGCATGCGCCGGGTAGGCGTGATAGCAGTTGGTCCAGACCCGGCCCGCCTTGATCGCGCGGCCGAAGCGGTAGCAGCGGTTGGCGTCGCGGCTCCACACTCCCGAGCCGAGCCCGTAGAGCGTGTCGTTGGCGATCTGCAGCGCCTCGTCGTCGTCGCGGAAGGTGGTGACAGAGACCACCGGGCCGAAGATCTCCTCCTGGAACACGCGCATCTTGTTGTGGCCGCGGAACACCGTCGGCTTGACGTAGTAGCCGCCGGCGAGCTCGCCCTCGAGATAGTTGCGCTCGCCGCCGATCAGGATCTCAGCCCCCTCCTGACGGCCGATGTCGAAGTAGCTGAGGATCTTCTCGAGCTGCTCGCTGGAGGCCTGCGCGCCGATCATGGTCTGCGGATCAAGCGGATCGCCCTGCCGGATCGCGGCCACGCGGTGCAGCGCGCGCTCCATGAAGCGGTCGTAGATCGAGTGGTGGATCAGCGCCCGGCTCGGGCAGGTGCAGACCTCGCCCTGGTTGAGCGCGAACATGACGAAGCCCTCGATCGCCTTGTCGAGGTAGTCGTCGTCCTCGCGCATCACGTCGGCGAAGAAGATATTCGGCGACTTGCCGCCGAGCTCCAGCGTCACCGGGATCAGGTTCTGGCTGGCGTACTGCATGATCAGCCGGCCGGTGGTGGTCTCGCCGGTGAAGGCGATCTTGGCGATGCGCGGGCTGGAGGCCAGAGGCTTGCCGGCCTCCAGCCCGAAGCCGTTGACGATGTTGAGCACGCCCGGCGGCAGCAGGTCGCCGATCAGCTCCGCCCACACCAGGATCGAGGCCGGGGTCTGCTCAGCGGGCTTGATCACCACGCAGTTGCCGGCGGCTAGTGCGGGAGCCAGCTTCCAGCAGGCCATCAGCAGTGGGAAGTTCCACGGGATGATCTGCCCGACCACGCCGAGCGGCTCGTGGAAATGGTAGGCGACGGTGTCGCCGTCGATCTCCGAGATGCCGCCTTCCTGCGCGCGTATGGCGCCGGCGAAGTAGCGGAAATGGTCGATCGCCAGCGGCACGTCGGCGGCGGTGCTCTCGCGGATCGGCTTGCCGTTGTCCCAGCTCTCCGCCTGCGCCAGCAGCGACAGGTTGTCCTCCATCCGGCTCGCGATCGCGGTCAGGATCCCCGCCCGCGTGGCCGGGCTGGTGCTGCCCCAGGCATCGCGAGCGGCGTGCGCGGCGTCGAGCGCGCGCTCGACGTCGGAGGCATCGGAGCGAGCGATCTCGCACAGCAGCTGGCCGTTCACCGGCGAGCTGTTCTCGAAGTAGCGGCCGGCGTTCGGTTCGACCCATTCGCCGCCGATGAAGTTGCCGTAGCGTGCCTTGAAGTCCGGCTTGGCCATTGTTTCCCCCTCTATGCGCCTGGTTCTTTATAGCCCCGCTGCCTCGAAGGTCTGCGTCACGATCGCCTGCGCTTCCTGCTGGATCTGCCGGAGGTGCTCGCCGTCCACGAAGCTCTCGGCGTAGATCTTGTAGACGTCCTCGGTGCCAGAAGGCCGGGCCGCGAACCATCCCCGCTCGGTCACGATCTTGAGGCCGCCGAACGGCTGCTGGTTGCCCGGTGCCGCGGTCAGGCGCTGCAGGATCGGCTCGCCGGCGAGCCGGTCGGCGCTGACCTGCTCCGGCCTGAGGCTCTTCAGCAGCTTCTTCTGCGCGGGCGAGGCCGGCGCGTCGATCCGGGCGTAGGCCGGCGCACCCAGGGTCTCGGTCAGGACGGCGTAGCGCTGCGCCGGATCCTGGCCGGTCACCGCGGTCATCTCGGCGGCGAGCAGCCCCAGGATCAGCCCGTCCTTGTCGGTCGACCACACCGTGCCGTCGCGGCGCAGGAACGAAGCACCGGCGCTCTCCTCGCCGCCGAACCCGAGCGAGCCGTCGGTCAGCCCGTCGACGAACCACTTGAAGCCCACCGGCACCTCGACCAGGCGGCGCTCGAGCCGCGCCGCGATGCGGTCGATGCTGCTCGACGACACGATGGTCTTGCCGATCCCGGCATCGGGGCTCCAGCCCGGGCGGTGGGTGAACAGGTACTCGATCGCCGCCGTCAGGTAGTGGTTGGGGTTCATCAGCCCGCCCGAGCGGGTGACGATGCCGTGCCGGTCCGCGTCGGGGTCGTTGGCGAAGGCCAGGTCGAACTGCGCGCAGTTGCCGATCAGCCCGGCCATCGCGTAGGCCGACGAGCAGTCCATGCGGATCTTGCCGTCCCAGTCCGCGGTCATGAAGCGGAAGGTCGGATCGACCAGCTCGTTGACCACCGTGGCCTGCAGGCCGTAGCGCGCGATGATCGGATCCCAGTAGCGCACCGCGGCACCGCCGAGCGGGTCGATGCCGATGCGCAGCCCGCTGGCGGCGATCGCCTGCATGTCGACCACCGAGGCGAGGTCGTCCACGTAGGCCGCGACGTAGTCGTGCCGCCGCACCAGGCCGGAGCTGAGGGCGGCGGCGTAGCTCAGGCGACGGATCTCGCGGCCCTCGGCGAGGATGCGGTTCGCCATCTGCTCGATCCGGTCGGTGACGTCGGATGCGGCCGGGCCGCCATGCGGAGGATTGTATTTGAAGCCGCCATCCTCCGGCGGGTTGTGCGAGGGCGTGATCAGCACCCCGTCGGCGAGGCTCTCGAGGCGGCCGCGATTATAGGTCAGGATCGCGTGGCTCACGACGGGCGTCGGCGTGTAGCCGTCCTGCGCGTCGACCATCACCGTCACACCGTGGGCCGCGAACACCTCGACCGCGCTGACGAAGGCGGGCTCGGACAGCGCGTGGGTATCGCGGCCGAGAAACAGCGGGCCGTCGATGCCCGCCTCCTGCCGGTACAGGCAGATCGCCTGGCTGATCGCCAGGATGTGCATCTCGTTGAAGCTGTTCTGGCCGGCGGTGCCGCGATGCCCCGAGGTGCCGAACGCCACCCGCTCGGCGGGGAGGGACACGTCCGGCTTGCCAGCGAAATAGCCGGTGATCAGGCGGGGCACGTTGATCAGGTTCGAGGCCGCGACCGGTTGTCCCGGTTGATTGTCGGGCATCATGTTCCTCCACGAGGCGGACGAACGCATATTGGCGCGATCGCGGCGGGTGTCGAGCGGTAATGCGGCGACGGCGCTCGGCCCGCGGGCTGTCCCGGTCGGGAGGTCTTCGAGGGCCTGATCCATGGCCGCCGCAACGCCACTGCCGGGTGCATCCGGATGCGCCACCTGAAAGCGGCGTTGCGACGCCCGCTGCACCTTGGCCTCAGCCGGTCGGTCTCGACGTGACGATGCCTGCCGACCGCGTTCGACGAAGTGATCGCCTCCGACAGGCTTCCTCGATTTTCGGAGGCGTATCCCTCGTCTCGCCGGATCGCGACACGTCGCGGCTACGAGGCCGCAACGAACTCGCTCCGCATCCTCGCTTCGGGATGGCGGATGATCTTTGAATGATGCCACATCACGGCGAACGATAATGATACGATATCAAAACTCCTTGCATCCTGACGCAGCACCGCGTCCGGACGACCGAGGATGAAACTCGGTCGACGACGCGCTCCAGGAGCGTTCCGATCCGCTTCTTCCACATCGATGCCGGGCTGTGCAGATCAGGCGCGATGCCCCACACTCCCGATGGCTGGGGAGCAGATCAATGAACCGCAAAGAGCGTCGCGTCGCTGCGAAGTCGCAGCGGCGCGCACCCTCCGCCGAACTGGGTCATGCCCGAGCGTTGCACCTGCGCGGCGAGATCGCGCGCCGGCAAGGACGGCTGGCCGAGGCGATCGCGCACTTCACGGAGGCGGCCGCGGCAGCGCCGGATATCGCCGCGATCCATGACGGCCTCGCCGAAGCCTACCGGGCGGTCGCGCGGCCGGTCGACGCCGAGCGACACTACCGACGCGTCGCCGAGCTGCAGCCGAGTGCTGCGACCCTGCTCAATCTCGGCAACGCCCTGATCGAGCTGCAACGTCCGGCGGAGGCCGCCGCGGCCTATCAGGCGGCGTCACGTTTCGACGGCCGGCTCGCGGAGGCGCATCATGGTCTGGGCGCTGCATGGCTGGCGCTGGGCAGGACCGAGGCGGCGGCCGCGTTCACCCGCGCCGTCGTGCTGCGGCCTGACTTCGCGCTCGCCCACGAGGGCCTGATCGACGCCTGCCTCGCCGCCGACGCCGCGGAGGCGGGGTTGCGCTCCGCCTGTGCCGCGTTGCTTCACGTCGACACCACGAGGTTGCGTGTGCAGTTCGTCGATTGCGTGCTCGCGCTGTCGCCGCCGCTCGAGATCCCGGGACTTCGCGTCCTGCTGCAACGCGCGCTGCGCGAACGCTGGACCCGTCCGCGAGATCTGGCGGCTGCGATCTGTGCCATCGTGGCTCTGCAACGTTTCGACGCGCGGGACCCGCTGCTTTGCACCCTGCTCGAACTCGTTCCGATTCCGCATCGAGACATCGAACAACAGTTGACGGAACAGCGCCGCGAGATCCTGCACGCGGCGGCCTCGGGTGCCGCCCTGGACACCGAGGTGATCATCGACGCGTGCCGGCTGGCCCGGCAATGCTTCATCAACGAGTATGCCTGGCGCCGTTCGGACGCCGAGGGCGATGCGCTGGCGCTCCTGGGCCGAGCGATCGAGACCGACCTCGCCGGCGGTGCCGCACCGGCGGATGCGAAGCTCGCCGTCTTCGCCATGTACCTGTCGCTGGGATCGCTCGACGGAGCCGCCCGCCTGCTCACCGGCGGCCGACTGTCGGAGGTCGTGGCCCTGCTCGCGCAACAAGTCGGCGAGCCGGCCGAGGAACGGCGGCTTCGCGACAGCATCGCGCGCGCCACTTCCATCGAGGACGACGTATCGAGGCGGGTCCGCGACCAGTACGAGGAGAATCCGTATCCGCGCTGGGTGGCGACGATCAAGCCCGCCTATCGGGTCCAGCTCGCCGACTGGCTGACCGACAGATTTCCCGGCGTGGCGACGCCGCCGCCTGCGGAAGGCACGCTGGAGGTGCTGGTGGCAGGCTGCGGCACCGGCCAGCACGCGATCGAGACCGTGCAGGCTCTGGCCGGTGCCAAGGTGCTCGCGATCGATCTGAGCCTCGCCAGCCTGGCCTACGCGCGGCGCATGACGGCAGCACTCGGTGTCTCCGGGATCGACTACGTGCAGGCCGACCTGCTGCAGGCGGCACGGCTGGCGCGACGCTTCGACATGATCGCCGTCGGCGGGGTCCTGCATCATCTCGGTGATCCGTGGAGCGGTTGGCGAGCGTTGCACGCGCTGCTGCGTCCGGGAGGCGTGATGAACGTGCTGCTCTACACGGAGCGCGGCCGCACCGACGTGAAGGCCGCCCGGGACTGGATCGCGGCGAACGGCTATGGTCCCACGGCGGACGCGATCCGCGAATGCCGGCAGGTGCTACTGGCCTCTCCCGAGGATTGGGCGGCGCGGTTGTCGGCGAGCCCGGATTTCAGTTCGCTCAGTGGCTGTCGCGACCTGCTGTTCCACGTCCAGGAGCGGCCGGTGACGCTGCCGGAGGTCGCGCGCTTTCTCGACGCCGAAGGCATCGAGCTGCTCGGGATCGAGGTGTCGGCGGCCACCGAGCAGGCATTCAGGCAGTGGCGCGTCAGCGAGGACCCGTTGCGCGACCTCGCCGGCTGGGACCTGTTCGAGGCCGAGCATCCGGGGTGCTTCGCCGGCATGCTGAACCTGTGGGTGCGTCGATCAATCGCGCGTCCTGCGGCTGCACCGCCCGCAGCTGCCGAGACATCTGCCGCCAGCCCAGGCGGCGAGGGCGGCGGCTGAAGCCGGGTTTCGCCGGCCCCGGGCAGCGCGAGCCGGCTGTCTCAATGGTGCTCGGACTGCGCCACCCGCTGCTCGGCGAGCAGACGCCACGACGCGTTCTTCGGCCCGGCGTCGAGCGCACGGCGGAACAGTGCGGCGCTGTCCGGGCTGACGCCGCCGTCGGCGCGCACCTGCGCTTCTGCCGTCTGCACCGCGAGCGTCGGTTCGAAGCCGTCCGCCAGCGCCCGGCGCCAGGCCAGCGCCGCCTGCGTCCAGTCGCCCTGCGCCGCTTCCGCCTGACCGAGCAGGATGTACCCTTCGTGCGCCTGCGGCGAACCCGCCGGCAGGGCGGCCAGCCTTGTCTTCAGCAGCTGCATCAGGCGCTGCTCGTCGCCGCCCGCGTCGGCCTGCTGCATGCGCATCGCGCTCGGCTGCGCCGGCAGGCCGGGATGGCCGCCGATCAGGTAGAGGCCGATGGCCGCCAGCGGCAGCAGCCCGAGCAGCGCCAGCACCGGCGCGCGCGAGCCGATCCGCCCGGCCTCGACCGTGCGGTCGGCTTCGGCCAGGAGGCGGCGCTGGATCTCCAGCCGTGCGGTGGCGTGCTCGCTGTCGGCGATCAGCCCGTCGGCGCGGTCGCGCTCCAGCTCGTCGAGCTGGGCCCGGTGCAGCGCCAGCGCCGCCTCGTGGCGGTCGCGTGCCCCGAGCCGGCCGCGCAGCAACAGGGCGCACGGGACCAGCGCGAGCGCGCTCATCAGGACGATCGAGAGCCAGATCATGATCTCAGTGGAGCTCGAGCAACTCGTCCAGACGTTTGCGTTCGCTGTCCGACAGCGGTGCCGGCGCCGGGCGACGGCCGCGGCCGGCGAGGCCGGCGGCAGCGGCGCCCAGTGCCAGGGCGAGCAGCGGCATCGCCCAGAGCAGCACGGTCATGGCATTGAAGGGTGGCCGCAGCCGGATGAAGTTGCCGTAGCGCTCGACCATCCAGGCGATGATCTGCCGGTTGCTCTCGCCACCGGCGACATGCACGCGCACCACGTGGCGCAGGTCTCGCGCCAGCGCGGCACCGCTGTCCTCGATGCTCTCGTTCTGGCACACGAGGCAGCGCAGCTGCGCGCCGATCACCTCGGCACGGGCCTCCTGCGCCGGATTGGCCAGCATCTCGGACGGATCGTCCACCGCCAGCGCGGTCATCGGCGCCAGCAGCAGCAGCAGCAGGCAGAGACCGCGGATCATCGCCCGACTCATCGACGCAGCCCGTCGAGCGCCGGACGCAGCCCGGTGCGGATCACGTCGTCGGTCAGCGGGCCGGCGACGTGCCAGCGTATCGTCCCGCCCGGTGCGACCAGGAAGCTTTCCGGCACGCCGGAGACGCCCCAGTCGATCGCCGTCAGCCCGGCGCGGTCCGAGGCGACGCGGGCGTAGGGATTGCCGGTGCGGCTGACGAAGCCCTGCGCGTTGCGGGGATCGTCCTCGTAGGCGATGCCCCAGATCGGCAGGGTGGCCGCCATCGCCGACAGGGTCTGCGCCTCCAGCACGCAGGGGATGCACCAGGAGGCGAAGAAATTGACCAGCACCGGTCGCGTCTGGCTGGCGAGCAGGGTCGAGGAGAAGCCTTGTCCGGGCAGCTGCGGCGGCAGGTCGAAGGCCGGCACGATCCGATCGACCGAGGGCGCATGGATGTCGTGTGGATCGAAGCGGCCGCTGCCCATGCCGGCGAGCATCGCCCAGAAGCCGGCACCGGCCGCGACGGCGGCACCGAGCGGCACCAGCGTCAGCGCGTGACGACGCGAAAGACCACCGTCAGACAACCGGGCGCGCCGCGGCAGCGAGTCCGGCGAGACGGGCACGACGCGGCGCACCGACACGCACCCGCCGGTCGCTGAGCGAGAGCCCGCCGCCGATCGCCATCACCAGCGCGCCGAGCCACATCCACGGCGCCAGCGGATTGTCGTGCAGGCGCAGCACCGCGGTGCTGCCGTGCTCGTCGCCGAGCACCGCGTAGAGGTCGGAGACGAGGTTGGTGTGGATCGCCACCTCGCTGGTGGACTGGTTCTGGCTGGCGAAGCTGCGCTTCGAGGGGTGCAGCACGGTGACCAGCCGCCCGCCACGGGTCACGGTGATGGTGGCGGTGCGCGCGAGGTAGTTCGGGCCCGGCACGTCGCGTATGCTGTCCAGGGTCCAGCGATAGCCGGCCAGCGCCACGCTGTCGCCGGCGTGGATCTCGACGATCTTGTGCTGCGCCTGCGACATGCCGGCGAGCCCGATCACGGTGACGCCGGCGCCGACATGGGCGAGCGCCGCACCGAGGGCGGCACGCGGCAGCATGCGGGCGCGGTGCAGGCTCTGCGCCGGCCTGACCCGGAACAGCTGCACCTTGTGCGCGAGATCGGCGGCGGCCCCGGCGATGACCCAGACCGCGAAGCCGAACGCCAGCACCGGCAGCACGCCCTTCAGGCTGAAGGCGGCGACCAGCCCGGCGAGCAGGCCGAGCAGGCTCGCCCACCACAGGCGGGTCAGCACCGGCGCCATCTGCGCGCGCTTCCACGGCATCATCGGGCCGATCGCCATCGCCGCCAGCAGCGGGATCGTCATCGGGATGGTGGTGGCATCGAAGAACGGCTTGCCGACCGAGATGGTGGCGCCGAGCAGGCTCGCGAACGGCGGATACATGGTGCCGGTCAGCACCACCGCGCAGATCGAGCAGAGCAGGATGTTGTTCAGCACCAACGCGCCCTCGCGCGACAGCGGCGCGAACACGCCGCCGGAGCTCAGCTTCGGCGCACGCACCGCGAACAGCAGCAGCGAGCCGCCGATCACGAGCCCGAGCAGCCCGAGGATGAACACGCCGCGTGCCGGATCGTTGGCGAACGCATGCACCGAGTTGAGGATGCCCGAGCGCACCAGGAAGGTGCCCGACAGCGACAGCGAGAAGGTGCCGATCGCCAGCAGCACGGTCCAGATCTTCATCGCCTCGCGCTTCTCGACCACCACCGCCGAGTGCACCAGCGCGGTGCCGGTCAGCCAGGGCAGCAGCGAGGCGTTCTCCACCGGATCCCAGAACCAGTAGCCGCCCCAGCCCAGCACGTAGTACGACCACCAGGAGCCGAGCGCGATGCCGCAGGTCAGGAAGCACCAGGCGGCGAGCGCCCAGGGGCGCACCCAGCGGCCCCAGGCGGCATCGACGCGGCCCTCGATCAGGGCGGCGACGGCGAAGGCGAACGGCACCGCGAAGCCGACATAGCCGGTGTAGAGGATCGGCGGGTGGAAGGCGAGGCCTGGATCCTGCAGCAGCGGGTTCATGCCGTTGCCGTCGACCGGCGCCGGCCAGACGCGGTCGAACGGGTTCGAGGTGAGCAGGCAGAACAGCTCGAAGCCGGCCGCGACCCCACCCAGTACCGCGATCACCCGGGCGCGGAGTGCTGCCGGCAGGTTGCGTCCGAAGCCGGCGACCGCGGCGCCGCACAGCGCCAGGATCAGCGACCAGAGCAGGATCGAGCCCTCGTGGTTGCCCCAGATGCCGGTGATCTTGTAGAGCAGCGGCTTGGCCAGGGCGCTGTTCTCGGCGACGTTCTGCACCGAGAAATCATCCGTGATCGCGGCGTTGGCCAGGCAGGCGAACGAGATCGCGAGCGCCGCCAGCTGCCCGAGCGCCAGCGCCGGCGCGGTCGCCATCAGGCGGATGTCGCGCCGGCCGGCGCCGATCATCGGCAGCACCGCCTGCGCCAGCGCTAGGCAGCAGGCGAGTGCCAGCGCGAAGCGGCCTAGCTCCGGACTCAACATCGCCTCAGCTGCCCCGCGCCGTCGTCGCGGCGGTCGCGGTTCCGGCGGTGGCGCCGGTCATGCGATCCCAGCTCGCCGCCGAGGGAGCCGGACCGAAGCGCGGGTTCCACTTGCCGGACTTGCGCAGGGCGGCGGCGACTTCCTTGGGCATGTAGGTCTCGTCGTGCTTGGCCAGCACCTCCGACGCGCTGAAGCTGCCGTCGGCCTCAAGCGCGCCCAGCGCCACCACGCTCTGTCCCTCGCGGAACAGGTCCGGCAGCACCCCGGCATAGCGCACCAGCACCGCGTTCTGTCCGTCCGTGACCGAGAACCGTGCCACCGGCTCGCCTTCCCTGTGCTCCTCGCGCAGCGAACCCGCCACCACCATGCCGCCCAGGCGGATGGTGCGCCCGGCGGCCGGCTTCTGCGTCATCAGCTGCGACGGCGCCATGAAGAACACGATATTGGCACTGAACGCGTCGAGCGCCAGTGCGCTGGCGGAGCCGAGCCCGAGGCCGCAGCTGACCAGCAGCCACAGCCGGCGCGACTTGCGGGTCATGACGGTTCGTCCCTGCGGGATCGCCGGCCCGCGCCCGCTTCGACGGCGGCCAGCCGGGCACGCGCCCGCGACAGGCGAAGTGTCGCGCCCACCCCCAGCCACGCGGCCAGTGCCAGGGTCAGGCCGTAGGCGGCGGCGATGAAGCGCAGGTGGGTCATGACAGGGCCTCCCGGCCCGGCTGCCCGGTGCCGCGTCCGAGCAGCAGCATGCGCAGCTTCTGCTCCATCACCGCGGCGCGCAGGCGCGCGGTGACGATCGCGGCGAAGCCGAAGCTGAAGCCGAGCGTGCAGACCAGCAGCGGCCAGAGCATCGACAGCGACATGGTGGGTGCGCCGGTCAGGGTGATGCTGTCCGGCTGGTGCAGCGTGTTCCACCACTGCACGCTGAACTTGATGATCGGCAGGTCGACCGCACCGACCAGTGCCAGGATCGCCGCCGCCCGGGCGCCACGCTGCGGCTCGTCGAAGGCACGCATCAGCGCCACGTGGCCGAGATAGAGGAACAGCAGCACCAGCACCGAGGTCAGCCGGGCATCCCAGACCCACCAGGCGCCCCACATCGGCTTGCCCCAGAGCGAGCCGGAGGCGAGGCAGATCGCGGTGATGGCGGCCCCGACCGGACCGATCTCGGCGGCCGCGAGGTCGGCCAGAGGGTGCCGCCAGACCAGCGACAGGGCGGAGCAGACCGCGAGTGCCGCGTAGCCGGCGGAGGCGAGCCAGGCCGCCGGCACGTGCACGTACATGATGCGCACTGCGTCGCCCTGCTGCCAGTCCGCCGGCGAGAAGAACAGCCCCCAGATCAACCCCCAGCCGGTCAGGACCAGCGCCGCCGCGGTGAGCCAGGGCTGCACCCGCGCCGCGAGCCGAAGGAATCGGCCCGGGTTGGCGAAGCGGTGCAGGAAGCCGGTGCCCAACCTGGCGCGCGGCTTGGCGTATATCGGCGTGGCATCCAAGGCGGCGAATCCCAGCGTGGACGGAGCCTGCGAGATGTAGCGCGGGCGACGTTCCAGAGGAAGAGCGACGCCTTGGAAGAGCGACGCTTTGCAAGAGCGACGCCTTGGAAGAGCGACCCGCTGCTCGGCCCTGTCGCGTCGCCGTGGGTGATCCTATCATGCAGGGCCCCGGGTATGCGCGCCTCGGGCGAGCCTGCGCACGCGCCCGGCTGGGAGGAACCACCATGCTGTTCGCCATCACCTGCACCGACAAGCCCGGCCTGCTGGAGACCCGGCTCGCGGTACGTCCCAGCCACCTGTCCTATCTCGAGCGCTACGTCGACAAGGTGGTGCATGCCGGTCCGCTGCTCGACCTCGACGGGCGGCCCTGCGGCAGCCTGCTGGTGATCGACGTCGCGGACCGCGCGGAGGCCGAAGGTTTCGCCGCCAGCGATCCCTACACCAAGGCGGAGTTGTTCGAGAGCACCGTGATACGCGGCTTCCGCACCGTGTTCCGCGACGGCGCCGTCGCGGCGTGAGCTGCGGGCAACGTGAGTGGGGGCGGCGTGAGCGAGGCAGGTCGCTGGCTGGTGAAGTCAGAGCCGGACGCGTTCTCCTGGGAGCAGCAGGTGCGGCGCGACGTCGAGCCCTGGACCGGGGTGCGCAACCACCAGGCGAAGAGCAACCTGATGGCGATGCGATGCGGCGACCTCGCCTTCTTCTACCATTCGAACATCGGCAAGCAGATCGTCGGCGTGGTCGAGGTCGTGCGTGAGAGCTACCCCGATCCCACCGCGGAATCAGGCGGCTGGGTCTGCGTCGACATGCGCGCCCGCGGCGGGTTCGCCCGGCCGGTCAGCCTGGCCGAACTGCGCGCCGACCCGGGTTTCGCCGGACTGGCGCTGATCCGACAGCCCCGACTGTCGGTGGTCCCGGTGTCAGAGCCGCACTGGCAGGCGATCGCGAGGAGGGGCGGCTGGCGCTGAGACGGCGCGGGTGGAGGAGACGACGAGGCTACGGGGCGCCGTCGATGCTCTGCTGCAGCACCGCGTCCTTGCCGTTCTCCGGCTGACCCGCAAAGGTGCTGAAGGCGGCGGCGTTGTTGTAGGCCGGCGTCACCGGCGCCGCGACACGCAGCGGCATCCCGAGGATGCTGACCGGCGAGTGCCAGCCGGTGCCGGTCGAGGTGGTCTGCCGCGCGGTCGCACCCGGCAGGCCGGTGGTCGAGGAGGTCGGCGTCGAGTTGCGGTCGGCGGTGGCGCCGGCGGCCAGGGAACTCGACGACGAGGCGCGCAGCGCCTGCGCGGAGGCCGGGGTGGCGCAGAGGCCGGTCAGCAGCATGGCGGACACGAGAGCGACAGCGGATGCGGCCGCGCGAGGGAGATGGAAGGCCATGAACTGCGACTCCAGTCGGGGTTGCATCGGATGTGGTCAGTGCGCGCGCCGGCGGTATAGGGGTTCAGGGCTATCAAGCGGGCAATTGCGCCTCGGTTCCCAGCACTCCGGCCGCCGCCGCCCGCAACACCCTGATATACAAACGTTAGTAAATCGTAAATCTCGTTTCTCAAGATTTTGTGAACCTGGCTCGCCGTCGCGACGCGGTATGTGCCTGTACCCGAAACGAGATGATCGGCGGTTTTTGATGCAGGCTGCGTCCGCGACCAGACAGCCATCCGTGCGCCCCAACTGATGGCCGACCACCTCGGCGCCCACGTGCCTGATCTCGGCCCGACGCAGGCGCCGGTCGCGATGAGCGGTGTGGCCGGCGACGACAGCCCGGCGGTGACCATCGGCAGCCGCATCCGCACGCTGCGCCGCGCCCGCGGCCTGACCCAGGATACCCTGGCGGTCTCGACCGGCGTCTCGCGCAGCGCGGTCGCGCAGTGGGAGACCGGCCGGGCTGGCCAGATGAGCGGCAAGCTGCGGCGCATCGCGGAAGCGCTCGGGGTGTCGGTCAGCATGCTCAAGGAGGGCTGGGAAGGCCTGGCCACCGACAGCGTGCTCTCCGCCGAGGAGATGTCGCTGCTGCGCCTGTTCCGACGCTGCCCGCCCGAGGACCGCACGGTGCTGATGCACGTCGCACAGAAACTCGCCGCCAGCCCGGTCGCAGACGCCGACGCCGCCTGAGCCTTCCCTGATCGCCCCGACACGTGAAGCCGCAGCCCTGCTGACGCGTTAGGCATGCGTCAACAGGAGATCGCGATGAGCGCCGCCACAGGTCCGGAAGCCACAGGTCCGGGAGCCACAGGTTCGGGGCCGGCACGAAACGAGCTGACCCCGCTCCTGCCCGACAGCCGTGCGCTGAGCGCGGCGTCGATCGCCGCGCTGGAGCGCGCACTGGGGCAGGTCGAGACCGGCCGCGGCATGCTGGTCCGGCTCGCCGACCTGATGGGCGGCGCGGTCGGCCAGGTGACCCGGCTCGGCCTGCGCGGCATCGGCATGGCGCCGGCGCTGCAGATCAAGCTGCAGGGGATCGGCGAGAGCGCGATCGTGCGCGCCTTCGACATCGCCGTGATCGGCTTGAAGGGCCCGGCCGAGAGCCCGCTGCTCGACGAGCCCGGACCGCAGGACCGACGCTGGCGCGACCTGGTCACCCAGACGGCGGTCACCGTCTCCGGCGCGGTCGGCGGCTTCGCCGGCCTGTCGGGCCTGATCCCGGACATCGGGTTCACCACCCTGACGATCATGCGCGAGATCGCCCGCATCGCGCGCGAGGAGGGCGAGGACCTGTCGGACGCGGAAGGCCGGCGGGCCTGCCTGGAGGTGTTCGCGCTGCGCTCGTTCCACGCCGGCGAGGAGCAGAGCGAGCTGGGTTATTTCTCCGCCCGCGCCGTGCTACGCGGCCGTCCGGTGGTGATGCTGCTGTCGGAGGTGTCGTCGCATTACGGGCTGGCGCTGTCGCGCAAGGTGTCGCTGCAGATGATGCCGGTGGCCGGCGCGCTGTGCGGCGCCTCGCTGAACGGCGCCTTCCTCGCGCACTACCGCGCCCTGGCGCGGGCGCATTTCACCATACGCAGGCTGGAACGCAGGCACGGGGCGATGCTGGTGCACGAGGCGGTCGAGACCATCCGCGCCGGCCTGACGCAGAAGCCGGCGGCGGCTTAGCCCAGCCGGCGGCAGCCTGGCCCAGCCGGCGGCAGGCTAACCCAGCAAGCCCAGCAGGCCCGACAGCACCGCCAGCGCCAGGTAGATCAGCATCATGTCGATCCCGATGCCGTGCGCCAGGTGCGGCAGGACCAGCGTCGCCAGCGCGGCGATGGCGGCGAAGGCGGTGAAGACCAGCGTCATCCGCATCAGCTCCCGCTCCGCCCCGAGCGGCCGAGCCCGGCGGGCTCGCGCCGACCCGGCCGCGCGCGCCGGTCGGTCACCGGGATGTCGTCCTCGGCAGGTGTCGTCCGATCGCGCTGCATGGAGCCGCCTTTCGCTGCGGCCGGTTCCGCCCTGTCCGGCGCCGCCTGTCAACCGTGCCGCGTCCGGCACCGGCTTCCTCGGTTGCGTCGGAAGCGCGAGGAAAGCAACCTGCGGGGATGTTCAGACGACGCGCCGAGGTCAGCACCGCCGTCATGCTGCAGCGCTACCGCAGCGGACTGTTCCCGATGGCCGAAACCCGGGACGGCCAGGACCTGTTCTGGCTCGATCCCGAGCTGCGCGGCATCCTGCCGCTGGACCGCTTCCACCTGCCGCGCCGGCTGCGTCGCACGGTGCTGTCGGCCGAGTACCAGATCGTCGTCGACACCCGGTTCGAGGCGGTGATCGACGGCTGCGCCGAGCCCGCTCCCGGCCGCGAGGAGAGCTGGATCAACCGCGAGATCCGCGCCCTGTTCCTGGCGCTGCACCGGCAGGGGCGCGCGCACAGCGTCGAGTGCCTGCGTGACGGCGTGCTCTGCGGCGGCCTGTACGGGCTGGCGATCGGCGGCGCGTTCTTCGGCGAGAGCATGTTCAGCCGCAGGCGCGACGCCTCCAAGGTGGCACTGGCGCACCTCGTGGCACGGCTGCGGCTCGGCGGCTTCGCCCTGCTGGACACGCAGTTCATCACCGCGCACCTGACGCAGTTCGGCGCGATCGAGCTGCCGCGGGCGCGCTACCTGACGCTGCTCGACGCCGCGACCGCCCGGCCGGGACGCTGGGAGGGAGAGGATCGCGGGATACGCGAGGAGATCGAGCGCATGGGTCGCGGGGGCGCCCCGGCCGCACCGTTGAAAGCCGCGGGCGGCGGTTCCACCTGCGGGGCATAGCATCTCGAGATCCATGCCATGCACCGCCGGTTCCTGACCTCCTGCCTCGCCCTGCTGTCGATCGGCGCTGTGTCGCCGCTACATGCCCAGGACGCCGGTGGTCAGGGCGCGCATCCGCCCTTCATGCCGACGCGCGACGTCCGGGTTGCCTATCAGGTGAAGCCCGACGCGGCGCCGTCGGCGCAGCGGATCACGGTGTCGTTCAGCGGCGGCGGCCGGCTGATGCGCATCGATGCGCCGGGCGGCCAGGGTGCCACCATCCTCGACCGCGACCGGCGGCTGATGACGGTCGTGATCAACTCGTCGCGCGTCTACATGGAGCTGCCCGAGCGCGACGAGCTGCGCAGCCCGTTCCTGCTCGATCCCAGCATGCGCTTCGCCGCCGGTGCCCGTGATCAGGTGGCCGGTCTCGCCTGCCGGCGCTGGACGATCACCGGGACGGCGGGCAATTCCGTCGCCTGCGTCACCGCCGACGGCGTGGTGCTCAGCGACGAGGGTGCCGACTCACAGGGCGCGCGCGGCCACCTGGTGGCCGAGCAGGTGAGCTACGCGCCGCTCGATGCCTCGCTGTTCCGGCCGCCGAGCGACTACAGCCGGGTCGCCCACCCCGAGGGTCCCGGCCCGTATGCGCGCGGTCCGGCCGGACCCGCGACCGGACCGACCTCGCCGTGACGTGACCGCCTGCGCCGCTTCCGCCTCGTCTTCGCCGTCAAATCGCCTTCGAGGCGGGCTTCTATCCAGACGTGGGGCCGGTCACCATATCGGCCGTGACGGCGGTTCGACCGCCGTCGACAATTCGGAGTTCGTCATGCACGACAAGATGCGTCTCCTGGCCATACCGTTGCTCGCCGCCGGCCTCGCCGCGGCCGCGGCACCTGCGGCTCAGGCGCAGTGGCACCGTGGCTACGGTGGCTATCACCGGCCCTATTACGGCGGCTACGACCGGCATCGCGGCATCGGCGGCGCGCTGGTCGGCGGCCTCGCGGCGGGCGCGCTGATCGGCGCTCTCGGCGCCAGGGCGATCGCGCCGCCGCCGGTGGTCTACGCGCCGCCGCCGGTGGTGTATGCCTCGCCTCCGCCGGTGGTCTACGCCGCTCCGCCGCCGGGCGCCTACTACCCCGGCTATGGCTACGGCCAGGGCGGCTACTGAGCCCTCCCGCCCTGCTGCATCCGGACGCCCGCGGCTACGCGGGTGCTGCTGCGGCGGCCTCGCGCGCCGCCCGCATCGCCTCCGCCGCGTGCCCGGGAACCTTGACCTTGCGCCAGATCCGGGCGAGCCGGCCGTCGGCCGCGATCAGGAAGGTGCTGCGCTCGACCCCCATGTAGGTGCGGCCGTACATCGATTTCTGCACCCACACTCCGAGCGGCTCGAGCAGCGTGCCCGCCTCGTCGGTCGCCAGCGGGAAGCGCAGCTCGAACTTGGTGGCGAACGCGTCGATCGCCGCCAGCGGATCCCTGGAGACCCCCACGACGGGGATCCCGGCCTCCGCTGCCTGGTCAAGCGCCTGCTGGAACTCCCGCGCCTCCTGGGTGCAGCCCGAGGTGTCGGCCTTGGGATAGAAATACAGCACGAAAGGCTTGCCCAGCAGGCCGGCCAGTCGCACCCGCCTGCCGGAGCTGGCCGGCAGGTCGAAGTCGGGCAGCCTGTCGCCGATGCCGAGCAGGGGGCCGGAGGAGGTCGGGTCGGACATGGAGTTCCTTGCTACTCGAGGTTGGCACTGGTGGGATCGCCGATCAGGCGGATGAAGGCCGCGCGTACCGTCTCCGCGCTGCGCTGCATGCATGCTTCCATTCCGGCAAGCCCGGCGGGTGCCGCGGCTGCGGCGCCGTCCAGGTCCGGCCAGGATGCTGCCACCCCGCGCAGCAGGGCGTCCACCGCCGCCGGAGCGGCGTCGTCGAGGCTGCGCGGCAGGGCGGTGCCGAACAGGATGCGCAGCATGCCCTGCACGGCGCGCCAGCCGCGGTCGGCCTCGCCCAGGCGTGCGGCGTCCGCCCGTGCCAGCACCCCCGCATCGGCCAGGCGACGCAGCCCGATCCGCGTCGTCGGATGACGCAGCCGCGGATCGCCGCTGGCCAGCTGCAGGGTCTGGGCGATGAACTCGACCTCCATCAACCCGCCTTGCCGGAGCTTTACGTCCCAGGGGCCACGCGGCGGCAGCTCGACGCCGATGCGCGCGCGCATCGCGCAGGCGTCGTGCAGCAGGACCTCGCGCGAGATCCCGGGCCGGTCGAGCGCGTCGCGTATCGCCCTCGCGACCCGGCGGCGCAGCGCCGGCGGTCCGGCGACCACGCGGGCGCGCGACAGCGCCATGCGCTCCCAGGTCCAGGAGCGCTCGGCGTGGTAGCGCCGGAACGCCGCCAGTGACACCGCGAGCGGGCCCTTGCTGCCGGAAGGACGCAGGCGCATGTCGAGTGCGTAGAGCGGCCCTTCCGCGCCGGGGGCGCTGAGGGCGGCGATCAGGGAATGAGCGAAGCGGGTGTAGTACTGGCTTGCCGGCAGCGTGTGCCGTCGCGTCGGCCGCAGCACCACGGCCGGCTCGCCCCGCTCCGCCCCGCCCTGCCGTGCCCCGCCCTGCCGCGGCAGCACGCTCTCGGCCACCGTATCGGGATGATCGTAGATCAGCATCAGGTCGAGGTCGGAGCCGGCCATCATCTCGCGCGAGCCGGCCTTGCCGAGCGCCACCACGACCATGCCGCCGCCGGCGACCCGCCCGAACCGGTCGCGGTGCTCGCGCCGCACCTGCTCCAGCATGCCGGCGATCACGCGTTCGGCGAGGGCCGTGCGCGCGACGCCGGCGTGGTCGATGTCCAGCCTTCCGTCGAGCTGCGCCAGCGAGAGCCGGAACTCCTCGCCGCGCACCAGTGCCCGTGCGCGCCGGATCGCCTCTTCCACGTCGCCCGCGCTGCGCAGCTGCTCGTCCACCAGACGACACAGCAGCCGTTCGGCTTCGACCCCCTCCTCGGGTACCAGCAGGCCCTCCAGCGACGCCGGCACGGCGGCGAGATGATCGGCGAGCGAGGGCGCCGCACCCAGCACCCCGGCGATGCGCCCGATCAGCGGCGGGTTGCGCGCGAACAGCGACAGCAGCTGCACGCCGGCATTCTGTCGCGCCAGCAGCGCGTCGAAGCGGAGCAGCGCCAGCATCGGGTCGCGCTGCTCGCGCAAGGCTGCCAGCAGGCCGGGCACGATCTCCCGCAGCAGCGCCTGGGCGCGGTCGCTGCGCAGCGCGCGCAGCTGTCGCGTCCGCCAGGCGAGGAGGATCGGCGCGGCGCGCCCGGGCGGGAAGCCGAGCCCGTCGAGCTGCGCCGACAGGTCGACCGCATCGAGATCGAGCGTCGGCACGGCCGCTTCCGCGGGCCGCCCGGCGCCGCCTGCGAACAGTTCCTCGAAGGCGCGCCGGGTGCGGGCGAGCGGACCCAGCAGCGCGTCGGCGAGCGCCGCGCCGCCCACCGGGCCGTCCATCCGGTCGTGCGACGGGCCCATGAAGCAGGCGAACGCGTCGAAGCCCTGCCGGGTCGCGGGCAGGCTATGCGTCTGCCGGTCGTCCTGCATCTGCAGCCGGTGCTCGACGCCGCGCAGCAGCCGGTAGCTCGCCGCCAGGTCGGCGGCCAGCCCCGCCGGCATGTAGCTGCCCTCCGCCAGCCGGGCCAGGGCGCCGAGCGTGGTCGGGTCGCGCAGCGCCGGGGCGCGGCCGCCCCAGACCAGCTGCATGGTCTGGGTCAGGAACTCGATCTCCCGTATGCCGCCCTCGCCGAGCTTGAGATCGTGGCCCAGCAGGCGCTGCACCGGGCCGGTGTCGCCGGGAGGCGCCGCCGCGAACGTGCCGCGGCGGCGGTCGATGCGGCGCTTCATCGCCCGGATGTCGTCGACCACGGTGAAGTCGAGGTGCCGACGCCAGACGAACGGGCGGATCGTGTCCAGGAAGCCCAGGCCGCGCGCGAGGTCGCCGGCGACCGGGCGCGCCTTGATCATCGCCGCGCGCTCCCAGGTCTGGCCCAGGCTCTCGTAGTAGGCGATCGCTGCCGGCATCGAGACCACCGGCGGCGTCGAGGAGGGGTCCGGCCGCAGGCGCAGGTCGGTGCGGAACACGTAGCCATCGGCGTCGCGCGCCTGCATCAGCGTCACCAGCTCGCCGCCGAGGCGGACGAACAGCCGGCGCAGCTCCTCGCGGCCGGGATGCGCGTCCGGGTCGTAGAGCAGGATCAGGTCGATGTCGCTGGAGTAGTTCAGCTCGCCCGCACCGAGCTTGCCCATGCCGAGCACGACGAAGCCGCTGCCGCGTTCCGGCCGCGACGGGTCGGGCAGCACCAGCTCGCCCCTGGCCGCCGCCGTGCGCAGCAGGTGCCGGATCGCCGCGGTGAGCGCTGCCTCGGCCAGACGGCTGAGCGTGCCGCTGACCTGCTCGAGGTCCCACAGCCCGCCGATGTCGGCCACCGCGCTGGCCAGCGCCACCCGGCGCTTGGCTTGGCGCATCGCGCTCGCGACCGCGGGGCGGGACGCCCCCGGATCGATCGCGCGCAGCGACGACAGCGCGGCCTCGACCACCGCCTCCGGCCCGCGGCGCAGCAGCGTCTCGAAGCTCTCCGGCTCGCGCAGCGCGAGGCCGGCGAGATAGGGGCTGTTGCCGCCCAGGCACGCGATCAATGCCGCGGCGGACCGGGCATCGGACGCGCGGCCGCGTCGGCCCGCGAGCTGCTCGGCCAGGCGCGCGGCGCCGCCGGCGTCCGCGGGAAGCGGCCACAGCGTCGGCAACCTGAAGCTGGGCCTGGAGCCGGGCGGGCGGGCGGCCATGACGATCCCTCGCGCTGGGCGGGTCGAGCCGGACGGTGCGAAGCATGAGCACCGCCCGTCAAGGGCGGTCGGCGCGGTGGTGGCACCTCCTGCTCGCCGCGCTGCTGGTGCTGCTGTCGCTGCCGGTGTTCGCCGCCCTGCTGCTGCTGGCCCGGCTCTGGGCCGGTCCGCTCGACGTCACCGGCGGCGTGCGGCGGCTGGCCGCGCACGCGGCGCCCGAGCTGTCGGTGGGTCGGGTGCGCCTGACCTGGAACGGCTGGCGGCAGGGTCCGGCGGCACCGCTCGGGCTGCTGGTGGATGATGCGCGGCTCGGGGTGCGGCACGGCGGCGGCTCCGGACCGATGCGCGTCGCGCGCGCCTCCGCCTCGCTCGACGTGCTGGCGCTGCTGCATGGCCGCGTCGTGTTCGTCGCGATGTCGGCGGACGACGCCGCGATCGCGCTCTACCGCGGCCGCGACGGCACCGTCAGCCTCTGGTCGCCGGGGCAGGGCAGGGACGGGGCGCCGACGCCCGGCCGGGGCGCGGCGGCGGCCGCACCCGGCCGTCTCGATCTCGATCAGCTGGCCACGCTGCGCCTGCGGCGTTCGACCGTGACGCTGCACGACGTGGCGTCCGGCCAGTCCTGCGACCTCGACATCTCGGAGCTGCAGCTGCAGACGCTGCGTCGCCCGGCGGCGATCGGCCTCGCCGGGCGTGTCGCCGCGTCGCTGTCGTGCGGCGGGCAGAGCGCGCCGAGACTGAGCCTGACCGGGGAGGCGCGGGAGGATCCGCAGGGCGCGATCGTCTGGCACATGCGCACGGATCCGGCGATACCGGCGGCGTTCGCCCGCATGGCACCGACGCTGGCTCCGCTCGCGATGCTCGACCTGCCGGTCCGCCTCGCCTGCGACCTCACGCTGTCCGGCGGCTTCGGCCGCCTGATGCTGCCGCGCACGGTGGACCTGACCGCCCGGCTCGGCGCCGGCACGATTCGCACCCTCCGGTCCGGCTCGGCGCCGGATGCCGGCCTGGCGATCCGGGAGGGCCACCTGCATCTGGTGCTGAGCCTTCCCTCCGATGCCGACGGGCCGACCCGGGCGGTGCTCTCGGACGCGGCGCTGGTCGCGGCCGGCACGTCGGATGCGCCGGTGCTGCGTCTGACCGGCAGCCTGTCGCGCAGCGGCGACCGGATCAGTGCGGGGCTGCAGGCCGGCATCGCCCGCTTCGACTTCGCGCAGCTGCAGCGCCTGTGGCCGGAGGGCCTCGCCCACGGCGCACGACGCTGGATCACCGGCAACATCGTCGGCGGCACCGGCCGCGACCTCGCCGTCGAGCTCGGGCTGAACTCCGACCGCGGCTGGGACGGGCTGCATCTCGCGGCACTCTCCGGCGGCTTCGACGCCTCCGACCTCACCCTGTACTGGCTGCGTCCGATCCTGCCGCTGCGGGAGATGGACGCGCACCTGGTGCTGGAGGGGCCGGACTCGCTGCGCATCGAGTCCCGCCATGCCGTCGAGCAGGCGCCGCGGCCGGGCGGCGGCAGCCTCGCGGTCGGACCGAGCGTCATGCGGATCACCGGCCTCAGCGGCCACGATCAGCTCGCGCATCTCGACACCCACCTGCACGGCGCGCTGCCGGACCTGCTGGCGCTGCTGTCGCATCCGCGCCTGCGCCTGCTCTCCCGCCATCCGCTCGGCTTCACCGACCCCGCCGGCAGGTTCGACGGGCGGCTCGGGCTGTCGATCCCGCTGACCGACTCGGTGGCTGCCGAGCAGATCCCGATCCATGCCGACGTCTCCCTGACCGACCTGCATCTCGGCCGCATCGCCGCCGGGCGCGACCTCGACCACGCTGCCGCCGAGCTGCATGCGGGCAATGACGGGCTGACCCTGAGCGCCACCGGCGAGGTCGGCGGACTGCCATCGAGCCTCAGCTACGGGATGGATTTCCGCGCGGGGCCGCCGGACCAGAGCGTCGAGACCGCGCATCTCTCGGCCCGCATCGACGAGGCGGCGCTGCGGCGCGAGGGGCTGCAGGTGGTGCTGGACCGCTTCACCGGCGCCGCCCTGCTCGAGATCGGCTACCAGCACAGGCGCGACGGCGCGGCCAGGGTTGCGCTGGCCCTCGACCTGACCGGCGCCGCTCTGCGCACCGCGTTCTGGAGCAAGCCGGCAGGACAGGCGGCGCAGGCTTCCGGCACGCTCGGCCTACAGGATGGCCGGCTGGCCTCGATCGAGGCACTGCACGCCAGCGGCCCGGGGCTGCTGCTCGACGGCCGCGCCGAGCTCGATGCCGGCCATGCCAGCACCGTCGTGCTCGAGCGCTTCCAGGTCGGGCGCAGCAGCGGCGCCGGCCGCATCGAGCTGCCGCGCGACACGCGCCCGGCCCACGTCGTGCTGAGCGGCAGCACGCTGGACATCGCCCCGATCCTGCAGGCAGCCTCCGACCCGGCCGGCGCGAAGGGCAGCGGGCCTGCGGCCGCGACGCCGCGAGCGGGCGCCGGCGACGGCATGGCCTGGCGCGCCGACCTCGATTTCCGCAGGGTGCTGCTCGGGGCGGATCGCGCGCTCAGCGGCGTCGTGCTGCACGCGGCGGCGAAGGGTGCGCGCCTCGGCGACGCCAGCCTCTTGGTCGATGGGCCGACCACGGTCACCGCCACCCTGTCGCCGGGCGGGCGCGGCCGCGACCTGCGGCTGGACGCGCAGGATGCCGGCGCGCTGCTGCGGGCGTTCGGCATCGGCCGTCCCTCCTATCCCGACATCGAGGGCGGCACCCTGGCGCTGCGCGGCCGGATGGAGGACGGACCGGCCGGCCAGAGCGTGACCGGCTCGGCCAGAGTCGGGCGGTTCACGGTGAACGACGCCCCGCTCGCCGCCCGGCTGGCGCGCGACCTCTCGATCTACGGCTTCCTGACCGGTGCCGCGGGGCGGCAGCTCACGGTCACCCACTTCGAGCTGCCCTTCAGCCTGCGCGGCGGGATGCTGCGGCTCGCCGACGCGCACGCCTCGAACGACGCGCTGGGCGCCACCCTGCGCGGCTCGATCGACCTGCGGCGCAGCATGCTGGACCTGCGCGGCACCATCGTGCCCTCCTACCTGTTCAACGCCCTGCCGGGGAAGCTGCCCG
The DNA here is from genome assembly GCA_964242335.1 of uncultured Acetobacteraceae bacterium. Lineage (GTDB taxonomy): Bacteria > Pseudomonadota > Alphaproteobacteria > Acetobacterales > Acetobacteraceae > Lichenicoccus. The sequence continues at coordinate 17,705 of CAXTAY010000027.1, read as the reverse complement.
GCGTCGGCCGCGTCTTCAGTCCGGAGACCGGCGGTGGGCTGCTCGCCGCGACGGTGGCGATCTCCGGCCCGTTCGGCCAGCCGGCGATCCGGGTCAACCCGCTCGCCCTGCTGGCACCCGGCATCCTGCGCCGGCTGCTGTTCAATTGAGGAGGCCGATGCGGCTCCGCTCCCGTAAGCTCACCCGGATCGAGCCCGACCGACCGAGCCCGGACCCGCACGGGACCGCGCAACACTGGAGACGCCTCTGTGATACGCCGCCACCGGACCTTCAGGCTCTCCGAAGGCCTGCCCCATCCGCTGGGGGCGACCTGGGACGGGCTCGGGGTCAACTTCGCCCTGTTCTCGGCGAATGCGACCAAGGTCGAGCTGTGCCTGTTCGATCCCTCGGGCGGGACCGAGCTCGACCGCATCGAGCTGCCCGAGTACACCGACGAGGTCTGGCACGGCTACCTGCCCGACGCGCGGCCCGGCACCATCTACGGCTACCGGGTGTACGGCCCGCACGCCCCCGAGGCCGGCCACCGCTTCAACCCCAACAAGCTGCTGCTCGACCCGTACGCGCAGGCGCATGTCGGCCAGGTGCGATTCGCCCCCGAGCTGTTCAGCTACGAGATCGGCCACGCCGACGGCGACCTCTCGTTCGACGGCCGCGACAGCGCCCGCTTCATGCCGAAATGCCGCGTCATCGATCCCGCCTTCACCTGGGGGCGCGACCGCCGCCCGAGGGTGCCGTGGGAGCGCACGGTGTTCTACGAGACGCACGCGCGCGGCTATACCATACGCCATCCGGCACTGCCGTTCGGGCTCGGCGGCACCTTCGCCGGCCTCGCCGCCGACGAGATCGTGAGCCACATCAAGGAGCTCGGCGTGACCTCGGTCGAGCTGCTGCCGATCCACTTCTTCGCCGACGAGCCCCACCTCGCCCGCCATAACCTGACCAACTACTGGGGCTACAACTCGCTCGGCTTCTTCGCCCCCGACGAGCGCTACGCGACCGGCAACGGCAGCACCGTGTCCGAGTTCAAGACCATGGTCGCCCGCCTGCACGACGCCGGCATCGAGGTGATCCTCGACGTGGTCTACAACCACACCGCCGAGGGCAACGAGCTCGGCTCGACGCTGTCGTTCAAGGGCATCGACAACGCCTCCTACTACCGGCTGATCCCCGGGCAGGAGCGCTACTACATCAACGATACCGGCACCGGGAACACGCTCAACCTGAGCCATCCGCGGGTGCTGCAGATGGTCACCGACAGCCTGCGCTACTGGGTGACCGAGATGCACGTCGACGGCTTCCGCTTCGACCTCGCCACCATCCTCGGCCGCGAGAGCTACGGCTTCGACGAGGGCGGCGGCTTCCTCGACAGCTGCCGACAGGATCCGATCCTGTCCGACGTCAAGCTGATCGCCGAGCCCTGGGATTGCGGTCCCGGCGGCTACCAGGTCGGCGGCTTCCCGCCCGGCTGGGCGGAGTGGAACGACCGCTACCGCGACACCGTGCGGGCGTTCTGGAAGAGCGAGTCCTCGCCGGCCGAGCTGGCGCGTCGGCTCTGCGCCTCGGCCGACAAGTTCAACCGGCGCGGCCGGCGGCCCTGGTCGAGCGTGAACTTCGTCACCGCCCATGACGGCTTCACCCTGCACGACCTGGTCTCGTACAACGACAAGCACAACGAGGCGAACGGCGAGGGCAACCGCGACGGCACCGGCAACAACGGCTCCTGGAACTGCGGCATCGAGGGCGAGACCGACGAGCCGGCGGTGCTCGAGCTGCGCGGGCGGCAGATGCGCAACATGATGGCGACCCTGCTGATGAGCCAGGGCACGCCGATGATCCTGGCCGGGGACGAGTTCGCCCGCACCCAGCAGGGCAACAACAACGCCTACTGCCAGGACAACGAGATCTCCTGGATGGACTGGAGCCGGGCGGCCCAGCACCAGACGATGTTCCAGTTCACCAAGCGGCTGATCCAGCTGCGCCAGGAATACCCGATCCTGCGCCGGCAGCGCTTCATGACCGGGGCCTGGGACGAGGAGCTGGAGGTGCGCGACGTCACCTGGATCAACCGCGCCGGCGAGCAGATGCGCGACCAGGACTGGCGCGACGCCTCGTTGCACTGCTTCGCCATGCTGATGGACGGCCGCGCCAAGGTCAGCGGCATACGTCGCCCCGGCACCGACGCGACGCTGCTGATGATCCTGAACGGCTATCACGAGGCACTGGAGTTCACCATGCCGCCCTGCAGCGGCGGCATGCACTGGCAGCTGCTGCTCGACACCCATCGCCCGGCGATGACCTCCGGCCGCGCCTACGGCATCGGCAATCGCTGCGAGGTGACCGACCGCACGCTGATGCTGTTCCGGCTGGTGAGCTGAGGGTCCAGCCCGAACGCGCCGCCCCGGATCACGCCTCGCGGATCGGCAGGATGACCCGCAGCGTGCAGCCGGGCCCGTCGGCGCAGGACGCCTCGCCGCCATGCGCCTCGGCCACCGCGCGCACGATGGCCAGGCCGAGACCGCTTCCCGACGCCGAAGCGGCACCCTTGCGGAAGCGCTCGAACACCCGTGCACGCTCCGCGGGCGGGATGCCCGGACCCGCGTCGCTCACCTCGATCACGGCGCACGCGCCGCGGTCGGCGGCGGCGGCCGGAAGCCGGGTCAGCCGGATGCCGATCGGGCCGCGGCCGTGCACCAGCGCGTTGTGCGCCAGGTTGCGCACCATGTCGCGGAGGTCGTCGGCGTGGCCGGAGATCCAGAGCTGGTCGGGGAGCTCTACCTCGAGCTCGCGTCCCGCCTCGCGCACCAGCGGCTCGATGCCGGCGGCGGCCTCGCGGATCGCCCGCGACAGGTTGAGCGCGTTGCCGGACCGGCCGCCCGCCTGCTTGCGCGCGAGATCGAGCAGCGCCTCGATCAGGCGGCGCAGGGTGGCGAGATCGGCCTCCACCTCCGACCAGTCGATCGCAGCACCGTCGCGCCTGCCGCGCTGCAGGCGCAGGCCGAGGGCGGCGAGCGGCGTGCGCAAGGCGTGGGCGGCATCGGCGGTGAAGCGGCGCTCGTTCTCGTAGGCCCCGCCCAGCCGGTCCAGCGCCGCGTTCACCGCCTCGACCAGCGGCGCGATCTCGCTCGGCAGCCGCGCGGTGCCGATCCGTGCCGACGGGTCGTGCGGGCCGGCCCGGGCCGCCTCCTGCGAGGCGCGCAGCAGCGGGCGCAGGCTCCAGGCGGTGACGATGCCGATCAGCCCCAGCATGACCAGGCTGAACGGCAGCAGCACCGCCAGGTCCTGCCACGGCTCGGGCAGCTCGTCGCCGACCAGCAGGCGCAGCACGTCGTGTCCCGGCACCAGGCCGAGCGCCTGCCGGTCACGCTCCAGTAGGTGCAGTGCCGCGACCGCCGCGAGCCCCGCCCCCAGCAGCAGCGTCATCGAACCGACCAGGCGACCGCGCAGGCTGCCCAGGATCATGCCGGCACGATGGCGGCCGCGTATCGCCTGCACGCCTGCATTCCCCTGTGCCGCAGGAGCCCGGCGGACCTCCCGGTCGCCAGCGCGGCTCAGGCAGCCTCGGACTTCAGCGATGCCATGTCGATGACGTAGCGGAAGCGCGCCTCGCCGCGCTGGACCTTCTCGTAGGCATCGTTGACGTCCTGGATCGCGATCAGCTGGATGTCCGGGCCGATCTGGTGCTCGGCGCAGAAATCGAGCACCTGCTGCGTCTCGGCGATGCTGCCGATCAGCGAGCCGGCGACGCTCTTGCGATGCATCACGCGCTCCTGGTTGTTCTCGGGCGCCAGCTTCTCCAGCGCGCCGACGATCGCCAGCGTGCGGTTGCGCTTGAGCAGCGTGACGAACGGATTGACGTCGTGCTTCTCGGGGATCGTGTCCAGCATGAAGTCGAAGCTGTTCTTCAGCGCCTTGAGTGCGTCCCGGTCGCCTGCCAGCACGCCGCGCGCCCCGAGCCGTTCCGCCTCGGCAAGCTTCTCGGGGGTGCGGGTGAAGATCGTCACCTCCGCCCCAATCGCGCGAGCGAGCTTGGCCGCCATGTCGCCGAGCCCGCCGAAGCCGACGATGCCGACCGCATCGCCGGCCTTGACCCCCCAGTGGCGCAGCGGCGACCAGGTGGTAACGCCGGCGCACAGGATCGGGGCGGCGACCTCCGGACGCAGCCCCGGCGGGATCCGCAGCACGAAATCCTCGGCCGCCACCAGCAGGTTCGAGTAGCCGCCGAAGCTGTTGTCGCGCCCGTAGCCGTTCACCCCGCCGGGCGCCATCTTCGCCGCCACCATCGGGCCGTTATAGGTGGCGAGCCAGCCATTCGGCCCCTCGCAGTAATTCTCCTCGCCGGCCCGGCACGGGTCGCAGTGCCGGCAGCTGTCGATCATGCAGCCGACGCCGACCATGTCGCCCACCCGGTGGCGCGTGACGGCGCTGCCGGCGCGCGAGACGCGGCCGACGACCTCGTGACCGGGCATGCACGGGTAGACGGTGTTCGACCACTCGTTCTTCACCTGGTGGATGTCGGAGTGGCAGACGCCGCAGTACAGCACCTCGATCTCGACCTCGTTCCGCGCCGGATCGTCGCGCTCGAACGACATCGGCTTGAGCGCGCTGTACGAATGCTGGGCGGCGTAGCCGATGGCGTGGGTCATGACCGTCTCCGATGGGTCGTCGGGTGCGTGCGCGAGGTTCAGGGATGCAGCGGCGAGTCGTCGTAGCGCGCCAGCAGGTCGGCCGGATCGCGGTAGATGGCGATGCACCCGGCCTCCCGCAGGCTCTCCTCGGAGAAGCCGCCGCACAGCACGCCGACGGTGCGCAGACCCGCCTGCGACGCCGCCTGCGCGTCGTACGGGGTGTCGCCCACCACCAGCGCCTCGGAGCGCTGCACCCCGGGCAGCCGCGCCATCGCGGCCTCGAAGATGTCCGGATGCGGCTTGGACTTCTCGGCATCGTCCGACGAAGTCTCCGCCTCGACCAGGTCCTCGATCCCGACCAGCTTCTTGTAGAAGGTCAGCTCGTCCTGCTTGGCCGACGAAGCCAGCACGCAGCGCACGCCGTCCTGCTGCAGCCGCTCGAACAGGGCACGCACCTGCGGGAACGGTCGGATCTGCTGCAGGTACTGCCGCTTGACCAGGTCCGAGCGGTGCGCGTCGATCTCGTGAGCCTGCGCGGTCCGTTCCGCCTCGGACAGGAACACCGGCATCAGCTGGTCGCCGCCCTTGCCGATCTGGCCGCGGATCTCCTCGAACGCGATGCGGTGGCCGAACGCCGCGAAAGCCTGCCGCCACGCCTCGGCATGCAGATCGACGGAGTCCACCAGCGTGCCGTCCACGTCGAAGATCACTGCCTTGATCATGATCGTATTCCTGTCGTGCGTGCCGTGGCGGCCGCCCGTGTTCCGTCGTCCGCCCGTGTTCCGTCGTCTGCTCGTGTCCGGGCCAGCTGCGCCGAGAACGGGTTCGCCTCGCGATAGAGCGGATAGACCGCCTCGACGCGCCGGGCGATCGCCGCCAGGTCGAGGAACGCCGCACCGCCGGCGCGCGCCGCATCCTCGGGGCGCAGCCGCACCGGCGCGACGCCGGCGCGAGCGCGATTGGCGACCAGGGCGTCGTCGCGGGCGCGCAGCCGTGCGACGCCGCGCCAGCCGATCCTGCCGTAGCTCATGGTCTCGCTCTCCAGCCCCGGCACGACGAGCTTGACCGCGCGCACCGGCGAGTCCGCCGGCGAGCAATCCACCCACAGGATCTCGTGACCGGCATCCGCGAGCCTCCGCGACAGCCAGTCGAGCCGCGCCGCACTCGGCTCCATCGTGTCGGCCGCGGCATCGGGCAGCGACGAGAAGGCGGTCTCCGAGCGGCGCGCGAACACGTCGGCGAGGCGGCGGCGCAGCTCGGCCGTGTCCTGGCCGATCCAGTCGGCCATCGTCTGCAGCGCCCGGGGCTCCTCGCCGCCCTGCTCCGCCACCGCCATCTGGCGCGCGAACGACGCCTCCGGCAGCACCCGCCGCAACGTCTCGATCGGCCCGTGCGTCGCCACCTTGCGCGACCGTGAGCCGATGAACTCCAGCACCGCCTTGCGCAGGCCTCGGGTGCGGTCCGGATGCGCGGCCTCGCCGCAGGCGGTGATCTGGATCGGCTGCGACACCGGCCCGCGATCGTCGCCCACCACGTACAGGTTGGCGATGCCGAAATCGGTGGCGGCGAGCTTGACGGTGACGTCGATGCCGGCGGCGCGCAGCTGCCCGAGCAGACCGGCGACGTCGTCCGGGAGTGCCGCGTCGAGCCGCACCACCCGTCCGGCATCGAAGGCGCGATAGGTCAGCACGTTGCCGTCGCGCTGCAGCAGCTCCATCAGCCCGTGCGCCAGCGCGTGCGCGAGGTCGAGCCCGGCGCCGAGCCCGTTGGTGATCGGCGTGATCAGCGCGTCGCGACCGCGCAGCTGGTAGGGCGCGATCGCCAGCCACTCGAGCGGCACCAGCACCGCCTCGTCCGACGGGTAGCGACGCATCGGCAGCCAGGCACGCATCGCGTCCGGCTCGTACTCCGACCCCGCCGGCAGGCACAGCGTCAGCGGGTCGGCGACGCCGCGCGTGCCGAGCCGCGCCCGCAGCGACGCGTAGCTGCCCTCTATCGGCTGCTGGCGCATCACCCAGCTTCCGACATGCACCTCCTCGCACAGCTCGCCGAGCGCGCCGGTCGCGGCCTCCGCCTCGCTCAGGCCGTAGCCGTGGCCGATGATGGTCGGACGATCGCCCGACAGCAGGTTGGCCTGCACGACCGGGATGCCGAGCCGATCCAGCCCGTCGATGCGGAACACCGTGGTTTCAGCCGCACGCGGCATGCTGGCGCGAAAACTCTCGGCGATGGCGGCATAGTCAGGGGTCATGCGAGCAGGCCTCCGGTCAGCAGCGCGTCCCGGCTCGCGTGCATCGGTTCGGCGCGTTCCGCCTGGGCCAGCAGCTGCAGCCCCTCGCGTATGCCGGTGCGGCAGCGCAGGCCGAGGCTGTCGACCATAAGGGTCGGATCGCCGCGGGAATGCGCGATGTCGCCCACCTTGGCGGGTCCGGCACGCAGCCTCGGGCAGATGCCGGTCTCCTCGCAGAGCAGCAGTGCCAGGTCTCGCACCGAGATCGCGCTGCCGGTGCAGACGTTGAGCGCAGCCGGCAGCTCGGGCAGCCGCGCCATGCCGGCCAGCATCGCCGCGACGACGTCGGCGACGTAGACGAAATCCCGCGTCTGCCGGCCGTCGCCGTTCAGCACCAGGCTCTCGCCGAGCCCCAGCCTGCGGCGGAACAGCGAGATCACGCCGGAATAGGGCGACGCGCCGTCCTGACGCGGGCCATAGACGTTGAAGAAGCGCAGGCCCAGCGTCGGCGTGCCGAACAGGCGTCGCGCGATCCGCGCATGCAGCTCGCTGCCGAGCTTGTCGCAGCCATAGGCCGAGCGAGGGTCGGTGCGGTCGCTCTCGGCCAGCGGCATGCGCGAGGCCTCGCCGTACACCGCCGCCGAGGAAGCGTACACCACCGGTACTCCGCCCGCGCGACGTGCCGCCTCCAGCACGGTGACGGTGCCGGTCTGGTTGACGCCGTGGGTGCCGACCCAGTCCTCGGTGCAGCGCGCGACCGAGGCGATCGCGGCCAGGTGGAACACGCCGTCGACATCCTCCACGGCGCGCTGCACCAGAGTGCGGTCGGTGACGCTGCCGCGGGTGAACGATGCCGCGTCGGCCAGGTGGCGGAGCCGCCCGGAGGAGAGGTCGTCGAGCACGCGCACCGCGTCGCCGCGGGCGAGCAGCCGGTCGACGAGGTGCGAGCCGATGAAGCCGGCACCTCCGGTCACGAGCCAGGTCTTCATCGGGACATCTTCATGCGACCAGGGAGAGCAGCGATTGAGGGTCGGCGACGCGCAGCCGCTCGGCGTGGCCGCGCCCCGCCGCCTCGCGCTCGGCCAGCGCGTCGATCGCCTGACGCGCGCGCGTCGCGTCGCCGAACTGGTAGCCGAGCTGCGAGCGGTAGCAGGCGACCGCGTCGTGCTTGCGCGCGCGCGCCGCATCGTCGATCGGCACCACCAGCTCGTGCGGCGCGCGCGCCGCCACCCGCGGGTCGGGTGCCGCGTCGGGGTCGCGTATCACGTAGGGCGTGTCGCGGTAGAAGCCGAGCACCGGCGGCGCCTCGCCCTCGGGACGCGAGGGGTCCAGCAGCGCCTCGATCAGCCGCAGATGGTCGACGTGTCGTCCGCAGCCCTGCGGTGCCAGCATCAGCGCCGGACGCTGCTGCGCCAGCAGGGCGGTGAGCAGAGGTGCCAGCTCGCTCGCGATGCGGTCGTCCTGGCGCGGCGGCGCGAACAGCGCGGCGGCAGAGGCATAGCCGCGGTTCGGCGCCTCCGGCAGGTCGAGCAGGCGCTGCCCGGCGCCGAGCGAGGCGCAGGCCGCACGATCCTCCTCGCGTCGCAACGCCATGTAGTCGACGGTGTCGGCGAGGCCCTTGTCGCGCTGGCAGGCCAGCGCGAAGCCGGCGGCGGGATGCACCGACCGGGTGAAGGCGGTGGCGACCAGCACCCGCCAGCCCGCCCGCGCCAGCGCCGCCGCGATGCCGCCGCAGGAGAACGCGACGTCGTCGAGATGCGGCGACAGCAGCAGCGCCGTCCGGCCGCGGCCGTCATCGGCGGACAGGGTCACAGCAGGTGCGGCGCGCTGCGAAACCGGCAGGAGTCGCGCGGCAGCGCGACCTCGAGGCCGGTGTCCGGAGCCAAGCGCCGCGTGGTCGCGTAGACCTGCATGATCTGGCGCCCGACCGCGGGCCAGGAATAGACCCGGCGGCACTCCTCGAGTGCGGCCGCGGCGAGGCGGCGGCGCAGCGCCGGCTCGGTGATCAGCCGGCGCAGTCCGGACACCAGTGCGGGGATGTCGCCCGGCTCGGTGAGCAGCCCGTTCTCGCCGTCGCGCAGGCAGTCGACCACGCCGACCACGCGGCAGGAGATGGTCGCGAGCCCGGTCGCCATCGCCTCCAGGATGGTGTTGGAGAAGCCCTCCGCGTAGGTCGGCGAGACGAAGATGTCCGCCCCTGCGTAGGCCTCCGGCGCATGGTCGTAATCGACGTAGCCGCGCATCGTGGTGCGCGACGCGAGCCCGGTCGCGGCGAGCTGGCGTGCCGCCTCGTCGAGGTCGGGGCCGATGCCGGACAGCACCAGGCGGAACGCGATGCCCTCGTCGCGCAGCAGCCGCAGCGCCTCGATCATGTCTAGCACGCCTTTGCGGCGGTCGACGCGGCCGTGATACAGCAGCACCGGCGGTGCCTCGGGATCGCGCGGCGTCGGGTCCGGCGCGAAGCGCGCGGTATCCACCGCGCCGGGGACGATGGTGAAGCGCGACGGCGCGGTGCCCAGGCGCTCGCTGACCTCGTCGGCGAACGAGCGGCAGCCGATCAGCACCGCCCCCGCATGATCGAGCGTGCGCGTCATCGCCAGGCGGTGCGTCTCGCAGCAGGAGCCGACCCAGTGCCCGTCGCCGCCCTGGATCGAGACCACGCTGGGCAAGCCCAGCGCGCGTGCGGCGAGCAGCGTCGCCCAGCCGGTCGGGTAGCCGTACTGCGCGTGCAGCAGCTCGAACGGCCGACGCGCGTGCTCGGCCGCGATCGTCGCCACCATCTCCTCGATGTCGCGCTCGAAGTCGCCGCTCTCCGCCTCGCCCTTCTGCTCCAGCCCGACCACCCGCACGCCCGCGACCGGCGGCGGCGGACCGCCGCCATAGACGCCGCGGCCGAAGGCGTCGTCGCGGTACTGGCTGATCATGGTCACGTCGTGGCCGGCCTCGACCAGCGCCTGCAGCAGGTTGAGCGCGTAGACGCTCATCCCCGAGATCGCGGGGAAGAAGCGGCGGCTGACGAAGCAGATCCTCACCGCTTCCTCCCTAGGCCGCCGCCTCGACCAGCGCCGCCTCGACCGCGCGCAGCGCCTCGCGGGCCTCCGGGATCATCTCGACGGCGCGGTGGCTGTCGCTGGACAGCTCGACGCAGACCAGCCGGTCGAAGCCGACCTGCCGCAGGGCGCCCAGGATCGCCGGCAGGTTCATGTCGCCCTCGCCGAACGGCAGGTGCTTGTGCACGCCGCGCTGCATGTCCTCGATATGCACGGTGCCGAGCCGGTGCGCCTGGGCGATCACCGCGTCCTCGGGCTCGACGTCCTGGCTCACCATGCAGTGGCCGAGATCGAGCGCCAGCTTCAGGGTCGGGAAGTCGGCGACGAAGCTGTCGAACAGGCTGACGGTGCCGACGATCATCTCGGGTTCCGGCTCGAACGCCGCGACCACGCCGAGCCGTTCCGCCCGTCGCAGCACCTCCGCGACGCCGGAATACAGCCAGTCGCGGACCTGCGCCGCGTCGAGCTGCGGCGCCGGGCGGCCGGCCCAGAAGGTGACGATCTCGGCACCTGTGTCGGCGGCCACCTCGAAGGCGCGGGTCAGGAACTCGATGCGCCGCGTGCGCCCTTCCGGCTCCGCCGAGACCAGGGTGGGTTCGTGCTTGCGACGCGGGTCGAGCAGGAAGCGGGCGCCGGTCTCGATCACCGAGCCGAGCTTGCGCGCCGCCAGCAGCGCCGCGACCCGCTTCAGCTCGCCGGGGTGGTCGACCGCGAACGGGTTGAGGTGGGCGTGGTCGAGGGTGATCGAGACGCCGTCGTAGCCGGCATCCGCGATCATCGCGATCACGTCTTCGAGCCCGTGATGGGCGCAGCCATTGGTGTTGTAGGCGTAACGGAGGTTCATGGGGAGTTTCCTTGGCTCGCACCCGCTGCCGTGACCAGGGCCGGTATCGCGACCGGTCGCGTCGAGGCGGGTCCGTCGATCATCCTGTCGAGCAGCTCGAGCACCGCGCGCTTCGGCACGCCGGTCGCGTACTCGAACGGCGTGAACACGCTGTCGAAGTCCAGCGCCTCGAACACCCGCCGGTAGCGGCGCGCCTCGTCGGGAGAGAGCGGGATCTGCTTGTGGTAGGCCTTGTGGCAGGACAGCCCGAGCGCGCGGCCGTCGGGATCGAGCTCCAGCTTCAGCGCGTCGCCGACGAACACGGCACCTCGCGCCGCGTCGTGCAGCACCGCGTGTCCCTCGTAGTGGCCACCGGTATGGTGCAGCACGAGGCCGGGACGGATCTCGTGCCGCTCGTCCCAGGGGTGCGTCACCCGGAACGCCTTGGTCCACTGCAGGTCCTCGCGCTGGATCAGCAATTCCGGTGCGAAGCGCTGCTGCAGTTGCCACAGCGCGCCGTAGCCGTGCGGATGCGAGGCGGCGAGCACGCGTATGCCGCCGAGGTCCGCGATCGCCTCCAGGCTGGCCGGGTCGTAGAAGGGTGCCGCCTCGAAGGCGACGTTGCCGTCCGGCTGCAGCAGCAGCCAGCCGTGGCTGTCGAGGCCGAAGCGCGGCGTGCTCCAGAACTCCCAGACCCCTGGGATCACCTCGCGACGGTGATGCGCGAGCCCTGACCGCAGCGCGTCGGGGGTGCGGAAGTCCCAGCCTTCCTCCGGCAGGTCGTTGCGCACGTCCGAGCAGATCGGGCAGTGCGGCGGCACCGCGAAGTAGAACTGCCAGTGTCCGCAATTGCTGCAGGCGTAGGGGGACAGGGCCATCTCAGACCTCCGCCGCGACCGCGTCGCGCAGGCCCGCCAGCAGCGCCATCGTCCGCAGGTCCTGCCGCGCGGTGAAGCCGAAGCGCCGGCGACCCAGCAGATGCTCGCCGAAGGCCTCGATCTGGCTGGTGAACGGCGACCGCTCGATCGCCTCGATGCGCACCTCGTGCGCGGGAGAGCCGGCGGTTTGCAGCGTCAGGCTGCCGCCGGGGGTCTGGCCCATGGTGTCGGTCAGGGTGATCTGGCCGCGGTCGCCCACGATCTCGAGCCGCCGGCGTGGCAGGAACTCGGGGCAGTTATAGGCGACGTGGAGCTGGACCAGCACGCCCTGCGCCGTGCGGGCGACGATCATCGCGCCGTCATCGACGCCCGCCGAGGCGCCGTCGCCGCGGGCATAGTCGTGGATGCGGCGCTGGCCGAGCACACGGGCGGCCTCGATCGGCTCGCCGAGCAGCATCGCGGCGAGGTCGAGCCCGTGCGGTGCGAGATCGAACAAGGCGCCGCCGCCGGCGCGCGCCGGATCGATGCGCCAGTTATCGTCTGACCAGTCCGAGCCGACCCAGCAGGCATAGACGATGCGCAGTGCCGCGACCCGGCCGACCGCGCCCGCTGCGATCATCTCGGCCGCCTGGCGGTGTGCGGCGTGGAAGCGCTGGTCGTAGGCGGTGGCGTAGAACACGCCGTGCCGCTCGCAAGCCTCGACCATGCCGTGCGCATCCTCGGCATCGAGCGCCATCGGCTTCTCGCAGAGCACCGCACGACCCGCCTCGGCCGCCGCCTCGACCAGGGCGCGGTGGGCGTGGTTCGGTGTGGCCACGTAGACCGCATCGAGGCCCGGCTGGCGCAGGAAATCGTCGAGCCGGCCGGTGCGCGCGACCCTGCCGTCCTCGGGCGCGATGCGCCCCAGCGCGCGGGGATCGGGGTCGTACAGCGCGACCAGCCTGCCGTTGCCGCTCGAGGCGATCGCCGGCGCGCCGTAGTCGCGCGCGACCCAGCCGCAGCCGGCGATGCCCCAGCCGATGCTGTCGCCGCCCGCGAACTCCCCGCCGGCCCGCTGCGTGCCGAGTGCTACCATCGCGGCGGCAGGTCGAGGTAGATGCGCCGACGGATCAGCGACAGCGTCTCGGAGCTGCCGTCGGCGTCCAGCTGGTCCGGACCCTCCCAGCGCATCGGATAGGTGCGGAGCGCCGCATACTCCTGCTCGTAGCGCGCGCTCGGCCAGGCGATGCGCGCCGCGGTGCCGTCGCGCCGGTACAGCGGGTTGAGCCGTATCCTGGGGCGCGCGAGCTCGGTGCCGAGCTGTGGGCGGTCCGGCGCCGGTCGGGCGTTCGCCGCGGCGCGCCATACCAGCGACACCGCCGGTGCCGCGGCCAGCAGCTCCAGCTCGGTCTCTCGCGGCGCACGGCCCTCGGCAAAGGCCCGGGTGAGCTCGCAGTCGTCGAACAGCTGCGCGCCGGGGAACAGCGCGGCGTAGGCGGCGGCGGTCAGAGGGTCGCCGGCGGAGTGGTTGTCGACCGACGCGTTGTGCGCGTGGCCGATCGCGATCGTGCCGTCGCTGCCCGCCGCCCGGCGCATCCGCGCCGCGAGGGCCGCCTTGTCGGGCAGGAAATAGAACGCGTCGTGGCAGAACAGCGCGCCGAACCGCTCGCCGCCGAGCGGCCAGTCGACCGACGCGTCGAAGCAGACCAGCCGTGCCTGCGGGCAGACATAGTGGCGCGCGAGCCATAGCTTGGCGAACACCAGATCCGCACCCGCCGCCTTGACGCCGGCCAGCGCGCAGGCGCGCAGGAAGTGCCCGGTGCCGGAAGCCAGTTCCAGCAGCGGCCGCCCGGCGACGCCGTCGAGCTGGCCGAGCAGGGTCAGGCCGGAGAGGTAGGTCGGATCGCTCCAGCGATGCGCGAAATAGTCGCCGACCCGGCCGAAGGCGAGCATGCGCATGGCGTCGCGGAAGCTGAAGCGCTCGGGTGAGCGCGCCAGGGCGGCGCAGTCCGCCACCGTCGGCGGCGGATCGGGCGCGTACGGATCCTGGTCGGTGAGCAGCAGGGCGGTGGCGCCGACCAGGTCGTCCGCCTCGATCAGCTCGACCGCGGCACGGGCAAGCTCGATGCGATCGGCGCGCAGGAACGCGATGCCGTCGATCACCGGCCATGCCTCGTCGCCGGCCGCCAGCAGCGAGCGGCCGCGCCGGCGCAGCGGGCGACCCGAGCACGGGCTGGTCAGCGCTGCAGGCGGCCAGGCGATGGCGGCCGTGTCGAGGCCCGGCGCCGGATTCACGCCAGCTCCAGCACGGCGAGCACACGCGCCTGGAACGGCCGCAGCGGCCCCTCGTGCACGAGCTGCAGGTCGCCGAGCGCCTGCTCGGCGGTGAAGGCGGCGGCGCGGGCATGGTGATGCGCCTGCAGCACGCGGTCGATCACGTCGGCGGCGTGGAAGGCGCGGCCCTCGGCGGTGTCGGCGTCGGCGATCAGCAGCAGCGCGTCGCGCACGTGGCCGCGCGGACCCGGCGCCAGCGTCGCCAGCTCCCGCTCGAACAGACGCTGCATGATCGTCGGCAAGGCGTCGCCGAGCAGCACCTCGCCGGCGAAGCCGGTGTCGGGCAGCACGGCGTTGTGCAGGTGGTGGGCGAGCCCGGCCAGGAACACGCGGGCCGGGTCGGCGCCGTCCTGGAGTGCCACCAGCGCGCCGAGCACGGCGACGACCAGGCAGTGGTCGCCGTGGCTTTCCGCCGGCTCCAGTGCCAGGCGCGGCTGGCCAGGGCTGGTGGCGCCGGCGCGCGGCTGGCGTATCAGCGCCTCGGCGAAGGCCGGAACCGCCGCCGCCTCATCGCCGTGCCCGTCGGTGCCGAGCGCGTCGCGCAATGCCTCGAGGACGGCCGGCCGAAGCGAGGCCGTCGCCGCATCGAGGCCGCGACGCAGGATCGCCTGTCGCGCCGAGGCCTCCAGCCCGAGGCGGCGCAGCATCGCGGCGTCGATCCCGGCGAGCCGGGTCGCGACCAGCGCGTCGGCGACGATCGGGAGCCACACGGCATCGGGTGCCGCGCCGGCGGCGAGCTGCGACCAGGCGCTGCGGAACAGCCGCTCGGCGACGCTGTCGGTCGTCGACTGGTCGCGCATGCGCTTCAGCTCGCCGAGATCGCGCGCCAGCGAGCCCAGCCGGTCGAGATCTCGCGGTGGGGAGGGTCGTGCGGGTGCCACCGGCCGGTCGCGCCTCAGCGGGACCGGCGGGATCCCGCGTGTTTTCGAGCGCCGGGCATGCGTCCGTCGGACGAGAGGGGTGCGCCCCGATGGGATATATCCCCGGGCGCGGTGCACGTAACCGCCATGTCGAAGCCGATCTCGGTATTGGGATGCAGACAACCCGGGTGCGGATCGACCGTTGCCGCGGAACCCCGGGCATCACAGACTTGTGTGGTCTGTAGCCGAGGCGACGCGGCCGGCGCGACATCCGCCGGCGGTCCGCCCATGCGCGGCGCCGGCGGTTTGTCGGCGGCCTGGATTCTGCTAGACGATGGGCTTCTGCTAGACGATGGCCCCGATGGTGACGGAATTCCTGTCCTGGTGGACCCGGCAGATGCTGGATCTGCTTCCCGGCCGCGTCGCGCGCCGCGATCCGGCGACCGCCAACGCGATCCTGGCGACGCCGGATCCGGGCGAGGCGGAACCGGGTGCGGTCCTGCTGTCGCTGCGCCAGGGCGGACAGGAACGGGTCGCCGGCCGTCATGCGCCTGGACAGTCGATCCTGACCCAGCTGCTGCGCGAGCATCCGGGGCTGCCGCTGCTGCTGCGGCTGCCGCCGGACCGGCTGCTGAGCCGCGACGTCTCGCTGCCGCTGGCGGCGGACGCGGGATACGAGCGGGTGCTGCAGTACGAGATGGACCGGCTGACCCCGTTCGCCGCCGACGACGTGTTCTGGTCGGCGCGCCCGCTGCGTCGCAACCGTGAATCCGGACGGCTCGAGCTGCGCCTGTCCCTGGTGCCGCGGGCTTGGCTCGCCGCGCCGCTCGAGACGCTGCGACAGGCGGGTGGCAGGCCGGCCGCGATCGAGGTGCGCGGCCTCGGCGCCGAGCCGACCCGACGCATCGCGCTGGCGCACGCGATGAGCCGCGGGCGGATCGCGCAGCGACGCTTGCTCGGCCTCGCCGTCGGCGGCTGCGCGGCGCTGGCGCTGGTGGCGGTCGCGCTGCCGTTCGCGCTGCAGGGCAGGGCGGAGGCGCGGCTCGCACGACGGATCGCCGTCCTGCAGCCGCAGGTGCGGCAGGTCTCGGCGCTGCGCGAGCGGATCCGCTCCGGCACCGCGGGCAGCGACGCAATCGCCGCGGCACGCGCCCGCCTGGGCGATCCGCTCGCCCTGCTCGCGTCGCTGACCCGGGTGCTGCCGGACGACACCTGGCTGACCGACCTCACGCTGCGGGACGGCGTGATCACCCTGAGCGGGCAGTCCTCGGGCGCCGTGCGGCTGATCCCCCGCCTCAGCGCCGAGCCCGCCTTCGTCGCGCCGGCCTTCTCGGCACCGGTGACCCGTATCGAATCGAATAACTCCGACCTGTTCTCGATCCGCGCCGGCGTGGCGCCTTGACGCGCCGCCGGACCGGGTGATGGCCGCGCTCGAGCTGCCGGAGGGCCGCCAGGGTCGCCTCCTGGCGCTGCTGGTCACGTTGCTGGCGCTGGCGTTGCTCTGGCTGGCGCTGCTGCAGCCGCTGGTCGACTGGTACGCCGATCGCCGCGAGGCGCTGCAGCAGCGCCAGGCGCTGGCGGCACGCATGACGCTGCTGGTGCGTCGCCTGCCCGCGCTGCGCGCCCAGGCGCGGGCGACCGCCCTGGCCGGGCAGCCCGGCGCCGGCATCCTGATCGACGGCAGCGACGCGGTGGCCAGTGCGGCGATCCAGGAGAAGGTCTCGGCGATGGCCGCCGCCTCGGGGCTGAGCCTGTCCTCGACGGAGACGCTGCCCGCCGTGCGTGCCGGCGCCTACCGGCGCGTGGCGGTGCGGGTCTCGCTCGAGGCGGCGTTCCCGCTGGTGGTGCGGCTGCTGCGCTCGATCGAGACCACGCGGCCGAGCCTGCTGGTCGACGACCTGCAGGTCCACGGCACCCGGCTGCTCGGGCAGTCCGAGACGGCGCCGCTGAACGTCGCCTTCACCGTGCTCGGCTTCCGTCGCCCGGACGCCGCCGCACCCGGACCGGCCCCGCCGGCTGCCGATGGCCCGGCTGCCGATGCCGCCTCTGCCGATACAACGAACGAGTAGGACGCGTTGAACCGGGTGCCCTTCCTCGCCGCGGCGGCACTCGCCGCCGTGCTCGGGCTGACCATCCTGATCGAGCTCGCACGATCGGGCCCAGGGGCGGGCCCAGGGGCGGGCCCAGGGTCGACTGTGAGCGCCGGGACGGCGCCGGCCGCCACCCTCGATCCCGCCGCGTCCCGGGCGTCGCCGACGGTCCCGCGCTCCGCCGACATCGCCGCCGCGGCGCTGGATGGCTGGGTGAGCACGATCCTGGCGCGGCCGCTGTTCAGCCCGTCGCGGCGTCCCGGACAGGCCGTGGTGGCCAGCACCGAGCTGCCGCGTCTGGCCGGGATCATCATCGGTCCCGACGGCGCGCGCGCGATCTTCGCCACCAGCGGCGACCGGCGGGCGATCGTCGCCGGTCCCGGCGCCCACGCCGGTCCCTACCTGATCCGCGCGGTCGACCGCGCCGGCGTCGCGGTGACCGGCCCCGACGGCGACCGGCTGCTGCATCCGGCCTATGATCCGAGCGCCGCCGCGGGATCCGCGACGATCATCGGCAGCGCACTCCCCGGGCAGCCGCAGACGACGGGTGGCGCGTCCATCCTCGATCTGCTGCGCTCGCGCGTGCAGGCCGGCAGCGGCGGATTGCGGCCGCTCCTGGTGCCGCCCGCTCCGCCACCACGCAGCCAGAGATGAGTCACAGATGAGCGAGAGACCAGCGTGACATCGCCGCCCGACGTCTCTCATCGCACGTACCGCCCGGGGCGCGCCGCGCCGCTGGTGCTCGCCACCGCGATCGGCGGCCTGCTCGCCGGCTGCGCCACGCCGCAGCAGCCGGTGCTCGGCCCGCTGCCGCCGCTGCGTGGCGTGGCCGCGCG
>CAXTAY010000026.1:0-54129 GCA_964242335.1 uncultured Acetobacteraceae bacterium | reverse complement strand
TCCTTGTTGCCGGCGCTGTCGACGCCCACCGCGATGTCGGCCGACTGCGCGTGCAGGTAGTTGTGGAACTCGGCGGCGCGCCAGGAGAAGCCCTTCTGGTCGTAGCCGATGTCGTGCACCGCGTCGCGTACCGCGTGTTCCAGGTCCTCGCCGGTCACCGTGTCGGCGCCGCGCACCTCGCCGGCCAGCACGATCCGGTTGGTGGTGACGAGGGTCTCGCAGGCGACGCGCGCCTCCGGATCGGCACGCAGGTAGGTGTCGAGGACGGTGTCGCTGATCCGGTCCGCGACCTTGTCCGGGTGTCCCTCGGACACCGACTCCGAGGTGAACAGGAAATCGCCCTTGTCGCGCATGCTGATCCTTCCGGGCGACCCGTGGGCGGCCGCGCTAGCGGGTCCATGTGGAGGAAAGTGCCGGGCCGGTCAAGAACATTGCGTTATCCGCTTGGTCAGGCTTCCAGCAGCGACCGCGCCTGTTTCAGGTCCGCCACGAAGGCGGCGTATTCGCGGCGCTTGGCGTCCTCGTCGGGCAGCCGCAGCAGGTAGGAGGGGTGCACCGTGACCAGTCCCTGCTGGTTGCCGTCGAGCGCGATCGGCCGGCCGCGCTCGCGCGAGATGGTCACCGGGCGCCCGAGCACGGCGCGCGCCGCGGTCACGCCCAGCATCACCAGCAGCGCCGGTGCGACGATACGTCGCTCCTCGCTGAGCCATCCGGCACAGGCGACGACCTCGGTCTGGTCGGGCTTCTGGTGGATGCGCCGCTTGCCGCGCGCCTCGAACTTGAAGTGCTTGACCGCATTGGTCACGTAGACGATCTGCCGGTCGATGCCGGCCTCGAGGATGGCGCGGTCGAGCATCTGGCCGGCGGGACCCACGAACGGACGGCCGGCCAGGTCCTCCTGGTCGCCAGGCTGCTCGCCGACCATCATCATGCGCGCGTCGGACGGTCCCTCGCCGAACACCGTCTGCGTCGCCGGTTCCCAGAGCGGGCAGCGGCGGCAGCCGGCCGCCTCCTGCCGCAGCGCCTGCATTGAGCCCGCCTCGGGGATCGCGTGGCGCAGCTCGCTGCCGATCGGGGCTGCCTGCGGCGCCGGCCGGGCCGCCGCCGGTGTGGTCACGGGCATGGTGTTCTGCTCCAGCATGGTTTGCGTCCGTCCGGCGGCGCTGCGCACCAGTTCCGGGATGGCGGCGGCCTCGGGCAGGTTGCGCCAATATTTGCGCGGCATCTCCGAGGTCATGGCGGAGACCTTCAGCCGCGCGGGGTTGAAGATCGCGCTGAAATAGGCGCGCCAATAGCGCTCCAGCGCATCGTCGTCCGGCACCTCGGAGCGCTCCGCACCCGGGCCGAACTCGCACTCCCGGCCGGTCCAGTGCAGGCTGCGATACGGGGTCAGGATCGAGAACACCATGGTGGCGAAGCGGCGGATGAAGAAATCCGCGTTGGCCTCGACGATGAAGTGTTCCGGCTCGAACCAGGCGACGTAGCGCGTCTCGTCCTGCATCGTCACCGCGCGGAAACGCACGAAGGCGCGCATCTTGTGGGTGTCGCGTCGCACCGACTGGGCCAGCTGCCGCGCCCGCGTCACCATCGGGTCGGTCACGTCCTGCACGATCGTCCGCTCGCCCTGCCGCACCCGCCAGATCAGGGCGTAGAGCAGCGCGAAGCGCTCCGGGTCGTGGGCCTGGATCACCGTCTGCGCCAGCTCGACCAGCGGCCGCGGCACCGAGAAGGCCGGCGCGGGTGCCGCGGCCGGATCGGGCGGTGCTGCGTCGGCGGAGAACAGGTCGTCCGGTGCGCCGACCGACCACAGCACCGAGTCGGGCGCGACGTTATCGGTGGCCAGGCGGCGCGCGGCGGTGCGCCAACCCTCGAAATCGACCTGGTGCGCCAGCGCGATGCTCTGCATCCGCTGTCAAAGCAGGGAAAGCTGCGTCGGTTTCCTGCTCAGCCGCCCCGCCAGCCGGGCGCTGTCGAGTTCGGCGCGCGGCGTATGGTCGGCGGCGACGATGAAGGGGCCGATCGCCGCCAGCGACAGGCGCAGCCGGGCCAGGTCGTCCATGCGCAGGCGGCGGTGCCGTCGCGCGCCGAGGATACGGTCCACCGACTTCACGCCCAGCCCCGGTACCCGCAGCAGGGCCTCGCGGTCGGCGAGGTTGACGTCGACCGGGAACATCTCCCGGTGCAGCAGCGCCCAGGCGAGCTTGGGATCGCGCTCCAGGTCGAGGTTGCCGGCCTGGTCGGTGGTCAGCTCCTCCACGCCGAAGCCGTAGAAGCGCAGCAGCCAGTCCGCCTGATACAGCCGGTGCTCGCGCAGCAGCGGCGCCGGGCGCGCCGGCAGCACCGCCGAGGCGTCCGGGATCGGCGAGAACGCCGAGTAGTACACCCGGCGCAGCCCGTAGGCGCCATAGAGGTTGGTGCTGGCCCGCAGGATGGTGCGATCGGAACTCGCGTCCGCCCCGACGATCATCTGCGTCGACTGCCCGGCCGGCGCGAAGCGGGCGGGCCTCGCTCGTCCCGGCCGGGTCTTCTCCCGCGCGGCGTCGATGCCGAGCCGGATGCGTCCCATCGAGCGGCGTATGCCGCCCATGTCCTTCTCGGGGGCGAAGTCGCTCAGCGCCTGCTCCGTCGGCAGCTCGACGTTGATCGACAGCCGGTCGGCCCAGCGGCCGGCCTCCTCCAGCAGCAGCGGGTCGGCGTCGGGGATCGTCTTGAGGTGGATGTAGCCGCGAAAGCCGTGCTGCTCGCGCAGCGTGCGCGCCACCCCGATCACCTGCTCCATCGTGTAGTCTGGCGAGCGGATGATCCCCGACGACAGGAACAACCCCTCGATGCAGTTGCGCCGGTAGAAGCCCAGCGTCAGCTGCACCACCTCGTCGACGGTGAAGCGTGCCCGGCGCACGTTGGAGGAGGCGCGGTTGATGCAGTAGGCGCACTCGTAGAGGCAGGAGTTGGTCAGCAGGATCTTGAGCAGCGAGATGCAGCGCCCGTCCGGCGCATAGGCGTGGCAGATGCCCATCCCCTCGGTCGAGCCGACCCCCTTTGTCTCGCCCAGGCTGTCGCGCCTGGCGGTTCCGCTCGACGCGCAGGACGCGTCGTACTTGGCGGCGTCCGCCAGGATCTCGAGCTTCTTGAGAAGGTCCACGCGTCCATGTTCCGGTATTGTTCTGGAATGCGCAACCGCTTTGCGACGAAGCGATCGGCCGCGCACCTCCGCTGGGATAAACGCCCGCGGTCTCGACAGTTCGCGACCGGCTGGTGCAATAGGGATAACATTCCGGGATCCAAGCGATCTCCTTCAGGCCGGGGGCGGAAATGAGGATCGAGCGAGGGGACGCGGCGCGCGGCCCGACCGTCGGATCAGGTGCGAGGCCAGAGGACGCGTTGCGCGCCACCGCGCTCAGGGTCCGGCGCTGGCTGAACGAGGCCGCCTGGCCGCTCTGGATCGCGCGCGGCCTCGACCGCGACGGTCTGTTCTTCGAGCAGCTCGATTTCGCCGGGCGGCCGGACCTCACCGCCTGTCGCCGCACCCGCGTGCAGGGGCGCCAGCTCTTCGCCTTCGCGCGCGCCCTCGCCGCCGGCCATGAGGCGGCGCGCGATGCGATCGCTCGCGCGCTTCCGACCATCGAGGCCCGCTGCTGGGGCCCCGACGGCAAGCCGGGCTGGATCCACATGCTGACGCCGGACGGCGAGCCGCTCGACACCCTTCGCGACACCTACGACCAGGCCTTCGTGCTGTTCGGCCTGGCGGCGGCGCGCCGCATGGGCTTTACGCATGCCGGAGTGCTGGCCGAGCGCACGATGGCCTTCCTCGACGCCAGCATCGCCGACCCGAAGGCGGGCGGCTACCTGGAGGGCCTGCCCGCCTCGCTGCCGCGGCGCTCCAACCCGCACATGCACCTGATGGAGTCGATGCTCGCCCTGCATGAGGTCGGCTCCGAGCTGGGCGTGCCCGGACGGCACTGGCTGGAGCGGGCCGAGCGGATCGCGGCCCTGTTCGAGAGCCGCTTCTTCGACCACGCCGCGGGCACGCTGGGCGAATACTTCACCCGCGACCTGGTGCTGGCCCGTGGCCAGAGCGGCGAGTCGGTGGAGCCCGGCCATCATTTCGAGTGGTCATGGCTGCTGCACCGCCTCGCCGATGCCGGCGGCCGGAACTACCGCTTCCAGGCCCGCACGCTGTACGAATTCGGGCTGCGTCACGGCATCGGCGCCAGCGGCTTCGCCATCGACGAGTGCAGCAAGTCCGGACGCCCGCTGCGCCAGACCCGACGCACCTGGCCGCAGACCGAGCTGATCAAGGCGCACCTGGCCAACGGCGCCTACGGCGAGGCGGCCCGGGTGACCGACATGCTGCTGGACAGCTACCTGGCGACGCAGGTCCCCGGATTGTGGATCGACCAGTTCGATGCGAACGGGGAACCGCGGGCGGACGTGGTGCCGGCAAGCACGCTCTATCACCTGGTGGTGGCGTTCGAGGATCTGTTGCGCGTCGCGGAGGGCTGAGGCCGGCCTCGCGTCAGCTCCTGGCACTCGCCAGGTGCGTGGCGGCCGGCGGGGTGAGCATGTCCTCGGGCAGCCGGATGCGGGTGATCTTCCAGCGCCACTTCTCGATCCGCATGCTGATCTCGATTGGCGCCTCGCCCTTGATGCGGATCTCGGCCTGGAAGCGCGCGGGAGAGACGAAGAACCCGTGCGGCAGCCCGGCGGCGCCGTGACCCTGCATCGCCGGAGCGCTCAGCATCGCGTCCAGCCGCTCGGGGGTGATGTCGTCGTCGATCATGCCGGAGGCCACGCCGACGGCGAAGGACTCGCCGAAGCCGGGCAGATCGTCCTGCTGGCTGACCCGCTGCACCGGCGCGCGCAGCCCGAGCGAGTCCTTGAGGCCGCTGCGCACCAGCTTCCAGTCGAGCGAGGCGCAAAGTGCCGCGTCATCGTGCCTCTGCAGCGCGACACCCATGCTCCAGAGCGTGGCGAAGGGCGACGCCAGGTAGAGCAGGCCGGCCACCGCCATCGCGCCCACGCTGAGCTGGCCGGCGCGCCGGCGGCGGCCCTGGCGCAGGGCGGGAGACTGACGTCCGGGCCTGTGCATGCGGGGCGGCTCCTGTGCTGGCGGCAGCATTACCGAACGGCCGGCCGCGTCAAGGTTACATCACGAGCTGTTGATACTAGATGAACGACCGGTTCGAGCGCACCCTCGGAATCGCATGCAACTTGATTTTTCCGAGGCCGAGATCCGCCGCTACTCGCGGCACATCCTGCTCGCCGAGATGGGTGGCGTTGGGCAGGAGAGGCTTCGCCGCGGCAGCGTGCTGGTGATCGGCGCCGGCGGCCTCGGCGCGCCGTTGGCGCTCTACCTGGCGGCGGCCGGCGTCGGCACCATCGGGCTGGTGGATGACGACGTGGTGGAGCTGTCCAACCTGCAGCGGCAGATCGCCCATGCCACCGCCGGCATCGGCAGCCGCAAGGTCGACTCCGCGCGCGACGCGATGCTGGCGATCAACCCGGAGATCGAGGTGCGGGCGCACGCCGTCCGCCTCGAGGCCGGCAACGCGATGGCGCTGGTGCGGCGCTACGACCTGGTCTGCGACGGCAGCGACAACTTCGCCACCCGCTACCTGGTCAACGACGCCTGCGCCCTGGCCGAGCGCACCCTGATCTCGGCCTCGGTGCTGCGCTTCGAGGGCCAGCTCGCGACCTTCCGGCCGCACCGCGGCGATCCCTGCTACCGCTGTCTCTACCCGCGGGCTCCCGATCCGGGCCAGGTTCCCTCCTGCGCCGAGGCCGGCGTGCTCGGCGCGGTCACCGGCGTGATGGGCACCCTGCAGGCCACCGAGGCGATCAAGGAGCTCGCCGGGATCGGCGAGAGCCTGGCCGGACGCCTGCTGCTATGGAACGCGCTCGACATGCGCTTCACCACCATAAGGGTGCCGCCGGATCCGGCCTGCGCCTGCTGCGGCGCCGGCCGCAGCATCCGCGACCTGTCCGCGCATGCGCGCTGAACGGCCGCCGCTGGGCCTGGTCCTGCTCGGCGGGACCCACGCCGCGGCACATGCCGCCTTCGCCTTCGCCGCCGCGGCGGCGGCGATGGATCGGCCGGTGACCCTGTTCGCGACCGGTGCCGGCCTGCGCGCGCTGTGCCGGGATTGGGGCGGCCTCGAGGGCGCGGCGCACGACGCGGTGCTGATCGCGCGCGGCGTCGCCGGCCTGGAGGTGCTGCGCGAGGCGGCGCTGTCGCTCGATGTCCGGCTGCTCGCCTGCGAGGCGGCGATGCGTGGCGAGGCGATCACGCACGCCGCCCTGCTCGACGCGGTGGCGGTGGCGGGGATCGCGAGCTTCCTGGCCGACCTCGCAGGCGCCCAGCTGCTGTCGTTCTAGATCGCGCGGCTACCCCTAGAGCCCTCTTGCCCTCGGCGCTTCGGCTTGGCAGGGATGCGGGCATGGCTTCACCCCCTTCGCGTGGCTCGGCTCAGAGCCAGCCGCCTCCGAGCGGTCCGGCGTCGCCGCCCCGGCGCCGGCGATGGGCGTGCCTGCTCGCCGCCCTCGTCCCGAGCTTCGCTGCATCGGCCCAGGATACGCCGCCGCATCCGCCATCCGCGCATCCGGCCCACCACGCGCATCACCGCTCGCACCCGAGGACGCATCGCCCGTCGCATCCGCCGCCCGCCACGCCGGTGCCGGCGGTCGTGCCGGCTCCGGTCGTGCCCGCGCCGGCAGCGCCGCCACCGCCGCCCGCCGCCGCCAACAAGGGCAGCGACAGCGGGCTGCCGCTGCCGCGTTTCGCCGCCCTGCGCGCCGACGACGTCAACATGCGGATCGGTCCGGGCTCGCGCTATCCCATCCTATGGCTCTACAAGCGTCGCGACCTGCCGGTGCAGATCGAGCGCGAGTTCGGTCCCTGGCGCCAGGTGGAAGACGCGGACGGGGTGAAGGGATGGATGAACGGCGCCGTCCTGGTCGGCACGCGCAGCTTCGTGGTGACCGCGTCGGGCGAGGCGCTCGACGCGACGCACGGTGCCGGCACCACGCTGCGCGATGACCCGCGCGACGATGGCGGCGTCGTCGCCATACTCCGCCCGGGGGTGCTCGGCAGGTTGCGCGCCTGTCCGGCGGGCTCCGGCTGGTGCCGCGTCAGCACCCACAACTACAGCGGCTGGTTACGACGTTCGGCGATCTTCGGTCTGTTGCCCGACGAAGTCATCACGGCTCCTTGAACATCATCCACGAACTGCCGAAGGGCTTCGACCATGCAAGCGCCCGCACCACACATGAGCCCGCAGACCAGCCTCAGGGCCGGCGGCGCTCCCGCACGCCGCACCAAGATCGTCTCGACGCTCGGGCCGGCGAGTTCAACGCTGGCGATGATCACGCGCCTGTTCGAGGCCGGGGTCGACGTGTTCCGGCTGAATTTCTCGCACGGCGCGCACGAGGACCATGCCGAGCGCATCGCCATGCTGCGGGCGCTGGAGGCCAGCAGCGGCCGGCCGATCGGCATCCTGGCCGACGTGCAGGGACCCAAGCTGCGCGTCGGCAAGTTCGAGGCCGGCCGGGCGGCGCTGGCGCACGGCGCGCGGTTCCGTCTCGATCTAGACGAGGCGCTGGGCACCGCCGACCGGGTCCGGCTGCCGCACCCCGAGATCATCGAGGCCGCCGCGGTGGGCTCGATGCTGCTGCTCGATGACGGCAAGCTGCGTCTGCGGGTGCTGGAGAAGGGGTCGGACTACCTGCATACCGAGGTGCTCGCGGGCGGCATCCTCTCCGACCGCAAGGGCGTGAACGTGCCCGACGTCATGCTGCCGATCCCGGCGCTGACGGCGAAGGACCGGGTGGATCTCGATTTCGCCCTCGCCCACGGGGTCGACTATGTCGGGCTCTCCTTCGTGCAGCGCGCCGAGGACGTGCGCGAGGCGCGCGAGATCGTCGCGGGCCGCGCCTGGATCATGACCAAGATCGAGAAGCCGCAGGCGCTCGACAACCTCGACGAGATCCTGGAGCTGTCGGACTGCGTCATGGTCGCGCGCGGCGATCTCGGCGTCGAGCTGCCGCCCGAGGAGGTGCCGCTGGCGCAGAAGCGGATCGTGCGCGAGGCCCGCCTGCTCGGCAAGCCGGTGGTGGTGGCGACGCAGATGCTGGAGAGCATGATCTCGGCACCGGCGCCGACCCGTGCCGAGGCGTCCGACGTGGCGACCGCGGTGTTCGACGGCGCCGACGCGGTGATGCTGTCGGCGGAGACCGCGGCCGGGCAGTACCCGGAGGAGGCGGTCGAGATCATGGCGCGCATCGTCCGCCGGGTCGAGCGCGACGCCGGCTGGCAGGCGCTGATGCAGGCCTCCCGGCCGGCGCCCGAGCACTACGCGGCGGACGCGATCGCCGCGGCGGCGCAGCAGGTCGCACAGACCGTCGAGGCGCGCGCCATCGTCGCCTACACCCTTTCCGGGCCGAGCGCGCTGCGCATCGCCCGCGAGCGGCCGGACTGTCCGATCCTCGGCCTCGCCGGCACGGTGTCGACGGCGCGCCGGCTGTCGCTGGTCTGGGGCGTCAGTGCCCGGGTGGCGGACCAGGGCTCCGACAGCGTGACCCTGGAGGACGTCGTCAACGCCGCGGCCAACGCGGCGCGCGACGACGGGCTGGCGGTGGCCGGCGAGGCCGTCGTGGTCGTGGCCGGGCTGCCGTTCGGCAAGGCCGGCAGCACCAACAACCTGCGCATCATCCGGGTGACATGATCCGGCGGTTGCGGACCGTCGCTGCCTGCCTTTCGCTGTCCGCGGCGGCGCTCGCCGGAACGGCCCGAGCCCAGGCCCCAGCTCAGGCCCAGGAGCGGCTGCAGGATCTCGGACCGCTCGCCGAGCCGGGGCAGTACGGCTTCGGTGCCGACGCCGCCCGGCCCGGCGGCGTCGCCAGCCTGTCGGTGGGCTCGCGCAACCTGCGCACCGCCGCGATCGAGCTGCAGAGCGGCCTGATCGGCGGCACCGGCCTCAGCGGCTTCGTGGCGCTGCAGGCCGGGCACGGGCCGGACCTCTCCTGCTGCGGCAGCGCCGGCGGCGGCAGGCTCGGCCTGGTCACGCAGGGTGCCGCACTCGGCGTGCGGAAGCAGCTCGCCGATGGCACCACCGTCTCGATCGAGGGCGGCTGGCAGCACGACCGGTGGTCGGCGGCCCGGTCCGGCTACGCGGTTCCGGCCGGCGTGCCGTAGAGGCGGAGCATCAGCTCGGCGACCCGCTCGACATGGTCGCGATACGCCTCGGGGGTGACCGCCGCCGACCACGGCAGCATCGCCTCGAGCTGGAAGTCACGCAGGGTCAGCACGATGAACAGGTCAGCGGCCTGGCGCAGCTCGTCGCCCGATCGTCCGGCGCCCGCCCGTTCGCGGAAGAAGCCGGTGAGCAGGACGAGCAGGCGGGCGCGCGCCTCGCCGAGCGCCTCGCAGCTGCGTCGGGACATGCGCCGGCCCTCGACGACGCAGAGGCGGGTCAGCGCCATCACCTCCGGATTGAGCATCAGGTCGAGGATGCGCAGTCCGATGGTCACCAGTCCCTCGCGGAAATCCGCCTCCGGCGGAACCTCGAACGCCGTGGCGGCGTCGTGGCCATGCGCCCCGACCATCTCGACCACGACCTGGTTGAACAGCGCCTCCTTGCTCTCGAAGTGCGCGTACAGGGTGGTCTTGGACATCCCGGAGCGCTGCGCGATGGTATCCATGCTGCCGTCGCTGTAGCCGTGCTGCAGGAAGATCTCGCGGGACGTGGCGAGGATGATCTGCCGCGAAGACCGGTAACGATGCGAGCGGCTCTGAATATTCATGACCTGCGCCACAAGAAACCGGCTGTGCGGACGCAGTCTACGACCAGGTCGGCGGGCGTCAATTAGCTGGAAGACGGCCTGGCTCGCACAGTTCGGTGAGTCCTTTTGTGTCGCGATCATGTCGCGATGCACAATCCGGCTGCGCGAGACGCCGGGATTTTCCGGAACGCGCCATCCGCGCTAAGCTGCTCGCGACCAATTCGGGACCATCGTCATGCGCTACAGAATGCTCGGCCGCACCGGCCTCTTCATCTCGGAACTGTGCCTCGGCACCATGACCTTCGGCGGCGGCGAGGGGATGTGGCGCAAGATCGGCGCGCTGCAGCAGGACGAGGCCGAGCGGCTGGTCGGCAGCGCGATCGATGCCGGCGTCAACCTGCTCGACACCGCGGACGTCTATGCCGGTGGGCTCTCCGAGCAGATCACCGGCCAGGCGCTGCGCAACCTGAAGGTGCCGCGCGACCAGATCCTGGTCGCGACCAAGGTGTTCGGCGAGACCGGGAGCGGCCCGAACGCGCGCGGCAACACCCGTTCGCACATCATCGACGGGGTCAAGGCCAGCCTGCAGCGGCTGCAGCTCGATCATATCGACCTGTATCAGGTGCACGGCTTCGACCCGGCGACGCCGATCGAGGAGACCATGGAGGCGCTCGACATCCTGGTGCGGCACGGCCACGTGCGTCATGTCGGCGTCTCCAACTGGGCCGCCTGGCAGATCATGAAGGCGCAGGGCATCGCCGAGCGGAAGGGTCTGGCGCGCTTCGAGAGCCTGCAGGCGTACTACACGCTGGCCGGGCGCGACCTGGAGCGCGAGCTGGTGCCGATGCTGCGCCACGAGCAGGTCGGCCTGCTGGTCTGGAGC
Organism: uncultured Acetobacteraceae bacterium; assembly: GCA_964242335.1. GTDB lineage: Bacteria > Pseudomonadota > Alphaproteobacteria > Acetobacterales > Acetobacteraceae > Lichenicoccus. The sequence continues at coordinate 43,469 of CAXTAY010000026.1, read as the reverse complement.
CCGCTCGCCGGCGGCCTGCTGTCCGGCAAGTACGGCCGCGAGCAGAAGGGCGAGCAGGGCAGCCGGCGCGTCGATTTCGACTTCCCGCCGGTCGACCGGGAGCGCGGCTACGACGTGATCGACGCGATGCGCCCGATCGCCGAGGCACACGGCGTCTCGGTGGCGCGGATCGCGCTGGCCTGGCTGCTGCACCAGCCGGTCGTCAGCAGCGTCATCATCGGCGCGAAGCGGCCCGAGCAGCTCGCCGACAACCTCGCCGCCATCGACGTCAGGCTCGACGCCGATCAGCTGGCAGCCCTCGATGCGGTCAGCCAGCTTCCGCCGGAGTATCCCGGCTGGATGCTGGGGCGCCAGGGCGGCTATCGCCGCGATCAGGTGGCGGCGGGCTGAGCCGCCGGGCTACCGGCTGCCGGGGATGTGGGTTAGCTAGGGCGGTGTCCAGGCCACCCAGCGCGGAGCATCCCATCGATGGTGTCGGATCCGACCGCGGAATTCGCCGATCTGCTCGATCAGATCGGCGACGGGCTGCCCGATGCCGGCCAGTACCGGCGCATGTCCGACATGATCCTGGACTTCCCGCAGGCACGCGGGCTGGCCCGGCTGGACCCGTTCTCGGCGGAATACAGGCCGGCGGCGATGGAGCTCTACCTGTCGCTGCGCGGGCGTGCCGAGCAGGGCTACGTCGCCACCCGCGACGAGGCGCCGGCTGCCCGGCTGCCCGACAACCTCTGGACCGGCCTGATCCCCTGGTCGTTCGGCGATGCCGGGATGGTCTCCGAGCACCTCCTCGCCTGGGGCCACATCTTCGCCCACCTGAACCTGCCCCGCGGCGGCGCGCTGCTGGAGTACGGGCCGGGCAGCGGGCAGCTGCTGCTGATGCTCGCGCGCATGGGCTACCGCGCCTGCGGCGTGGATATCGACAGCGTGGCGCTGGAGAGCATACGCGCGCAGGCCGCGCATCTGCAGCTGCCGGTGGAGACCGAGCGCGCCGAGTTCGGCAGCGGCTTCGGCACCGAGAAGTTCGACTGCATCCTGTTCTACGAGTCGTTCCACCACGCCTTCGACTTCGACGCGCTGCTGATCGGCCTGCATGACCGGCTGCGTCCGGGCGGGCGCGTGGTGCTGTGCGGCGAGCCGGTGGTGGCCGCCCCGTCCGCCGGCATCCCCTACCCGTGGGGCCCGCGCCTGGACGCGCTGTCGGTGTTCTGCATCCGTCGCTTCGGCTGGATGGAGCTCGGCTTCACCCACGACTACCTGATGAAGATCGCCGACGCGACCGGCTGGACGGCCACGTTCCGGCCGTTCGCCGAGTGCGGACGCGCCGCGATCTACGTGCTGCAGCCGGCGTCGAGACTGTCCGACAGCGCGCAGCTCTCGCTGCGCAACGCGCAGCTCGACGCGCAGCTCGAGGCGCTGCGGCGCGAGCTCGCGGCGGTGCGGGTCTCGACCTCGTGGCGCGTCAGCCGGCCGCTGCGCGCCGGCAAGGAGATGCTGGGGCGTCTCCGCCGCACGCTGCGCGGGCCGGGCGATTGACCGCCCGGCTTTCGCAACCCGCGCGTCGCACCTCGGGACATTGACTTGACGACGCGCCACTCCATAGGCTGACGGCAACAAGCGGCGCTCGCCGGAATAATCGGAGGAAACGATGTCACGCTCCCTGCTGCACGGCCTCGCCGTGGCCGCATCCCTGTGCGTCGGCCTGGCGCCGATGCCCGGACGCGCCGCCGGCTCTGTGATCGGCTACAGCGTCTCCACCCTTGCCAACCCGTTCTTCCAGGGGATGTCGCGCGGCGTCGAGGCCGGCATCAAGGCGCATCCGGACCTCACCCTGATCAACACCAGCGCCAACGGCGACGCCAACACGCAGGCGACGCAGGTGCTCGACCTGATCAACCAGCACGTCGCGGCCCTCATCCTCAACCCGATCAACGCCGACGCGATCGTCCCGGTGGTGCGCCAGGCCAACAAGCGCGGCATCCCGGTATTCACGCTCGATCGCGGCGCCGCCTGCGGCCGCTGCCAGGTGAACTTCCTGGAGACCGACAACGTGGCGCTCGGCAAGGAGGGGGCGGACTACATCGCCGACCAGCTCAAGCGGCGCTACGGCACGCTCAAGGGCAACGTGGTCGACCTCGAGGGGCTGCTCGGCACCACCGCCGGCGACGACCGCGAGCGCGGCTTCGCGGTTGAATTCGGCAAGCTGTCGCAGGGCAACCCGGGGCTCAAGTTGGTGGCGCGCCAGGCGGCGGATTTCGACGCCGACAAGGGCTTCAACCTCACCACCCAGCTGCTGGCGGCGCACTCCGATCTCGACGCCATCTTCAACGGCAACGACGACAACGCCGTCGGCGCCATGCGCGCGATCAAGCAGGCCAACCGCTTCGCCCCGATCGGCGACGCCAAGCACATCGTGATCGTCGGCATCGACGGCACCGAGCAGGGGCTGAACGCGATCCGCAAGGGTCAGATGGACGCCACGCTGTCGCAGAACCCGCTGACCATGGCGGCACAGTCGGTGACCTACATCGAGCAGTACCTGCACGGCGACAAGTCGGGCATCCCGGCGCACCGGTTCTGGCCGCACGTGCTGCTGACCCGCGCCAACCTCGACAGCGCCGAGGTCAAATCCTACGGGCTGTGGGGCGACGAGGTCACCAAGGGCCAGTAGTCGAGGCTCGGCAGTCGAGGCCCGGCGCCCCGCATGGAAGCCTCGCCGCCGCTGCTGGAGATGCGCGGCATCTGCAAGTCGTTCCCCGGCGTGCGGGCGCTGGCCGACGTCGACCTGACGCTGCAGCGCGGCGAGGTGCTCGGCATCGTCGGCGAGAACGGCGCCGGCAAGTCGACGCTGATGAAGGTGCTCGCCGGCGCCTTCCGCGCCGACTCCGGCAGCGTCCGGCTGGACGGCACCGAGTTCACGCCGCGACGCCCGCGCGATGCGCTCGATGCCGGGATCGTGGTGATCCACCAGGAGCTCAGCCTGGTGCCGGACCAGACGGTGGCGGAGAACATCTTCCTCGGCCACCTGCCGCGCAACCCGCTGGGGCTGGTGCGCCGCAGCCTGCTGCACCAGCGCAGCCGGGCGCTGCTGGCCCGGGTCGGGCTGAGCCTGCCGCCGCAGACCGGCGTGCGGCATCTCGGCATCGCCCAGCAGCAGCTGGTCGAGATCGCCCGGGCGCTGTCGCGCGAGGCGCGGGTGATCGTGATGGACGAGCCCACCGCCACCCTGACCATCGCCGAGCAGCGCATCCTCTACGGCACGGTGGCGGCACTCAGGCAGGCCGGCATCGGCATCGTCTTCATCAGCCATCATCTCGAGGAGATCTTCGAGATCTGCGACCGGGTCACGGTGATGCGCGACGGACGCACGGTGGAGACGCGCCCGGTCGCGCAGTGGGACGAGGCCGGCCTGATCCAGGCGATGGTCAACCGGCCGATCAACGCCCTGTTCCCGCCGCGCGAGGCCGCGATCGGCGCCACCCTGCTGCAGGTGGAGGATCTGTCCTCGGGGCCGCCTGCCTCGTCCTCCTCGGCCAGCTTCGCCGGGGTCTCGCTGGCGGTGCGGGCGGGCGAGGTGGTCGGGCTCGGCGGGCTGATGGGCGCGGGCCGCACCGAGGTGCTCAAGGCGATCTACGGCGCGCTGCCGGGTGCGGCCGGCACGATCCGCATCGACGGCGCGGCCGTGCGCATCCGCTCGCCGCGCGAGGCGATCGCGGCGGGGATCGCCTTCGTCCCCGAGGACCGCAAGGGCGAGGGCCTGGTGCTGCCGTTCTCGGTGCGCAGCAACGTGGCGCTGTCCACGCTGGACCGGCTCGCCTGGCTGCGCCTGTTCACCGCCTCGGGGCGCACCGACGCGCTGGCGCGCCGCGCCGTCGACGAGCTGCGCATCCGCACTCCCGGCATCGAGCAGCCGGTCGGCAGCCTGTCCGGCGGCAACCAGCAGAAGGTGGTGCTGGCGCGCGCGCTGACCACGACACCGCGCGTGTTCCTGCTCGACGAGCCGACGCGCGGCATCGATGTCGGCGCCAAGGTCGAGGTCTACCGGCTGATCGGCGAGCTGGCCGCACAGGGTGGTGCCGTGCTGGTGGTGTCGTCCGACATGCTGGAGCTGCTCGGGCTGTGCGACCGCATCCTGGTGATGCGCGGCGGCAGGCTGGCGGGCGAGCTCGATCGCGACGGCTTCAGCCAGGAGCGGATCATGGCGCTCGCGGCATTGGGCTGATCCGAGAGCTTGCAAGGGCATACGATGACCTCACCCTCGACTTCCGCTTCCCGCCGCTTCGGCATCGGCGGCGTCGGCCGCGCCCTCAACGAGCTGACCATCATCGTCGGCTTCGTGGCGATCTCGCTCTATCTCGCCACCACCACGCCGGCCTTCCTCACCACGGCGAACATCCTGTCGATCCTGCTCGCGAGCTCGCTGATCGGCATCGTCGCCGTCGGCGAGACCTTCGTGATCGTCACCAGCGGCATCGACCTGTCGGTCGGCTCGGTGGTGGCGTTCACCGGCGTCATCACCGGGCTCGCGATCCACGCCCACCTGCCGGTGCCGCTCGCGGTGCTGCTCGGGATCGGGGTCGGCGCCTGCTGCGGTGCGTTCAACGCGTTCGCGATCACGGTGCTGGCGATGAGCCCGTTCATCGTCACCCTGGCGGTGCTGGCGATGGCGCGCGGCCTCGCCTTCATCGTCACCAACGGCAACACGATCTTCGACTTCCCCGACAGCTTCGACAATATCGGCGGCGGCAACCTGGGCCCGCTGCCGATCGCGGCCCTGATCGCCGCCTGCGTGTTCCTGCTCGCCTGGGTCGTGCTGTCGCGCACCGTGCTCGGTGCCGAGATCTACGCGGTCGGCGGCAACCGCGAGGCGGCCCGGCTCGCCGGCATCCCGGTCGCGCGCACCCTGGCGGTGGTCTACGTCGTCAGCGGCGCGCTGGCCGGGCTCGGCGGCGTGGTTCTGGCCGGGCGGCTGGACAGCGCGCAGCCGATCGCCGCCTCCGGGCTGGAGCTGAACGCGATCGCCGCGGTGGTGATCGGCGGCGCGTCGCTGTTCGGCGGCAAGGGCAGCATGCTCGGCACGCTGCTCGGGGTGCTGATCATCGGGCTGATCAATAACGGGCTGACGCTCAAGAACGTGCAGCCGTTCTGGGTGCAGTTCATCCAGGGGGCGGTGATCTTCGGCGCGGTGCTGATCGACAGCCTCAACCAGAAGCGGCGCGGCCGAAGCTGATCGCGGATCACCCCTTGCGCTGCGGTGCGCCATGTCGCCTAGTTCTGCTCATGCACGACACCCTGCGCGATCCCCTGCTCAACGACCCCACGACCATGATCGCCGAGGTGAGCCGGCGCATCGAGCTCGGCCTGATCGAGATCCGCCGCGACCTGCACGCGCATCCCGAGCTCGCGTTCGAGGAGGTCCGCACCGCCGCGGTCGTGGCGCGCGAGCTGGCTTCGCTCGGCATCGCCACCCGCACCGGGGTCGGGCGCACCGGGGTGGTCGGCACCATCGAGGGCGGCCGTCCGGGTGCGACGCTGGCGATCCGCGCCGACATGGACGCGTTGCCGATCCACGAGCAGACCGGCCTCGAGTTCGCGAGCAAGGCCGACGGGCGGATGCATGCCTGCGGCCACGACATCCACACCACCACCCTGCTCGGCGTGGCCTCGGTGCTCCACCGGATGGCGCCGCAGCTCGCCGGCACGGTGAAGCTGCTGTTCCAGCCGGCCGAGGAGGTGCTCGGCGGGGCGGCGGCGATGATCGAGGACGGCGTGCTCGACGGCGTCGACATGGCGCTCGGCTTCCACAACATGCCGAACATCCCGGCCGGCCAGTTCGGCTTCGTGCGCGGCGCCTGCCTGGCGGCGTCCGACCTGTTCGACATCACGCTGCATGGCGCCTCCGGCCACGCGGCACATCCGAACGACGCGGTCGACCCGATCCTGGCGGCGGCCACGCTGGTGACGCAGCTGCAGACGGTGGTCTCGCGCGAGAGCAACCCGTTCCATCCGGTGGTGGTGACGGTGGGCGCGATCCATGCCGGCACCGTGCACAACATCATCCCCGACAGCTGCCTGCTGCGCGGCACGGTGCGCACACTGCATCTCGAGGCCCGCGGCCTGGCCGAGGCGGCGATCCGCCGGCTCTGCGCCGGGGTGGAGCTCGGCATGCGGGTGCGCTGCGAGGTCGAGTACCGTCACGGCGTGCCGGCGCTGGTCAATGACGACCGGGTGCTGGATCCGGTGGTGGAGGCGGTGCGCCACCAGCTCGGCGAGGCCGCGGTGTCCGAAGCCGTGCCGTCGCTCGGCGGCGAGGATTTCGCGCTGATCGCCGAGCGCGTGCCCAGCTTCCAGCTGCTGATCGGTTCCGCACGGCCCGGCCGCCAGGACAAGCTGCACAGCTCCTTCTACCAGCCGGACGAGGCCTGCATCGCCGCCGGCGTGCAGGCGCTGTCGCGCGCCGCCTTCGAGCTGCTGACGCGGTGACGGCGCACATCGCCCCCTGCACCCTGAGCGTCAACGGGCGGCAGCATGCGCTGACGCTCGACACCCGCACCACGCTGCTCGACGCGCTGCGCGACCATCTCGGCCTGACCGGGACCAAGGTCGGCTGCAACCACGGCACCTGCGGCGCCTGCACGGTGCATATCGACGGCCGGCGGCAGCTCGCCTGCCTCACCCTGGCGCTGGCGGCGTCGGGGCGTGAGGTCGCCACCATCGAGAGCCTGGAGGCGGCCGACGGCACGCTGCATCCGATGCAGGCGGCGTTCATCGAGCACGACGCGCTGCAGTGCGGCTACTGCACGCCCGGCCAGATCATGTCCGCGATCGCCTGCGTCCGGGAAGGGCACACACGCACCGACGACGAGATCCGCGAGTACATGAGCGGCAACCTGTGCCGCTGCGGCGCCTATCCGGGCATCGTCGCCGCGGTGCGCCAGGTCGCGGGTCCGGCGGGCTAAGATGCAACCCTTCAGCTACGTCCGCGCCACCTCGCTGGACCACGCGCTGCAGGAGGCCGCGCGTCCCGGTGCGGCGCTGCTCGCCGGGGGGACCACGATGGTGGACCTGATGCGCGGCGACCTCGCCGGCCCGTCAAGCCTGGTCGATATCGGCCACCTGACGGACCTCGCGGGGTTCGACACCGCGGGCCCGGTGCTGCGCTTCGGCGCCCTGGCGCGGATGGCCGACGTCGCCGAGGATCCGGTGCTGCTGCACGACTATCCGGCGCTCGCCGAGAGCCTGCAGCTCGCCGCCTCGCCGCAGCTGCGCCACGCCGCCACGCTGGGCGGCAACCTGCTGCAGCGCACCCGCTGTCCCTATTTCCGCGACGGCATCTCCGCCTGCAACAAGCGCTCGCCCGGCGCCGGCTGCGACGCGCTGGACGGCGAGACGCGCGAGATGGCGCTGTTCGGCACCTCCGACGCCTGCGTGGCCAATTATCCCGGCGACTGGGGCACCGCGCTCGCCGCCTTCGACAGCGCGGTGGAGGTGCGCTCGGCGCACGGCTCCCGCACGATCCCGTTCGCCGGCCTGCACCGCGAGTACGGCGACCGCCCGGAGCAGGAGACCACGCTGGCGCCGGGCGAGATCATCACCGCGATCACCGTGCGGGCGACCCCGGCAGGGCGGCGCTCCACCTACCTGAAGCTGCGGGACCGGCAGAGCTACGCCTATGCGCTGGTCTCCGCCGCCGTGGCACTCGAGATGGAGGGCGACACGGTGCGCGCCGCCCGTGTCTCGCTCGGCGGCGTCGCCAGCCGGCCGTGGCGGGCGCCCGCGGCGGAAGCGGTGCTGACCGGACGGGCCCTGACCGAGGCGGTCGCGCTGCAGGCGGGAGAGGCCGCGTTCGTCGGCGCCCGGACGCTGCCGCATAACGGGTTCAAGACCGAGCTCGGCCGGCGCGTGGTGGCGCAGGCGGCCCTGGTCGCCGCGAGGAGGGGCTGAGCATGGACGGCGGCATCGGCGTTCCGGTCACGCGTCGCGACGCGCGCGTCAAGGTGACGGGTGCGGCCCGATACGCCGCCGATGCCGGCTATGCGGACGTCGCCTACGCGGCGCTGACCCTGAGCCCGATCGCCAGGGGCAGGATCACCCGCATCGACAGCGACGCCGCCGAGGCGGTGCCGGGGGTGCGGCTGGTGCTGACGCATCGCGGCCTGAACCAGGATCTGGGCGGAGAGAGCGCCGCGATGAAGGGCGGCCACATGCAGTCCTCCTTCATGCCGCTCTCGTCGGACGTGGTGCATTATGCCGGCCAGATCGTCGGCCTCGTGGTCGCCGACAGCACCGAGGCGGCCGAGGCGGCGGCCCGGCTGCTGCAGGTCGAGTACGAGGCCGACCACGCCTCGATCGCGATCGACGATCCGGACCGCGAGGTCAGGCCGCTGGACGCCAAGGCGGTGGATATCGGCGACGCCGAGGCGGCCTTCGCCCGCGCCCCGGTGAAGATCGACGCCACCTATCTCACCCCGGCGCAGCACCACAACCCGATCGAGCTCTACGCCACCACCGCCGCGTGGGACGAGAACCGGCTGACCGTGCACGTGCCGAGCCAGTGGGTGATCGGCACCCGGGCGGGGCTCGCGCGCATCTTCCGCCTGCCCGCCGAGGACGTGACGGTCAGCAGCCCCTATGTCGGCGGCGGCTTCGGCAGCAAGGCGAGTATCCTGCCGCATACGGTGCTGGTGGCGCTGGCGGCGCGGCGGCTGGGACGGCCGGTGAAGCTGGTGGTGCCGCGCGAGGCGATGTTCACGGTCGGCTCGTTCCGCCCGGCCACGCGCAACCGGGTGGCGCTGGCCGCCGAGCGGGACGGCAGGCTGGTGGCGATGATCCACGAGCAGACCGGACAGAGTGCCGCGATCGATCACGTGGCCTTCCCCGGCACCGAGGTGACGGCGCGGATGTACGACGTCGCCAACATACGCACCCGCGAGGCCACCGTCGCCACCGACGTCAACACTCCCGGCTTCCAGCGCGCGCCCGCCGAGGCGCCGGCGTTCTTCGGCTTCGAGTCCGCGGTCGACGAGCTGGCGGTGGCGCTGGCGATGGATCCGGTGGAGCTGCGGATACGCAACGAGCCGGCCCGCGATCCGGTCCGTGGCGTGCCCTGGAGCAGCCGCTCGCTGGTGCCGTGCTTCCGGCGCGGCGCCGCCTTGTTCGGCTGGAGCCGGCGCAACCCGGCGGTCGGCTCGATGACCGACGCGGAGGGGACGCTGCTCGGCTGGGGCTGCGCCACCGCGACCTACCCCTCGGCGATGACCCCGGCCGCGGCCAGCGTGCGCCTGTCGTCGGACGGCACGCTGCACGTGGCGACCGCGGCGCACGACCTCGGCACCGGCGCCTACACGGTGCTGGGACAGGTCGCGGCCGAGCTGCTGGGCGTCGCGGACGAGCAGGTGCGGGTGCGGCTCGGCGAGAGCGCGCTGCCTTCCGGGCCGCTCGCCGGCGGATCGGTCACCACCGGCTCTGCCGGCTCGGCGGTGCACGAGGCGGCGCTGGCGGTGCGCGGGAAGCTGCTCGCCGCCGCGACCGCGCCGGGTGCCGCGTTCGCGGGCATCGATCCGGCGCGGCTGACCCTGACGGGCGGACAGGTGGTCGCGCCGGACGGCACCGCTCGCGGCCTGGGCGAGCTGGTGCGCGCCACCGGATCCGACGCGATCGAGGTCACCGCGGAGTGGAAGCCCGCCGGGATCAGCCAGGGCAAGATGCGCGCGGCGTTGGGCGGCGGCATGGCCTTCGACGGCCCGGTCACCGCGAGGCACGCCTCGTACAGCTTCGGCGCGCAGTTCGCCGAGGTGCGGATCGACCGGATGCTGCGCACCATACGGGTGTCGCGCATGGTCGGCGTGTTCGCCTGCGGGCGCATCGTCAACCCGCGCACCGCGCGCAGCAACCTGGCCGGCGGGATGGTGTGGGGTGCGAGCTTCGCGCTGCTCGAGGAGTCGCAGCTGGACCGGCCGCGCGCCCGCTTCGCCAACGCCGACCTCGCCGGCTACCACTTCTCCACCAACGCCGACATCGGCGAGGTGACCGTCGAGACGATCGACGAGACCGACAGCGTGGTCAACGCGATCGGCGCCAAGGCGGTCGGCGAGATCGGCATCGTCGGCATGCCGGCGGCGATCGCCAACGCGGTGTATCATGCCACCGGGGTGCGGGTGCGCCACACGCCGATCCTCGCCCGCGACCTGCTCGACTGAGCCTGCGGTCCGGCCGACGCGAGCGGAGGTCAGGCGCCCCTGTGCTCGAGCCGGCGCAGCAGTCGCTGCAGCGCCGGGCGGAGCCGCAGGAAGCGCCGATACAGCCGTTCCAGCACCGACAGCACGCGCGGATCGCGCGCCGCCAGCCCGAGCGGACGCAGCCACGGGATCGCCCGCCACATCGCCGCGAAGGCGGCGGCGCCGGACAGCATCCGGCCATCCTCGCAGGCATGGAACCGGGCCAGCAGGGCGGCGCGGTCGATCGGGCAGGCGGTGTCGCCGCGGGACACGTCCACGAAGCTGATGGCGTGCCGACGGTCCAGCCGACGCATCAGCGCGATCTCCCGCCGGCAGAGCGGACAGCCACCATCGAACCAGACGAGCAGGTCGGACATGCCAGATACATGGACAGGCGAGGCGTCGAAGTCATCCCGCGTCGGCCGCATCGCGGCGATGCTGCTGGCATCGTGCTGCCTCGGCGGTGCCGCGCCCGCCGATGCGGGGCGCGGTGCGGCGCTGTTCGCGCAGCAGTGCCAGCTCTGCCACGCGGTGGCCGCGAACGCGGGCGGCGGACAGGGGCCAAACCTCGCCGGCGTCGTCGGTCGGCGCGCCGGCTCGACCCGGTTCGGCTACTCGCGGGCGATGCGCCGGATCGGCCTCACCTGGGAGCCGCCGACCCTCGACCGCTACCTCGCCGATCCCGCGTCCGTGGTCCCCGGCACCTCGATGCCGGTGCACGTCGATGCCGCCGCCGACCGGGCCGACCTGATCGCCTACCTTGCCACGGTCCCCGCGGCCGCGCCCACGGCGCCGGCGCGGGGCGAACCGGCGCCGGTCCCGGTCGCGCGGAGCAGCGGCGGCACGCTCACCGGCCGTGCCGCATTCGGCGACTGGCACACCGATGCGCCCGGCGTGCGCCGGCGCATCACCGTCGCCGACCTGCCGGCGCCGTTCGCCACCGCGTCCGCGGGCAACAGTCCCGAGGTGGTCGACCGTCCCGCCGGCGCCGTGCCGCACGCGCCGCCGGGCTTCCGGGTGGACCTGTTCGCGTCCGGGCTGGACGGCCCGCGGCTGCTGCGCACGGCGCCGAACGGCGACCTGTTCGTCGCCGAGACCGCCGCGGGACGGCTGCGCGTGCTGCGCGCCGCCGACGGCGCGACCCAGGCTGCAGGACAGGCGGTGTTCGCGCGCGGACTCGACGCGCCGTTCGGGATCGCCTTCTACCCGCGCGGTCCCGATCCGCAGTGGGTGTACGTCGCCGAGACCAACGCGGTGGTGCGCTTCCCCTACCGCAACGGCGACCTGCAGGCGCGCGGCCGGCCGGAGACCGTGGTGCCTCGCCTCGCGCCCACCACCGGCGGCCACACCACCCGCGACATCGCCTTCTCGCCGGACGGCACGCACCTGTTCGTCTCGGTGGGGTCGGCCTCCAACGTGGCGCGCGGACTGGACCCGCTGTCTCCGGAGGCGCTGCGGAGCTGGGAGGCGACGCACGGCCTGGGTGCCGCCTGGGGCGACGAGGAGAACCGGGCGGACGTGCTGGTGTTCACGCCCGACGGCGGCCGGGGGCGCACGTTTGCCACCGGCCTGCGCAACTGCGTAGGTCTGGCCGTGCAGCCCGGCTCCGGGACGCTGTGGTGCTCCACCAACGAGCGCGACGGCCTCGGCGACGACCTGGTGCCGGACTACGTGACCCGGGTCCGCGAGGGCGCGTTCTATGGCTGGCCCTGGTACTATCTGGGCGCGCATGAGGAGCCGCGCCTGCGCGGGCAGCGGCCGGACCTGAGGGACCGGGTGAGCACGCCCGACGTGCTGATCCAGCCGCATTCGGCGTCGCTGCAGATGAGCTTCTACGACGCCGACGCGTTCCCCGCCGGCTCTCGCGGCGCGTTCGCGGCCGAGCACGGTTCGTGGAACCGCGCCAGGCGGACCGGCTACAAGGTGATACGCATCGTGCTCGACGCGCACGGCGATCCGACCGGCGAGTACGAGGACTTCCTGACCGGCTTCGTCGCCGACGACGACTCGGTGTGGGGCCGCCCGGTCGGTGTCGCGGTCGCCCACGACGGCGCCCTGCTGGTCAGCGAGGACGCCGGCGGCACGATCTGGCGGGTGTCCTATGCCAGTCGCTAGGGGAGCGTGTAGCGGAAGACGTAGGCGTGCTTGCCGTCGTTGACCTCGATCGACATCGACCCGGCGATGCCGGTCAGCGCCTCGGTTCCGGAGTCCGGCACCACGGTCAGGCTGAGCACCGCGCGTCCCCGTTCCATCGTGCCGCTGTGCTGCAGCGCGAAGCTGCCCGTCCGCCGGTCCAGCGTGCCGACCACCCGTTCCATCGCCACGTAGCCGGCGGAGCCCTCGGTGGCGGTGCGAACCGTCAGCATGGCGCCGTTGCTGTCGGCCTGCAGGTCGCCGTGGAAGCGCTTGACCAGGGAGAACCTGCCGACTGCCGGATCGGCGGAGGGTTCCGGCTTCATCTCGACATCGAAGCCGCCGCTCGCGTGCCCGTCCATCGTCCCTCCTGCCTCGCCCCATAAGGAGCTCTGAAAACCCTGTTCTGATAGATCGGGGTCTGGGGCCAATGGCTCCAGCGGGTCAAGGGCAGAGTCCTTGCCTCAATCCATCAGCCGCCGCGTCAGGTAGGTCGCCTCCAGCGCCTGCTCGTGCGCGATCTCGCCGAGGTTGGCGGTGCCGGCATGCCCGCCCTCGGTATCCTCGTAGTACAGGAACGGCACGCCGAGCTGGGTCATGCGCCAAGCGAAGCGGCGTGCGTGCACCGGGCCGACGCGGTCGTCCTTGGTCGAGGTGAACAGGAACGGCTCGGGGTAGCGCACGCCCGGGCGCAGCGCCTGCAGCGGCGAGATGCGGGCCAGGAAGGCGCGCTCGTCCGGCCTGGAGACGCTGCCGTATTCGTCCACCCAGGAGGCGCCCGCCGCCATGGTCTCGAAGTGCAGCATGTCGAGCAGCGGCACGCCGATGATCACGGCGCGCCACAGCTCCGGATGCTGGGTGAACTCGACGCCCATCAGCAGGCCGCCGTTGGAGCGGCCGCGTATGCCGAGCCGGCGCGGCGAGGTGATGCGGCGCGCGATCAGGTCGCGTCCCACCGCGGCGAAGTCGTCGAACACGCGCTGGCGCTGCGTCTTGCGTCCGGCCTCGTGCCAGGCCGGGCCGAACTCGCCGCCGCCGCGTATGTTGGCGAGCGCGTAGGCACCGCCGCGGGCCAGCCAAAGCCGGCCGACCGCGCCGGAATAGAGCGGCGTGCTCGACACGCCGAAGCCGCCATAGGCGGTGAGCAAGGTCGGGTTGTCGCCGTCGCGCTTCAGGTCGCGGCGGTGCACCAGGAAGTACGGGATCCGGGTGCCGTCCGGCGAGGTCGCCTCGAGCTGCTCGACCACCAGGCGGGAGGCGTCGAACTGCGCCGGCAGCGCCTTCACCTCGGCCGCGGTGCCGCTGCCGGAGTCGGCCAGCCAGAGCTGGCTCGGGGTCAGGAAGCCGGTGACCTGCAGGAACGCGTGGTCGTCGAGCGGACCGGTGTCGATCAGGCTCACCGACACGTCGTCGGGCAGCTTCAGGCGGCGCGCACTCCAGCCGCCCTGGGAGGCAGGGGTGAACACCCAGCCCTGGCCGCGCACGTTGTCGGTGATCGCCGCCACCAGCGCGCCGCGGGTGGCGCCGACCTCCTCCTCCTCGACCGACTGGCGCGGGTTCGGCGCGAACACCAGCTGCGGCGCCGCGTCGGGGTGCGCCAGGTCGAGTGCCACAAGGCTGCCGGCGGCGATCGACGGTCCCGCCGCCGGCTGCCAGGGCTGGTCGAGCTTCGCCACCAGCCGGTTCGCGACCAGTGCCACGACGGTGGCCTTGGGCGGCAGCGGCAGCAGGCCGTGCGGCGTCACCAGCTGGTACTGGTTGGCGAAGAAGCTGACGCCGCGATGGATCAGCACCGCGCGATGGCCGTCGCCGTCGACCAGCACCTCCGGCGAGTCGGAGACGTCGGCGGGTACTCCGCGCGCCACCGGGACCGCCTGGTCGAGCGTCTGGCCGCGACGCAGCCGCTTGACGATGAACGGGTAGCCCGACGCGGTCAGGCTGCCGCCCGCCTCGCCCGGTCCCCAGTCGCGCGCCACCAGCAGCGTGTCGAGGTCCTCCCAGGCCGCCTCCTGCTTGGAGTGCGGCAGCACGAAGCCGCCGGCGACGAAGCGGCCGGAGGGCAGGTCGAACTCGCGCGCGGTGGTGGCGTCCTCGCCGCCGTCCGACAGCATCACCAGGCAGCGTCGCTCCGCCGGCTCCTCGCACTCCGCACCCTTCCAGACCCAGTTCGCCCGTTCGGCCAGCGACAGCGCGTCGAGATCGATCACCGTATGCCAGTGCGGCGACGCGCGGCGGTACGAGGCGAGGTCGGTGCTGCGCCAGATCCCCCGCCGGTGCTGCGCGTCCTGCCAGAAATTGTACACCGCGCCGCCGATCACGCTCGGCACCGGGATCCGGTCGTGCGACTGCGCGATCGCCAGGGCGTCGTCATGAAAGCCGCGATAGCGCGGGTCGCGCTGCAGCACGCCGACGGTCCTGCGGTTCTGCGCGCCGACCCAGTTTAGCGCCGGCTTGCCCTCGACCTCCGACAGGAACGCCGGCGCCGCTGCGGGCGATGACGCTTGCGCCGCGGCGACCCGAGGCAGGCAGGAGGAGAACAGGGCGAGCAGCAGTATGGTTCGCAGGCGCATGACGGCTCCGTCGGCGGCGGATCGAGGCCGGCGCAGCGCCGGGCCCGCACGACCTAGCCTGCACGAGACGCGGCTGCTAGATCTGCAGGGGCGGCGCCGGCCCTGTCGGCTCCCGGAACCGGTCCTGCCGCCGCGGCGTTAAGTTTCGCTATCGTCACAGTCTCGCCGGAGGTTTGCTGACTTGGCCCTGGATTCAGCAGCGTCCGGAACGACGACGCCGCCTGCCGCAGCCGGCAAGACCCCCCCCTCCCGGCGCCGCCGCTGGCCGTTCGTGCTCGGGATCCTGGCGGTGGCGATCATCGCCCTGATCCTGCTCTGGCGCTGGGACTGGTTCGTCCCGCTGGTCGATCGCGAGGCCTCCGCGGTGCTCGGCCGCAAGGTCACCGTCCAGCACCTGCATGTCCGCCTCGGACGCACCACCCTGATCACCGTCGACAGCGTGCGGGTGGAGAACCCGCAGGGCTTCCCGGTCGATCCGCCGTTCGCGACCATCGACCACCTGTCGGTCGGCTTCGAGCTGCTGGACTATATCCGCCACCGCATCATCACCATCCCGCTGGTCAATATCGACCACCCGGTGGTCGAGGCGGTGGCGCATCCGGACGGCACCGCCAGCTGGTCGTTCGCGAGCAAGAACGGGTCCACTTCCTCGAAGAGCAGCGCCGGGCCGCCGCCGAAGCTCGGGCTGCTGCGCATACGCGACGGGCACGTCCACGTCGTCGATCCGGCGCTGAAGACCGACATGAACCTGTTGCTGCACACCACCGGCGAGAAGGATGCCGACGGCGGTCGCGTCGTGGTGACCGCCGAGGGCACCTACGCGCACGCGCCGATCACCGGACGTTTCGTCGGCGGCGCCCTGCTGACCCTGGAGGACCGGGCGCACCCCTATCCGATCGACCTGCACCTCGCCAACGGGCCGACCCGGGTGTCGCTGACCGGCGAGGTCGACCAGCCGCTGACCTTCGGCGGCGCCCGGCTGAAGCTCGTGTTCCAGGGGCCCGACATGGCGCTGCTGCTGCCGCTGACCGGGGTGCCGATCCCGCATACGCCGCCGTTCAAGGTCACCGGCAACCTCGACTACAAGCAGCGCAGCATCGTGTTCGATCATTTCCGCGGCACCGTCGGCTCCAGCGACCTCGGCGGCAGCATCGCCGTCGACAGCCACGGCAAGATCCCCGACGTCAAGGCCGACCTGGTGTCGCGCAAGGTCGACCTGAACGACCTCGCCGGCTTCATCGGCGGGACTCCCGGCGACTCCAAGTCGGGCAATGCGGCGCAGAAGCACGAGATCCAGAAGACCAAGAGCAACGGCGACGTCCTGCCCGACCAGCCGTTCAGCCTGCCGAAGCTGCGCAGCGCCAACGTGCAGCTGCACTACAAGGGCGACAGCATCGAGGGGCGATACGTCCCGCTCGACAACATCGTCGCCGCCTTCACCATCCAGGACGGCCGCATCGTCGTGCATCCGCTCAACTTCGACATCGGCCGCGGCTCGATCGCCTCGGATTTCGATCTCGATCCGGTGGGCAAGCAACTGCGCACCAAGGCGCACATCACCTTCCGCAACGTCGACCTCTCGCGCATCATGCAGGCGACGCACGCCTTCCACGGCGAGGGGCTGATCGGCGGCCAGGCCGACCTGACCACGACCGGCGACTCGGTCGCCACCATGCTTGGCAACGGCAGCGGTGGCCTCACGCTGATCGCGTCCGGCAACGGCGACATCAGCGCCCTGCTGCACGACATCGCCGGCCTCGAGGTCGGCAACGCGTTGCTGTCGGCGATCGGGCTGCCGAACCGCGCCAACCTGCGCTGCCTGATCGCCGACATGCCGCTCAAGGACGGCATCCTGACCGCACGCACCTTCCTGCTGCAGACCAGCGAGGCGCGCACCATCGGTCGCGGCGACGTCAACCTGCGCGACCAGACGCTGAACTACACCCTGACCACCCGCTCGTCGCACTTCAGCATCGCCTCGCTGCCCGGGCCGATCGACGTCACCGGCAAGCTCGGCAGCCCGGTGATCCGGCCGGGTGCCGAGGTCGTCGCCCGCGCCGGCGCCGCGACCGCGCTCGGCGTCCTGTTCTTCCCGCTCGCGATCCTGCCGACGGTGCAGCTCGGCGTCGGCGAGGGCGCCTGCACCGACGCCCTGAAGGAGACGCAGGCGAACCCCGCCGCACCACCGGCGGTGACGCCGGCTGCGGCCGTGACGAAACATCGTGGCCACGTGCGACCGCGGCGGCATTGAGGGCGCGGCGCCGGTCGTTCCCGGCGGCGGCCTGGCTCAGCGTGCCGACACCCGCACCCGGTGCCACGCCGCGCTCAGGTAGCCCTTGAAGTTCCAGATCTCGTCGGGGCGCGCGGGCTGGGTCTGCCCGGCGGAATCCCAGGCCCGCACCGCCAGCTCGTGCTCGCCGCGCGGCAGCTCCAGGCGCGCACTCCAGAAACTCCAGCTCCAGGGCGCGTCCGGGTCCTGCTCCAGCGCAGCCTCGATCCAGCTGCGGCCGCCATCGATCGAGACATCGACCCGCGCCACCCGGCGGGCGCTGGCGACGGCGTAGCCGCGCAGGGTCAGCGGGCCGGCGGCCAGCGGAGCGTTCGCCGCCGGCTCGCAGATCGCGGCGTTCAGCGGCATGTCGTAGATGGTGAGGCCCCGGTCCCAGTCGACCGTCTGCTCCGTCATGTCTGCCGGCAGCAGCTTGTAGTCGCGCTGCTGCATGTGGTTGTCCGACGGCCGGTCCTGTACGGTGATCGCGCTCAGCCATTTCGGGCTGCGTACGCCGGCATGGCCGGGCACGACGGCGCGCAGCGGAAAGCCGTGCTCCGGCGCCAGCGGCTCGCCGTTCATCGCGAAGGCGAGCAGCACCTCCGGCGACATCGCCTTGGCCATCGGGATCGAGACGCCGTAGGCGAAACGCCCCTCTCCCGCCACCTCCACCTCGTCGCGGGCCTCGAAGGCGACGTGCAGTGCGGCGTCCTCCCGCCCACCCGCCGCGCGCAGCACGTCGGCCAGGGCGATTCCCGTCCAGGCCGCATGGCCGATCGCGCCGGGTGCCCAGGGATCCCCCGTGGTCGGCCTCACCGCCTGCAGGTCGGCGCGGCGGTTGCCGGCGCACTGCAGCACCGCGGGCACCACGCGGTGCACGAAGCGCTGGCGCAGTTGCGCCATCGACAGCTCGAGCGGCGTCGTGACCAGCCCCTGCACCCGCAGCCGATGCGTCGCCTCGTCGAGCCGCGGGATGTCGCCGTGGCTGCGCACGTAGAAATCGCGCTGCGCGGTGACGAAGCCGGCCCGCAGCCGGTCGAGCGGCGGCTCCGCGTTGTACGGACTGGCGGAACGCACGATCAGGCCCGCTGCCGGGCCGGCTGGTCTCAGCACGGGCGCTCCCTTCTCGCTGGCGGCGCGCGAGGCGTCGACATGACGGGCGAAGCGCCGGCAGCCGCGAAGGTTTCCGCCCGCACCGCTCAGACCAGGCCCAGCAGCCGGATCAGCCCCAGGCTGATCAGGCCAAGCGCCAGCAGCGACAGCACCACCACGCAGGTGACGCGCCCGCCCGCGCGTGCCGCCACCCGCAGGTCGGTATCGAGTCCGAGGGCGGCCATGGAGACGATGGTCAGCAGGCCGGCCAGATCGGCCACCGGCCGCAGCGCGACCTCCGGCACCGCACCCACGGAGCGGGCGGCGGCGAGCCCGAGGAAGCCGAGGATGAACCAGGGGACCAGCCTGTGCAGCGGCAGCTTGCCCGCGGCCGCGGCCTGGTCCGATGCACGGCCCGCGCCGCGGCTCAGCACGGACAGTCCCAGCACCACCGGTCCCAGCATCAGCACCCGCACCAGCTTCACCAGCGTGCCGAGCTGCACCGCGACCGCACCGACCGGGGCCGTCGCCGCCAGCACCTGCGGCACGGCGTAGACGGTGAGGCCGGCGAGCACGCCGTACTGCGGGCCGCTCAGCCGCAGCAGCGGCACCGCGAGCGGCAGCCCGAGCACCAGCATGACGCCGAACACCGCGGTGAAGGCGATCGAGGCCGCCACCTCCTCGCCGTCGGCGCCGACGACCGGAGCCACGGCGGCGATGGCCGAGTTGCCGCAGATCGAGTTGCCGCAGGCGATCAGCACCGCCATCCGGTGCGGCAGCCGGAACAGCCGGCCGATCCCGTAGCTGATGGCGATCGCCAGCAGCACCACGGCCACGATGCCGCCGAGCAGCCCGGGACCGGCGCCCAGCACGGTGCGCGCGCTGACCGAGGCGCCGAGCAGCACCACCGCGCTCTCCAGCAGCGTCCTGGCGCTGAACGCGATGCCGGGCTGCCAGCGTGCCGCCGGCGTCCAGCAGGTGCGCAGCACCGCGCCCAGCAGGATCGCGAGGACGAGGCCCTCGAGCCAGGCCGCGCCGAACAGGCGCCGCTCGACGATCTGTGCGCCAGCCGCCGCCAGCGTGACCGCGAGGCACAGCGCGATGCCGGGCAACACCCGCCCCGCCCTCCGCAGCGGCAGCGATCCGGCCGGCGGATGCACGGTGCGCCGGCGCGGGGAGTGGGCGAAGCGTGCGAGTGAGGCGGTGGCTGCCATCGACGTGACCTGCTCTGGACCTCACCAAGCTAGGCACGTGACTTTCATCGATCCAACAGATTATTAGGCTCGGAACAATCCTCCGGGTAGATCGGTCGCATGACGCTGGAGCAGCTCCGCATCTTCGTGGCGGTCGCGGAACGCCAGCACGTCACGGCGGCGGCGCGTGCCCTGAACCTCACCCAGTCGGCGGTCAGCAACGCGATCGCGGCGCTCGAGCAGCGCCACGCCATCCGGCTGTTCGACCGGATCGGCCGCGGCATCGCCCTGAACGAGGCCGGGCGCGCCTTCCTGACCGAGGCGCGTGCCGTGCTGGCGCGGACGCAGGCGGCCGAGGCGGCGCTGGCCGACATGGGCGCGCTGCGACGCGGCCGCCTCGCGATCTTCGCCAGCCAGACCATCGCCGGCTACTGGCTGCCCCGGCGCCTGGTCGCATTCCACGCGCGTCACCCCGGCATCGAGCTGGACGTCTCGATCGGCAATAGCCGCGAGGCGGCGCGCGCGGTGCTGGACGGCGCAGCGGAGCTCGGCTTCGTCGAGGGCGAGGTCGAGGAGCCGGCGCTCGAGCAGGAGGTGGTCGGCGCCGACCAGCTGGTGCTGGTGCTGCCGCCCGGCTGCTCCCGCGCCCGGCAGGCGCGGCTGCGTCCGGACGACCTGCGCGAGATGCCCTGGGTGCTCCGCGAGCGCGGCTCCGGCACCCGTTCCAGCCTCGAGGCGGCCCTGGGCTCGGCCGGCATCGAGCTCGACGGGCTCAGGGTCGCGATGACGCTGCCCTCGAACGAGGCGGTGCTGGCGGCGGTGGAGGCCGGCGCCGGCGCCACGGCGGTGTCGGAGACGGTGGCGCGCGCCTCGCTGTCCGCCGGCCGGCTCGTCGCGGCGGCGTTTCCGCTGCCGGCGCGCAGCTTCCGGCTGCTGCGGCACCGCGAGCGCTACCGCAGCCGGGCGGGGGAAGCGTTCGTGTCGGACCTGACCTGAAGGGCGACGGCGTGCGGGTGAAACATGCCGGCGCCGTTGCCAGGCGGGACACCCGGGACCAGCTGTTGTGCTTCGCACCATGCAAGGTTGATCCGAATGCCCGCGCCCGGACAGTCCAGCTCCGATTGCCCTACCCTGTTCTGTCTGCACTTCCTGGGCGGGAGTGCGAGCGAATGGAAACCGGTGATCCGGCTCCTGCCGCAGGCGTGGCGCTGCGTGACGATCGACCTGCCGGGGTTCGGGGACGCGGCGCACCTCGACGGCTTCTCGGTGCAGGAGATGGCGGACCACGTCGCGCGCCTGATCGGCGAGCAGGCGCCGGCGCACTGGATGCTGGCCGGGCACAGCATGGGCGCCAAGGTGGCGGCCGTGCTGACGCGCCGCGCCGAGGATGGCGAGCCCGGCCTGTCGGGGCTGTCCCGGCTGGTGCTGCTGGCGGGCTCCCCGCCCGGTCCCGAACCGATCGCGGACGAGCAGCGGCAGGCGATGCTGGGCTGGTTCCGCGGCGCGCCGGAAGGATATCGCGGCGAGGCGCAGGGCTATATCGACGGCAATATCGGCGCGGCACTGGAGCTCGCGTTGAACGAGCAGGTGGTGGGCGACGTGCTGCGCATCAACCCGGCGGCGTGGCTGGCCTGGCTGGAGAGCGGCAGCCGCGAGGACTGGTCGGCGCGGGTCGGCGTGCTGCGCACACCCACGCTGGTGGTCGCGGGCGAGCAGGACGCGGCACTCGGACCGGCTGCGCAGCGCAGCCTGGTCGCACCGCACTTCGCGCAGGTCCGGCTGGTGACGCTGCCGGGCGCGGGACACCTGCTGCCGCTGGAACGCGCCGAGGCGGTGGCGCGCCTGATCGAGGCGCATGCCGGCGCCGTCGAGGCGCCCGAGGCGGCGGCACCCGGGATCGGCGAGGCCTACCGCGCCCTGATCGACTCCGACCGCGTCAGCGCCAGGACGCGCGCGCTGCTGCTGGATCGCGCCCGGCCGGACGATCCGGGATACGTCCCGCGCTGCATGAGCGTGGAGCAGCTCGCGGTGCTGCGCGCCGCGATCGACCGCGTGCTGCCGCAACCGGCAGCGGCGCGGATCGATCTCGCGGCGCGGATCGATCGCCTGCTGGCGTCGGGCACCGGTGACGGCTGGCGCTTCGCGCTGCTGCCGCCGGACGCCGAGGCCTACCGGGCCGGGCTGAGCACGCTCGACCGGCAGGCGCAGGCGGCGCACGGGCGGCACTTCGTCGCCCTCGATCCGGACGAGCAGGACGCGCTGCTGGAACGCGCGGCCGCCGGCACGCTGGGTGCCGAGCCCGAGCCCGAGGCCAAGGCCGGGCTGCTGAACGCGTCGCAGATGCGGCTGTGGTTCGAGGACCTGCGCGCGGAGTCGGTCAAGGCCTACGTCGCCCATCCGGCGACGCTGGCGCGCATGGGCTATGGCGGCATCGCGTATGGCGGCGACGGCCCGCGCAAGAGCGGCTTCAGCCGCATCGGCGCCGGCGAGCGCGAAGCCTGGGAACCCGTCGCCGCGACGGCGCTCGTGCCATGAGGCTGGACGGCATGCGGTGCTACGGCACCGGCGAGACGGTGGACGCGGTGGTGATCGGCACCGGCGCCGGCGGGGCGCCGCTGCTGGCGGAGCTGGCCCGGGCCGGGCTGCGCGTGGTGGCGCTCGAGGCCGGGCGCAACTGGACCCCGGAGCCGGAGTTCGCCGCCGACGAGATCGCGGCGTCGGAGCTCTACTGGCTGGGAGAGCGGCTGAGTGCGGGCGAGATGCCGCAGGCGTTCGGCGCCAACAACAGCGGCACCGGCGTCGGCGGTTCCACCCTGCACTGGGGCGCCTACACGCCGCGTGCCGACGCGCGCGACCTGCGCATCCGCAGCGAGCAGGGCGTGGGCGAGGACTGGCCGCTCGACTACCAGGAGCTGCTGCCGTTCTACCGCAGCGTGGAGGCGTTCATCGGCGTCTCCGGACCATCCGACTACCCCTGGGACCCGACGCGACGCTATCCGCTGCCTGCGGTGCCGCTCAACGCGCCGGCGCAGATGATGCAGGCCGGCTGCGCGGCACTCGGGGTGCGCAGCTGCGCGGCCCCGGTGGCCGCGGTGTCGCGCGACGTCGCGGCCCCCCGCGGCACCACGCGTCAGGCCTGCATCGCCTGCGGCCACTGCCATCAGGGCTGCCGCATCGGCGCCAAGACCAGCATGGACGTGACCTACCTGCCCGACGCGGTGGCGTCGGGTGCGGAGATCCGTCCCGGCTGCCTCGCGCACGGCGTCGAGCGCGACGCGAGCGGCCGCATCACCGCCGTGGTGTATCGCCGAGACGGGGTCGACCACCGGCAGCGCTGCGGCGCGGTGTTCCTCTGCGCCGGCGCGATCGAGACGCCGCGGCTGCTGCTGCATCTCGGCCTCGCCAACTCGAGCGGGCAGGTCGGCCGGAACTACATGGCCCACGTGGCGACCCAGGTCTGGGGCACGTTCGAGCAGGAGATGCGGCCGAACAAGGGTTTCCCCGCCTCGCTGATCACCGAGGACATGCTGCGGGTGCCGGACGCCGACTTCTCCGGCGGCTACCTGGTGCAGAGCCTCGGCATCGTGCCGGTGACCTGGGCCAACCAGGTGGCGCGCGGCCGCGGCCTGTGGGGGCAGCGCCTGCTCGACGCCCTGCAGACCTTCAACCATACCGCCGGGATCGGCATCAACGGCGAGTGCCTGCCGCAGCCGGGCAACTACCTGGAGCTGTCCGACGAGCTCGACGAAACCGGGATGCGCAAGCCGCGGGTGCAGTTCAGCTACGGCCCCAGCGAGCAGGCGATGAGCCGGCACGCGGTGCGGTTCATGACCGAGGTGTGGCAGGCGGCGGGGGCGGGCGACATCTGGTCGATGGAGCGGGCGGCGCACACCATCGGCACCTGCCGCATGGGCACCGATCCGGACCGTGCGGTGGTCGACGCGGTCGGGCGCAGCTTCGACGTGCCGAACCTGTGGATCTGCGACAACTCCGTGTTCCCGAGCTCGCTGGCAGCCAACCCGGCGCTGACCATCATGGCGCTCAGCCTGCGCACCGCCTCGGCGTTCCTGGGGCGCGGCTAGCCGCTCGGCTGAGGTGACAGCGACGGGACGATCTTCTAAGGGAGGAGGTGTGCCGGCCTCGGACCGAGGCCCATCGAGATCGGAACGATCCGACGGGGGAGACGCAAGAGATGCAACGACGCGCGATGCTGCTTGGGCTGGCTGCGGCGGGGGCGGGTATGGCCGCGTCGCTGCCGTGGCGACGGGCCGGTGCCGCCGACCGCCGCTATACGGTGGCGCTGGTGCCGGGGCTGACCACCGACGCCTTCTACATCACCATGCATCGCGGCGCCGCCGCGGCGGCCAAGGCGCTGGGGGTGAACCTGGTGTTCCAGGGCGCCCCTGCCTTCAACCCGGTGCAGCAGGTGCCGGTGCTGGACGCGGTGCTGGCGCGCCGGCCGGACGTGCTGCTGATCGCGCCCACCGACAAGACGCAGCTGATCGTGCCGCTGCGTGGCGCCTTCACCTCCGGCATCCCGGTGATCACGCTCGACACCTACATCGGCACCGGCCTGTACCAGACCGGCAGCGGCGAGGCCGATTTCCCGCTCTCCTACATCGCGTCGAACAACAGCCTGGGCGGCGAGATCGCGGCGCGGGCGCTGGCGCGCGCGATCGGCGACCGCGGCAAGGTGTATGTCTCCAACATCGAGGCCGGCGTCTCCACCACCGACCAGCGCGAGGCCGGCTTCAAGGCGGAGATGGCCAAGCATCCGGGCATCACCGTGCTGTCGACGCAGTTCAACGACGACGACGCCAACAAGGCGGCCTCGCAGGCGCAGTCGGTGCTGGCGCGACACAACGACCTCAGCGGCGTGTTCGGCACCAACCTGTTCTCCGCGATGGGAGCCGGCAACGGCATCCAGCAGGGTGGCAGTGCGGGCAAGGTGAAGGTGGTGGCGTTCGACGCGCCGCAATCGATCGTCGGCAACCTCAAGAGCGGCCTGGTCGACATCGCCATCGCCCAGCATCCGGCGGAGATCGGCTGGTTCGGCGTCGCCGCCGCGTACGCGCACCTGAGCGGGCAGTCGATCCCGCCGGCGATCGCCACCGGCTTCACCATCATCGACAAGAGCAACGTCGACCAGCCCGCGATCAAGCCGTTCATCTACTCGGAGTGACCCGGTGACGGACGGAGGCACCGGGATGGCGAGCGGCGTTGCCGCGGCCGCGGACGAGCCGCGCGGCTCGCGCCGCAGCCTGCTCGCAGTGCTGGCGGCGGCGCGCGCCTGGCTGTTCCTGCTGCTGCTGCTGGTGGTGTTCGAAGCCTGGGCGCGGATCGCCTACGGCGGCAGCTTCGTGTTCAGCGTCTTCAACCTGCGCTCGGTCGCGGTGTTCGCGGTCGCACCGGTGCTGCTCGGGCTCGGCCAGACGCTGGTCATCATCTCCGGCGGCATCGACCTCTCGGTCGGCTTCACCATGGGGCTGGCGGCGGTGGTCTCGGCCCTGGTCGCCAACCAGGTGGGAGCGGTCGCGGGCGCGCCGCTGGGGCTGCTCGCCGCCGTCCTGGTCTCGCTCGGCGTCGGGCTGGTGCCGGGCTGGATAAACGGGCTGCTGATCGCCCGGCTTCGGGTGCCGCCGTTCATCGGCACGCTCGGCATGTACGGCGTCGCCCGCGGGGCCGCCTACCTGATCGCCGGCGGCACCACGGTGCCGGTGCAGAACGCCTGGCTGTCCTATCTCGGCAACGGCACGCTGTTCGGCGTCCCGGTGGTGGTGCTGATCGCGCTCGCGGTGGTGCTGGTGGTGCACTACCTGCTGTCGGAGACCATGTTCGGCCAGTACACCTACGCGATCGGCGGCAACCGGCAGGCGACGCTGCGCGCCGGCGTCAACGTCAACCGCGTCACGGTGCTGCTCTACATGCTCTCGGCGCTGACCGCCGGCATCGACGGCATCCTCTATACCGGCCGCTTCGTCGCCGGCGCGCCGCAGGCGGGCGAGCCGCTGCTGCTCGACAGCATCGCCGCGGTGGTGATCGGTGGCGCCAGCCTGTTCGGCGGCTCCGGCACCGTGGTCGGCACCATCATCGGCGCGCTGATCATCGCGGTGATCCAGTACGGCCTGGTGTTCCTCGACGTCGAGCCGTTCTGGCAGTTCATCGCGGTCGGCATGGTGATCATCGTCTCGGTGCTGGTCGACCAGAGCCAGCGGCGCTTCGGCGGAGGACGGCAGGATGAGTGACGCGGTGACCGCCGCACCGCCGGACGACGCGCCGGTGCTGGAGGTGCGCGGCCTGTCCAAGCGCTTCGGCGGCGTGCACGCGCTGGAGCGGGTGGATTTCACGCTCCATCCGGGCGAGGTGGTCGCCCTCGCCGGCGACAACGGCGCCGGCAAGTCGACCTTCACCAAGATCATCTCCGGCGTGTTCCGACCCAGCGAGGGCGAGATCCGCTATTGCGGCCACCTGGTGACGTTCGACGGGCCGCAGGCGGCGCGCGCGCGGGGCATCGAGACGATCTACCAGGACCTGGCACTGGCCGATAACCTCGACATCGGCGGCAACGTGTTCCTCGGCCGCGAGCTGAAGACGAGCTTCCTGGGCCTGCCGCGCATCGACCGGCCGCGCATGCGCGCCGAGGCCGCCCGCGCGCTGGCGGTGCTGGACGTGCACCTGCACCGGCTCGACCGGCCGGTGCGCGCCCTCTCGGGCGGCCAGCGCCAGGCGGTGGCGATCGGGCGCGCGATCTACTGGGACGCGCGCGTGCTGATCATGGACGAGCCGACGGCGGCACTCGGCGTGCCGGAGCAGCGCCGCGTGATGGAGCTGATCCGCGGCCTCAAGACCCGGGGCATCGGCGTGATCTTCATCTCCCACAACCTCGCCGACATGTTCGCCGTCAGCGACCGCATCGTCGTGCTCCGCCGCGGCATCGTCGCCGGCGAACGGCAGGTGGGCGAGGTCGACCCGGAGGAGATCGTGCGGCTGATGGTGGGGCACTAGCCGGACGTAAGGCGACTGCAGGCGTCCGCGTCCCGGCTTTAAGACTTAAAGGCCGAGCTCCTCCCAGTAAGATGCCGATCCAGCCCGCCGCCAGGACGTTCGGGCAAGTAGATGCTGGGCTCGGTCTCTGACTCTGCGACGAGATGGAAAGGCTCGTATGCCTCGACGCTCCTCGAACTAGAGCTTCGCCGCCGCCCGTCCGCGACGCGGCGCGGGCGCCGGGTCTTGCTGCGGGGACTCCGGCGTCCGCACGGACCGTGACCGGAACATCGGGAGCGTGCCGGTCCAGAGGACACGGACGACCTGGTCGGTGTCGTTCGACCAGGAGTGGGGTCGATTGCCGCGGAAATGCAGGCTGTCGCCCGGGCTGAGCACCATCTCCTCATCGTCCAGACGATCGGTGATGTGTCCATCCAAGACGAAAAGGATCTCCTCGCCTTCGTGGCTGACAGTCTCGGAACGATAGCGTGGCGGAATGTTGAGGATGAAGGAGGAGAGGACGTTTCCAGCAAAATCGGCAGCGATGCGCTCGTAGATTATAGACGAGCCGTCGACCGCGAAGCGCTCACGCTCCCCAGCGCGGGTGAGGCCGTTCTGGAGGCTGGGCACGGCGATGAAATACTCCATGCCGACATCGAGATGGCGGGCGATCTGCGCCAACGTCCCGAGCGAAGGTGTGGCCTCGTCGCGCTCGATGACGCTGAGATGGCTGACCGAGATCCCGGCCGCATCGCTCAGCGCCTGCAGCGTCATGCGAAGCTGCCGCCGGCGTGCCCGGATGAGGGGACCTACTCGAGGCTGTGGGTCCGTCGTTTTAGGAGAGTACGCTGTCATGGGAGGAGCTTCGGGTAATCCGGACCTGCCGTTATGAGGAAGTATGATCCGAGGCGATCTTCCAGCCAGCCGCCGTGCGATGGAACACCAACGTGAACATGCCGGCGGCAGACCTCGACGAAGGTCCCGGTTCGGCAAGACGGAAGCGGCCGATGCACAGCGCGTAGTTCGCGCCGAGCGGGCGAAAATCCATCACGTCCAGGGACAATTTGCCCGAGCCGCCTGACGCTCCGCTGAAGCGCACGGCATACATCGCCTTGATCGCCTGGAAACCCCGGACGATGGTCGAACCCTTGAGGTAGGTCGTCGAGGGAGCATCCTCGTAGACGGCCATGAACTTGGCGAGTTCGTTGTTCGACCATCCGGCGGCACTCGCTTCCAGCGCTCCCGTGACCGCAGCTCGGTCCGATACGGTGTCCGTCCGAGCGGCGGCCGGCAACAGGGCGATGCCGGCCGCTAGCGCCGCGCAACCGGCCATCAAAGGAACCGAGCGGCCCAGGCCGGTGAACGAGACAGGTCTCATCATGTCGTTCCCCCGAGGTGCCGCCGGATCATAGGCTCGGCTCCAGCTCTCTAATAACAAATTCTCTCCTCATAGGAACTTTTCCGTTTACAAATCGGATCGTGTCGTGGAGCCTGTCTCTATCGGTGCCGCGTGTCTCAAGGGCCGGAAATCTGTTGCGAGGGAGCGGGCCCGGGCCCGGACACGTCATGGTGCAGCCAGCACGTCCGACGCATGGCCGACGCACGACCACGTTCGCCAACACCACCTGCCTGACGCTGCTGTTCGCGACCTTGCCATTCGCCGCCCGCGCCGTGGCGCAGACGGCCAGCGGGCCTGCATCGCCGACTGCGACTGCCGCTGCGGCCTCGCCCGAGGAAGTGGTGGTGACGGCACAGCGTCGACGCGAGAAGGCGCAGCACGTGCCGATCAGCATGACGGTGCTGACCGAACGGCAGCTGCAGCGACTCAACATCCAGAGCCTGCAGGATGTGGCACGGCAGACGCCGAGCTTGGCCGTGGTTTCTGCTGGTCCGGGTCAGAACGAACTCATCATCCGCGGCATCTCGTCGACCGCCGGAACTACCAGCACCGTGGGCTACTACCTCGACGACATCCCGCTGCAGCCTTCGAGCAACGCCGCCCTGCTGTCGCAGCGTGGCG
This sequence comes from uncultured Acetobacteraceae bacterium, assembly GCA_964242335.1. Taxonomy (GTDB): domain Bacteria; phylum Pseudomonadota; class Alphaproteobacteria; order Acetobacterales; family Acetobacteraceae; genus Lichenicoccus. The sequence goes on along the minus strand of CAXTAY010000026.1, from coordinate 14,994 downwards.
CCATCGATCCGTCACTGTTCGACCTGGAACGGGTCGAGGTGCTGCGCGGCCCACAGGGTACCTTATACGGCTCCTCCTCGATGGGCGGCACGGTGCGCTACGTCACGCACCAACCGGATCCGACGAAGTTCGAGGCGAAGCTGCAGACCGACGGTTCTGTCACCGACGGCGGCGGCACCAACGAGTCGGTTAATGCCACCTTCAACATTCCGCTGGTCACCGACCGGCTCGCTCTGCGGGTCACCGGTTTCCAGCGCTACAACAGCGGCTGGATCGACCGCTACCGGATCGCGCCGACCGACATTCTGGAGATAGCGCCAGGGAGCCTGCACGACAGCAACGTCAACACCGAGAACACCAAGGGGGTACGGGTTCAGTTGCGATGGGACGTGGATTCGACGCTGTCGATCACGCCGTCTTACTTCTACCAGTACATGCGGCTCGGCGCGCCGTTCCAGGTGGACGTCCCGCCGGGTGGCCTCGAGGATCTCATCCAGACCCGCGACGTTTCGGAGACCCAGGAGGAACGGTCCCAGATCGTCAACCTCGCGATCCATAAGACGATCCCGTTCTTCGAGCTGGTTTCGTCGACATCCTATTTCGACCGGGAGGTGAAGCTGCACGAGGATGCGTCGAAGGTGCTGTACTACTTCTTCGACCCGCCGCAGAACTCCGTCTACCCGGCCGGAATGGTCGGCACTTACTTCAACAAGGAGTTCACTCAGGAGCTGCGCGCGATCTCCTCGCTTCCAGGCCCATTCCAGATCATCGCCGGCGGCTATTTCCATCGCACCTATGCGCCGCTGAATTCGGAGATCCCGGACCCGCCCGGTTACGACGCTGCCTTCGGATCACCGTTCGGCGGCGAGCAGTTCTATGCCGGCGCACGTGAGGCGACGCTGCAGGAGGAGGCTGTGTTCGCGGAAGGAACGCTGAAACTCTGGCACGGCATCAGCGCCGTCGGGGGCGTGCGCTACTTCGAGGTCGATCAGCGCTTCTTCCAGTCCGGCGACGGCGTCCTGAACGGCGGCTACTCGGCCGTGAGCAACAGCTCCACCGACACGGGCGTCAATCCCAAATATGGGCTCAACTGGCAGATCGATCCGGACCGGCTCGTCTATGCCACCATCTCGCGCGGTTATCGGCCGGGCGGCCCGAACAACCCGGCGCCGACCGCGGTCTGCGGCAGCGACGTCTCGTCTTTGGGGCTCAGCACGTCGGAGCTCGTCAAGTACGGCTCGGATCATCTGTGGAACTATGAGGTCGGCGCCAAGACGAGCTGGCTCGACAACCGGCTGACCCTGAACGGCGCGCTCTACTACATCGACTGGAAGCAGGTGCAGCAGCAGATCGTGCTCGGCTGCGGCTATAACATCACCGCCAACTTCGGAAGCGCGACGAGCAAGGGTGCGGAGCTCGAGGCGAGCTACCTGCTGACCCGCCAGCTGCGACTGTCGGGCGGCTTCGGCTATACCGACGCGCACCTGAACGAGGGCATTCCGGGTAGCGGCGCCTCGGCGGGCGATGCGCTGCAGGACGTGCCGAGATGGAACGCCGCCGCCACCGCCGACTACACGGTGCCGATCACCAGCAAGCTGTCGGGCTTCGGTCTGGTCAACTTCAACTACACCGGGAACAGCGACGCGCTGTACGACCGCACCAGCCCGTTCTACCTGAAAAAAGGATACACGCTGGTCAATCTGCGTCTCGGCGTCACGACGCGCAGCGGATGGGAGGCGGCACTCTATTGCAGCAACCTCCTGAACAAGATCGGCGAGACTGACCTGCCGACAGCCATCTCGGCAGATCTGCCGACCACGCGGCGCTATGCGATCAACCAGCCACGCACGGTCGGTATTTCGCTGCGCATGCAGTACTGAACGGCCCGGGCTTGCTTCCGCCACGACTGCAGACCGTGCGGCTGGTACTCGATGCGCACGAGGCGGTCGATCTCGACGCACTTGCCGCTCTGTGGGCGGACCCGGAGATCGTGCGCTATGTCGGGGGCCGGCCTTCGAGCCGGCAGGAGAGCTGGTTCCGGCTGCTGCGCTATCGCGGGCTTTGGCCAGTGCTGGGCTATGGATACTGGGCGATCCGCGACAAGGAGAGCGGGCGCTTCGCCGGCGAGATCGGCTTCGCCGATTTTCAGCGCGAGATCGATCCAGCCGTCCGAGGCATTCCCGAAGCAGGGTGGATGCTGGCCGGCTGGGCCCGTGGTCGAGGCTTTGCGAGCGAGGCGCTGGTGGCGGCGTTGAGCTGGCTCGATCGCAGCCACCCCTGCCCGAAGGTCGTTTGCCTGGTTGCACCCGGCAACGCCGCCTCGTTGCGGGTCGCGGAGAAGGTCGGGTTCCGGCCGCTCTGCCTCGTCGAAGACAATACGCGTCTGCTCGCGCGCGAGTGGCCTATCGCGAAGCAGGTTTAGAGAAACCTGGGCCGCCACCTACTCAGAGGTGGCTTTGGCCAAGCGGCGCCGTGATGGCAGGACGCCCGCCCGGAAGTCCGCCGATGTCAAAGCCGAAAGCACATCGGCTCTTGAGGAGCTTTAGATGTGCCTTTACGACCGAGGCTAGACGCATGGATGCCAGCCTGCGCCAGCCCACCGACGTCGTTCGGCCGATGTCGGCTCCCGGGACCACGTTCACGCACGGTCCGATGAGAGGCCGGTCAGCGTCCGCGTGTGATCCCGTGCCGGCTCAGCACCGCCTGCTCTACCAGCCCCGCCAGGGTGTACAGCGTCAGCGAGCACAAGGTGACCAGCACAACCGCACTCCACAGGTCCGCGCTGCGGAAGCTGGTGATGTCGCGCTGCATGCGGTAGCCGAGGCCGTCTCCAGTCGCCAGCCATTCCGCCAGCAGCGCGCCCACCAGGGCCGCCGGCAGCGACAGCCGGATCGAGGCGAATAGTGCCGGCAGGGCGCTCGGCAGGCCGACCTTGCGCAGGGTCATCCAGGCGCCGCCGCCATGCACGCGGATCAGGTCCGACGACAGCGGCGGCAGCGAGCGCAGGCCGAGCGTCACGTTCACCACGGTGGGGAAGAACACGATGATCGCGCCGATCACGCCGACCGCGGCCGCACCGCGCCCGAACACCAGCACGATCAGCGGCGTCATCGCCACCAGCGGCACCGAGCGCAGGATCATCGCCACCGGCAGCAGGCCGCGCCGCGCCGCGGGCGACAGCACGAACAGGATCGCGGACGCGACGCCGAGCCCGAGGCCGAGCCCGAAGCCGATGCCGGCATGGCCGAGCGTCACCGCCAATGCCGCGAGCAGCGCGGCGCGGTTGCGCGTCGAGAACGACGTGCCGAACAGATAGTGCCCGACCGCGAGCGGCCCCTTGCCCATCAGCGGGCTCACCGCGAACAGGTGCAGGAAGGCGACCCAGGCGACCAGCACCACCGCCAGCGACAGCAGCATCGTCGCGGGCGGCCCCCCCAGCCGCGCCAGCATGGGACCGCCCGGCCGCGGCCCGCTCACCCACGGCCTCCGGCGCGCCAGGGCATCGCCAGCCGTCCGGCCAGCGCCACCAGCGCGTAGGCTGCACCGGCCAGGGCGCCGCAGACCAGGGCGATGCCCCAGGAGCGGGCGGCGGCCATCTGCTGCATCGAGATCACCATTGCCACCCCGAGCCCGCTCTGCACCGAGCCGAGCCACTCGCCGAGGATGGCGCCGAGCAGGGCGGCGGGTGCGGCGATGCCGAGTGCGGCGAACGAGGCCGGCAGGGCCGCGAACAGCTGCACCCGGCGGAAGCGCTGCCAGCGGCCGCCGCCATAGGCGCGCACCAGGTCGAGGCTGGCCGGTTCCGCCGCGCGCAGGCCCAGCAGCATCCCGACCAGGCTGGTGAAGAACACCGACAGCGCCGCGAGTGCGACCATCGGCGTGCGGCCGCTGAATACCACCGTCAGCAGCGGCCCGATCGCGATCACCGGTATGCAGTAGCTGACCGTCGCCAGCTGCACCACCACCCGGTTCAGCCCCGGCACCAGCAGCACCAGCAGCGCCAGCCCGACCGCGAGGCCATTGCCCCAGAGGAAGCCGCGCGCCGCCTCGCCCAGCGTCGGCAGGATGTTGGGCACGTAGAAGCCCCAGCCGTCGCGGCCGATCTGCGCCAGCACCCCCCAGGGCGACGGCACCATCGCCACCGGCCCCGACGACAACGCCGCCGCCAGCCACCACAGCGCCAGCAGCGCCAGCACGCCGGCGGCACCGCCGAGCCGGCCCATCGGCAGCCACGCCGGCGCGCGCCTCATGCGGGGCCGTGCTCCGGCTCGTCCGTGGCGACGCCGTCGCGGCCGTACAGCAGCTCGCTGAGCTGGTCCTGGTAGCGGTGGAACTCGGGCGAGCGCAGCATCTCCGGCCGGCGCGGCCGTGGCAGCTCGATCGGCACCAGCGCGCGGATGCGGCCGGGACGCGCACTCATCACCGCCACCTGGTCGGACAGGAACACCGCCTCGCCGATGCCGTGCGTCACCATCAGCGTGGTGGCGGGCCGCTCGCTCCAGATCCGCTGCAGCTCGAGGTTGAGCCGCAGCCGCGTCATCTCGTCGAGTGCGCCGAACGGCTCGTCGAGCAGCAGCACGCGCGGCTGCACCACCAGCGCGCGCGCGATCGCCACGCGCTGGCGCATGCCGCCCGAGAGCTGTGCCGGCCGCGCCCGCTCGAAGCCGCGCAGTCCCACCAGCTCGATCAGCTCGGCGATCGCCTGCGGCGCCGCCGGCAGCCCGGCCACCTCCAGCGGCAGCCGGATGTTGGCGGTGACCGACCGCCAGGGCAGCAGCGCGCTGTCCTGGAAGGCGATGCCCAGATGGTGGTGCCGGATCAGCTCGGCCGGCGTCTCGCCATGCACCAGCGCCTGGCCGGAATCCGGCTGCTCCAGCCCGGCGAGGATGCGCAGCGCCGTGGACTTGCCGCAGCCCGACGGGCCGAGCAGCGAGACGAAGCCGTGCTCGGCGGTGCGCAGGCTGACCCGGTCGAGTGCGAGGACGCGCTGCCGCCCGACCCGGAAGCTCTTGGAGAGGCCCGCGATGTCGATCCCGGTCCCGGGCGGCCGGCCGCCGGCGCCGCGCGCCGCGGGGAGGGCCGGCTCGGCGGCGGGGCGCGGCGCCATCTCGTTCATGCGTCGCGCCGCCTACACCCGGATCAGCGACGGGTCCTCGTGGTAGATCTCCTCCAGCAGCGACAGGTCGAACAGGTCGGCGGCGGTGACGTCGTTGCCCAGGTCGCGCAGCACCTTGACGTTCCTCTCGATCAGTTCGGGGCTGAGCGTCATCAGCCCGTGCGCCTCGGTGTCGGCGCTGACCAGCAGCGTGTTCTCGGTGCGCGACTGCAGCTTCTCCGCCATCGGGTCCAGCCCGAGGTTGCGGCCGTAGCGGTTCACCGCCAGCATCGCGCCGCCGTCCGGATCGCGCAGGTTGTCCTTCCAGCCGCGCAGCTCGGCCCGCAGCGCCGCCTTCAGCCGCTCGCGCTCGTGCACCGTCGAGCTCTGCCGCGCGACGTACGTCTCCATCACCAGCGGGTAGTTGTGGTCGGCGAACAGGAAGGTGGTGGTCTCGATGCCCTTGATCCTGAGCGTGTTGGGCTCGTTGCCGATATAGCTGACCCAGCCGTCCACACCGCCCGCCACCAGCAGCGTCGGGTCGAACTGCACCGGCACGGTATGCACCGAGTTCGGGTCGATGCCGTTGAGCTGCAGGAAGGTCGCGAACACGATCTGGTTGCCGGCCTGCACACCGATGCGCTTGCCGATCATCGCGCGCGGCTCCGGGATCGGCCGGCTCGCCAGCGACACCATGCAGAACGCGCTCTTCTGATACAGCCCGCCGATGGTGCGCAGTGCCGCCCCCTGACCGACCGCGGCCGCGGTCAGGTCGATGGCGGAGATGCCGATCAGGCACTTCTCCTGCACCAGGTCGGTCTCGGCGGGCGGGGCACTCGGGCCGCCGCTGAGCAGCTGCACGGCGGAGAAGCCGGCCTCGCGGTAGTAGCCGCGGCTGTCGGCGTAGTACTCGCCGGCGAACTGCGCGTTGTCGATCCAGCACAGCCGCAGCGCCAGGGTGCCGAGGTCGGCGGCGCGGGCCGGACGGCGCAGGATCGCAGGCGACGCGAGTGCCGCGAGCCCGGCCAGTCCCGCGCCCAGGACGCGCCGGCGGTCAGGCATCGAGCGCCGTCTCCAGGATCGGCGTGTCGAGCCGCTGGCGCCGGCGCACGTGCTCGGCGGCCACCAGCGTCCGCCCGCTCTCGTCGCGGATCGTCGTCTCCATGTCGGGATGGTGGAAATACACCACCGAGAAGCGGCCGCGCCGTGCCGCCTCGCTGCCCGCGGCGGGATTGACCACGCGGTGGATGTTCGACGGGATGCGTCCGCCGGTCCAGCGCGTCAGCAGATCGCCGGCCTGGACCAGCAGCGCGCCCGGCGGGATGTGCACCGGGACCCAGCTTCCGCCGGCGCCGATGCGCGCCTCCAGCCCGCCGGTGCGGTCGTCCGACCAGAGGATGGTGAGGCCGCCGATGTCGGTGTGCGGCTTGCTGCGCATCCGGCCGGGCTCGGGCGTGTGCAGCGCCCCGTGCAGCGGCGGGTAGTGGTTGACCACCAGGTTCGACCATTGCCGCACCGTCCAGGCGTCCAGCGTTCCCCCGTCGATGTCGAGCCCATCCGCCAGCAGCCGCACCAGCCGCGTCGAGAGGTCGTGCATCGCCGCGTAGTAGCGGGTCCAGATGTCGCGAAAGCCCGCCGGCTGCGACGGCCACAGGGTGAAGCTGCTGCCCCATCGCGCGAGCCCGGCGGCGTCGGCGAGGTCGAGCGGCGCGTCGGACAGCGTGCGCTGGGCGAGGCGCAGCTCGTAGCGCTCGACCAGGTCGGCGGCGTAGCCAGCCCCGGACTCCTCGGCCATGCGCTGCCAGCCCTGCCAGGCGCCGCGTCCGGACCAGGCGACCTGCTGCTTCTCCGCCTCCGGCAGGGCGAAGAACGCGCGTCCCGACGCATACACCGCCTCGGTCAGCGGCAGCTTCACGCCGTGGTTGGTGAGCAGGACGCAGGAGCAGCCCTGCAGCGCCGTCACCAGGCCGTCCGGGGAGAGGGTCGCGAGGTCGAGCACCGGCACGGCGTTCGACTCGGCGCCCGACCGGGGCGTCGCGTAGCGGCTGGGCGGGCGCGGCAGGCCGAGATTCTCGCGCAGGGTGGCGCCCTCGTACTCGGTGCGGAACCGGCCGCGCCGCTGCAGCTCGGGAATCACCAGCTCGACGAAATCGTCCAGGTTGCCGGGCAGGTAGTGCGGCATCAGCGCGAAGCCGTCCGAGCCGCCCTCGTCGATGAAGCGCTCCATCTGGTCGGCGATCTCGCCGGGCGTGCCGATCATGGTCAGGTGGCCCATGCAGGCGGCGATCCAGCGGCCGAGCTCGACCAGCGAGAGCCGCTGTCCGTCGCGGACGATGCCGATGCGCTTGCGTCGTGCGATGGCATCGAGCTCGTCGGATTCCGGCATCGGCGCCGTCGGGTCGCCCTCGAGGTCGAACGCCGGTCCCATGAACTGCACCGCGAAGGCGCGCGCCTCGACCGCGCTGATCGTGCGCTGCACCCGGTCGAACTTCTCCTGCGCCTCCTCGCGGGTGCGGCCGACCACGCAGCACAGCCCGGGCATGATCTTGAGTGACTCCGGCGCGCGGCCGTACTTGGCGAGCCTGCCCTTCATCGAGGCATAGAACTCCTGACCGTGCTCGAGAGTCACCGCCTTGCCGTACATCATGTCGGCGGATTGCGCCGCGAACTCGCGCCCCTCCTCGGACTCGCCGGCCTGGCAGATCAGCGGATAGCCCTGCGGCATGCGTGCGACGTTCAGCGGGCCGCGCACCTTGAAGAACCTGCCGCGATGGTCGAGCACGTGCATCCGCTCGGGATGCAGATAGGTGCCGCTCGCCTTGTCGCGCGGGAAGGCGTCGTCGTCCCAGCTGTCCCAGAGCTTGAGCGTGACGTCGAGGAACTCGCGCGCGCGGGCGTAGCGGTCCTCGGTGGAGAGCGGGCCGTCATAGCCAAAATTGAGCGCCTCGCTGGTCATCTGCGAGGTGATCACGTTCCAGCCGGCGCGGCCGCCGCTCATGTGGTCGAGTGTGGCCATGCGGCGGGCGAAGTCGTACGGCTCGTTGTAGGTGGTCGAGCCGGTGCAGACGAGCCCGATCCGGCTGGTCACGGTCGACAGCGCGGCGAGCAGGGTGAGCGGGTCGAAATGCACCACCGTGCTCATCGAGCGCAGCGCCTCGGGTCCGAGCCCGTCATCCTTGATCGAGTAGCCGTCGGCCATGAAGATGATGTCGAACCGGCCGCGCTCGGCGGTGCGGGCGAGATCCTTGTACATCTCGATGTCGTGGTCGCCCTCGGCGCGCGCGTCGGGATACTTCCACGAGAAGCGGCCGCCATGCAGCAGCACGGCGAGACAGATGCGGCGCTTGGTCTCGCTCATGATCCGGTGCTCCTGCTGCGACCATCGACTCGATACGCCGCACCCTGCAAGACTTGTGCCTGGCGCAGCGGGCGGCGCTCGCACGATTCTTGCGTGTGTCGTCTCATGCGTGTGTCGTCGCCATGCCGCCACGCCATCCGGGAGATACCATGTCCGATCGCCGCTTCCACCTCGGCTGGTTCACCTATTTCGGGCAGAATGCCTGGAACGACCCGCTGGGTTCGGCTCCGGAGCCGTGGACCGGGGAGCTGCACAGCGACCTCGCCCGCGCGATGGAGCGCGCCTGCTTCGACTACATGCTGATCGAGGACACGCTCAGCGTGCCCGCCATCCACGGCGGCAGCAATGCCACCTACCTCAAGCACGGCATCATGGCGCCGAAGCACGACCCGTCGCCGCTCGCCGCCATCCTCGGCTCCGTCACCTCGCGCCTCGGCATCGTGATCACGCTGTCCACCATGGCCTACCCGCCCTTCATGCTGGCGCGCCTCGCCTCGACCCTGGACCACCTCTCGCGCGGCCGCTTCGGCTGGAACATCGTCACCAGCACCGAGGACGCGGCGGCGCGGAACTTCGGCAAGACTGCGATGCCGCCGCGGGCGCTGCGCTACGACATGGCGGACGAGTATGTCGAGCTGGTCAGCAAACTGTTCGAATCCTGGGATACGGATGCGGTGGTGCGCGACCACGCCACCGCCACCTACGTCGATGCCAGCCGGGTGCACGCGGTCAATTTCGAAGGGGAGTATTTCCGCTCGACGGGGCCGCTGAACACGGTCCGCTGCCCGCAGGGCCGCCCGGCCTACATCCAGGCCGGCGGCTCGCCGCGCGGACGCGAGTTCGCGGCCAGGCACGCGGACTCGATCATCGCCACCACCAACGGCATCGAGGGCATGAAGCGCTACCGCGACGACGTGCGCGGCCACGCCGAGCGGCAGGGGCGCGACCCCGACAGCATCAAGGTGCTGTTCCTCGTCGCTCCCGTGGTCGCCGACACCATGCAGGAGGCGCGCGACCAGTACGAGCGCGTGCTCGCCTCGCCCGGCTTCACCGAACGCACCCTGGCGCTGTTCGGCTCGTTCGTGGATATCGACTTCTCGCGCTACGACCTCGACCAGCCACTGCCGCCGCTCACCACCAACGCCGAGCAGGGCGCGCTGGACAAGTTCTGCCAGACCGGCGGCGGGCAGCCGCCGAGCAGGAAGACGCTGCGCCAGCTGGTCCGCGACAGCGGCACCGGCAGCACGCTGGAACTCGTCGGCACGCCCGATCACGTCGCCGAGCTGATGGGCGAGGCGATGGCGGCGGTCGGCGGCGACGGCTTCCTGATCACCAAGCCCTACCACCGGCTGACCCGGAGCTACATCGCCTCGATCACCGACGGTCTGGTGCCGGCGCTGCAGCGCCGCGGCCTCACCCGCACCGCCTACACCACCAGCACCCTGCGCGAGACCCTGCTGGAGTTCTGACGCGGGGAGCGCGGCCCGGAAACCGACGGCAGGGTCGCCACCGGGCCCAACGTGCTCGCGCAGGCCGAGCCGTTCGGTGCAGCGGGCGAGATGCTCCGCCTCATTCGCCGCTGCCGAGCCGGGAACGCTGCCGTGCGGCTGCCCGGGCGCTCGCCGCGGCGAGGTTCATCCGGGAATAGAGTCCGAAACCCGAGCCGTCATCCAGGAAGCCGCCACCGGGTCCTTCGGTCGAGGTGAGGATCCCGTCCGCCTGCGCCAGGGTCAGCGAGGGGAATGCCGCGGTGAGCAGGTTTCCCGCCTCCGGCGCCAGCTTCGAGACATCCTCCGTCCCGGACGCGGTGCTGGCGTGCACGATCGGCAAGCCGTAGGTCAGGGTCGCCTCGACCATCGCCTGGTTCGCCGCCTCGTGCCTGAAGCGCCCCTGGTCCGCCGCGGCGCAGTCCGGGACCGGCCCGCCGCACTGCTCGCGCAGAGTCCGGAGCAGGTCGTCGCGTGCGTTCGCCACCGCACTTCGATACTCCCGAATGCTCGTCGCGTGGCTTCCGATCTGCCCGACATAGGCCGGATCGTCGGCGAGCAGATGCGCCAGGTCGTAGAGCGCCAGCGTCCTGCCGGCGATGACGTCCATCGCGTAGTGCGCGCCGAGGATGATCCGGTCGTTGCCGTATTCCGCGGCTCGCGTCATCTGTTGCGCGTAGCGCGACGGGACCAGCAGCGCGAGAAGCACCGATCCGGCATATCCGTAGGTGGTGTGGCCGCTCGGGTAGGAGGGGCTCGCCACGAGGTTCTGTGCGGGTCCCCTCAGCCAGAGGAGGTTCGTGGTGGCCTGACCGAAATAGTCGCTGCCGGAGAACCGCCTCAGGGTCGGTTCCGTCTGGAACGGCCGGGAGTCGCCGTAGGGGTCGGCGCCGGCGCTCCCGGCAGGATGGCCGTACGCCTTGCCGAAGACGTCGGTGACCCCGTGCTCCGCAGCCAGGATGTTCGCCGCGAGCGGCGCCGCCGCGCCCGCCTTGTCGATCGTCGCGTTCGCGAGGAAGAACTTCGCCGCGTTCGAGTCGCGCTCGGTGGTCTCGATGGTGTAGGCGATCAGGTTGGCGATGGCCGGGGAGACGTTGGTGTACTGCGTCGCGGACCGGTAATCCGCCTGCTTGCGGTAGGCGGGACCGAGAACGGTGCCCAGGCCGTCGGCGAGTTCGGCGAGATCCCAGCCGGTGATGAAGGCGTCCCTGAGCGCCTGGCGCTGCTGATCGGGGAACGATGCCAGGAGCGGCTGCGCGAGGCTGCCGGTCTGGATCGCGCCGGTGATGCGGAGGTTGGCGGCGAGCGCTGCCCTGCCGGGGATGCTGTCCTGGAGCGCTGCGACCGGAGATAGTCCACGCAGCGCCGCCAGGTTCGATGCGGTCTGCGCCCGAGCCTGCCACCCTTGGGCCGTCACGAGGGTCGCGCACAGGGCCCAAGACAGGCATGTCGGACGCATCGGGCTCTCTCCACGGGTCGTGCATCCGACCTTCCCGCGCGCGCGGCCGGTCGTCCAGCCTGACGGGAGCAGGGTGCGGAGCCCGCCTCGTCTTCCCCCCCGCGCCCTTGCCGGCCTGCGGCACTTGCTCTAGGTCGATCGCTGCTCTCGGGGAGCCCCTGTGTCTGGAGCGATCGTCAGCGCGCGCGGCCTCGGCAAGGCGTTCGACGGGCAGGCGGTGCTGTCGGACGTTTCGCTCGCGGTCGCGCCGGGCGAGCTGGTGTCGGTCATCGGGCCTTCCGGCTGCGGCAAGTCGACCCTGCTGCGCTGCCTGAACCTGCTGGAGCGGCCGGATCGCGGCACCGTCTCGGTGGCCGGGATCTCGATCACGCGTGAGCCCGGCCGACGCTGGACGCGCGAGGACGAGCGCCTGTCGCACCGTCTGCGCGGCAACGTCGGCATGGTGTTCCAGGGCTTCAACCTGTTCGCGCACCGCACGGTGCTGGAGAACGTCATGCTGGCGCCGGTGGCGGTCCGCGCGGTGCCGCGTCCGCAGGCGCGCGCGCGTGCGCTGGCGCTGCTGGACAAGGTCGGCCTGGCCGCGGTCGCCGGGCGCTACCCTGTCACCCTGTCGGGCGGCCAGCAGCAGCGCGCCGCGATGGCGCGCGCGCTGGCGATGGAGCCGCGGGTGATGCTGTACGACGAGCCGACCTCGGCCCTGGATCCGGCGCTGACCGACGAGGTGCTGTCGGTGATGCGCCAGCTCGACCGCGACGGCATGACCCAGATCGTGGTGACGCACGAGATGGCCTTCGCCAGGGCGGCGTCGGACCGGGTGGCGTTCATGCAGGAGGGACGCATCGTGGAGATCGCCGATCCGGACATCCTGTTCACCGACGCCGCCGAGCCGGCGACGCGGCGCTTCCTGAAGATCGCGACGTGAGCCGACGGCTCGCGCTGCTCGCCGGATCGCTGCTCGTCGGCTTGCTGGCCGGACCGCTCGCGGGCGTCCCGGCGCGCGCGGCCGCGCCGCTGCGCTGGGGTGCCGATGCGCAGTCCGGGGCGCCCTACGTGTTCCAGGACCCGGTCGACCAGGCGCGCGTCACCGGCTTCGAGACCGAGATCATCGAGGCCGTCGCCGCCCGCCTGGGACGCCGGCCGGTGATGGTGCAGAACGACTGGGACGGGTTGATCCCCGGCCTGCAGCGCGATCTCTACGACGTCGTGATCGACGGTCTCGAGATCACGCCGGAGCACGCGCGCGCGGTCGATTTCTCCGAGCCATACTACCGCACCTTCGAGCAGATCGTGGTGCGCCGCGACGAGCGCGGGCTCGACACGCGGGCCCTGCTGCGCGGCCACGTGGTGGGCACGCTGAAGGCGAGCCTGGCCGCGCGCATGCTGCAGGACGATCCCGCGATCGCGGTGCGCACCTACGACGAGGAGATCAACGTCTATGCCGATCTCGCCGCCCGACGCATCGACGCGGTGCTGCTCGACTGGCCGATCGCGCTGTACTACGCGCAGCCCGACCCGCGGCTGAAGCTGGTCGGCGCGCCGGTGGGCGCGCTGTCGTACGGCATCGCGGTGCGCAAGGGCGACGCGGCGCTGCTGGCGGGGATCGACGCCGCCCTCGACTCGATGCGCCGGGACGGCACGCTGACCCGCATCCTGTCGCGCTGGAACCTGTGGGACCGCAGCATGTCGGCGGGCGACGGCGGCGCGGCCGCGGTGCTGCCGCCGTCGCAGTGGCAGCACTACCTCGCCGCGACGGCGCCGCTGTCGCGCTGGCACGAGCGGCTGCGACGCTACGTCGGCTTCCTGCCGCTGATCGGCTGGGGCGCGGCGCTGACCCTGGCGGTGTCGGCCTGCGCGATGCTGCTGGCGGTGGCGGTCGGCCTGCTGCTGGCGCTGCTGCGCGGCTACGGCCCGAGGCCGCTCGCGATCGCGGCCGGCCTCTACGTCGAGATCGTGCGCGGCACGCCGCTGCTGATCCAGATCCTGTTCATCTTCTACGGCCTGCCCGCCTTCGGCATCCGGCTCGATCCGTTCCTCGCCGGGGTGGTGGCGCTCGGCCTCAACTACGGCGCCTACGAGGCGGAGAACTACCGCGCCGGCCTGCTGTCGGTGCCGCACGGGCAGAGCGAGGCGGCGATGGCGCTGAACATGACGCAGGCGCAGGCGCTGCGTCACGTGGTGGTGCCGCAGGCGTTCCGCTTCGTGGTGCCGGTGATGACCAACGACTTCATCTCGCTGCTCAAGGACTCCTCCCTGGTCAGCGTGATCACCCTGTCGGAACTGACCCAGCTCTACACGAGGCTTTCCACCACCTACTACGACTATTTCGGCACCGGCCTGATGATCGGCGGCGCCTACCTGCTGCTCGGGCTGCCGTTCGTGCATCTGGCGCGGTTGGCCGAGCGCAGGCTGTCGGCGGGTCGGGTGCTACGCCGCCACTGACCCGCATCGTGCCGGCTCCAGGTGCCGTCGCGTGCGACCGCGGCTCCGCGAGGCTTGCCTGCCGTGGCCGGCGGGGCTATCTACCCTGGATACCTTATCTTCCGCATCTTCGGGGGGTGGCCTTTACCGGCCGCCTTTTTTGCTTTGGACGCTGATCCTCCCCTCCTGATCGGGCTCGAGGCCCGCATCGCCGACCTGATCGGACCCGCCGTGACCGATCTCGGCTACGAGCTGGTGCGGGTCGCCGTGCGCGGCCAGGACCGGCCGACGGTGCAGATCATGGCCGACCGCGCCGACGGCGCGCTGATCGGCGTCGAGGATTGCGCGGCGATCAGCCGTGCCGTCAGCGCGGTGCTGGACGTCGACGACCCGATCTCCGGCGCCTGGGAGCTGGAGGTGAGCTCCGCCGGCATCGACCGGCCGCTGACCCGGGCGAAGGACTGGAACCGCTTCTCCGGGCATCGCGCCAAGGCCGAGCTGAACCTGCCGCTGGACGGGCGCAAGCGCTTCGCCGGCATCGTGCTCGGCGCCGCCGACGGCCTGGCGCGGATGCGGCTGGACGACGGTTCGGAGGTGTCGCTGCCGCTCGCGGAGATCCGCGGCGCCCGGCTGGTGCTGACCGACGCCCTGATCGAGGCGTCCGCGCGCATGATGGGGGCGGCCGTGCCCGTCGATGCCATGGAGGCCGATGCGCCTCCCGCCGCCCTTCCCGCCACCAGGCCGGCGCGAGGGTCGAAGCCGAACCGCAAGACGCATTAGAGACCATCGAGGGTTGATCATGGATACTGCCGTCTCCCGTCCCGAGCTGCTGCTGGTCGCCGACGCGGTCGCGCGCGAGAAATCGATCGACCGCGAGGAAGTGCTGGAAGCGATGGAGCAGGCCATCCAGAAGGCCGGCCGCGCCAAGTACGGCCACGAGAAGGACATACGCGCGACCATTGACCGTCGCACCGGGGACGTGCGCCTCTCCCGCTGGACCGAGGCGGTGGAGAACGTGGAGAACGAGGAGACCCAGATCCCGGTCAACATCGCGCGCAAGTTCAAGCCCGAGATCAATGTCGGCGAGCACCTGGTCGACCCGCTGCCGCCGATCGATTTCGGACGCATCGCCGCCCAGACCGCCAAGCAGGTGATCGTGCAGCGGGTGCGCGAGTAC
>CAXTAY010000025.1:0-55706 GCA_964242335.1 uncultured Acetobacteraceae bacterium | reverse complement strand
GAAGCCGGTGGCGATGGTCAGCGACATCAGCGACAGGTTGTCGAGCGAGAAGCCGAGCAGGTACATCGCAGCCAGGGTGCCGACCAGCGACAGCGGCACCGACAGGCTGGGGATCAGCGTCGCCGGCAGGTTGCGCAGGAACAGGAAGATCACCAGCACCACCAGCGCCACCGACAGCATCAGCTCGAACTCGACGTCGGCGACGGAGGCGCGGATGGTGGTGGTGCGGTCGGTCAGCGGCGTGATGCGTATGCCGGCCGGCATCGTCGCCTCGAGCTCGGGCAGCACCGACTTGATGTCGTCGACCACGCCGATCACGTTGGCACCCGGCTGGCGCTGCACGTTGAGGATGATCGCGGGGCTGGTGTCGGACCAGGCGGCGAGCTGGGTGTTCTCCGGCCCCTCCACCACGCTGGCGACGTCGCCGAGCCGGATCGGCGCGCCGTTCTGGTAGGCGATCACCTGGCTCGCGAGCTGCTCCGGGGCGGTGATCTGCCCGTCGATCTTGAGCTGCGAGGCGCGCAGCGGGCCGTCGAAGGTGCCGGTGGGCGAGTTGACGTTGACGTTGGCGATCGTGGTGCGCAGGTCGTCGATGCCGAGGCCGCGCGCGGTCAGCGCCCGGGTGTTGACCTTGACCCGGATCGCGCGCCGGTTGCCCCCCGTGAGCGTCACCAGCCCGACGCCGCCGACCTGGCTCAGCTTCTGCGCCAGCCGGGTGTCGACATAGTCCTCGACCTCGGTCAGCGGCAGGGTGGTCGAGGTGATGCCCAGCGTCAGGATCGGGCTGTCGGCGGGGTTGATCTTGGCGTAGATCGGCGGCGCCGGCAGGTCCGACGGCAGCAGCGAGTTGGACTGGTTGATCGCCGCCTGCACCTCCTGCTCGGCGACGTCGAGGCTCATGCTCAGCCCGAAGCGCAGCGTGATCACCGAGGCGCCGCCCGAGGAGCGCGAGGTCATCTGGTCGAGCCCCGGCATCTGGCCCAGCTGCGTCTCCAGCGGCGCCGTCACCGCGGTCGCCATCACCTCCGGCCCGGCGCCGGGATAGAAGGTCTGCACCTGTATGGTCGGATACTCGACCTGCGGCAGTGCCGAGATCGGCAGGAACTGGTAACCGAGCACGCCCGCCAGCAGGATGGCGAGCATCAGCAGCGTGGTCGCGACCGGACGCTCGATGAAGATGCGCGAGATCAAGCCGGCTACTCGGCGGCCTGGTCCGGGCGGTGGCGGTGGCGATGCGGCTTGGCCGCGCCGGGATCGGTCTGGCCCTGCTGCACCGCCGTCGGGATCATCACCTTGGAGCCGTCGCGCAGATGCTCGGTGCCGTCGGTGACCACGCGATCCCCCGAGGCGAGGCCGCTGGCGATCACCGTGTCGGTCGCCGAGGCGGCGCCGGTGGTGACGCTGCGCACCGCGACCGTGCCGTCTGGCTTGATCAGGTAGACGAACTGTCCCTGCGGTCCGGTCTGCACGGCACTCGTCGCCACCAGCACCGCACCGTGCACCGTGTCCACCAGCAGCCGGGCATTGACGAACTGGTTCGGGAACAGGCGGTCGTCGGCGTTGTCGAACACCGCGCGCAGCTTCACGGTCCCGGTGGTGGTGTCGACCACGTTGTCGAGCACCGCGACGTGGCCGCTGGCGACGTGGGTGGTGTTGGTGCGGTCATAGGCCTCGACCGGCAGCACCGCGCCGGCGCGCAGCCTCGCGCTGATCGCGTCCAGGCTGTCCTCGGGCACCGAGAAGATCACCGAGATCGGGTGCAGCATGGTGAGCACCACCAAGCCGTTGGTCAGGCCCTGGGTGATGTAGTTGCCGGCATCGACCTGCCGCAGCCCGACCCGGCCGTCCACCGGCGCGGTGATGTGGCAGTAGGCGATGTTCAGCGTGGCGCTGTCGATCTGCGCCTGGTCGGTGCGAACCGTGCCCTCGTACTGGCCGACCTGGTAGAGCTGGTCGTCCACCTGCTGCTTGGCGATGCTGTGCTGGCGCAGCAGTCCCTGGTAGCGGGCGTAGTCCACGCGCGCCTGGTTCAGCGCCGCGTTGTCGCGGGCGAGCTGACCGAGATACTGGTCGCGCGTCGCCTCGTACGGCCGCGGATCGATCAGGGCGAGCTGGTCGCCGCGATGCACCTCCTGGCCCTCCTGGAAGTTCACCTGCAGCAGGTAGCCGGAGATCTGCGACTGCACCGTCACGGTGGCGAGCGAGGTGACGGTGCCGAGCTCGGTGAGGATCAGCGGCATGTCGCCGATGCGTGCGGCACCCGCGGTCACCGGCTGCACCGCATCTGCCCCGGCGGCCGCGTGGTGCCGTCCCTTGCCGGCCGCTGCGCCATCCGGCTTGGGATGCGGACGCAGCAGCGCCCAGCCGATCGCGGCCACCGCCAGCGCCAGGACGATCCAGGGCAGCAGCCGCCGCCGGCGGCGTGCGCCCGGGGGTAACGCGGCCGGCCTGGGTCCGACGGGCGCCTGCGCCGGCCCGGGACCGACATCGCCGCGCGCCGAATCCTCCCGGCGCGGTCCCGGCGGTCGTGTGCGGGTCGGTAGGTTGGCTTCGTCCATCATGCTTCCCGGCCGGATCCGAGGCCAGGCATACGCCGACGTGGCGCGCTGGCAGGCTCCTTCGCAGCGCCGGACAGTAACAGAAAGCCCAGGCGGCTACACCGGGTGCGGCGCGATGATGCGGTTCCGAATTGTGACGTGGTGCGCCGCGCCGCCGAGGGGGACCCGGCGGCCGCGCCACCAATCGGAACATACAACGAACGAAACACGGATCCGTGAGGCGATCACGGCGAGATTGTGGCAGCCGCGCGGCGGTGTTAAGAGATTCGCAACGGAACCGCACGCTGCGGTGGCCTCATTCCCCACGCGACCTAGACCGCCGGCGGTCGCATCGGGTCGCTCGGTTCAGCCGGACGAAGGAGATCTTCATGTTCCGCAAGCTGCTCGCCCTGGAAGTCGCCGCCCTCGCCGACGAGGATACACGCCGTCCGGATCACAACGAGAACGACCTGCTCGGCCATGTGCGCGAGATCTTCACCCCGCGCACCGGCAATTACGGCAGCATGTGGTCGATGCGTTCCAGCAGCTGATCCGGCCGCCACGCAGATCGAGCCCGGGGTCGTAGGGCCCCGGGCTTTTTCATGCCCATCTGGTTGGCGCGCCTCGGCCTGCGCGATCACGACGCGGCGGTCGCCGGCGGACCCAGCTCCGCGCGATGCCCGCTCAACTCGCGGCCGGCATCGGGCGCCAGCCGGGAGGCGATCGGCGAGGCGAGCAGCGCCAGCGCGCCCACCACCGCCAGGCCGGCGCTGAAATCGCCCAGTGTCAGCTCCGGCCGTCCGGCCAGCGCCCGCGACGCGGCCAGGGTGCCGGCGGCGACGCAGATCCCGAGCGTCAGCGTCATCTGCTGGAAGGTCGCGTAGAAGCTGGTCGCAGCACTCATCCGCTCGGCGGGGATGTCGGCGTAGGCGATGGTGTTCATCGCGGTGAACTGCAGCGACTGCGCGCCGCCGTTCAGGAACAGGATCGCCGAGAGCAGCCAGAACGGCCATCCCGGGCGGAAGCCGGCGCAGGCAAGCGTCAGGAGGCCGGCGCTGACCCCGTTCAGCGTCATCGTCGCGCGGAACCCGTAGCGTCGCAGCACCCGGCGCACCATCAGGCGCATCGACAGCGCGCCGAGCGGGGCGGTGAAGGTGACCAGCCCGCTCTGCGCCGCGCTGACTCCGAAGCCGAGCTGCAGCATCGACGGGATCAGGAACGGCGACCCGCCAGCAACCAGCCGCGCCATCGTCCCGGCGAGCAGCGAGATGCGGAAGGTCGGCACCCGCATCAGCGAGAAGTCCAGGATCGGGTTCTCGGCCACCCGCGCGTGGCGGAAATACAGCAGCCCGGCGGCGAGCCCGACCGAGAGCGTGGCTAGGGCGGGGGCGATCGAGCCGTTGCCGCGGCTCGCGGTTTCCAGCCCGAAGATCAGGCAGGCGAGCGAGGTCCCGGACAGCATCGTGCCGCGCACGTCGAACCGGCTGTGGGTGGTCTCGCGCAACTGCGGGATGAAGCGGCTGGTCAGCGCCATGCCGAGCAGCC
Source organism: uncultured Acetobacteraceae bacterium (assembly GCA_964242335.1). Lineage (GTDB taxonomy): Bacteria > Pseudomonadota > Alphaproteobacteria > Acetobacterales > Acetobacteraceae > Lichenicoccus. The sequence continues at coordinate 51,624 of CAXTAY010000025.1, read as the reverse complement.
CGACCGGCAGGTTGATGTAGAAGATCCAGCGCCAGGACAGGTAGGTGGTGAGGCACCCGCCGACGATCGGCCCTAACAGCGGCCCGATGGTCGCCGGCAGCAGCATCCAGAACATCGCCGAGACCAGCTCGTTCTTGGGAACCGTGCGCAGCAGCACCAGCCGGCCGACCGGCACCATCATCGCCCCGCCCGCGCCCTGCAGCAGGCGCGCCAGCACCAGCGCGGTCAGCCCCGGCGCCTGGGCGCAAAGCACCGAGCCGACCATGAACAGCCCGATCGCGCCGCGGAACACGGTGCGGCTGCCGTAGCGGTCGGCGAGGCGCCCGCTGGCCGGGATGAACACCGCGAGCCCCACCAGGTACGAAGTCAGCGCCGTGCTCATGTGCAGCGGATCGACGCCGAAGCTGCGCGCCATCGCCGGCAGCGCCGTGGTCAGCACCGTGGAGTCGAGCTGCTCCATGAACAGGGCGCTGGCGATGATCAGCGCCGTGCTGCGGGCCCGCCTCGACAGGCCGCCGGGCGCGATCAGCCGTCGCATCGCCGCACATCGCGCATCATGCCGATCCCCAGCCTGTTCCCGCCTCGAGCATCGGCCCCTGGCGCAAGCGCGCAAGCGCGCACCCGGACCGGATGGAACTCGCGGGACCGGGGCTTCGTTTCGCGTGGACGGGTCCGCCGGCCCGGCAAGCAGGGCCAGACGAGCAGGGCCAGACGAGCAGGGCCGGGCAAGCAGCGCAGGGCACGCAGGGAGAGCCAGCAGATGGACGAGAACACCACCGAGGGCGCCATCACCGAGGGCGTCGGCAAGCTCAAGGACGCCGCCGGCGGCCTGACCGGCGACACCAGCCTGCAGGGCGAAGGCAAGGTCGATCAGCTCACCGGCAAGGTGCAGCGCGAGTTCGGCGATACCCTCGACGACGCCCAGGACCAGCTCGAAGGCATCGTCTCGACGATCCGTGACCGTCCGCTGATCGCCGTCGGCGTCGCCGCCGGTGCCGGCTTCCTGCTCGGGTGGCTGCTGATCCCGTCGCGCAAGTCCTGAGCGTCCGGCCCTAGGCGGCTTGCCATGGCGCTTCGGGTGATGTCCATGCCAGCTTGAACGAGGGCGGTGCGATTCGATCCCTCGCGGGTCGCCGCGCGCCGCGCCGTCAGGGTGGGGTGGAGATGCCGGACTACACGCGCGAGGCGCGGCATGGCGGCCGTGTGGCAGGGGTGGACGAGGCCGGGCGCGGTCCGCTGGCGGGGCCGGTCATGGCCGCCGCGGTGCTGTTCCCGGGCGCGGTGCCGGAGTCGCTGGCCGAACTGATCGACGATTCGAAGCGGCTCACCGCGGATACGCGCGCCGCGGCACTATCGGCGCTGCGTGCCTGCCCGGGCGTGGAGATCGCCGTCGCCGCCGCCTCGGTCGACGAGATCGCCAGGCTCAACATCCTCGGCGCCAGCCTGCTGGCGATGCGCCGCGCCGTCGATCGTCTGGCCGTGCGCCCGGAACTGGTGCTGGTCGACGGCAACCGGCCGCCGACGCTGTCCTGCCCGGTGCAGTGCGTGGTCGGCGGCGACGGGCTCAGCCTGTCGATCGCCGCCGCCTCGATCGTCGCCAAGGTGATGCGCGACCGCCTGATGTGCCGTCTCGCCGCCCGCCTGCCGCACTATGGCTGGGAGCGCAACGCCGGCTACGCGACGGCCGCGCATCGTGTGGCACTCGGCGCCTTGGGCCCGAGCCGGCATCACCGCGCGAGCTTCGGGCTGGTGCGCCGGCTCTCGTCGGCATCCGTCGCCTGCCTGGAGCAGCCCGCGTGCTGACCGAACGCTGAGAAGTGCCGAGACGGTGGAGCTCCCGCTCGATCAGGTCCTGCTCGGTGACTGCGTCGAGCTGATGGGCATGCTGCCGTCGGCCTCGATCGACTGCGTGTTCGCCGACCCGCCCTACAACCTGCAGCTCCGTGGCGAGCTGCGCCGTCCCGACGACAGCCTGGTCGACGGGGTGGATGAGGCCTGGGACCGGTTCGGCGACTTTGCCGAGTACGACCGCTTCACCCGCGCCTGGCTCACCGAGGTGCGTCGCCTGCTGCGCAAGGACGGCACCCTGTGGGTGATCGGCTCCTACCACAACATCTTCCGCATCGGCACGATCCTGCAGGATCTCGGCTTCTGGATCCTCAACGACGTGATCTGGCGCAAGTCCAACCCGATGCCGAACTTCCGCGGCCGCCGCTTCACCAATGCGCACGAGACCATGATCTGGGCGGCGCGCGGCCGCGACAGCCGCTACCGCTTCAACTACCAGGCGATGAAGGCGCTCAACGACGACGTGCAGATGCGCAGCGACTGGCTGCTGCCGCTCTGCACCGGCCCGGAGCGGCTGCGCAACCGGCACGGGCTGAAGCTGCATCCGACGCAGAAGCCGGAGTCGCTGCTGCACCGCGTCCTGCTCGCCAGCACCGGCATCGACGACATCGTGCTCGACCCGTTCGCCGGCACCGGGACCACCCCGGCGATGGCGCGGCGGCTGCGTCGGCACTTCATCGGCATCGAGCGTCACCCGGACTATGCCGAGGCGGCGATCGGCCGGGTGCGACGCGAGCGGCCGCTGCCGGCGGCCAGCGTCACGACCACCGCCGGCCGGCGCGAGGTGGTGCGCATCCCGTTCGGCAACCTGGTCGAGCGCGGGCTGATCCGCGCCGGCACCGTGCTGACCGACCGCCAGCGCCGGGTCAGCGCCACCATCTCGCCGGACGGCAGCCTGGTCGCCGGCGCGATACGCGGCTCGATCCACAAGGTCGGCGCCACCCTGACCCAGGCGCCGTCCTGCAACGGCTGGACCTTCTGGCACTTCGAGCAGGACGGCGCGCTGCTCGCACTCGACGTGCTGCGCAGCCGCGTGCTGGCGCAGGACCAGGACGCGTCCGCGGACGCGGCGCCGGATACCTCCGGGCGATGAGCTTGGCTCCCGACACCTCCAGAGCAGGGCGGCACGGCATGGACAAGGACGAACTCACGAAATGGGCGCTGTCGAGCGGCTGGCAGCTGCTCGCCGGCGCGCCGAGCCTCACCAAGCCGTCCGCGCCGCGCGAGGCCATCGTGCGCCTGGTGTTCAAGGCCACCGTGGTCAACCTGGAGGTCAAGAAGCCGGCCGGAAAATGGGAGAAGGTCGCGGGCGAGAGCTACGGCAAGATCAGCCAGGACCCCGACACCGGCGTGCCGCAGGGCCTCGGCTTCGAGAAGATCCCGAGCTTCTCGAAGCTGATGCAGGACAACCGCGACCGGCAGGTGTTCGCCAGCATGGGCGGGCCGCCGAAGCGCTGATCCTCCGCCGGCTCAGCCGGCACCGGGCGCGCCTTCGAAGCAGGCCTCCACCATCGCCGGCGTCACCTCGGCCAGGCGCGCCGGCGACCAGCGAGGCGCGCGATCCTTGTCGATCAGCTGCGCGCGCACCCCCTCGGCGAAGTCGGCCCGCCGGGTCAGCGCGCGCGCCAGGCGCAGCTCCTGGGCCAGGCACGATGCGAGGTCCGGCAGCCCGGCCGCCGCGCGGATCGAACGCAGCGTCACCTTCAGCGCCATCGGCGAGCGGGCGGCGAGATCCGCCCGGTCCGCCGCCGCCTCCGGCTCCTGCCGTGCCTGCAGGGCAACCAGGATCGCCTCGACGCTGTCGCCGGCATAGGCGAGGTCGATCCAGCTTCGCTGCGCCGCCAGCGCCGGCGGCGGTGCCGCGACCGCTACCGCCTCGACCGCCGGCTCGGGTGCCACGCGCGACAGCAGCACCGCCAGCTCCGCCAGCCGCCCGGACGGCACCATGCGGTCGGCGAGCCCGCAGAAGATCGCATCCGCGCCGTCGACCGCGCGCCCGGTCAGCGCCAGGCGCAGCCCGATGGCACCCGGCGCCCGCGACAGCAGGTAGCTGCCGCCGACATCGGGGGTGAAGCCGATGATCGTCTCCGGCATCGCGACCCGGCTGCGCTCGGTCACCAGCCGGTGCCGGGCATGCGCCGAGATGCCGACGCCGCCGCCCATCACCACCCCGTCCATGAACGCCACCACCGGCTTGGGGTAGGCGGCGATCTCGGCGTCGAGCGCGTACTCCTCCTCCCAGAAGCGGTCGGCGAGTGTCGCGTCCGCGCGCAGGCTCTCCCAGGCGGCGCGGATGTCGCCGCCGGCGCACAGCCCGCGCGTGCCGGCGCCGTCGATCAGCACGGTCCGCACCTGCCCGTCCGAGCGCCAGCGCGCCATCGCCGCGCGCATCGTGCCCACCATGCCCAGGCTCAGCGCGTTGATCGCCTGCGGCCGGTTCAGGGTGATCCGCCCGAGCCACCCGTCCTGGCGCAGCAGGATCTCGCCGTCGTCGGTCATGCCGTGGTCCGCCACGGCGCGTGCGCCTCGATCTCGACGTCGAGCTCCGGCCGGCAGATCTGCGCCTGCAGCAGCGTCACCGGGTCGGCAAGTCCGGCCGCGCGCAGCCGCTCGCGCACGACCTCGCCATCGCGCGCGTGGCGCAGATAGACCTTGGCGCGAAGCTCGGCCGGCGTCAGCGTGCAGCCCAGGCGGCGTGCCTCCGACAGCAGCGCCTCGAGGTTGCGCAGCATCTCGTCGGCCTGTGCGGCGACGTCGCCCACATGCCGGCTCTCATGCCCGACGATGCTGGCGGTGCCAGAGATGAACAGCATGCCGCACGCCACCGTGGCACGCGCGAACAGCGGGGCGCGCTCGCCGTAGCGCTCCGGATAGTGGAAGGCGCTGACCTGCCTCGGGTTCTCGATGTTGCGCCCGGGGTGGTCGCCGGCGAGGAAGAACACCAGCAGCGCGTCGCCGCCGCAGCCCAGCCCGCAGGCGGCCGGCGCCCGCGCCGCCTCGCGGGCGCGGGCGGCGAAGGCGATGGCACGCCCGACATTGAACGCCCGGTACCGCTCCTCGCCGGCCTCGATGCGCGTGATGTCCGGCAGGTAGTTCGAGACCCGCAGCAGATGCGGGCAGCCCTCGCGCTCGATCAGCGCGAAGATCGAGCGATACGCCGCCGCCGCCGCCGCCGCGGCACCACCGGGTGCGGTCCGGGTGCGCAGCATGCCGAAGCACAAGCCGCCGGCGCGCGCGAACCGTATCCCGTCCACCGTGCCGCGCCGCTCCACCGGTCGCGCGGCGCGCCAGACCTCGCGCAGGCCGGAGCCGCCGATCGCCGGCAGCCCGACCGAGAGGTCGGCCGCGGCGGTGCCGGACAGCGCCACCACGCCGAGCACCCGCTCCGGCGACGCGACCGACCCGGCGTCATCCAGGTAGTCGAGGGTCACCTCGCTCACCGCGGCCTCGAATCGTGGTAGCAGCGGGGGCGGCGACGCGGAAGGAACTCGGCCATGCCTCCCTATACAATCCTCTGCTACGGCGACTCCAACACCCACGGCACCCGGCCGATGCAGGAGGGCAGCGCCATGCAGCGCTTCGAGGTCGCCGATCGCTGGCCGGGGGTGCTGCGCGCCGCCCTCGGTGCGGATTGCTTGGTGATCGAGGAGGGGCTGCCGGGGCGGACCACCGTGCATGACGACCCGATCGAGGGCGTGCACAGGAACGGCCTGCGCACGCTGCGCGCTTGCCTGGAGAGCCACGTGCCGCTCGACCTGGTGGTGCTGATGCTCGGCACCAACGACCTCAAGACGCGCTTCTCGGTGACGCCCGCCGACATCGCCGGCTCGATCGAGCGGCTGCTGCGCGAGATCCTGCTCTGCACCGATAGCTTCGGTCCGTCGCCGCGGCTGCTGCTGATCGCGCCGGCGCCGATCGAGGAGGTGGGCGCGCTCGGCGCGATCCTGGAGGGAGGTGCCGCGAAGTCGCGCGCGCTGGCGCCGCTCTACCAGGCGGTGGCGCTACGCCACGGCGCGAGCTTCCTCGATGCCGGCTCGATCATACGCGTGAGCCCGATCGACGGCGTGCATTTCGAGGCCGACCAGCATCACCGGCTCGGCGCGGCGGTTGCCGCCGTGATCGGCGGCACGGCGATAGGCGCTGCCGTGCCGGCCGTTTAGGCATAGTCGGGCCAGCACCTGGCTGCTATTCTTCCACGACTTGGCCTGCCGCCTCGAAAGCCGCTTGCATCTGACGACGGAGGGCCATGGGGCCTATCTCCGTGCGGTGCGAAATCGCCGGCTTTCTTGGTTCCTCGTGACATCAGTCAGGAACCATCACCGTGCGCCGTTACAACAAGATGACGCAGAGCGGAGTTTCTGACAAACGATCTTCGAGATCTCGTGCACGTTCGAGCGACGTCAAACTCTTGGTGGCTTCCCAGCAGAAAGGTATCAGCCGCACGCCAGCCAGCGACATCGAGATCGTCACCGATCGTAATGCAGCATAGAGGTTTCTTGCAGGGAGCCCTGCGGTTCATCGAGAAGAATGCGTCAGCATTCATACTCCGAGGGTTGTCCCGTCTCCCTCATGATAATCCTGAGGTAGCTCCGTTCGGATGCCGACCCGTTCAAGCTGCATTGAGCCTCAAAGCTCTAAGAAGATCACGGATGTACCGCTCAACTTCATCTCGCCAAGATCTTCGGCTGTGTACGGGATCCATGACGGTAGAGCATCAAGCGGCGCCAGGGGATAATTAACGACTCTCACGATCGTTACGTTTATAAGAAGGGGCCGTGGGAGATCAGGCCGATGCCAGCCTCGACATCTGTCGACGTAGGGGCGCCGTCCGTCGAGATCGACCCGGTGGTGTTGACCGCCGCTGCGGACGCCGCCCTACAGAAAGGGGATTACGCAGCAGCCGTGGAGGCCCTGATCCAGGTCGTCCCGATCAAGCCTGATGACGTTCGCCTACTGCTCAACCTCGGGGGCGCCCTCAAGGAGCTCGGACGGTTCGGGGAAGCACTGCCGATCCTCGAGGGGGCTGTCCTCCTAGATCCGCGGCGCCACGGCGCCTGGTCCAACCTGGGTAACATCTGCCTCGAGCTGCAGCGTTACGACGACGCGGTCGCCGCGTTCGCCAACGCCCTGCGCTTGAAGCCGGATCACGGCCCTGCCTTGTCCGGGATGGGGATCACCCTGCGACGTCGCGGTCTGCCGAACCAGGCTTTGGGTTTCTTCGAGCTGGTCGTAGCGATAGCTCCCGACGACGCCGACCTCCGCGTCGGCCGCTCTCTCGCGTATCTCGCCGCCGGGGACTACCGGCGAGGTTTTGCGGAGTACGAGTGGCGGCTGCACACGCGGACCTTCACCGCGGGCCTTCCCAAGGGTCCGTCCTGGAAGGGCGAACCTCTGGCGGGATGCATCCTTCTGCTGCACGGCGAGGGCGGCCTGGGTGACATCCTCCAGTTCTGCCGCTTCATCCCGCTGCTGCGAGAGATGGATTGCCGGCTCGTGATGCAGGTGCCACCACCGCTCGTCCGGCTGATGTCCCGCGTGTTCGGCATCCCCGTGTCGTCCACGGGCGGAACGGTGCCGATCTATGACCTGTTCTGCACCCTCATGAGCCTGCCCCACGCGTTGGCCATGACGATCGAGACCATTCCTTTCGCTGATGGCTACCTGGTCGCGGATCCCGATCTCGTAGCCGGATGGCGCACGGTGCTTGATCAGGATCTGGCACGCCATCTCTCCAAGGGAGAGTCGTCAGCATTGCCGCTGAAGGTCGGCTTGGTCTGGTCGGGTGGGAAGCGTCCCTGGCATCTAGAGAACAGGCTCATGGACGAGCGCCGCTCCACGAGCCTGTCCGCACTGGCGCCGCTGGCAGGCTGCGCGCCCGATGCACTGTTCTACAGCCTGCAGCTTGGCGCGCCGGCTACCGAGGCGGCCGTTCCGCCCCGGGAACTTTCAATGATCGACCACACTGCCCGGATCGGGGACTTCGACGATACCGCCGGCCTCGTGTCGCTGCTCGATCTGGTGATCGCGGTGGACACGTCGACGGCCCACTTGGCGGCAGCCCTGGGCCGGCGGGTCTGGCTATTGTCGCGCTACGACCAGTGCTGGCGGTGGCTTCCAGGGCGCACGGACACACCATGGTACAGCACCATGCGCATCTTCGCGCAGCCGGCACCGTTCGACTGGGCGACACCTGTGAAGGAGATCGCGACCGCTCTTGCCGACCTAATCGACGTCTCGTAGCCGATGTCAGCGGGTGGCCTTGTTCTACGGAGTTTCCGACGACTCAACGCTCCTTCGTGAGGAGCGACAGGTGTGGTTCGACGCGGTCCGAACGACGCCGACGAACGACCGCCTGGAGAGAGCGTGATATCGGTTGATTGATGCCTCGATGATTGTTTCGTCGCAGACGGCTCTGACGCCTTCTGAAACTTGACCGGATCTACGGCAAAAGGTCTGCAAGGGTGTGAGCCACCCCCGCTACGACTTGGCTCCACGGCGTGTGTCTGCCGTCATTCGTTACCAGCAGATCCGGGCAGGATCCTCGTCGGTCTTGGTATGATCCCGGGGTGCGGTTCATCGCAAGCGCTTCACCCGATACTCGTGTCGCCACCTGAATGCGGGCGGCGATATCGCAGCGCGCAGGCGGCCACCGCGACCGCGACGCTGAGCAGGCTCGCGCCGACCTCCGCGCGCTGCGCCGGCAGGATCGCCATCGCCACCAGCACCGACAGCATCGCGCCGATCGCGGCGTAGCTCAGCCAGGGAAACCACCACATCGCGAAGCGCGGCGTCTCGTGCCGCGCCTGCATGGCGCGGCGGGCGCGTATCTGCGCCAGCGCGATCATCGCGTAGATCACCAGGATCACCGCGCCCGACGTGTTGAGCAGGAAGGCGAACACGAGGTCCGGCGAGACGATCGAGGCGATGCAGGCGGCGAAGCCGAAGAAGCTGCCGGTGAGGATCGCCCGGATCGGCACCTGGCGCGCGCCGGTGCGCACCAATGCCGTCGGCGCGTCGCCTTGTGCTGCGAGCTCGCGCAGGATGCGCGAGGTCACGTACAGCCCCGAGTTCAGGCAGGACAGCACGGCGACCAGCACGATCAGGCGCATCACCGTCTGGCCGCCGGGGATGCCCATGACGTCCATCGCCGCCACGAACGGCGAGTGTCCGGAGCGTATGCCGCTCCAGGGCACGATACAGAGGATCACCAGGATGGCCGCGACGTAGAACATCACGATGCGCAGCGCCACGTTCCGCGCCGCGCGCGCGACGTTGCGCGGCGGGTCGTCGGATTCCGCGGCCGCGATGCTGGCGATCTCCGATCCGGTGAGCGAGAACACCACCACCGGCACCGTCGCCAGCACCGCGAGCCAGCCATGCGGCGCGAAGCCGCCGTGCCCGGTCAGGTTGGCGAGTGCCGCGTGCGGCGCGGCACCGCCGGCGATCCAGGCGGCACCGCCCAGCACGAACAGCGCGATCGCACCGACCTTGAGCAGCGAGAACCAGAACTCGAACTCGCCATACGAGCGCACCGACATCAGATTGCTCAGCGTCATCAGGCTGATCAGCACCAGGCCGATCGCCCACACCGGCGCGCCGGGGATCCAGTCATGGATCAGCGCGGCGCCGGCGATGGTCTCGGCACCCACCACGATCACCCAGAAATACCAGTACAGCCAGCCGCTGACGAAGCTCGCGCGCGCCCCCAGCGCCAGCCGGACATAGCCGTTGAACGAGCCGTGTCCCGGCCGCGCCACCGCCATCTCGCCCAGCATGCGCATCATCAGGAACGAGATCGCCCCGGCCAGCAGGTAGGCGAGCAGCACCGCCGGCCCGGCGAGCTGGATCGCCGCCGAGCTGCCGACGAACAGCCCCGCGCCGACCACGCCGCCGAGCGAGATCATCGCGACGTGGCGCGGCCGCAGCGAGGCCGCCAGGTCCGGCGCGGGGCGGTGCTCCGCGATCGCCGGCTCGGCCTGCTGCATTCCGTGCGTCCTGCTCATGAAGCGTCCTGCTGCCTGTCGGTGCCGCGCCGAGACCCGACCGGCGGCTCGGGGCGGGAAATCGTTGCACCGGATTCGCCGCGATGCGAGATCTCATCGTCCCGCCATGAGGATACGGTCCTATGAGCAGCGCGACCATCGGCCTGGCGATCGACGCGCCGCCGAGACCCTTCCTCGACCTCGCCGCCTCGGTCCGGCCGCAGGGTCCGCTGCGCGACCGCGTCACCGAGGCCTGCCGTATCCCCGAGACCCAGGCGGTGTCGGCGCTGCTGGCCGATGCCACGCTATCGGCCGCCGACGCGCCGGCGTCGGACGCGCTGGCGCGCGCGCTGGTGATGGCGATGCGTGGCAAGTCCGCCCAGGGCGGGGTGCAGGGGCTGATCCGCGAGTACGACCTTTCCAGCCAGGAGGGGGTGGCGCTGATGTGCCTCGCCGAGGCGCTGCTGCGCATCCCGGACCGCGCGACCCGCGACGCGCTGATCCGCGACAAGATCAGCACCGGCGACTGGCAGGCGCATCTCGGCCGCTCGCCGTCGCTGTTCGTCAACGCCGCCACCTGGGGCCTGGTGGTCACCGGACGCCTGACCGCCGCCGGCGGCGAGGCCGGGCTCGCGGCCTCGCTGACCGGGCTGATCGGCCGCGGCGGCGAGCCGGTGATCCGGCGCGCCATCGACCGGGCGATGCGCATGATGGGCGAGCAGTTCGTCACCGGCCAGACCATCGCCGAGGCGCTGGCACGCAGCCGCAAGCCGGAGCGACGCGGCTTCAGGCACTCCTACGACATGCTCGGCGAGGCGGCGCTGACCGCCGAGGACGCGGCCCGCTATTACGGCGAGTACGAGCAGGCGATCCGTGCGATCGGCGTGGCCTCGGCCGGACGCGGGATCTACGAGGGGCCCGGCATCTCGATCAAGCTGTCGGCGCTGCACCCGCGCTACGGCCGGGCGCAGCGCGAGCGCGTGATGGAGGAGCTGCTGCCGCGCCTGGTGGAGCTGGCAAGGCTCGCCCGCGGCTACGAGATCGGCCTGAACATCGACGCCGAGGAGGCGGACCGTCTGGAGCTCTCGCTCGACCTGCTCGAGGCGCTGTGCGAGGCGCCGGCGCTCGCGGGATGGAACGGCATCGGCTTCGTGGTGCAGGCCTACCAGAAGCGGGCGCCGATGGTGATCGACTGGATCATCGACCTCGCGCGCCGCACCCGGCGGCGGATCATGCTGCGCCTGGTCAAGGGGGCGTACTGGGACAGCGAGATCAAGCGCGCGCAGCAGGACGGGCTGGAGGATTTCCCGGTGTTCACGCGCAAGGCGCACACCGACGTCAGCTACGTCGCCTGCGCGCGCCGCCTGCTCGCCGCACCCGACGCGGTGTTCCCGCAATTCGCCACCCACAACGCCCGCACGCTGGCCAGCATCCATGCCATGGCCGGCCCCGACTTCCACGGCGAGCAATACGAGTTCCAGTGCCTGCACGGCATGGGCGAGCCGCTGTACCAGGAGGTGGTCGGCCCGAACGCGCTGGATCGTCCCTGCCGGATCTACGCCCCGGTCGGCACCCACGAGACGCTGCTCGCCTACCTGGTGCGGCGCCTGCTGGAGAACGGCGCCAACAGCTCCTTCGTCAACCGCATCGGCGACGAGGCCGTTCCGGTCGAGGAGCTGATCGCCGATCCGGCGCTCCGCGTCGCCGCCGCCGAGCCGGTCGGCGGGCCCGACCCGCGCATCGCCGCACCGCGCGACCTGTTCGGCGACGAGCGGCGCAACTCCGCCGGGCTCGACCTCAACAGCGAGCATCGGCTGGCCTGGCTCTCCGCCGCCTTGCGCGGTGCTCAAGGCAGCTGGAGCGCTGCCCCTCCGGCGATGGCGCCGGGCGCGGGCACGCCGATCCCGATCCTCAACCCGGCCGACCGGCGCGACCGGGTCGGCGAGGTGCGCCATGCCGCGGCCGCAGCCATCCCGGCGCTGTCCGAGCGCGCCGCCGCGGGAGCCCGCGCCTGGAGCGCCACCGCAGCGGAGGCACGCGCGCTGGTCCTGGAGCGCGCCGCCGCGTCGCTGCAGGACGCGATGCCGACGCTGCTCGGGCTGATCGTCCGCGAGGCCGGCAAGAGCTTCGCCGATGCGGTCGGCGAGGTGCGCGAGGCGGTCGACTTCCTGCGCTACTACGCGGCCGGCATCCGCCGCGACTTTGACGACCGCACCCACCGGCCGCTCGGCACGGTCGTGTGCATCAGCCCGTGGAACTTCCCGCTCGCCATCTTCACCGGACAGGTGGCGGCGGCACTGGCGGCCGGCAACGCGGTGCTGGCCAAGCCCGCGGAGCAGACCCCGCTGATCGCGGCACAGGCGGTGCGCCTGCTGCACGAGGCGGGCGTTCCCGAGGCGGCGCTGCAGCTGGTGCCCGGCGAGGGCGACATCGGCGCCGCCCTGATCGCCCACGCCGACGGCGTGATGTTCACCGGCTCGACCGCGGTCGCGCGCAGCATCGCGCACGGCCTCGCCAGCCGGCTGGGCGCGGACGGGCGGCCGATCCCGCTGATCGCCGAGACCGGCGGGCAGAACGCGATGATCGTCGACAGCTCGGCACTCACCGAGCAGGTGGTGACGGACGTGATCCAGTCCGCCTTCAACTCGGCCGGCCAGCGCTGCTCGGCGCTGCGCCTGCTGTGCCTGCAGGAAGACATCGCCGAACGCACCCTGCGCATGCTGCGCGGCGCGATGGCGGAGCTGCGCATCGGGGCGCCGGACCGGCTGCGCACCGATGTCGGCCCGGTGATCAGCGACGCCGCCCGCGACGGCATTCTGCAGCACCTGGCGGCGATGCGCGGCGCCGGTCATGCGGTCGAGGCGATGTCGCTGCCGGACGGGTGCGCGGCCGGCAGCTTCGTGCCGCCGACCCTGGTCGAGATCGATCGGGTGTCGGATCTGCGCGAGGAGGTGTTCGGTCCGGTCCTGCACGTGCTGCGCTACCGCCGCGACGGGCTCGCCGCCCTGCTCGACGACATCGGGGCCACCGGTTACGCGCTGACCTTCGGCCTGCATACGCGGCTGGACGAGACCATCGATGCCGTCATCGGACGCGTCGAGGCGGGCAACCTCTACGTCAACCGCAACATCGTCGGCGCCGTGGTCGGCGTGCAGCCGTTCGGCGGCCACGGCCTGTCCGGCACCGGTCCGAAGGCGGGGGGACCGCTGATCCTGCGCCGGCTGCTGGCGCGGGTCCCGCTCGGCACCCGACTCGCCGCCGGCCCGGTCACGACGGCGTTGCGCCGCTTCGCCGAGCATCTCGAGGTCGGCGGCGAGGCGCGCCTCGCGGGGCGTGCCCGGGCGCTGGCGGCGCACAGTCCGTTGGCGGCCGAGCTGGTGCTGGCGGGCCCGGTGGGCGAGCGCAACAGCTACAGCCTGCGCCCGGCCGGGGAGGTGCTGTGCCGCGCCTGCACACGCGACGGCTTGGCGCTGCAGCTCGCGGCGGTGTTCGCGACCGGCAACGTCGCCACGATCGAGCAGGCGGCACGCTTCGCGACGTTCCTCGATGCGTTGCCGCACGCGCTTCGCCCGCACTGGCGCGATGCGGACGCCGCGGGCGAGACCACGGCCGCGCAGGCGCTGTTCGAAGGCGACGGCGTGGCGCTGCGGTCGTTCTGCGTCCGCATGTCGCGGCGCGAGGGTCCGATCGTCACGGTGTTCGCGCGGTCGTCGGGCGACATCGAGGACGGCGCGGAGTACCCGCTGGAGTTCCTGCTGCGCGAGCGCAGCCTCAGCGTCAACACGGCTGCCGCCGGCGGCAATGCCAGCCTGATGTCGATCGCGCCGGAGAGCGTCTGACAGAACGAACGGCCAGCGCAAACGTCGCCGTATCGAAAATGCGTCCGAGTCCGAAAAACGATACGGACACGCGAGCGGACACGATTGCCGCTGCGTCCTCGACCGCGCTGCATCATCGTGCGCGTCGCTTCGAACTCGCCGAGCGTCGGGCAGCAAGGTTCGCATATCGGCTTCGTCGCCCGCACGGAATCTGTGATCGCGAGATCGCTTGCACGTCGCGTTTTACTCCTGCTACGGATTTGTCCAACAAATAAGAACAAGGTGAGGACATGTCGATCAAGACACCACCCGGGTCGATGCCACGGCACCCGGTCCGGCTCCTCCGGAGGCACGACTGGGCCGACCGCCTCGCGAACCGATCGTTCCGCCGGCCTCGACCGACCTTAGCTGATCCGCATCCGTGACCTAGCGTCGCCGCAGCCTCGTCGTCATCGGATCCGAAGGCGGCGACCATAACCATCGGCCACCGCCTGGCGCGTTCCGGCGCGATCGATGCCGGGTGCTCATGCGCCTCGCGGCAGCGCGGTGGGTCGCTGGAACTCGCGTCGCCGATCAGTGCTGCTGCAGTTCGGCGAGGCTGGCTGCATATCCCGAAACGTTCGGAGATAAGCCATGAAAACGCAAACTGGCGCCCGTACTTTCGCTCTACCGGGTGCTCTTCTTCTCTCGCTCACCGCGCTGACCGCTGCCGGTTGTGGGCAAGCCGCTCACGCGCAGAGCTTCACGCCGATCAAGCCGCCGGCGGTGCCGCTGATCACGCGCGAGCCCTACATGAACACCTGGCTGCGCGCCAGCAACGGCATCGCGCCCGGCGTCTGGCCGGAATACTGGAACGGCACCGTCAAGGCGATCACCGGCATCGCCTATATCGATAACCAGCCCTACCTGTTCTTCGGCGCGCCGGCGGTGCCGAGCATCGCCAACCGGATGACGCAGACGGCACTTCACACCACGCCGACGCAGTCGGTCTTCACGTTCAGCGGCGGCGGCGTCAACCTGACGGTCGACTTCCTCTCCCCGGTCGAGGCCAAGGACCTGCAGCGGCTCAGCATGCCGCTGTCGGACATCATCACCACCGCGCAGAGCAGCGACGGGATGCATCACTCGGTCACCGTGTATTTCGACATCAGCGGCGAGTGGGCGCACGGGGACAGCGACCAGCTCATCAAGTGGGCGCCCGAGACGATCAATCGCAACCTCGACGGCAGCAGCAAGAAGGGTACTCTCTCCGCCTGGACCGTGACCCCGAACTCGCCCACCGTGTTCAACCAGGTGAACGACTACCCCTCCTGGGGTACCGTGCTGTTCGCCACCGAGACGTCCGGCAGCCTCACCACCCAGTCCGGCGCCGACAGCGCGGTGCGCAGCCAGTTCACGGGCTTCGGCCAGCTCGCCGACAGCAACGACACCAACCAGCCGCGGGCGATCAACAACGACTATCCGGTGTTCGCCTTCAGCAACGCCTTCGGCAGCGTCGGCACCACCGCAACCAAGCCGTTCACGCTGCTGCTCGGGCACGTGCGCGATCCCGCGATCAATTTCCTCGGCAACAGCGTCTCCTCGCTCTGGCGGCAGTACTGGCCCGCCTACGAGAACATGCTCGCCTACGCCTACAACGACGCCGCGGCGGCGCTGTCGCGGGCCGACGCCACCGACGCCAGCATCACCGCCGCGGCGACGGCGGTCGGCGGCGCGCACTATGCCGGGCTCGCGGCGGCGACGCTGCGGCAGGCCTTCGCAGGCACCGAGCTGACCGGGACCATCGGCAACCCGTACCTGTTCCTCGAGGAGATCAGCAGCAGCGACAACGTCTCCACCGTGGACGTGCTGTACCCGTCGATGCCGGCCTTCCTCTATACCAACCCCGAGCTGGTTCGCTATCTGCTGGCGCCGGTCATCGCCTATTCGGAGTCCGGCCAGTGGCCGGAACTCTTCGCGCCGCACGATCTGGGCGCCACCTATCCGAACGCGACCGGGCACAACGACGGCGGCGGCGAGAACATGCCGGTGGAGGAATCCGCCAACATGCTGATCATGGCTGACGCCTACATGCAGCACGCCGGCAAGGCGGAGGCCGCGGTCTACGCCAACGCGCATTACGCGATCTTCCGCCAGTAGGCCACCTACCTGCTGACCATACCGGCCGGCGTGCCGTATCCGAACGCGCTCGACCCGCAGTACCAGAACCAGACCGACGACTTCACCGGCCGGATCGCGCACAGCGTCAACCTGGCGCTCAAGGGGATCATCGCGGTCGGCGCGATGGGGCAGATCGCGACCTATGACGGCAACAACAAGGACGCCAAATATTTCCGGCAGCAGGCGCAGCAGCTGATCAGCAGCTGGGTGCAGTTCTCGCAGAACAGCAACGCCAGCCACCTGCTGCTGCAGTATCGCGAAGCGGCCAACCCGTACAGCGCCGACACCACCAGCGAGCCGGACAGCTACTGGAGCCTCAAGTACAACGCCTATCCCGACAAGCTTCTCGGCTTGAACCTGATCCCGCAGGGCGTGCTGACCGAGGAGGCGAACTTCTACAGGACCCAGGAGCATCCGACCGGCATCCAGCTCGATCCGCGCACGATCAACAACCCGCCGGTCACCTTCACCAAGGCGGACTGGGAGCTCTGGACTGCGGCGAGCAGCGACGATCCGACGCTCACCCAGAACATCATCGACGAGGTCTACACCTACGCCAACACCACGCTCTCGGGCGTGCCGTTCCCCGACCTGTACGACCCGAACAGCTCGTTCAACGCGTTCGCCGCGCGACCGGTGATGGGCGGCGCGTTCGCCCCCCTGACGCTGACCCTCGCGCCGGTCAAGTAGTCGCCGGGCGACAGGGCATGACCGGTTCGATCATGTCCTGCTCATCCGTCGGCTCCCGGTGGCTCGATCAGGTCGGCCAGCCGAGGATGCGGCTGCGACGATTAAAGCTGGCATGCGTTGATGCGGGGTCTCATTATAGAGACGATCGTCGCAAGGTCTCTCATGATCCCACTCACCGTCGCCATCATCGCAGCTGCCGTCGCGACCTCTCCGGCGATTCAACGGGTCGACGAGCCGCCGGCGAAGTTTTGTAATTACAGAATCTACTACTTGCCGTTCCCGCCCGCCGAGAATGGCGTCGCTCCCAGGGCGCCGATCGTCGGCGGCGAACGCGAGAAGGATGACAGCTTCGTCGTCACCGTCCGGCGGAAGCTGTGCCGTGGCAGGATGGTGCCCGGTCTCGGCAAGAGCACGCGATGGGTGGACGATCCGAGCCAGCACGTCGTGACATGGAGCGCCACGGTCGCGCCGACGGCGGGCGACCAGGCAAGACCTCCGAGCAGCTTCCTGAAGGGACCGACCATCAAGATGGGGCCGGATGGCGAGACGCTTCTCGCGCAACCCAAGTAGCATCCCGGCGATTGCGGGCGTTAGCTGCGCCCAGGAAAGACGTGCCGATCGCGACGTCGCACCAGATCCGTGCGGAGATGAGCCTGCAGGATTTCGCCGAGACGCGTGATCGTGAGGCCGATCTCGCTCTCGCAGGGGACTGAGCAAGTCATGAGGCTTGGACGAGGAAGATACGAAGGCAGAGCAAGGGTCTTCGCCCCTTGACCCGATCAAAGGCGGGCCTCTGAAAACCAATTCCTGGGGATCGGGGTCTGGGGCCTGCGGCCCCAGCGGGTCAAGGGCGGAGCCCTCGGCTTGCTGCTACGCCGTCGCCGGAGACACCATATGACGGCGTACCGTGATGATCCCGAGGCCCAGCGCCAGCCAGCCGAGCCAGAGCAGGATCAGTCGGACCGGCAGGTCCGCGAGCAGCACCCCGATGCTCGCGAGCTGCGAGGCGATCGCGGCCAGCGCGGCGGCCAGCAGGGCAGGGCGGGGGAGCGGAAGCGGCGACGCGGCGTAGGCCACCGGATCGCGGTGCGCGTAGAGCGGCGCGCAGGCGACCGAGAGGATCGCCGAGCCTGCGGCGCCCAGCGCGCTGATCCGGATGATGGTGGTGACGTCGAAGCCGGCCAGGACCGGCGTCGCCCCGATCGCCGACAGCAGCAGCAGTGGCCACACCGGCGCACCGGCACGGTTGGGTCGGCCGAACCGGCTCGGCAGCCAGCCGTCTCGGCACACCATGAGTATGCTGCGGCTGCCCCAGAGCATGTGCGCGTTCATGATGCCGAGCATGCTGACGATGCCGGTGCCGAGGCCGAACAGCAGGAAGCCACCGGGGCGCATCACGGCCTGCGCCACCGCGTTCAGCGTGCGCGGCCCGGCGACGCGCGTGTCCGGCAGCCCGGCCGCGACCAGGGTGACCGCGATATAGAGCAGGGCGGCCAGCGCGGTGGCTCCGAGGATCGCCACCGGGATGTCGCGGGCGGGCCGGCGCATCTCGCCGCCGAGTTCGGAGACCAGGGTGGCGCCGCCGATCGGGAAGGTCAGCAGTGCCGCGGCGGCGAGCAGCCCGTGCCAGCCGTGCGGCAGCAGGTCGGCGAGGCGCCGCGGCTCGATCGCGGGCAGGCCAGCGACCGCGAGGCCGACCAGCGCCAGCGCGACCGCGAGCGTGATCAGGATGCCGGCGCGGGCCGAGACCGCGGTGCCGAGCAGGTTGAGCGTCAGCACCAGGCCGAGCGCCGCGAGACCCGCCGGCCGCGCCGGCACCGCCGGCAGCAGCGCGTGCAGCGTCGCACCGAAGGTCGCGGCGTAGGCGGCGAGGCTCACGTGGGTGCCGAGCACCATCCAGAACCCGAGGAAGCCTGCGGCCGGGCCGATGAAGCGCGCCGGCCAGCGATACAGGCTGCCACTGGCCGGCACCGCGGCGCCGAGCACGGCGTACGGCAGGCTCACCAGCAGCACCACCGCACAGGCGAGCAGGTAGGCGAGGCCCGCCCCCGCGCCGGCCAGGCCGATCGCGGTGCCGGTCAGCACCACGACGCCGCCGCCGATCACCTGCTTGAGTGCCAGGCAGAACACCATCGGCAGGTCGAGCGACCGCTTCAGCCCGGCGGGCGTGGCGGTGGAGGGCTGCCCCAGGGCCGCCGGACTCAAGCGGCAGGGTCCGCCGCGGCGATCCCGATGATGCCGCGCACGCGCAGCAGGTCGAGCACGCGCTCGGCCATCGATTCCGACGAAGCGCTCGCGCCTTCCAGCAGCAGCTCCGGTTGCTCCGGCGCCTCGTAGGGGGAGTCGATGCCGGTGAAGTGGCGGATCTCGCCGGCCATCGCCTTGCGGTACAGCCCTTTCGGATCGCGCGCCTTGCAGACCTCGAGCGGCGTGTCGACGAACACCTCGATGAACTCGCCCGGCTCGAGCATGTCGCGCACCATCCGCCGCTCGGCGCGGAACGGCGAGATGAACGAGGCCAGCACGATCATGCCGGCATCGACGAACAGCTTGGCCACCTCGCCGACGCGGCGGATGTTCTCCACCCGGTCGGCGTCGCTGAAGCCCAGGTCGCGGCTCAGCCCGTGCCGGATGTTGTCGCCGTCGAGCAGGTAGGTGCGATGCCCCTGCGCGTGCAGCGCCGCCTCGACCATGTTCGAGATGCTCGACTTGCCCGACCCGGACAGGCCGGTGAACCAGAGCAGCGCCGGCTTCTGCGCGTTGAGTGCCGCGCGGCCGTGCTTGCTCACGCTGGTCGCCTGACGGTGGATGTTGGTGGCGCGCCGCAGCCCGAACTCGATCATGCCGGCGCCGGCGGTGCGGTTGTTCAGCCGGTCGATCAGGATGAAGGCGCCCATCGTGCGGTTCTGCGCGTACGGCTCGAACGCCACGGCGCTGCTCAGCGACAGGTTGCAGGCGCCGATCTCGTTGAGCCTGAGCTCGCGCGCAGCGAGGTGCTCGAAGCTGTTGATGTCGACCTTGTGCTTGAGCGCGCTGACCGAGGCGCTCACCGTGCGCGTGCCGATCTTGAGCAGGTAGGATCGTCCGGGCAGCAGCGGCGCCTCGTCCATCCAGACGATGTGGGCGGCGAGCTGGTCCGACACCTCCGGTCGCGCGTCCGGTGCGGCCAGCACGTCGCCGCGCGAGATGTCGACCTCGTCGGCGAGCGTCAGCGTGATCGCGTCGCCGCTGACCGCGCGCGGCAGGTCGCCGTCCTGGCTGACGATCCGGCGCACCGTGCTCTGCCGTCCCGATCCCGCGACCACGACGCCGTCGCCCGGACGCACGGTGCCGCCGGCGACGGTACCGGCGAAGCCGCGGAAATCCAGATCCGGCCGGCTGATCCACTGCACCGGCATGCGGAACGGGGCCGCGTGATCCACCGTGCCGGTCTCGACCTGTTCCAGGTGGGCCAGCAGCGTCGGCCCCTCGTACCAGCCGAGCTTGGCGCTGGCGGTGGTGACGTTGTCGCCGTAGCGCGCCGAGATCGGGATCGCGCGCTGGCTGGCGAAGCCGAACCCCGACGCCATCGCCTCGAACGCTGCCGACACCTCGCGGAACCGCTCGCGGTCGAAGCCGACCAGGTCGATCTTGTTCACCGCCAGCACCAGGTGGCGCACGCCGAGCAGGTTGGCGATGAAGGCGTGCCGACGGGTCTGCGTCATGATGCCGTGCCGCGCATCGACCAGCAGCACCGCGAGGTCGGCGGTGGAGGCGCCGGTCGCCATGTTGCGGGTGTACTGCTCGTGGCCGGGCGTGTCGGCGACGATGAAGGCGCGCCGGTCGGTGGCGAAGAAGCGGTAGGCGACGTCGATGGTGATGCCCTGCTCGCGCTCGGCCTCCAGCCCGTCGACCAGCAGCGCCAGGTCGAGGTCGCCGCCGGTGGTGCCGAAGCGTGCGCTATCCTTCTCCAGCGCCGTCATCTGGTCCTGCAGGATGCGCTTGGTGTCGTAGAGCAGACGCCCGATCAGGGTGGACTTGCCGTCATCGACGCTGCCGCAGGTCAGGAAGCGCAGCAGCGTGCCGGAGCCGGGAGCCGGTGCGGCGGGCGAGACGACGTCGGCCGGCATCAGAAATATCCCTCGCGCTTCTTCTTCTCCATCGAGCCGGCCTCGTCGTGATCGATCGCCCGGCCCTGCCGCTCCGAGGTGCGCGAGACCATCATCTCGGCGATGATCGCCTCCAGCCCGTCGGCCTCGGACTCCACCGCGCCGGTCAGCGGGTAGCAGCCGAGCGTGCGGAACCGGATCATCCGGGTCTCCGGCGTCTCGCCCGGACGCAGCCGCATGCGCGCGTCGTCGACCATGATCAGCATGCCGTCGCGCGTCACCACCGGGCGGGGGGCAGCGAGGTAGAGCGGCACGATCGCCACCCGCTCGGCCAGGATGTACTGCCACACGTCGAGCTCGGTCCAGTTCGAGAGCGGGAACGCCCGCATCGTCTCGCCCGGCTGCACCCGCGTGTTGTAGAGGTTCCACAGCTCGGGGCGCTGGTTCTTCGGATCCCAGCCGTGCGAGGCGTCGCGGAACGACAGGATGCGCTCCTTGGCGCGGCTCTTCTCCTCGTCGCGACGCGCGCCGCCGAACGCGGCATCGAAGCCGTGCCGGGTCAGCGCCTGCTTGAGCGCCTCGGTCTTCATCACGTGGGTGTAGTACGACGAGCCGTGGTCGAACGGGTTGATGCCCTGGTCGCGACCCTCCTCGTTGGTGTGCACCAGCAGCGTCAAGCCGAGCCGGGCCGCGGTCTCGTCGCGGAAGCGGATCATCTCCCGGAACTTCCAGGTGGTGTCGATGTGCAGCAGCGGGAACGGCGGCTTGCCCGGATAGAACGCCTTCATCGCCAGGTGCAGCATCACCGCGGAGTCCTTGCCGATCGAGTACAGCATGACCGGATTGCGGGCTTCGGCGGCGACCTCGCGCAGGATCAGGATGCTCTCGTTCTCGAGGCGCTTCAGGTGCGGCGTCATGCAGGCGGATCCCGTGGCAACGGATCGCGGACGCTGATCCGCCCCTCGCCTAGCGAGGGCGCGGGCGGCGGGCAAGGCCCGGGCGGCGTTTTCGCCCGTGCCGCTCTGGCCTGCGCGCGCATTCTTCCTAGAATGCGCCGGACTGGAGTGCATGATGAGACGATCGATCCGAGCGGCGGCCCTGTTCGCCGCCCAGTTCCTCCTGGCCGCCGCCGACCCGGCCCAGCTCCAGCCCGCCGCTCCATCCCCCGCTCCGACCCCCGCGCTCCCTGCGCCCGAGCCCGGACGGGCGCTGATGCGCTTCCCGACCCAGCACGGCGACCAGGTCGCGTTCGTGGCGCACGGCAATCTCTGGGTGGTCGACCGCGCCGGCGGCACGGCGCGCCGACTGACTGCCGACGCCGGCCAGGACCTGATGCCGCGCTACTCGCCGGACGGTCGCTGGATCGCCTTCACCGCGCACTACCAGGGCAACCAGGACGTCTACGTCATCCCCGCCGCCGGCGGTCCGGCGCGCCGGCTGACCGCGCACTCCGACATCGTCCCGCACGCGCCGACCCGCTGGGGTCCGGACAACATGGTGGTGACCTGGACCCCGGACTCGCGCAACATCGTCTTCCTCTCGCGCGCGCGGGCCTGGAACAGCTGGATCTCGCTGCCGTTCATGGTGCCGGTGTCGGGAGGGCTGGCGACGCAGCTGCCGCTCGATCGCGCCGGCTTCATCAGCTACGGCCCGGACGGCCATTCGATCGCCTACACCCGCATCTTCCGCGATTTCCGCACCTGGAAGCGCTATGACGGCGGCCTGGCGCAGGACGTCTACACCTACGATTTCGACAGCCACGCGCTGACCCGGATCACCGACTGGAAGGGGACCGACACCTCGCCGATGTGGGTCGGCCGCAAGATCTACTTCCTGTCGGATCGCGACAGCAACCGGCGCGCCAACATCTGGTGCTATGACCTGGACAGCAGGCAGTTCCGCCAGGTCACCCGCTTCACCGACTACGACATCGATTTTCCGTCGTTGGGAGACACCGGGCCGGCCGGGGCCATCACCTTCCAGCAGGGCGGCAACCTGTACGTGCTCGACCTGCCCTCGGAGACGCTGCACAGGCTCGACGTGCGCGTGCCCGACGACGGCACCCGCACCGGGCCGCGCACGGTGAAGGTGCGCGACGCGATACGCGACACCGACACCGCCCAGCAGGTCGACTACGCGCTGTCGCCGAACGGCAAGCGGGCGCTGTTCTCCGCCCGCGGCGACCTGTTCACGGTGCCCGCCGAGCACGGCGCGATCCGCGACCTGACCCGCACCAGCAACGCCGACGAGGACCATCCGAGCTGGTCGCCCGACGGCAGGCTGGTCGCCTACAGCACCGACGCCAGCGGCGAGCAGCAGATCGCGATCCGGCCGTCGGCGGGAGGTGCGGAACGCGTCCTGACCCACTTCTCGACCGGCTTCTTCTACACGCCGCTCTGGTCGCCGGACGGCAACCGGCTCGCCTTCGCCGACAACGACCACAGGCTGTGGATCGCCGGCACCGACGGCGCGCCGCCGCGGCAGGTGGCGCAGGACCCGTACCGCGAGATCCACGACCAGAGCTGGTCGCCCGACGGCAGGTGGCTCGCCTACAGCCTGCTGCGCCCGAACCAGCAGCGCGGCATCTACCTCTATGACGTCGCCGGCGGGCACGCCTCGCTGGTCAGCCGGCCGGACGACAACGACCAGTCGCCGACCTTCTCGCCGGACGGCCGGAGCCTCTATTTCCTTTCCTCGCGCCACCAGAACCCGACCTTCTCGGAGAGCGAGTTCAACGTCGCCACCGTCAAGCAGAGCGGCATCTACGTCGCCACGCTGCGGCACGACGCCGCCTCGCCGTTCGCGCCGCGCTCGGACGAGGGGGCGTGGGAGGCCGACAAGAAGGACCATGACGACGCCAAGCCGGCAGCCTGGAAGCCGGGCGCCTCGAAGCCGGTCTCCATCGATCTCGACGGGCTGATGGACCGGGTGACGCCGCTGCCGATCCCGGCGAACGACTTCGCCGCCCTCGACGCGCGGGGCGGCCCAGGGGGCGATCGGGTATTCTACCAGACGACGCCTCCGCAGATGATCGAGGGCACCCTGCCGGGCGAGAAGCCGGCGCTGCACGCCTACGACGTCGACAAGCGCAAGGACGAGACCATCCTCGACGGGCTGGACGGCTACAGCCTGTCCGCCGACGGCGGCCACGTGCTGTTCAAGCAGGGTGCCGCCTACGGCATCGCCGAGACCAAGGCCGGCGGCGGCGAGCGCCGCATGCTCGAGCTCGACCAGATGAGCATGCGGGTGCTGCCGACCGCGGAATGGTCGGAGATGTTCCAGAACGCCTGGCGGCTGGAGCGCGACCTGTTCTTCAGCGACAAGACCAACGGCGTGAACTGGCAGGCGGTGCACGATTCCTACGCCAGGCTGCTGCCGCTGCTCGGCTCGCGCGAGGACCTCAACTACCTGATCGGCCAGATGCAGGGCGAGCTCGGCAACTCGCACACCTATGTCAGCGGCGGCGACGACCAGGATCCGACGCCGGGGGCGCCGACCGCCCTGCTCGGCGTCGACTTCGCGCTCGACCGCGCGTCGGGGCGCTACCGCTTCGCCCGCATCTATCGCGGCGACGACTCGCACGACGGCTACCGCAGCCCGCTGAACGCGCCGGGGCTCAACCTGCATGACGGCGACTTCCTGCTCGCCGTGAACGGGCAGGCGCTGGCGGCACCGACCGATCCGTACAGCCTGTTCGTCGACGTCCAGGGCCCGGTGACCCTGACGGTGTCGGGCACGGCCGGCGGGGCCACGCGCGACATCAGCGTGGAGCCGGTCCGCAGCGAGATGCCGCTGCGCGAGCAGGGCTGGATCGACCATAACCGGGCGATCGTGGACCGGCTGTCCGAGGGACGCATCGCCTACGTCTACCTGTCGGACATGGAGTCGCTGGGCATGGAGCAGTTCGTGCGCCAGTTCTACCCGCAGGCGGACCGCCAGGCGCTGATCCTCGACGACCGCTTCAACGGCGGCGGCTTCATCGACCAGATCGTGCTGGAGCGCCTGCGACGCGTGCTGATCGGCATGACGACCAACCGCGAGCGCACCGCCATGACCATCCCGCAGCAGCTGATCAACGGTCCCAAGATCTGCCTGCTCAACCAGTTCTCCGCCTCCGACGGCGACATCTTCCCGTACTATTTCCGCAAGTACGGTCTCGGTCCGCTGCTCGGCATGCGCAGCTGGGGCGGCGTGCGCGGCATACGCGGCGAGTGGACCCTGCTCGACGGCGGCTACATCACCGTGCCGGAGGACGCGATGTACGGCTTGGACTCGCAGTGGGTGATCGAGAACCACGGCGTCGACCCGGACGTCGTGGTCGAGAACAGCCCCGGCGAGCTGCTGGCCGGTCACGATCGCCAGCTCGAGACCGCGGTCGGCCTGCTGATGGACAAGCTGGGCCGGCAGCCGCACGGCGCCCCGGCGCTGCCGCCGGCACCGCCGCTGCTGCCGGCCTATCCTGCGCCGGGGCATGGCTGAGGCGACGCCGCAGCCGGGCGGCGTCCCCGCCGCCCTGCGGCCACTCGATACCGCCGCAAGCGGCGGAGTGTCCGGGGTGCCGTTCGGTGCGACGATGCGGCCACCACATGCCGCACCGAAGGAGCACCTCATGGACCACATCGCCGTGGAACCGTCCGGCGTCGAGCCTCCGACCGAACAGGACCCGCGCTGGACCGCGGTGCTGGCGCGCGACCGCACCGCCGACGGCGCCTTCCTCTACTCGGTCAAGACGACCGGCGTATACTGCCGTCCGTCCTGCGCCTCGCGCGCCGCCAATCCGAGGAACGTCCGCTTCCATGCCGATGCCGAGCAGGCCGAGCGTGCCGGGTTCCGGCCCTGCAGGCGCTGCCGGCCCGACCAGCCCGCGCCGGAAGGGCAGCGCGCGGCCAGCATCGCGCGGATCTGCCGGCTGATCGAGCAGGCCGACGAGCCGCCCACGCTCGCCGTGCTCGCCGCCGTCGCGGGCCTCAGCCCGCACCACTTCCACCGCGTGTTCAAGGCGGTCACCGGCGTCACGCCAGGGCGCTACGCGTCGGCGAGCCGCACCCGCAGGGTGCGCGACCAGCTGCGACGCACCGGCACCGTGACCGAGGCGATCTATGCGGCCGGCTTCAACTCGGGCGGCCGCTTCTATGCGGCTTCCGACGCGATGCTGGGCATGACCCCGCGCGCCTTCCGCGCCGGCGGCACCGACACCGAGATCCGCTTCGCGGTGGGTGAGTGCACGCTGGGTGCGATCCTGGTCGCCGCCAGCGCCAGGGGCGTGTGCGCCATCCTGCTCGGCGACGAACCCGACGCCCTGGTCGGGGACCTGCAGGACCGCTTCCCGGCGGCCGCGCTGATCGGTGGCGATGCCGGCTTCGAGGCGACGGTGGCGCAGGTGGTCGGCTTCGTCGAGACGCCTCGCCTCGGTCTCGACCTGCCGCTCGACGTGCGCGGGACCGCGTTCCAGCGGCGGGTCTGGGAAGCCCTCCAGCAGGTGCCGGCCGGCCGCACCGCGAGCTATGCGGAGACGGCGCGGCGGATCGGCGTGCCGGGTGCTGCGCGCGCGGTGGCGGCGGCCTGCGCGGCCAATCCGCTCGCGGTGGCGATCCCGTGCCACCGCGTGGTCAGGAGCGACGGCGGCCTGTCCGGCTATCGCTGGGGGGTTGCGCGCAAGCAGACCCTGCTCGCGCGCGAGGCCGGGCCGGCTTGACCGGCGCCGGCGCAAAACCCGTATCCGGGCTCGGATCCGGGTCTTCACATTTAACGTTAGCCGAACGATTGAACTTGCGGGGGTGATCGGCCGCGGCTAACAATATGGCATTCGCTCGGAGCCCGGTGAAAATCCGGGTGGCTCTGCCGGCCGCCAATCCGCCGGATAACGCACATGACACGATCAGTTAGATCGCCGCATCTTCTGTGGCTCGCTCATGCGTTATGGCGGATCCCCTTCTCACATGAATTGCCGCGGTCGCTCCCTGACCCATCGGTTGCTCGATCCGCCGGAAGCGGATGGCGGTGTCGGCCGCAGCTTCGTCCGGTCGATGCCGCGGATCGCTGTCGCCGCCGCGTGCGTACCGTATGCGGATCGGTTTCGTTGCAGAGTGTCTCCATGACGGGAGCGAATCGACGGGTAGATCGGAGATAATCGGCGTGCAACGCTCATCCGGAGGACGAGACTTGATGAAGACGGTTCCAGTCGCAGGTCCGACGCTGCCGCGCATATCGGTCATCCTCTGCAGCCATGACCGCCTGCACTACGTCCGCAGCTGCATGGAATCGCTCGCCTCCCAGACCGTCGACCAGGACGAGTTCGAGATCATCCTGGTCGATAGCGGATCGCCGGCGGCGGTACATGTCGAGCTGAAGCGTCTCGTCGGGCAGGTCGCCAACGCGCGCCTGCTTCGCCTCGAGCGCCCGGGCGTGAGCCTCGCGCGCAACGCCGGTGCCTGCGCCGCCACCGGCGACTACGTGGCCTACATCGACGACGACGCGATGGCCGCGCCGGACTGGATCGAGCAGATCCAGCATGTCCTCGCGGAGCAGGATTGCCGTCCGGCGGTGCTGGGCGGCAGGGTGCTTCCGGTGTGGGAGAAGCCGCTGCCGGACTGGTGGCCGCACTCGCTCCGCGGCGTGCTGTCGATCATCGAGCATGAGGGTGCGGGCGAGTATCGCACCGATGCGCTGCCGGCCAGCGTCGAGCCCTACGGCGTCAACATGATCCTGCGCCGCGACGTCATGCTGCGCCATGGCGGCTTCGCCGAGGCGCTGGGTCGGCTCGGCTTGGTGCTGCAATCCGACGAGGACGTGCAGCTGGCCTGGCGCCTGCAGGATGCCGGGTTCTCCGCGGTCTACGACTCCCGCGTCGTCGTACACCACTCCATCCAGGCCAAGCGCCTCAACGTCGAGTGGCTGCTCTCGCGGCTCTACTGGCAGGGCGCCTCCACGGTGCAGACGCGCCGTCTGCTCGGACAGCAGGCGCTGGTGCATCGCGAGTTCTTCAGACGCCTGCTGATCGAGGCGATCGCGCTGCCGATCGTGGCGGTGATCCCCAGGCACAGCAGGCGCCTGCTGGCGCTGCGCTGGCGCTATGCCTACGCGTGCGGCTTCACCAGGGAGACGCTGTCCTGCGGGCCGGGCAAGCGCCGGGTCATGCTGCTCGGCCGCAAGCGCCGGACCGTGCTCAACCCGGAGGCGACGGCGGCTGCACGCGCTCCGGCGCCGACGGTCAGCGAGCATGATCTGCACGCGACCGACCTGGCGGCGGCGGCGGGTCAGGGATAGATGCGCGCGGCGTCGCGGATCGACCCGACCGGTGACACCTCCGCCCGGACGCGTCGCGGCTTTATCCGCACCAGCCTTAGGATTAGAAGCAGCAGCGGCTAAGACATCACGGCCGAACACAGGGTCGTCGCGCCCCGGCGACCGAAGAGGTGATGTTTCGATGAAACACGGGCACGCCCGCTTCCTCCTCGCGTTCGCGCTGTTCGGCCTGGTGGTCCTGGGCGCTCCCTATCTCGCGATCCGGTCGGATACGCTGTACTGCAAGTACAGCCGGGTATACTGGAATCCGACCGACTGCTTCAAGTTCGCCCTGCACGACCAGACGGCGGACATCGCGCTGGTCGGCGACTCCTCCCTGGTGTTCGGCGCCCGACCCAACCTGCTGACGCAGAGGCTCCATGTCAGTGCGATCAACCTGGGCATGCCGGCGGGCAGCATCATCTTCTTTCCCGGCATCCTGCTCGACCACTACCTGGCGCGTAACCGGCAGCCGAGCCTGATCGTGCTCTACGTGAGCCCGTGGACCCTGGTGCAGCACCAGAGGGACATCGAGCATCTGTGGAACGACGGCGCCCGGGTGGCACTCCGGCACGGCAGCCTCGCCGAGATCGCCAGGATCTTCGCCGACGACCCACGCCGGCTGATCCAGCTTCCGGTCATCTTCCTGCAGCAGGGATGGAGGCAGTTCAGCCTGTCGGCGATCTGGTGGAAGAAGGCCTCGGCGGAGATGCGCGCCGAGCACGGCTGGTTCGCGATCCGCAGGCCCGGACGCCCGCTATCGATCCTGCGGCCCGGCGGCTTCCTGGCCACGCCGGCGAACCTCACCGACGGCTGCACCCTCCCGTTCAAGCCGCTCTCGCCGCCGGACCGCGAGCAGATCCGGAAGTTCCGCGACGCCTACCGCCGTCGCGGCGTCGACGTCATCGTCTACGTGGCGCCGGTTCCGACCTGCGACCCGACCTATCCGACCATCGTGGCCGCCTATCGCGGTGTAGCCGACAATCAGCCGCAGACCCTGCCCGGCCGCTACTTCATCGATGACGGATGGCGGGTGCACGTGACCGAGGACGGAGCCGACCAGGCCACCATCCAGATCGCGGACTTCATCAAGTCGTACACGACGTCGCACCATGCGAGGCTGATGACCAGCGGGCAGCGGGTCGCCGGAGGCCATAGCTAGAGCATCATCCGATCGATCGGATGAGTGTCGTCGAAACAACAGCCGGGTCCGGTCGATGCTGTTCAACTCCTACGAGTTCATGTTCGCCTTCCTGCCGCTGGCGCTGCTCGGCTTTTACCTGTCGGCCAGGCTCGGGCGCGCCGTCGCACTGGCTTGGCTGATCGGCTGCTCGGTGCTGTTCTATGGCTGGTGGAACCCTCGCTTCGTGCCGCTGCTGCTCGGCTCCGTCGCGTTCAACTACGTGCTGGGCCGGCTGATCGGGGCGTCCGCGTCGCGCCCACGCCTGAAGATGGCGGTGCTCAGCGTCGGCGTGAGCGGCAACCTGCTGCTGCTGTTCTTTTACAAATACCTGTTCACGCTGCTGACGTTCCTCGGCCTGCTCGACCTGATGCCGTTCGTCGGGCGGGACGGCCTGATCCTTCCGCTTGGCATCTCCTTCTTCACCTTCACCCAGATCGGCTACCTGGTCGACCTGAGCGGCGGCGTGGTCAGGGCGCACGGCCTGCTCGAATACGCGGTCTTCGTCATGTTCTTCCCGCACCTCATCGCCGGCCCGATCCTGCACAACCAGGAGATGATCCCGCAATTCGCGAGCCCGGCGACCTACCGTTTCCGTCTGGACAGGCTCAGCATCGGGCTGAGCATCTTCGTGATCGGGCTGTGCAAGAAGGTCGTGATCGCCGACCCGCTGGGACGGATCGCGGATCCGGGGTTCTTCTCGCCACACCTGCTCAGCACGTACGGTGCCTGGCAGGCCGTGCTGAGCTACTCGCTGCAGCTCTATTTCGACTTCTCCGGCTACTCGGACATGGCGATCGGCATCGCCCGGATGTTCGGCGTGGTGTTCCCGCTGAACTTCAACTCGCCTTACAAGAGCCGCTCGATCATCGATTTCTGGCAGCGCTGGCACATGACGCTGACGCACTACCTGAACCTCTACCTCTACAACCCGGTGGCGCTGTGGGTGACGCGCCGCCGCGCCGCCCGCGGGCGGCCGAGCTCACGACAGGCGATGCGCAGTGCGACCGGCTTCGCCAGCATGATCCTGCTGCCCGTGTTCTTCACCATGACGCTGGCCGGGATCTGGCACGGTGCCGGACTGCAATTCCTGATCTTCGGCCTGCTGCACGCGACCTACCTCTCGATCAACCATGCCTGGAGGGTGTTCCGCCCGAGCCGGGGCAAGGCGAAGCAGCCGCAGCGCTGGACCGGCATCGTGCCCGGCGTCGTGCTCACGTTCCTCGCCGTGCTGGTCGCCCAGATCTTCTTCCGGGCGAACTCGGCGCCGGACGCGGTCTCCATGCTCGGCGGCCTGCTCGGACTGCACCCGGTCGCGGGGCAGATCATCCTCCCGGCCAGGCTGTTCGGCCGGGCCTACGGCCTGGTGGTCCGGATGGGCGGCGGCGGCCTGATCACCCTGAGCGACAACGCGTCGGTGCTGAAGTCGTGGGTCCGGATCGTCGTCGGCTTCCTGATCGTCTGGACGCTGCCGAACACCCAGCAGATCATGGTCAACTTCGCCCCGGCCCTCGAGCAGGTCAGGCCGTTCCCGTCGCGGAACCTGCGCTGGTATCCGGGAATACGCTGGGGCCTGGTGATCGGCGTCCTGCTGCTCGGCAGCCTGTACGGCCTCGATGATCCGAGCCGGTTCCTGTATTTCCAGTTCTAGCGCCCGATCGTTTCAGGCTGGATCAGCCTGAGATGTGACATGCTCGCCGGAGCAACGATCCGGCAGGGCGCTGAAGCAAGCCAAGGGCTCTGCCCTTGACCCGCTCGGGCCATCGGCCCAGGCCCCGTTCCGAAAGTGGCTTTCGACGGCTTGCCATTGAAGGGGTCGAGGGGCAACGGCCCTTGCGGCTCCCGGACCGGATCAGCGGTTCGCCGCTGCCAGCTTGCGCTGGATGATCGTGACCAGGTGGCCGACATCCTTCAGATTGCCGGTCTCGGCGGTCTGGAACTTGATCCTGAACCGGACCTCGGTCGCGACCAGGATGTTGATCTGGTTGAACGAGTCCCAGTCCTCGATGTCGTCCGCCGTGGTCTCGTGCTTCAGCACCAGCGTGTCGTCGCCGAAGGTCTCGCGGAAGATCTCGGTCAGCTGGTTCAGGATCTCGGCCTCGGTCATGGAGTGCAGCCTGCTGTTGATGAGATGCCCTGAGCCGGGTGCCGCGCGCGACGACCCCGTGCCGGAAGGCCGCAGATATGGCCTTCCATCGTCGCGTCATCAAGCGAGCGAGCCCTCCACGCCGTGCGGTCCGGCGCCGTGTCCCGAGCCCGCTCCTGCCCCGAAGAACCCGGTTTTCGCAACGATCCGGCTTGGGTTGCTGTACGATAGGACGATCAATCTGCGGGCGCCTGCCGGCACTGCGACAACGCCTCCTCCCGGGCGGTCGTCGCCTCGGGGGTCCAGCTAGTCCGGAGTGTCGGCATGAACCTGAGCAGCGTCCTCGACGTGATCATCGCGCTGGTCTTCACCTACTTCCTGCTCGCGCTGATCGCGAGCGGCGTGCAGGAAGTCGTCGCCGGGATCTTCGCCTGGCGCGGCACCTACCTCGCCAAGGGGCTCGACGTCATCCTCGACAACAGCAGCACGGCGGCGTTCCACTGGGTGGACGCTCGCGACTTCCTGCGTGCGCACTTCACTTCCGCGCCGGGCCAGAGTGCCGCCGACCGTCTGGCGAAGGTCATCGCGCGCAACCCGCAGGGTGTCCCGACTCCGGAGCAGTCGGTCCTGCTGCGCGTGCTCGGCGTGTCGACGCACCCGCTGATGCGCGGCACACCCTCGAAGCTGCCCTCCTACATTCCGGCCCGCACCTTCTCGCTGGCGCTGCTGGAGACGTTGCGGGACGGAACCGACGCCCCGGTCTTCGCGCAGCTCGAGCACAGCGTGGCGGGACTTCCGGAGGGCGACCTGAAGAAGACGCTTTCCATGTTCCTGCGCGATGCCGGCCGCGACGTCGACGCCTTCCGCGCCCGGCTGGAGCAGTGGTTCAACGACGCGATGGACCGGGTGAGCGGCATCTACAAGCGGCTGAGCCAGTACGTCATGATCATCTTCGGCATCGTGCTGGCGCTGGCGCTGAACGTCGACAGCCTGCGTGTGGCGCGCGTGCTGTGGCAGACCCCCGCCCTGCGTGCGGTGATGCTGGCCGACGCTCAGGCCGTGGTCGCGGCCACGCCGCCGGCCGGCGGCGTGGCCATCCTCCCGGGCGGGCAGTCGCTGCGGCTGCCGGTGCTGGAACCCACGGTGCTGGCACCGCTGCGCCTGTTCGAGGCGCAGCAGATCCCGTTCGGCTGGTCGGTTCCGCGGTTCTCCTGGGCGACGCCGTGCGGCTGGCTGCTGACCGCCGGCGCCGTCGCGCTGGGCGCGCCGTTCTGGTTCAGCCTGCTGCAGAACCTGATCAACATACGCAACGCGGGCCCCAAGCCGAGGCGGTTCGACGAGCTGTCGACCCCCATCGAGTAGGTTCGGCCGCTACGGCCATCGGCCCGCCTCAGGCGACGACGGCGCCGCCCGGGGTCCAGAACGCCGCCTCCAGGCGCACGGTGGTGCGGAAGCTGTGCAGCAGCATCGGGTAGCGCGCATCGGCGCCGTGCGAGCGCGCAAGCGCGTCGAGCCGCTCCACCCCCTCGTTCGCGAGCCCGACATAGTGCGTGCCGCCATAGACGCCGATCCAGGGCAGATAGGGGTTGTCCTGCCTCAGCGTGTTTGGATCGGCGGCCAGGCGCAGCCCGATCTCGGCATAGCCGACCAGGCAGGCGCAGAGCGACACCATCAGGTCGAGGATGTCGCCGCGCTGGCCGCAATCCAGCATGAAGCGGGTGTAGGCGAGCAGTTCGAGCGACTCCCCCTGCCGCGTGAGCTCTTCCTCGTGCAGCCCCCACTCCCGGCAATAGGCGATGTGCAGGGCGAGCTCGGTATCGAGCAGGTCGGCGAGCAGGCGCGCGGTCCGGCGCATCCCGGCGACGTCCGGATCCTTGTAGACGGCCAGCGCGTAGGCGCGGGCGTACTGGATCAGGTAGAGATAGTCCTGCACCAGGTAGGTGCGGAACGATGCCAGCTCGAGCGTCCCGGCGCCGAGTGCGGCCACGAAGGGGTGGTGCGTGTAGGCCCGCCATTCCGCCGCACAATCGGCACGCAACCGGGCGAACAGCGTGCCGGCGGCGAGCGACGGCAGGTCGGCGGCAGCACTCAATGGGCGATCAGCCTGCGATACAGGTGCCAGGTCGCGTGTCCGAGTACCGGCAGCACCACCGCGAGGCCGACGAAGGCCAGCAGCGAGCCCAGCAGGATCAGGGTGCCGACGGTGAAGCCCCACAACGTCAGCACCACGCGATTGCGCGCCACCGCATGCAGCGAGGTCCGCACCGCGAACGCCACGTCGACGTTGCGGTCGAGCATCATCGGGAACGACACCACGCTGATCGCGAGCACGAGGATGGCGAAGGCGAGACCGGTCAGGTTTCCGACGATGATCAGGAACCAGCCTCCCGGGGTCCCGAACAGGGCCTGGAGGAAGTCCGATGCCCCGCTGAACGACGTGTCGCCGAAGGCCGCGCGGTAGATGCCCTGGGCGATCGTGATCCAGACCACGAAGATCGCCACCAGCGCCAGGGCGAGCACGACGACCGATGCCAGGTTCGGCGAACGCAGCACGTCGAAGCAGTTGCGCCAGGTGGCGGGCTGGCCGTGCTCGCGCCGCATGCTGATCTCGTACAGTCCGATGGCCGCGATCGGTCCCACCAGCGCGAAGCCCGAGATCATCGGGTAGAACAGCGACAGCAGGCCGTGCCCGGCGGTGAGCTTCCAGAACACCACCGCCACCACCGGATAGATGATGCACAGGAAGAAGAGCTGGCTCGGGATGGCGCGGAAATCATCCCACCCGAGCAGCAGCGCCACGCGCAGGTCGACTGGACTGATCCGCCGGATCGCCGGCACCGGCAGGCGCCTGGCGCGGTTGGTAGGGATCGGCTGCGATGCTGCCTGGTCGATCATGGTCGCCTCGCGATCGGATCGGCATGGTGGTGCGGCGGCGCCGGACTGTCCAGCCCGCACCGCACTCAGGGAGAGGCGGGCGGTGTCGCGGGTGCGGCGGTCCGTGCGGGCGAGGCGCATGGAAAACTCGCCACCAGGAACTGGTAGACCCCGGCCGCCGCCGGCTGCGCCGCTGCCGCCGGGTTGGTGCCGGCCCAGATCACCAGCTTGTCGCGCGCCGCCTGCCGGGTGATCGGCGGGTCGGTCGGCAGGCAGAACTGGCGCTGCGCCGCCGGCGTCTCGGTCAGGTAGAAGTCGATCAGGCCGGTGAAGTAGCCGACGCAGAGCGAATGCTCGCTGCGCGCCATCGTGTCCTGGCCGGGCGTCACGCACATGTCGTACAGGCTCTGGAAGCTCGTGATCGTGGTGGGCGAGGGACGCTTGTAGCTGTAGGTCCCTGCCGCATCCGAGCTGCTGTCCTGCGCCTGGGCCGGCAGGCCGGAGATGGCGGCGAGCATGGCCGACAGGGCCGCGATCTTGGCACGCATCCGGCACTCCTTGACTGGCTGACGTCATGGCAACGTGTCCCGCTCGGCGCGGTTGCCTCCTCAGCGCGGTGCTGCGGGTCGGCGATGCAGCTCTCCGCCGGTCATCGGCGTCGCGGCGCCGGTGGTGGACGGAAAGCTGATCGGCAGGCCGCGCAGCCTGCGCTGCGCCAGAAAGGCGAAGCACTCCGCCTCGACCGCGTCGCCGCGCCAGCCGAGCTGCTCGGCGCGCAGCACCTCGACGCCGCAGCGCGCCGCCAGGGCGCGCAGGATCGCCGGATTGTGGCGGCCGCCGCCGCACACCACGAGCTGCTGCGGCCGCGCCGGCAGCAGGTCGAGTGCCGCCGCCACGCAGCCGGCGGTGAAGGCGGTCAGTGTCGCGGCACCATCCTCGGCACCCAGCCCGTCCACCATGGCGGACGAGAAATCATGTCGATCGAGCGATTTGGGAAAGGGTTGCCGCAGCCAAGGATGCGCCAGCAGACGCGCCAGCAGCGCCTCGTCGACCTGGCCGCGCCCGGCCAGCGCACCGTCGCGGTCCATCTCGCCGAAGCCGTGCGCCCGGATCCAGTCGTTCAGTGGCCCGTTGCCGGGGCCGGTGTCGAAGGCGATCACCCGGTCGGCGCCGTCCCAGCTGGTCAGGTTGCCGACGCCGCCGAGGTTGAGCACTGCACCCGGCTGCCCGGATGCCGCGCGTCGCAGCAGGGCCACGTGGTAGGAGGCGGCGAGCGGTGCGCCGTGACCGCCGGCAAGCACGTCGCGGGTGCGGAAATCATCCACCACGTCGATGCCGAGCCGTCGCGCCATCAGCGCCCCCGAGCCGAGCTGCCGGGTCGCGCCGACCCGGTCCGGCGTCGGCGCCCGGTGCAGCACGGTCTGGCCGTGGAAGCCGACCACCTCGATCGACGCGGCGTCCAGCCGGTTGGCGTCGAGGAATCGCCGCACCGCGTCGGACTGCGCGCGGGTCAGCGCCAGGCTGGCCTCCTCGAACAGCGTCGGTTCCGCGCCCTCGAAGTTCCAGGCGCGGGCGGCCTGCACCGTGCGCTCGAGCAGCGCGCGCAGCGCCGGGCTGTAGGCGGCCAGCGTCCAGGGGCCGAAGGCGTGGATGCGCTCGCCGTCGCTGCGCAGCAGGGCGATGTCGATGTTGCCGTCGAGCACCGTCCCGGTCATCAGCCCGATCGCCCAGCGCCCGGTCATCTCCCGCTCTTCCGCGGCCGACGCGTGCGCGCCTCTGCGAGCCGGGCCGGGCCATGACACCGAAGCCAACCGCCACGTTCTCGGCAGGCGTGACACATCATCTCGTCCCCTCGACCCGGATCGGCGCGAGGCTGCCCGCGGCCGGCAGCCCGCTGCCTCGATGCGACCCTGTTCCACGATCGGATGCCATGGTCGAGCACTTCGTCACCAGGAAGATTATCAGTGCGGCGCTCTCCGACAGCGCGCGACCCTGCCAGGCGCATGCATCACCGGACGCGGCCGCGCGACCATGCCGGTCGCCGTCGCCCGGCACGCCGGAGTCGGGAACGCTACCCGGTGGCGGCAGCTACGACGCACTACCTATGGCTGGTGGAACGGCCAGCGCCACATGCTCCGCGTGATCCGCCTACGGTCCGCAGCCCGGTGGGGATGCGACCTCGACCAACACCATTGAGCGAGAGGCGTGCGATCGATCGAAACACACGGCGCTGTGCCAGGCGATGTGACGATACAGCTGAGGCTATCGTCGTCGTGAGCGTCGTTGATGCTGCGCTGGGTCCGCGGCGACCGGACGTACACCCTGCTCGAGCGATGTCACCCGCAACAGCGCTCATCAATTTCCTCGCGTTAAGTCCCAGGGCTACGCAGTGCCGGGTCAGAAGCACCAATCGTATGGGAACAGTCCCGTGGCGCTCAGGTTGCCGGCGGACTACCTGGATCCTCTCACGCTTGTTCAGGCAATGATCCTGTCCTTGCCAAAACGACCGGACCGCGACGACGGCCAATCACCGCGTCACGGTCGGCACGGCAAGAGGCTTTCCGAGAGGATGATGTAAGTATGGCGGGCGAGCGTGCCGGCCAGCCTCAACCTCAGACTTGCTCAGCTTGGGCGTGGAGCATGGCCCCTCGCGTGAGGACGCCATGCGCCGAGCCGACCGCTATGTCGTTCTCGGAGCCGGACGAACAAGGCCCTTCCTCGCGACGTCAGTGCTGAGAGTACTCGGTAAGTTGTAGGCACTGTTACTTCGCAAGATGTTTATCGAAGAACGTGGCGATTTCCGTGAAGGCTTCCTTGGCTTCCGGCACTCTATCGTCGAATTGGTATTGAGCGTGCGACTGGCCCTCATAGACCTCGAGATCCGCCTCTACCCCGGCACGATGCAAGGCGCGATGGACGCGAACAGTGTTGCTGAGCAGCAGGTCTCGCGTACCGCTCGTCAATATCGTCGGCGGAAAGCCGTGCATGTCGCCATAGACCGGCGACAGCAGCGGATCCTTCAGGTCGTGACCTTTTGCATAGACGACGGTAGCTGCCTGACAGAAACCGGTCGGCGATACCAGGACGTTATCGACGAGCTTGTTGGTGTAGAAACTGTCTCCGACCATCGTCGCGTCGGACATCGGAGTGCCGGAGGCGATAGCGCCTGGCATCGGAAGCCCGAGCTGCTTGGCCCGCAGCACCATCTCCAGTGTCAGCGCTCCTCCTGCCGAGGTGCCGAAGATACCGATGTTCTTGGAGTTCATCGTCTTCAGAAGCGATCGATATACAGTCATCGAGTCATCG
Organism: uncultured Acetobacteraceae bacterium; assembly: GCA_964242335.1. GTDB lineage: Bacteria > Pseudomonadota > Alphaproteobacteria > Acetobacterales > Acetobacteraceae > Lichenicoccus. The sequence continues at coordinate 14,308 of CAXTAY010000025.1, read as the reverse complement.
ATCGGTGCCGGGAAGTAAGCTTCCGGCGGCATGCGATAGTCGGGCATGACTACTTTGACATGACCGAAGCCGGCCATCATGATCGCTTCCGTCGCACCCGTCTCCCCAGGAAACAGCACGTAGCAGCCACCATGCTCGTGGATCAGGATCCGGTTCTTGTTATCGGGCGCGACCTCATCTGGTGTCAGGGTATAGACCCTGACGTTGTCGATGTTTGATCGTACCATCTTGACATGCAGCCGCTGCATCATGGCAGGGATCGTCGAGTTGATCTTGATCGCCTGATGATCGGCAAATTTGCGCCATTCCTGGCCAGTCTTGAACTGGTCGTTCCAGGCCGGGTTGAGCGGGGCGGCGATGAATTTCTGCATGCCTACGCTCACGTCGGCGGTAGGCACCTGCAGTACTTTCGCCGGCACCTGGCGTGGAGCTTGTAAAGTTTCCTCGGCAAAGCTTACAGATGAACCGGTGACGATAGCCGCCACCATGACGGTTCGAGCGACCCGAACAGTTGTCGACTTCATTATTTCCTCCCGACTGGCAAATTTTCCAGTACGATAAGCCAAGAAGATTGCGCTGTCATTAGTCGGGCTTTGAATTATCCGTGGATAGTTCGACCGCCGCGCTTTCCGCCAGCTCGACAGGTTCATGCACGATGTCCGCGGCTTTCAGAAGGCGAACATGGCACCGCGGATCATCCGGTCGGTGAGGATACTCATAGATCCGGTCCGGCGAGCGGAGGCGGCACGCTCGTCCATGTCCTACTCGCGGATCTGAGACCCCACGGCGCGTGCGGCGCGGGCTCCCGGGAGCGCGTCAAGGATCACTCTTACGCGGTTCCGCTGCTGCCTTGGCGGTCGTAGGACGCCAGTCAGCCTCGAGCCTGTTGATCCAGCAGGCAGCTTCCCGACGGCAGTTATACACGTGCGTGACCTAGCCAGATACTTCTCGGAAGATTAGCAGCGGAGTGGCCCTTAACCCCAAACGAGTCAGCAGGACGTCTCAAAAGCTGTTTGGTAATTGATGCGATCTGCACCTGAGGCTGTCCGATTGGTGTTCCAGCAATTAGAGACAACATCTGCCTATACTGCGGATTGGTCACCCTATCCCCATCAGGAAACGCGTCTGAAATGCCGAGCATCTGCCACTCGCTCTGGAGCAGAGAGCCGTGTTCTAGAATCAAATCGCTAGGGCTTCCGACAACTGCAGACTCATCCAATCTGCACCAGACACTTGCTTGCTCTCCGACTAAACGGGCCTGTAAAGAGTCAGGAAGCATCGTCAGCAACGAGGTTAGCAAAGCGATAGGGTACATCTCCTCGCTCTGCGCGCCCTGAGCGCGGCGCCCAGCCCGACTTAGTGTATCCTGGGCCCCTGCGCCTCCGCTGTGGCCATCAGTTTCTTGATAGTCGGGTTCTCCCACGCACTCTTCATGCCGAGGACGGTTCCGACCTGGGCGCATTCGCGCGGAAAATTCCTTCACTCGGAGAACTTACTGAGCAGAGCCCGCTGTCGCAGATCGTATCGGAGTTGCAGCCCGTTCCGGGCGAGCTGGTGGTCAGGAAGCGCCAGGCCAGTGCTTTCTTCGGTACCGACCTCGCGGGCTGGCTCGCGTTCCGGCGTATCGACACGCTTCTGGTCGCCGGATGCAGCACGAGCGGATGCGTCCGTGCCACCGTCGTCGATGCCTGCAGCCACAACTATCGTGTCGCGCTGCTCACCGACTGCACCGGCGACCGCGCCCTCGCGCCGCATCAAGCGAGCCTGTTTGATATCGGACAGAAATATGCCGACCTGACGACGCTGCAGGATCTGATCTAGCGACACCGCGAGGTCGGTCGCTGCCGTGGCGAGCAGGCGCTGGGAATGGAGGCTCGGCCGGAAGCTCGGCCGGCCTCGTGCCGCTGCGCGGTGGCGCCAGACGTCGCGATCCGCGTATGGTCCACGGCCTGGTGGGAGTGCGACCTCGACCAACCTCATGGAGCGATGCGCGTGCGATCGATCGAAACACAGGGAGCTCTTCCCGGCGACGTCACGATACACGTGAAGCTGAGGCTATCGTCGTTATGGGTGTCGGTGATGCTGTGCTACATCTACGGTGAGATCTTCAGATTCTTCAAGCCAGGTACCCTGAAGGACATCCTTGCCGGCAACATGGGGCCTTCGGATCGCAGGGAGGCCTGCTGGCTGCCGCGATCCTGATGGCGATCCCGAGCGTCATGGTCTTCCTGTCCCTGGCGCTCAAGCCCAGGATCAGCCGTCACGCCAACATCGTCCTGGGCCTCGCCTACACCGCGGTCATCGCGTCGACCATTCCGGGTGCCTGGTTGTTCTACGTCTTCCTCGGCGTGGTGGAGGCGATGCTGACCCTGACGATCGCCTGGTATGCCTGGCGATGGCAGGCGTGCTTGCCCCGCCGCTCGCCGGCCGAGGGCGATGACGCTCTCGCTGCATTGATCTGGAAGCTGGCGCCGCGAGCGCGGACGAGACCGCGACCGGACCGGGTGGATCAGGCCGGCGGATGGCGACGGCGCGGGGTCAGCGCGTGGCGTGTGGTGGTCGACGCAATGCCTCGAGCCGCTGCCGGGCGGCCTGCAGCACCACCGGATCGGCCTGCGGGATCAGCAGCGCCTGCCTGAGCCAGAGGGTGGCCGAGGTGGTGTCGGCGCGGGCCGCAGCACTCTCGCCGGCCTGGAGATACAGGCGGGCGGCCTCGGCAGGCATCCCGGCGCGCTGCTGCGCGTCGGCGGCGAAGGCCAGCAGCGTCGCCATGTCGCGGTATCGCAGCTGGAGACGGTGCAGGTCGGCCGCACGCTCGGCCGCCGCGGCGGCATCGAGGTAGCGCCCGCCCGACCGGTCGAGGCGCGCGACGAGCTCGTCATGCGCCGCCTGCCAGTCGAGCGACGGCCGCTTCGGCTGCCCGAAACGGTCCAGTGCCGCGAGGAGCCCGGGCACGTCGCCGCGCGCATCGGCGATCAGCCCGCGCACGAAGCTCGCCCGGACCACGGTCGCCGGATCCGAGGCCGTCGCCTGCGCCCTTGCGGCCAGCAGGTCGGCCTCCGGATCGCGGCCGAGCCGGTGCAGCGCCGCCGCCTGCGCCAGGTCGAGTTCGGCAAAGCCGGGTGCGGCGCGGGCGGTCAGCGCGTCGCGGGTGCGCAGGATCGTCTGCAGCGCCGCCGCCGCGTGGCCTCCGGCATCGTCGCCCGCGAGCTGCGCCACGGCGAGGTCGTAGCCGACGTCGCCGATCACCGGCGCGTCGTCGCGCGCCAGGGCCAGCGTGAAGGCGCGACGATACTGTGCCACCGCCTGATCCGGGCGGCCGAACCTCAGCGACTGTCGTCCGGCTTGGGCCGCCTGCTGCAGCGTCTGATCCTGCGGCGGCGCCGGCGGCCGATTCCCGGCACACCCGGAAGCCAGCAGGGTCGCGGCGAGCAGCGCGGATGCCGGCAGCGTCGACGGCGCCGGGCACCGATCCGCCGGCCGGCCGCACCGCCTCACGGATGCACCTCCTGCGGCGGCAGACGCAGCGGATCGGGCTTCGGCGTGCCGCCGCCGCCGAGCAGCCAGGAGCCGCGCAGCTGCGCCAGCAGCTGCTCGAGCTGCACTTCCGTCGCCTGGGTCTGGGTCAGCAGCGCCGGCAGGTTCTGGGTGGTGTCGGCGACGTTGCGCGTGATCGCCGGCAGCTGCGGCGTCGCCCGCGCGGCGTCGGCGGAGATCGACTGCACGTTCGCCAGCACCGCATGGGACTGGTTCAGCAGCGGCGGCACACGGGCCAGGATCGGCGCGAGCTGTGCCACCTCCGCCCTGAGCGTCGCCACCACGTCCTCGGTGCGGCGGAGCAGGGTGTCGTCGGTCAGCAGCCGTCCCGCCGAGCCGTGTCCGGCCTTGATGTCGGTGATGATCGCATCCAGCGTGGTCATGGCGTGCTGGGCATGCGCCAGCGTCGGCAGCAGCTCCGCCTTGACCTGGTTCAGCGTCGAGGTGATCGTGTCGGCCGGGTTGGGCTCCACCGTGGCGGTCAGCACCGCGTAGTCCCAGTCCAGCATCTTCCCCGAGCCGCGCGTGATGTCGACGTAGGCGGCGCCGGCGACGCCGTAGCGGCGGCGTATGGTGGCGTGGCTGTCGCGGCGGATATAGGGGTCGGTCTGACGCTCGATGGTGGCGAGCGCGTACATCTCGCCGTCGGGGTTGAGCACGATCCGGTCGATCCGGCCGGCATGGGTGCCCAGCACGTCGATGTCGGCGCCGGGGGTCAGGCCGCCGAAGCCGCTCTGCGGCAGCACCAGGTGAAGCTGGGAGTCCGGATGCAGCCAGCGGCGCAGCACGCCAGCCTCGAAGATGGCGCCGAAGAACAGCGCGCCGGCCAGCACCACCAGCAGTCCCACCCACTCGTCGGTATGGCGCAGCCGCAGCAGCCGGCGCGGTTGCTCGGGGCGGCGTTTCTGCAGCATTCAAACGCTCCGTGTCGGCGGCGTCATCGACCGGATCTCGGGCTCAGCCCGTCTTCCAGCAGATGCAGGCGGTGCGTGACGGGGAAGTTCTGCGCCTGCCAGAGCGGCACGTCGCGGGTGAAGCAGATCGCCGCCGCACCCCGGTCCAGCGCCTGCGACAGCAGGTCGAGCAGCGGGTCGATCAGCTCGCCGTGCTCGGCGGTGACCGGGTTCTCCAGCAGCAGCAGTCCCGGCTCGCCGAGGAACGCGCGTACGCAGGCGGCGCGGATCAGGTCTCCCTCCGAGAGCCGGTCCGGCCGCACCAGCGGCAGCCCCGGCAGCCCGAGCCGGCTGGCCAGTGCCGTGGCCGACTGCGCGATCGCGAACTCCGGCGTGCGGGTGTGATGCAGCTGCGGCAGCATGATGTCGACGTGGGTGCGCAGCATGCCGATCCAGGCGCCCTTGCCGTGGATGCGGCCGATCCGGCCGCGCAGCGCGCAGGCCCGCTCCCAGTCGAGCTCGGCCCAGTCGAACCCCATGCAGCGCACACTGCCGTCGCGGAGCGCGATCATGCCGCTGCACAGATCGGCGAAGGCGGCGGCACGCTCCGGATCGTCGGTTTCGATCAGGGCGCAGTCGCCGCGCGCCAGCCGCAGCTCGAGCGGCACGTTCGGCAGCGCACTCTCCTCGAAGGCGGACAGCGCCGACAGCAGCTCCAGCACCGGCTGGTCGCGCTCCATGATCGCGGCGGGGTGCGTCGGCATCGGCTAGACGGCGAGGGTGAGGAGGACGTCGGCGATCATGATCACCAGGATGCCGTGCACGAAGCCGCGCGGCATCAGGCTGGCGAGATCGTCGTCGGCGTCCGCGGTGAGGCCGGTCAGGCAGCAGCTCAGCCCGACCAGGAAGCCGATCACGGCGAGCTTGGCAGGGATCAGCATGTAGTCGCGCACGGTGATCGCCGAGACCACCTGGTCGAGGAAGGTCCACAGGCTGTCCTGCACCTGTCCGATCGCGCTGCTGACGATGAAGCCGACCACCAGGGCGGCCGCGGCGAACAGGATGCCGAGCGTGAAACCACTGAGCGCGAAGGCCAGGGTGCGCGGCAGCACCAGCAGCAGGAACGGGTCGATCCCGCTCGCCAGCATGGTGCGGACCTGCCCGCCGGTCTGCAGCATGCCGAGCTCGGTGACCGCCAGCATGCCGCTGCGCCCGAGCAGGATCAGGCTGACCAGCAGCGGCGTCAGCTCGCGGATCAGGACGCTGACCAGGACGCCGCCGGTGAGCTGCGCCTCGCCCACCACGCCGAGCCAGTACAGCGCCTCGTAGACGACGCCGAAGCCGGTGAGCGAGGCGGTCACCAGGATGGTGGCCAGCCCGCCGCCGACGGCCTGCCGCAGGGTCAGGGTGAACTCGTGGCGCACGGTGCGGCGCCACGACAGCGGACGTACCGATGCGTGCAGCACGCCCCAGGCGCTGGCGGCGAGCATCAGCGCGAAGCCGCCCCGGCTGCGCACGCCGCGGCCGATCGTGCCCAGCACGAGTGCCACCCGCGTCATCGGCGGCCGGCCAGGATGAAGGTGCGCGCCGGCCCGATGCGCGGCAGGTAGAACATCCCGCGGGTGCGGAACAGGAAGTCCTGGCGCAGCTGGGCGTAGGCGCTCTCGCTGACCTGGATCGCGCCGCCGCCGCTGGCGCTGTGCGCCATCATCTCGGCATTGCGCACGACGTCGCCCCACAGGTTGAACAGGCGGGGCGCCTCGCCCAGGACGCAGCCCAGGGCGCTGCCGACATCGAGACCGATATGGAACACGGGCTCGTAGCCGGACCGGCTCAGCAGCGACAGGCACGCCTCTCGGGCCGCGAGTGCGGCATCGGCGAGACGCACCGCCGCGGTGGGATCGCGACCCGGGACGCAGCCCGCGGCCGCCACCAGGTGATGGCCGGTCAGCTTCATGTAGGGCAGGGCGTAGCGGCTCGCGATCGCCTGCATCGCGGTGGCGATCTCGTCGGCGATCGCGGTCACGCCCGACTGGTCGGGGCGGCCCAGGGTGAGCGCGTCGTCGAAACGCACGATCATGGCGGCGACCGCGGGAAACCAGCTGGCGGCGAGCCCGGCCGGGTCGCCGGCGTCCGGCTGCGGCTGGCCCGGCGTCAGCAGCGAGCTGAACGCCTGCGTGCCCTCGGCGGCCGGCACACCTGACGGCACGCCCGATCGCGGATCCGGCTCGGCCTCCGCTGGCGCGGCCTCTCCCTGGACCGCGGTCTCCTCCGCCTGCTCGCGGCTGCCGATGCGCAGTGCCACGATGCTCGAGACCGCCTGGGCGAAGTTGCGCGCCCGGTTCGCCTCCGCCGCGTCCTCGAGCAGCAGCACGCCGGAGACGCCCTCCGCCCCTCGCACCGGCAGCATCGACAGGGCGTGGCTGCCGAACGGACGCATCAGCAGACGGTGCAGCGAGGCGGTGCGCGCATCCGCGGCCGCATCGGCGACCTCGATCGTCTCGCCCTGGTCGAGCGCGTCGAAGAAGCCCGGCAGCTCGGAGCGTGCCAGCTCGAGCCCCTCGAGATGTCCGCCGCGCCGCGCCTCGCTGCCGGCATCGAAGGCGTCCTCGCAGCGCAGCACCCGGCCGGCGCCGGTCAGGCGCCAGATGCTGGTGCGGCGGGCGGCGCTGAGTTCGGCCAGGCTCTCGGTCAGGACCGGCGCCTCACGCGCCGGATCGAACAATCCCGCCTGCGCGGCCAGCGCCGAGAGCGCCTGCGTCTCGCGGGCCGCGCTACCGCGGCTCAGCGCCAGCAGGCGCGCGCTGCGCTCGACGCGCCGGTTCTGCCGCACCAGCAGCAGCCCGAGCAGGAGGGCGAGCACCATGGTGATCAGCGAGAGCAGGAGATGCTGGCGGCTGTTGTTCGCCGCGAAGGCGGTGAAATCGGTCTCGCGCGCGGCGATCAGCAGCACCCAGTCCTGTCCCGCCGCCGGAAGCCTGCGGGAGATGGTGACGTAGCGCTCGCCGCCGATCAGGAGGGTGCGGCCGCCGTAGCCGTCGATGCGGAACCGGTCGTAGGCGCGCGCGAGCGCCGGATCGCTCAGCGCTCCCGCCGTCGCCGCTCCGCCCGCCGCGGCCGCCCCGGCCTGGCGCACCAGATCGGGCGCTGCGATCACGTTGCCGGCGGCATCGACGATGGCGGCGCGTCCGGTGCGGCCGATCGGCAGCGAGTCGAGGAAGCCGGACAGCGCCTCCAGCGTGATGTCGACGCCGAACACGCGGTCGGCGCTGCCGGCCTGGGTGAAGCGGATCGCCGCGGTGATGCCGGGCGCGTGCGTGGTGTAGAACACGTACGGTGCCGTCCAGTAGATCCCGTCGGTCTTCAGCGCGCCCTGATACCAGCTGCGCCGGCGCGGATCGAAATCGTCACCCGGGTCGGGCGTGGTGTCCACGACCCGGCCGGACGCGTCGAGGTGCGTCGAGGAGACCTGGCGTTGGCCGGGCAGGTTGAGGATCAGCTTGGTGTCGGTGCCGCCACGAGGGTCGCGACGCACCATGATGAAGTTGCCGTCGCCGCTGGCGGCGTAGAAGCCCTCCAGGTGCGGCACCTGGTTGAGCATGCTGGCGGCGAAGCCCTCGATCGCGCTGCGGTCGTCCGGGATCGCGCGGCGCGCCACCATGTCGCGCGCGATCAGCGCCGCCTGCGTCGCCGGGCTGAGATAGCCGCCGACCTCGCGCGCGATCCGTGCCTGCAGCCCGTCCAGCACCGCGCGCGACAGCACCAGGGCGGCGGCTCGGTCGGCACGGTAGGTGTAGAGCGATATGCCCAGGATGGAGAGGATGACCAGCGCCACGCCGAGCAGCGGCACGCCGAGGCGACGCAGCAGCTGGCGCCTGCGCCTGATGTCGGTGCGTTCGATATCGACGATCTCGTCGATGGGCAATGATCGGTCTCCCCCGGGACGTCCCGCGATCCTATCAGAGGCGGAGCCGACGCAAGGTTTTTTAGACGAACGGGGTCCAGCGCGGCGCCTCCGGTGAGGCTTGCGGCCACCGCTCCGGCCGCACCCAGGGTAGCGCCGCCGGCAGGATACTGCTGCCGGCGACGCGGAACGGGTGGGCCAGCTGCTGTCCCAGCCGCGCCGGCATCTCCGCCTCGATCCCGTAGGTCGCCGGCCACTGGTCGCGCGGCAGGTGATGGCTGCCGAAGATCCGGTCGAGCCAGGGCAGCATGGAGGCGTAGTTGCGATCGATCGGGCCATCCAGGGTATGGTGCCAGTGGTGGAAAGCCGGGGTCGCGATCAGCCACTCCAGCGGTCCCAGCCGCCAGCGCAGGTTGGCGTGGATGAAGAAGCCCCAGATCGTGGCGAGCAGCGTGATCAGCAGCGGCACCAGGCTGCCCGAGGCGCCGGCCGGGTTGGCGAGGCCGAGCACGTAGAGCGGCACCAGCCCGACCAGCCGGGTGAACACCATGTCCACCGGATGGGCGCGGGTATGGACCATGAAGTCCATCTGCCCGGCCGCGTGATGGATGCTGTGGAAGCGCCACAGCAGCGGGATCTCGTGGCTCCAGCGATGTCCCCAGTAGAAGCCGATCTCGCCGACCACCAGCGCCGTCGCGGCGCGCAGCCAGAACGGCCACGCCGCCACCGTAGCGTGCACGCCATACGGCACCAGGCGATGCGCGCCCCAGGCGACCAGCGACAGCGGCACCGCCAGGATCAGCCCCGGCAGCAGGCTGCTGAGGAAGTAGTAGCACAGGTCGACGCCGATCGCCGGGCGGAAGATCTTCTGCGGATGCAGCGCGAACAGCCGCTCCAGCGGCAGGAAGATCACCGCCAGCAGCGACAGCCAGACGCACAGCCGCAGCATCTCGATCAGGAACGCGTGCAGCTGCGGCTGGTGCAGGAGCTGTGCCAAGGGATGTCGTCCTCGAGTGCGGGCGGCCGGGCGGCCCGGGTGAGTGGTCAGGCAGACGATGCGGCCGCGCGGGACCTCTGCCCGCCCGGCCGCATCGATCGGTGGCCGATCAGGCGGCGATCGACCGCGTGCCGCGGCGGCGCAGGCCCAGCACGACGCCGAGTGCCAGCAGTCCGGTCCCCATCAGCACGAGGCTCGCCGGCTCCGGAACCGCGGTCATCGAGACGCCGTCGAGGAAGGAGATCGGCGGCGCGCCGGTCGGCGTTCCGATCGCGAGGAAGCTCAGCGTCTGCGTCGCGGCGCTCGCCTGGAAGGTCATGGTCTGCTGCTGCCACGGACCGACGCCGCCCTGGGGCAGCGAGAACTTGCTCGAATCCTGCGTGACGCTGCCGAAGGTGACCGCCCACTGCTCGGTGGTCGGGCCGGTGAACCCGGCCTGCTGACCGGCCGCCTGGTCGAAGGTCAAGGTGTAGTTCGCGCCGACGGTGAGGCCGGACAGCACCTGATAGATGGCGGAGTTGTAGTTCGGCAGGCCGTCCGCCTCGACGAAGTTGCCGCCATCCGGGCTGGTGGCCGGGAACGGCCCGTAGACCGAGAGGTAGGCGCCGTTATCTGCGGTGCCGGGGGTGTCGAGATAGGTGAGCGCCGAGCCGCCGCTCCAGCCGCTGACGTGGCCGTTGAAGGTGCCCTTGGTCGAGAGCGTCGTGCTCTCGAACGAGCCGTTGGTGACGAGGTTGGGTCCCGCGACGGCGGTGCCGGTCATGGCGACGAGTGCCACGGCGGGCAGGAACTTGGAGAAGAGCGAATGGAGTTTCACGGCGTGTGGTCCTGATCCTGGAGGAACGTTACTGGCGCGGACGATGTCGCCGCCGCAACGTAATCAGCAAGATGCGGGCCAGGATCTGAGGATGTCGCGTCAGCGCCTAATTACATCCTGTTCTCCGATACTTAGTCGACGACACGACGGCGCCGTTCGCGGACAGCAACGACGTGCGGCGTAATTATGTAAGGTTCGCCGACACGACTCGCGCTGGATATCGACCGGGGCGTTGCCGGAGTCGTTGCCGGACCCGGGGGGTCAGCCGGCGCCGAAGCCGCCGTCGACCGGCAGGCAGACGCCGTTGATCATCGCGGCACCCTCGCCCAGCAGGTAGCAGATCGTGTCGGCCACCTCGACAGGCTGCACGAAGCGGCCCATCGGGATGCGGCCGCGCATCGGCGCCGCCTTCAGCGGATCCGACCACGCCATCGTCGCCATCGGGGTGAGGGTGACGGTCGGGTTGACGCTGTTGGTGCGTATGCCGTGCGGGCCGAGCTCGACCGCCATCACCCGGGTCATGGCGTCGAGCGCGCCCTTGGAGGCGCAGTACGCGGTGTGGTCGGCGAGGCCCACGGTCGCCGCGATGCTGGACACGTTGACGATCGCCCCCGGGCGGCCGGCTGCGATCAGCCGTGCCGCGACGTGCTGCGCGATCCGCATCGGCGCGATCACGTTCACCGCCAGGATCGCCTCGAGATCCTCCTGGCTGGTCTCGACAAAGCGGGCGAGCCGGCTGATGCCGGCATTGTTCACCAGCAGGTCGAAGGCGGGTTCGGCGGCGACTGCCGCGAGCGTCGCCGTCATGTCCGAGACGTCGGCGGCGATCGTGCCGCAGCCGGTCTCGGCGGCGAGGCTGTCCAGATCCGCCCGCGACCGGCTCAGCGCCACCACCTCCGCGCCACGGGCGCGGAGGCGCTCGACCACCACGCGGCCGATGCCCTTGCCCGCACCGGTGACCAGCGCCCGCCTGCCGGTGAACTCGCCCATCCGGCGCTCCCCTAGACGCCCGCCTGGACGCCCGCCTGGACGATCGCGCCGTTGCGCGTGGAGCCCGGCGTCATCAGCACCTTGATGCTGTCCATCCCGTTGGCCATGCGGATCGCGGTGTCCCAGTCGTTCAGGTCGTATTCGTGAGTGACGATGCCGTCCGAGGTGACCAGGCCGCGCGTCAGCAGGTCGATCGCGATCGGGTAGCAGTATGGGCCGAGATGCACGCCGCGCACGTCGAGCTCCTTGCGGTCGCCGATGATCGACCAGTCGACCGAGGTCTCCTTGCCGAACACCGAGAACTCGACGAAACGGCCGAGCTTGCGGATCAACCCGAGGCCCTGGGTGACGCCGCCGGGCGATCCGGTGGCCTCGATATAGACGTCGCAGCCGTAATTGCCGGTCAGCCCCATCACGACCGCCGCCGGGTCCTGCGTGCCGGGGTTGATGGTCACGTCGGCACCGTAGCGACGCGCCAGGGCGAGGCGCTCGTCTGACATGTCGATGACGATCAGCTTGCGCGGCGTCTTGAGCTTGAGCACCTGCACCATCATCAGTCCGATCGGGCCGGCGCCGGCCAGCACCACCACGTCGGCGAGCTGGATCTCGCCGCGCTGCACGGTGTGGATCGCGCACGACAGCGGCTCGATGATCGCCGCATCGTTGAGCGGCATCTCGTCGGGGATCACGTGCAGGCGAGAGGTCGGCGGCAGGCGCATGTATTCCGACATGCCGCCGTCGGCGACCTCGCGCTGGAAGCCGAAGATGTTGTGCACCTCGCACATCCAGTACGAGCCGGTCCGGCAATAGTGGCACTTGTCGCAGGGCACGATCTGCTCGGCGATGACGCGCTGCCCGGCCTTGACGCCGAAATGCGCCTCCGCCCCTTCGCCGAGCTCCTCGATCACGCCGTAGAACTCGTGGCCCGGGATCACCGGCGGCTTGACCCAGCCGGTGCCGGGCTCCTGGCCCCAGAACATCTTCGCACCCTGCCAGCATTTGCAGTCGCTGGCACAGATGCCGCACGACGCGATGCGGATCACCGCCTCGCGCGGACCGGCACTCGGACGCGGCACGTCGCTGACCCGGTAGTCTTCGGGGCCGTGGCAGACGATAGCGGTCATGCGTGTGTTGGAGCCGGACATTCGAAGCATCCTCAATCTGTGTCGTGGGGTCTTGGTGTCGTGTCAGGCGGCCCGGGAGCGGCCTCGGGCCTGGCCTGGCGCCTGCCCCTGGCTGCGGGACTGCCGGACGGCGCGTCGCCAGGCCGACGGCGTCGTCGCACGGTGCAGCAGGAACTGCCGGTTGAAGTTCGAGACGTTGTTAAAGCCGACGGTGAAGCAGATCTCGGCGATGCCACGATCGGTATGCCGCATCAGGTCGCAGGACCGCGCGACCCGCTTCTCGTTGACGTAGCGCACGAACGGCTGCCCGACCTGGCGGTGGAAGGCGCGCGAGAAGCTGCTCTGGCTGTAGCCGCTCAGCGCCGCCATGTCGCTCTCACGCAACTCGCCGGCGAGGTTGCGCTCGATATGCAGCAGCACGTGCTCCAGCGCCTTGTGCACGTAGTCGCGCGCGCAGGGCTGGTAGTGCGGGCTGGACAGGCGCCTGCGCTGCGGGCTCGTGCTGATGATGCGCATCAGGCCGAAGAACGACGCGAGCCCCGCGGCTCCCCGTGCGGTCTGCAGCGCGGTCATCAGCTCCAGCGCCGCGGCACTCGCCTCGGGCGGATATTCCAGACCGCCGAGGCTCTGCTCGAGCACCGCGTCCAGCGAACGCAGCTCGGGAAACGCATCGATGCAGCGACGGATGAAGGCCTCGGGGAACTGCACCACCAGGCCGCGCTGCGGCACGACGCTCCCGGACGGGACGTCGCTGATCCAGTTATGCGGCAGGTTCGGGCCGAGGAAGGCGAGGTGGCCGGGCGAGAACCCGCCGACATGGTCGCCGACGAAGGCGCGGCCCGAGGTCGCGGTGACGAGATGGACCTCGTATTCGGGGTGGAAGTGCCACTTGACGGTATCGTGCGGGTAGCCGTGCGACCACGCCTTGAAGGACTGGCCGGCCGGAAGCTGCACCACCTCGCGATACAAGCGCATCGGCGCCGTCGATCCTCCCAGGCGCCGGATCTGTCGCCGGTCGTCGATACGCATCATAGCGGCCGCGAGGCCCGGGCCGCCACCACCGATATCGCCGGGCGCTGATACGATCTTGCCCCGGCTCCGCCGGAGGCGCTCGATTGACAGCGTGGCGGGATCTCCCTATAGGCCGCCGCTACTGCTGGGAACGTGGACGGTTCCGGCCGCTCTGTCATGTCCTGAGCCTCGGCTCCGGCGACAGCACGGTAATACGGACCGCGCCCGCCGCGACCATGTCGGTCGGGGCCTACCGGTGCAACAGAGCCGCACACGGTCAGAAGATCGCGCGGAACAAGGAAGGGTTTGCCGTGAGCAAGCGCCTCGAGAGCAAGTACAAGGTCAATCGCCGCCTCGGCGTGAACCTGTGGGGCCGCGCCAAGTCCCCGATCAACAAGCGGGAATACGGTCCCGGCCAGCACGGTCAGCGGCGCAAGCAGAAGCCGTCGGACTTCTCGGTGCAGCTGATGGCCAAGCAGAAACTGAAGTTCTACTACGGCAACATCAGCGAGAAGCAGTTCCGCAAGTATTACGAGGAGGCCGTGCGCCGCAAGGGCGACACCTCGGAGAACCTGATCGACCTGCTGGAGCGCCGGCTCGACGCGGTGATCTACCGCCTGAAGTTCGCCCTGACCCCGTTCGCGTCGCGCCAGTTCGTCAATCACGGCCACGTCACGGTGAACGGGCGCAAGGTCAACATCCCCTCGTTCCTGGTGCGCGACAACGACGTGATCGAGGTGCGGGAGAAGTCCAAGCAGCTCGCCGTGGTGCTCGACGCCGCGCAGAACGCCGAGCGCGACGTGCCGGAATATCTCGAGGTCGATCATCGCCAGATGAAGGGCCGCTTCGCGCGCTCGCCGAAGCTGACCGACGTGCCGTACCCGGTGACGATGGAGCCGAACCTCGTCGTCGAGTTCTACTCGCGCTGAGCCTCTCGATGCGCCGCGCATGACCGGGATCGCGGCCGAGATCGCGCGCCGGCGCACGTTCGCGATCATCTCGCATCCGGACGCCGGCAAGACCACGCTGACCGAG